>JBAOHZ010000009.1:1283000-1924500 GCA_037045225.1 Nitrospira sp.
CCTGCAAGCCATCGTCGACGCGGCCATCCGAGATCACAGCAACTACCTGGAATTGCGCCAGGATCTTCACCGGACGACGACGGCTATGCACCTGCTGGACTCGGGCGTCTTCACGTTCAAGACACCGGACGAAGCGAAAAATCTGGCCATGCTGATAGCGCATGCCTATCCTGATCCCACCCGGGTGGTCACCGGCATTCTCGAGCTGGCCTTGAATGCCGTCGAACATGGCAACTTAAATATCGGCTACGCGCAAAAAACGCGCCTCCTCGAGGAAGACAACCTCGAGAAGGAAATCGCCCGCCGCTTGAACGAGGCCCCCTACTCCACCCGTGTGGCCACCGCGAATTTTTACCGCCGGCCGGGCCTGATCTCGTTACAAATCACCGATCAAGGCAACGGGTTTGATTGGCAAAAGTACTTAGATTTTGACCCTGAACGGGCCGCCGATACCCATGGCCGTGGAATCGCCATGGCCAACAAACTGAGCTTCGACCGGATCGAGTACCGAGGGAAGGGAAACCGGGTGGATACGATCCTCCAGCTTCAGCCGATCGAGCCGACGATGGTCGCATAACACCACTCCCCAGAAGCGCTCATAGACCGCCATACAATCCTGCTTCGCCTCATCCACACCGACCGTCCTTCCTGAATACACATCGAAGTCTTATCGAATCTCCACGCGTGACACCGCATACCACCGATCCGTCCGTTTCCCCTCAATGGCCAACTCGACATGGGCGGAACGGGCATCCTCGGAGAGGATGGCCACATCCAGGTGATACGAGCCGACCGGAATGGTCTCCGGCACCACCACCCGATCTTCCACCCGGGGCGAAGGTCCCGGCAGCCATTGCTTCAGATCCACGGAACTGGTCCACTGCGCCACGACCTGATCCGAGCTCGATCGTAGCCGATAGGCCAACGGCCAGGCGTGATAGATCGGCGCCACCCCCTTATTCTCCCAACGCGACTGAAGGACGAGCGGCCCGCCGGGATGACTCTCCGCTGTATGCGTCAGTTCGCGCAGGACGAAGCGATACCCGATCCGTTTCAGAAATTCATTGAACCGCGGTCGCCAGGCGGCAGGCACGGGCTTCGATTTCGCATTCAGCACCGAGACATGCCACTCCAACCCCTGAGCCAGAATACGGTCGAGATCAAACCCACGATCGTACCACTCGTGAATGTACCCGCAGACCTCCATCTGCACCGGTCCACGTTTCCAGGCATTCGCAATGACCGCCTCTTCGAGGACCGGAAGGTAGGCATGTTCCATATGATTCCAGTCAGGACTGAAATAGCCGTAGTCACCGAAACAGTCTGCTCGCCACCCGGCCCCGCGCGATGCCGCATATTTCAGTTGTCCTCCGTGGAGCATCACCAATGGGGTGCCGGCAAAATACTTCAGGTACCAGTCCGTAATCGCAATCTGGTTCGCCTCCGTCGGATAGAACTCTTTGCATTGCACTTCCACACCGACGCAACAAGCCGTATTCCACTCACCCCAGCATCCGACGGAACCGATGTCCACATGGTCGATATCGACTGATCGGCCATAGCGCTCCCCAAACGCGCGGATGAGCCGTTCATGGTAGTCGAGAAAAATGGGATGGTTATAGTCCGGGAAAATTCCGTCCGTCTCTTTCACACTCCTGATCCCCTTATCGAGCAGCCACTGCGGCGTGCCGGTCTTGTACTCAGATACGATGCGGATCGCGAGTGTCTCCCCCTTGGCCTTGGCCTGCTCGATCACCCGGTCGACGAGGGCAAAGTTGTACTGACCTTCGGCTGGCTCCAGCTCTGCCCACGGCCAACGAAAATAAGCCACGGTTGTGTGCGGATACTCCTCGGCGGTCGGCGGGTGCCCGAATCCAAAATGGAAATCGGCAAAGCCCATGCCGGGGTTGTACAGCACCTCCTCGATTTCCCGAGGTTGAACCGTCACGGCCTCACCAGCCCCATACACACCGGCAGTGTCCGAGCGACCGATTTGCGTATCGACACAGCCGAACGTACCGAGCAGCAGCAACACGATGACTCCACGACTCCACCTTGTTCTCCGCATGTCTCCCCCTTTCCGCGACGAGCCCTAAACGAACGATCTACCCGTCGCGCCCGCCCGATTCTCCAGACCAAATACTCACACCCGCATCAAACCTGCCCCCAACCCCCTTCTCCGGGATAAAACCGGGAGTAGGGTCACGCCGTAATTTATGATAGGGTACGCGACCAGCCGAGAGGAAGATCCTGCTGATGTTGAATTGGTGGTCACCGGCGCCTCAGTCCGACTCCGTCGTCATCACCGGCGCCTCAACCGGCATCGGGGCCGCTTGCGCACTGGCACTCGACAAACTGGGATACCGCGTCTTCGCGGGCGTGCGTCAGGCCGCCGACGGGGAACGGCTTCAGCAACAAGCCGGACCGCGCCTCATGCCGATTCGCCTCGATGTCACCGATCCGGCCTCGATTTCGGCAGCCAGTCATACCGTCGCCGCCATGGTGGGAGACCGTGGTCTCGTCGGCCTCGTCAATAATGCGGGCATCGGCGTTGCCGGCCCAATCGAACTGTTACCCCTCGCAGCCTGGCGGCGGCAATTTGAGGTGAATGTGTTCGGCCTGATCGCAGTCACCCAAACGTTTCTGCCGTTGATCCGCGCGGGACGAGGACGCATCATCAACATGGGCTCCATCGCCGGACGAGCCTCCATGCCGTTCATGGCCCCGTATGCCGCATCGAAACATGCCCTGGAAGCGATCACCGATGCCTTGCGCCTGGAGCTCCAGCCCTGGGGCATCCGCGTCGCACTCATCGCACCCGGTGCGATTGCCACACCTATTTGGGGAAAGACCAGAAGAGAAGTCGATGCCTGGGACGCAGCCTGGAGTCAGGACCTCAAAGGTATGTACCAGCAAGGCTTCACCCGGGTGAAGGAAGCCGCCACTGCGGCCGGGGAACAGGCACAACCGGCCAGCGTGGTGGCTACGGCTGTGGCCCATGCTTTGCGCGCGAGGTGGCCCAAAACGCGTTATCTCGTTGGCTCGGATGCCGCCATCCGCGCCTATCTGGCACTGCTCTTGCCGGATCGCCTCAATGACTGGTTGATTACCCGAATCATCGACCTTCCCACGCGCCGTTGACGGCGCTCAGTGCCCGCTCTTCCTGACCATGTCCACGACCTGTCCCTGCGCATCGAGATACACCGACACCAACTCATTGGGAGCTAACTGCTCAATGGCCGGCTGCAGCAGCGAACGCACCGGAAACGATTGAATGTCATCGATCTTCATTCTCAGACGCATGTGCCCGTCACCAATGGTCACGAATGCCCCATCCAGACGATATTGCGGTGCGCGCGGTGAGGACCCACGGGCCAGCTCACGGGGCTTCCCTAGCGAAAACACATCGACGAGCAGATAGGCTCGATCGACGGCAAAATCGGCGGTCTCGCCGACCTCAAGGGCCGCCAACTTTTCCATAGCGACCGTGCGCGCATAGAACCCCACATCCCGCCCCGTATCGAGACGAATCGTCACCCGTTCCTTCTCAGGGTTGAACGCTCTCCCCAGCGAGCCACGGAAAATTTTCGTAGGCGGCTGATCCGCAGTTCGCTGGTAGGCCACAATCTCATCACGATCGTTGACCATGATCTCCACGGCCCCTCCAGGCTGCAGTCCACGCGCCTCGTCTCCGCCGGCTTCGAGCGACAGGTAGCGCGGAGCCGGTTCCCCAGTCTCAACCTCCACGCGATCGCCGGAGAAACTGTGGATGGTGCCTTTCACAAGCCTCGCACTGGGCAGGATGCCGGGTACCGGTTTCAATTCCTCGATGCTGAGTCCGGACATGAGTTTTGCCGAACTACCGCAGCCGGCCCCCGAGACGACCATCACAATCGCACCGATCAACACACACCGCCCCATTTGCCATCTATTCATCGTCCCCCCCCGGTTCGCTCTCGCTGGATGATAAAACAAACCGTTGCTTGGAGGCGAGGGTCCCTCTCCCATAGTTAACCCGATCTTAATCCGGCTTGCAGCGACATGTAACGATACCCTGCCAGACTCCCAGTCCGTTCATGGTTCGGCCTCGGCTCTCCGCAGAAAGGACTCCTGCATGACACCGCCCCCCGTCGAAACCGCCGTCGTCGATTCATTCGAGCCGACCCTCGAAGGCGGAACGTCGCAAATCGGCCTTTTCCTCATCTTGCTTCTGCTCACCATCGGCGGGATCTATGTCGCCGGCGAGCTGACCTCAGACTTGTCCGACGTTCGCACCTCTTCGACCTGGCCGTTCGTTCTACTCGGATTTGCGCTCCTGATCGCGCTGGGTTTTGAATTCGTCAACGGGTTTCATGACACGGCGAACGCCGTCGCAACCGTCATCTATACGCATTCTATGCCGCCGCATCTCGCCGTGGCCTGGTCCGGCATCTGGAATTTTATCGGCGTCATGCTCGCATCCGGGGCTGTCGCATTTGGAATCGTCGCCCTGCTGCCGGTCGAGCTGATTCTCCAGGTGAGCGCCGGGGCGGGATTTGCCATGGTGTTTGCGTTGCTGATCGCCGCCATTCTCTGGAACCTGGGGACCTGGTATTTGGGGCTCCCTTCTTCCAGTTCGCATGCTCTGATCGGCTCCGTGATCGGCGTTGGTTTGACCAACCAGCTGATGGCGGCCGGCGGCACGAATACCAGCGGCGTCGATTGGACCCAGGCCCTCAACGTGGGCAAGTCCCTCTTATTTTCCCCGCTGATCGGATTCTCTGCCGCCGCGTTCCTCCTCTTGCTCGCCATGAAGGCCATCCCTGTCGAGAAGTTGTACAAACCGCCGCGCGGCAAGACACCACCACCCCTATGGATACGGAGTCTGCTCATTTTCACCTGCACAGGTGTCAGCTTTGCCCACGGGTCCAATGACGGGCAAAAGGGCATGGGTCTTATCATGTTGATCCTCATCGGGACCGTGCCGACCGTCTATGCGCTCAATCGCACCGTGGACATTTCATACACACCCACCTTCGTGGAAGCGTCGAGCAAATCGGAAGCCGTATTCCAGCGCCACAGCACAACCACCATCACTCCGACGGACCCACGGCGGACCATCGCAGAGTACCTTCGCACCCACGAGATTCGCCCCGACACATTACCGGCTCTTCGCGCGTTAAGCGGCATTGTTCGCACACAGATTGCCTCCTATGCCACCGTCGCCCAGATCCCGACGGAACAGACCTCCAATGTGCGCAACGACATGTACCTGCTGGGGGAATCTCTGCGTTGGATGGACAAAAGCCGCGAACCGGCCTTTTCAAAATCGGACAGGGACACGTTGCTCCACTATAAATCCATGCTGGATGATGCCACCAAATACATCCCTGTATGGGTCAAAGCTGCCGTGGCTATCGCGCTGGGGCTGGGCACCATGATCGGATGGAAACGCATTGTGGTGACCGTCGGAGAAAAGATCGGAAAAACGCACCTGTCCTACGGTCAGGGCGCCAGCGCAGAGTTGGTTGCCATGACGACCATCGGCGCAGCAGATTTCTTCGGCCTGCCTGTCAGCACAACACAAGTCTTGTCCTCCGGCGTCGCAGGCACCATGGCGGCCAATCGGTCGGGTTTGCAGTGGCAGACGGTTCGGAATCTTGCACTCGCCTGGGTCATGACCCTCCCGGCGTCCATCGTCCTGTCCGGATCGCTGTTTTGGATATTTCGACATCTCACATAGCCAGCGCTGCCGTTCCTGAAGCACTGTGCCCCCTCACTCGACGACGAGGCCATCATGCGAACCGACCGCTCGGCATCAATCGGGAGAGGGAAACGCCTTGGGCAATCGTTCCGCTTCGGGACGGAATCTGCGCCTCCAGGCGTAGGGATAATGCGGGTGCTCGATAGGGAGTACGGCGTCGAGATGGACAGGGGCCGCCGCCAGGCGGCCCTGCTTGATGGCAAGACTGGAATGAAGGCTTTGCTCTCTGTCTCTTGCTCAATCTGATGTCTTTCTTGGTTCAGCATCTCTTCGACATCGGATACAAAGCAGGAGCACTCTTCGGCTATGTCCCTCGCGATACTGTGCCAGTCGAACTCCTTGCGGTCGAATGCCGATCTCTTCCATTGAACTGTTGATAGTTCCATCTATAGAAACGCTCCTGTCCCGCTAGAGGGCTCAAACCTTCGGCCACGTCATAGGCCCCCAGCCAAATCCTCAGCACAACAGTGCAGGCATCAAGTCACGTAGGGAAGGTCCTAGAATTCGCATTTGCGCCGGGCAATCAGTTCCTAGGGTGGTCAACAGGGGCTATCCGAAAGGACTACACTGGTTCGGGAGCGTCTTGGTCTGGATTCGCCCGCGATCTGGCCGCCCGTCACCTCGTTCGCACACACCCCCGCTAGACCGACGCCAACCGGCGCTGTCCAGCCACGCGCAGATTCGTCAATCCGCAGCTGATGAACAGCCAGTGGGTATTTCGCCAGCCCGCGGTATGGTCCCTTGGCTCACCTGCAGGCCCTGCTTCGCCAGATACTCCCCGATCTGCGCACAGAGAGGTTCGCCCGGCTGGTGGATTTCCGGCAGATGGCGAAACTTGCACATCGTAGTCTCATCGGATACGGGCTCGCGGCCCAGATCAATCCCCACAAACTGCCGCAGCTTGGAGGCACTGAAGAGAGATGGCAATGAGCGCTGCAACCGTGAAGCCAGCCAGACTAGGAGATAGACGTGACTCGGTAACGGGTCGCCGTCGCGGCGCGGTATCGGCATGAATGGCCGTGTGGTCTGAACGCCCCAGGAAGCGGTCAAAGAGGAATAAGTTTTCCATTTATTAACACCATTGAAAGGAAAAATTTTCTTCACTGCCCTACAGTACGTCCCCTCCTGAACAGGGAGGCCATGATTGTCGGAGCGTATGATCGCTGGCACCCGACGCAGTGCTCGATATCCACAGATTCTGAGATGGGGAGGTTCACAGATGCTGGCATTTCCGAATCGCATCTTGTTCGTCGGTTTTGGGGCTGTCGCGCGATGCGCGTTGCCGATTTTGCTGAAGCACATCAGCGTCAATCCCAAACTCATAACGATCGTAGACTTTGAGCCCAACGAGGCGGCTTTGCAACCTTGGATCAAGCAAGGTGTGACCTTTGTCAAGGATCGCGTGACGCCGGAGAATCTGGGCACGCTACTCGGCCAACACGCTTCGGTGGGGGACCTCATCATCGACCTGGCATGGAACATCGATTGCTGTGAAATCGTCCAGTGGTGCCACGACCGAGGCGTGCTGTATGTCAACACATCGGTGGAGCTCTGGGACCCCTACGGCGGGGCAGACGACAAGCACCCGACTGAGCGGACACTGTACTGGCGGCACATGAATCTGCGGAAGATGATGGCCAAATGGAGCGAACCGGGGCCGACGGCGGTGGTCGAACACGGGGCGAACCCGGGTCTGATCAGCCATTTCACCAAGCAGGCCCTTTTGGACATCGCCCGGCAGGCTCTGGCGGACAAGAAGTTCAGCGACACACAGGCGGAGAAGATCGCCCACCACGCCCAAGCGCAGGAGTTCAACCACCTGGCCCACCAGCTCGGCGTCAAGGTGATTCATTGTAGCGAGCGCGACACGCAGATCACTGATCAGCCAAAACAGGTGAACGAGTTCGTCAATACGTGGAGCGTCGAGGGTTTTCGCGAAGAGGGGACGACCACGGCCGAGATGGGCTGGGGTACCCATGAAAAACAGCTGCCTCCCTTCGCCTACGAACACCCAGACGGGCCAAAGAGCCAGATCTGCCTGGCGCGGATGGGCATGAACACGTTCGTGGCGAGCTGGGTGCCGCCGGACCACAACATTATCGGTATGGTCGTCCGCCACGGAGAAGCGTTCAGCATTACCGAGAAGCTGACCGTTTGGGAAGGCGACAAGGCCATCTACCGACCCACGGTCCACTACGCCTATTGCCCCTGCGATTGCGCTATCGCGTCCCTCCACGAGCTACGGGGCGCCGACTACAGGCTGCAACCGCGTATCCGTATTATGACCGACGAAATTATCAGCGGGGCTGACATTCTGGGCGTTCTGGTGATGGGCCACCCGTACCAATCATGGTGGTGCGGCTCCCACCTCGACATTGAAGAGGCGCGTCGTCTGGTGCCGCACCAGAACGCCACCACCATGCAGGTGGCCATCTCCGTCGTTGCTGCCTGCCTGTGGATGCTTGAGAACCCACGCCGGGGGTTGTGCGTGCCCGATAACCTGCCCCACGACTATGTGCTCAAAGTCAGCAAGCCCTACTTGGGGAAGTTCATCTCCGCGCCCACAGACTGGAACCCGCTGAAACACTACTCCAACTTCTTCCGCGGCTACAACCAGCCCGAACTCGACAGGTCCGACCCCTGGCAGTTCAAAAATTTTCTGATTATGGAAGGCGACTAAATCCGCCAGTACGAGATTGATCCATCTGAGACATGTTGTGCCGCAGATGTCAGAGGATATCGCAAACTAAAGGGGGATCCGTGGACCAAAAGACGCTGCTTCAACTAGCCAAGATGCATAACACCCCGCTGGTCGTGGTGGACCATAAAGTGCTGCGAGAGAACTACGAGCAGTTCCGTAAGCACCTGCCGCGCGTGCAGGTCTATTATGCGGTCAAGGCGAACAGCGATCCGGCCATCGTGCAGACGTTCTACGACGTGGGGGCCAGCTTCGACGTCGCCAGCATGGCCGAGTTCTTGATCGTGCACGAGAAGATCAAGCACCTGCCGGCGCAGGAGCGGCAGGACTTCATTTGGGATCGCATCATCTATGCCAATCCGATCAAAGCCGTCGAGACGCTCACGCAGTTGGATCAATACAAACCATTGATCACCTACGACAACCACGAGGAGGTGCTCAAGATCGCCCGCTACGCCCCCCACTCTGGTCTCGTGTTACGGTTGGGCGTGCCCAACACTGGCTCGATGGTAGAGCTGTCGAGCAAGTTCGGCGCCTTGCCGGGCGAGGCCGTGGACCTGATCGCTTTTGCTCACAACAACAAACTCCAGGTTGAGGGACTGAGTTTTCATGTCGGCAGCCAATGCACGAACGTGCAAAACTACATCCAGGCTTTGCACCTGGCCGCCGGCATCTTCTCTGAGGCCAAAGACCGCGGCTTCGATCTTAAGCTGCTCGACATCGGTGGCGGTTTCCCTGCTCACTACGATGACTCCGTTCCTGCCTTCAAGAGCCTGGCCAAAACAATCAATGCCGAACTGGACCGCCTTTTCCCCGAGCCAATTGAGATTCTGGCCGAGCCGGGGCGCTTCCTGGTCGCCTCTGCTGCCACCGCCGTCGCACAAATCATCGGCAAGGCTGTCCGTGGCGGCAAGCTCTGCTACTATCTCGATGACGGCGTCTACCACACCTACAGCGGCGTGATCTTCGACCACTGCCGGTACCGCTTGAAAAGCTTCAGGAAAGACCCCACGCAGATCTGCGCCGTCTTTGGCCCTACTTGCGACGCCCTCGATACCATCAGCCTGGCCGAGCAGCTCCCTGACCTGGATCGGGGCGAACTGGTTTACGCCGAGAACATGGGCGCGTACTGTGCCGCCAGCAGCACGTACTTCAACGGTTTCCCGCCGGCCAAGGTCGTGCATGTGAACCGTGATCCCACGTCGAACGGATAGATAATCCAGTGCGACTTGGCCGCAGCAATAGGTTCACTGTTTGGCGACCGGTTCTTACACCACAGCCAAAGAAGTTGTTCCGTTGCCAGATGGGTCCATTTGATAGGTGCTGATGAACTCCTGGAGTGTCACAACCCTACTGGTTCTGAGCGTCAGGGCTTAACTGCTTTCCTGTCGCCAGGCTTCAATCACGAGCTGCAGTTCCTGCACTGTCAGAATCCAGCGCTTATTGAGACATTCCTACACTTGCCATTCAAGCTTTTAATGAACGCGTACCCCGACGGATCTCGCTGTTGGATGAAATACAACCGCACCACAGGCCAACTGCCGGAGGTTCTTTTGGTTATGCCGCTTCTTCGACAGTTTCAAGAACATCGGTATGGGTACCAGTTGGGCGCCCCTCCGATCCCATTGTCACCCGCCGCCTTTCCGAATCGCACTCTCGTGCCAGGCTCTCAACGAGTACCCATACTAACGCCGTCATCGTCACCACTCCGATCATCGTGACCATTTCGCCCTCCAATTCGATACAGATGACAATCCAAGTGCCGCCGGACAACACACTGTCAAAGCAATGGAGATGCCACAGAGCGCCTCCGGTATCTGTAACTCATTCTTCACGAAGGCATAATCGTCTCGAAATCGTGAGGTCAAATTTCCACGCTGAGCGCGACGCGGTCATGCGTTGATAGAGAAGGCGCGTCTACAGAGCTGTTCAATTTCTGACGGGAGGGCGTCACTAATGACGATGCATGATCCTGGACATGCGGCCGCAGCCTCTTGAACGGTTTCAAGCCTGACGTAGGGAATCGGGTGGGCCACAACGGTCATCTGCGCTTATCTTTCGCCGACCGTCGGATGTCCTTCGGCAGCAAGCGGCTACTCGTGCGAGGACAAGAAGAACACGACGCGCAAGAGGTAGACGATGCCCAAAAACACAAACCCTCCAAACAGGAGGTGGAGGGAAAAATCGATCAATTCAGCCATCTGGCACTCCGTGTATGATGATGGTGTTGAGAGTCTACTCACGTCATGTTACGGCGAGGTTTGGGTGCACTCAAAAAGCCTTTACGAGAAGGAGGACACAGGTTGGAAGGTGGGGGTGGCTCGCACGGAAGGCCGATAACCGTTCGAGCGGTGGAGACTGTAGTCCCCGTCCGGTCATGTCATGATGGATCCCGTTTCGACTGCACTCAGTTGCTTGTGGGGCGGAGTCCTGCCAGAATGCCCCGCTAAATGGCGCCTCCGACATCATCTCTCATGCAGTGCCCCGATATACTCGTACCGTTAATGGCCAACATCCTGGCCTCAAGGCCAATCATCGACCGCCAGCCAAACGACACGCAGGCACAGCGACCCCAAGCTCAACCCTCCACCGTGCATTGTCTCCATCAACAGAGGGTGGCACTCACCCGCGCAGAGTATGACGAACTGATGATGTTGTTTAACCGAACCATGGGGCAAGCCTTCACAGTTCCACTTGAGCCGTCCCAGAAAATCTGTACGGTGACTTTTGCCGCCCCGCCCCTCCTCACCAAGCCACTGGTGTACATCTGCCTTCGAAAACTGGCTTCGACGAGACTCAAGTTGGGACACCAAGTTCGCTGACATGACCGCCATAAATCAACGATTCAACACACAAGAGCAGCCAAGGCAAGCGCCTTGTTTCACCATCGTATTAAAAATTGCACGAACAGCGAAACGTACCCATCACAATGCATGGAGGGAATTGTATGAAAAAGAAAACCAAAGAACGGTTAGACCGCATAGAGAAGCGCCTTGAACAACTGGCGGAGGATATTCAAAAACTCAACGGGCTGATGCATGGCACGCAGAGCGTGAAAAAGAAAGACGTTGTCGCGAAGACCAGGCGGGCGAAAAAAGTCGCGACGAACAAAGTAAGGAATACAAGGAAAGCCGAAGCGGCAAAGAAAGTAGTGGTGGCGAAAAAAGCGGCGGTTGCGCCCGGATCGGGCACGGCAAGAAAGACCGTCAAGAAGCTGGCCCCGGAACTAGCCAAGAAAAAGGTGGCGGCGAAGGACCAGCGTCCCGCCAAGGCGAAACCGGCGGTCAAATCTGTTCCGAAGCCCGCACCAAAACCCAAGATGAAGAGCACCAAACCTGGGATGCCCAAGGCCAAGGCGTCTGTTGCAACGGCTGCGGTCGTTCCCGATCCAAAACCGGTGACGTCTGTAATATCGGCGGCTGGCAAAGGCGGCGAACTTCTAGGCTGAACCGCCGCAACCAGAGTTGGATGACGAGGAAGAGGTGGGGGGAAACATCGACGATGTCTCGGAGGCGCTCGAGGATGAGCCGGGAAAGGCGTTGCGCCTGGCATTCTGCCCTCTGGTCGAAGTGCGCCCTGATATCTAGACAGACCCCTCCGCCTGTCCTTCACTCAATAATTGCATTCTTACCAGGCGCTCAGCCTCTATCCAATCCTCCACAGCAGTAATCGCTCGACGCCTTTCGTACAGCTCAAAGGCCTTTCGGGAGACGCGCAGCCTGAATTCCTCTTGCGTCAGCATTCCTTTTGGAAGAGAAGATGTCGATTCCTCAGGAGGCGCGGGGCGCTTGTGACTGTTTGTCTTTGGCTTGCGTGGCGGATCCTGACCTTCTTTCCCGGATGATTTTGTAACTCCGACTTTTCGTCCAGTGCGGTTGGATTTATCGTTCTCTTGCGAATTCTTCATTGATATCCTCTCTGTGACTACAAGATTCGCCGGAAGGGGGCATTTATGTTTGCTCTGAGTGACACAGTGCGGTCTGACGTCGGACGCCAGACGGTTGCTGCGGCTTTTTACGATTTGCACGTATGAGTCATGTTCGGTGCAGATCCATTCACGGTGTGCGCGTGAGCCCCTGCCAGCATGGCGCGCCCACACAACTCCTGGCCATGGTCGGTTCGAATCACCGGCTCATGAGGATTGCGCACTTGGGTCAGTGAATATTCCAAATTGAGGAGTGATCTCCCGGAAGACTTCTCGTTTTTTCACATGGTGTGGCTCTTCTGCCTGCAGCAGGTGGGCGAGAGTTTTCACGGCATCGAGCACATGTTCTCCCTTGTTGAGCATGACACACTCTGCCCGGTGGCCCATGGCTGCATCTGTGATTTCCGCTCGCGCAGGCAGGCCGCTCTTGGCCAAGGTCTCGAGCACTTGCGTGGCCCATATCACCGGGATGTGCGCCGCCTCGCAAAGACAGAGAATATCCTCCTGAACACGCGCAAGACGCTCAAAACCGACCTCGACTGCCAAGTCGCCGCGCGCGATCATGACACCGACGCTAGGCAACTCCAAACCCGCAACCAGCAACTGCGCTAAGTGGTGCACCGCCTCTTGCGTCTCCACCTTGAGCACGATACCCATGTCGGGGACTCCCAGCTTTTTCAAGGCATCACGAAGATCGTACACATCCTCCGGACGATGGACGAATGAGAGGCCGACCGCATTCGCTTGCGCGACGACAAATGGCAGGTCCTTTCGGTCCCGCGCCGTGAGTGCCGGCAAATTCAGCGACGAATCCGGAAAGTTCAACCCCTTGTCGGACTTGATACGCGCCGGGATACCGCATGGGGCTGTGATTTCTAAAGCCACGTACTGCTCGTGGACGGCTACGACGGATGCTGCGATTTTGCCGTCATCGATGTAGACGCGGTCTCCAGTCTTCACGGATAGCAACGCTTCCGGGAGAGTACAGCTGATGCCGGCCGGCATACCGTCACGGGCAAGGTGGCCCGGTTGTTCGGGATTGCGGTACAAGTGCAGTCGATCTCTCGCCTGTACCCGGAGATCCACTGGCTGCGGTGCCACGGGACCAACGGTGAAGTTCAGGCCTTCCTCTCCTCGCAGGAGGATCCCTTCCTGCAGATACGCCGTTCGCTCGAGGCCGACTCGGATGTGCGTCGGGCTGATGCGCTCCAGCACGTAGAGCGTACGAGGGCGGTTTCTGGCGTCTTTAAATTGGAGTGGTTCGCCAACACGCAATCCGTCCAAATTGCCCGGCGCCTGTATTGCGATCACAAACTGGAGGCTCTTTCCCGGTCGTTGAACCCATTCCGTGTACCGAGCCGCGCTATCGAGGTGACCTTCAAGCAGTCGACTGGGCCGTCCTGCCGCGTCCTTTGGAACCGCCAATTTTAGCGGACGTGTCTCGTACTCCAGCGATCCTGTGCGCACCTTAGGACCCGCCAAATCCATCAAGATCCGACACCGTCGCCCCACGCTCCGCTCACCCTGCGTCAGCCGGTCCTCGGCAGATCGGATCGATTTGATGATCTGTTCCCATTCAAGCTCAGTATCGTGAGCACAATTGATTCGAGCGATATCCATCCCTTCAAGCAACAATCGGTCAAGCAGATCTGCCTGGTGAATGATGGTGGCATCCAGAGTCACCATAATCCTGGTTCTTCTGGCGGCACGGGGGCGACCGAGAAGCGCTCGGCTGCGCTGTGCCAAGAGGGAGGAGGCCCGATTGAGGTCCGGGAGGGACAGGGTTGTCTCAGGCGGCATGGCCCCGACATAACCCATGACGTGTTGCAAGCTAGCCATGACACTTCCTTCGAGGCGTCCCAAAGAAGAGAGGCCGCGATCGGCGAGCTCAAACTGCAGGTCTTGCACATCCTGGTCGCGTAGCGCGAGATACGCGAGCAAATTGTCACGACTGCAGGCGCTGTCAGGATTGCATGACCGGAAGTCAGAGTCGGCCATCCCCACTCGGTCCAGGATCTCTGAGTAGAGCATCTCGAGCCTCCTGGCGAGCGGGCTCTTCGGCGGCTCTATCGCGGAACGGCGCTTGCTGGTCACGAAGACACCCTCATATAAAATTATCGGCGTGCATGCTCATCCTCGTCATCCAATTTCTGACGAAACGCGATGACCTGGCTCGACGGGTCGCGAGCTTTCTCCATAGACAAGCAGCAACGAAAACACTTTCCAGGGATAGAAGACCGGCTTGGTCGCCGGAGGAGAAATCCGGTCCCTAGCACCCAACCGTCATGAAAGCTCAGGATGTTGCATGTGAACGACCACAAAGGCGCCACATTCACAGCACCGTAAGGTATCGGCTTTGTTGCCGTGAGAATCACTGACATTTTCGAGCACACGACGATGCAAGCAGTTCGAGGCAGAGCGGGTCGGCAGAGTCGCAACGGCCTTATCGACTTTCATCTTCATCCCCCTTTGCTTCAGTGGTATTCCGACTGACCATCAGTCAATGCGTGGACTATCCCTTACGCTGGTTACGTTGGCGGCGTGCATTCTACTCAGGCCTTGCATCACGTGGCCCCCCGGCGTCAGTCCAACCAGCCTTTCTTTCTGAAATACACATAAGGGGCGGCACCGGCGATCAGCATGAAGAAAATGGCCGCAGGATAGCCCCATACCCATTTTATTTCCGGCATATTCTCAAAATTCATTCCATAGATACTGGCGACCAGGGTAGGAGGAAGAAAGACCACCGCCGCGATGGAAAAAATCTTGATAATTTTGTTTTGCTCCAGGTTGATCATGCCTAATAAGGCATCCATCAAGAAATTTATCTTGTCAAAAATAAATCCCGTGTGCCCGGTCAAGGAGTCGATGTCGCGCAAGACGCCTTTGACTCGTTGCGTTTGTTCAGGTGACAGCACACGACTCCGCAGTAAAAAGGAGAGGGCTCTCCTGTTGTCGATCAAATCCAGCCGCACTTTCGAATTCAGATCCTCTTGCGCGGCAATCCGTTCAACGTTCTCGCGCATGACTCGAGACGTGATGTGTTCCTTCCTGCTGAGAACCACGGCTCCGACTTCATCCAAGGCTCCATAAATCTGCTCCAAGACATCCGCGTCCCGCTCCACGCCGAGTTCATAACAACCGAGCAATATGTCCCCTGCATCACTGACCATCCGTCGCCCTGATCGGGCTTGCATTCGAAACAGCGTTAATACGCTCAAGTCGTCATCGTGGACGGTTAACAATCGTCCTTGATGCAGGCTGAAGGACATCGTGACAATCGCCGCCGTATCCTCGACTGTCTGGACGAACGTCGAACGAATGTGCACGCCATGTTGATCCTGGTAATACCGCGCACTGGCCTCCAAATCCTGCAATTCTTCGTCTTCGGGAAGTTCGAGCGGAAATACGGAGTGCACCAGCTCGCGCTCTTGCTGGCTCGGATAGGCCAAATCCACCCAAATCAAATCTTTTCGAGTCAGGTCTGTCCTGTTGTCGATCCGGGTCTGGATGACCCGCCCCTCATCTAAGACAAATGCGCCAAGCATAACAAAGGCTCACTCCCTCTATACGTCTCTGCCCGGCCCACGCACAGTCCCATCCGACAAGCCCGCCGCACATGATCGGGCACGCGGGTAACCCACGTGCCCGATCATGAGAGGGGAGCTGAGGATCGGTGCAGGATCAGGTTCCTTTATGAGACAGCTCAATATTCTGACGACGGCTGGCGCACCTGAGGCGGGGTTCCCTACGTTTCATGGGCGGCGGCCAGGTTCGCTGCACATCCATTCGTGACTCCCTCACTGCGCCACAATTGATACAGCGCCGAATGGTCAGTTCCCCTTCCAAGCCAGTGTATTGATCGCTCACAACCAATCCGGAACAGCGCGTGCAGGACATATCGATCTCCTCCATGAGGGGGAATGCTACCCCGCGAGGGTAGACAGAAGGCTCAGGAAACCCTTAAGCGAATGTAAATTAGCGTTGTTCGATCACGCTGAAACCCAGGCAGGAACGTTCAGGTAACATCCTAAGGGGATAGGGTCTTAAGTAATCGTTCCGCTTCCGGCCGAAATCTGCGTTGCCAGGCATACGGATAATGCGGGTGTTCGACATGGAGCACCGCGTCGAGATGTGTACGCGCTTCCGCCGGTCGGCCCTGCTTGATGAGGAGTCGGGCTAGAATGAGATGGGCATTGGTATAGCGGCCATCAGCCGCAATGGCGCGCCGCAGGTACGACTCGGCTTCCTTCTCGCGTCCCCCCAACAGCCAAGGCAACTCCGCACAAAGGCCACCCATCATTTGGAGCGCCTGCGCGTGGTCCGGATCAAGTTCGATCGCCCGACGGACATGCTCTTTGATTTCGCCCAACACCAGGCCGGCATTGGCGAGGCCTTTTATTCGCTCCGCGCTTCCCAGTGCCGCCGCGTAGAGAAAATGTGCCTGGGCGTTCGGCTCTTCGAGTTGCAAGGCACGCTTCGCCATCTCCGCTGCCGATTCATAGGCGAGACGTTTCTGTGGCGCGTCCTCGAACAAGTCATCGGCAATATCGAGATACAAGCCGGCGCCTGCGATCAACCGTTGTACCGTTTCCCCGCTTGTGGCGATCTGCGATTGCAGAACAGCCACCTCCCGCTCCAGCGAGGCCGGGTAGTCCGACGGCAGAGACTCATGCTCCGCCCACGCGGAAACATTCAACATCCAGCACGTCAGACCGATGACGGACGCCAACCGAGACCTAGATGGTCGTCGGCCGATCAAATCTGATCCTTCACGACATGCAGAGACAGAGTTGCCGTCGTGACCCGACTTCGGCCGGTGAACACAAAGATGCCGAGCCACAAACCCTGCAAACACAGAATCACACCGGGTTGCCACAGAAGCCGGATCCCGCGCGGCAGATCCGGCGAAACGTGCGGCACGTCCGCCAGCCAGGCAGCCAGTATCACGACGTACACGATGCCGGCAACCGAAAGCAGTTGGTACCACGATACCGTTCCCTCGCCCCGATAGTCGGCGCGCACATATTCCGATCCGATGCGCCACACCTGCGTGACCACTACCGTCACCACGAATGCCGCCACCATCCGGCCACTGAAGAACAGCCAGAGCCCGGCCATGCCCGCTGCGACAGACACGGCGGCGGTCATCGCTTGAATCGGTACCAGCGGGACGGCCTCCAGGTTGCGTTCGTAGGCGGCCTTCCTGGTGGGGCCGACAAACATCGCATGATGCTGCGCAAACAATTTGGACAGCCAGGGATGACTCTGATTCAGAGGCGCTCCATAACAACAGCCGAAGCTGAGACAAGCCAGACGCCCCGTCCCCTCCCCGAACGCATACGCAATCGCGACAGTCGCCAACACGGCGGGCAGCGGTATGACCGCCCCCCCCATCGCGTGAAACACGGTATTCATCGCCGCCACGATCCAGGGCGCCAGAAACAACCCGAACATAGACGCGCCGCCGATCGTCAAGGTATTGGCTTTGCCTTCGATGACCCGAGCCAGGATTTTCGCCGCCGGTACGCAAGCGCCAAGCATGATCACGGACAGACAGAGGATGGATTCCAACGACACCGCGACGCTCCCCAGAAGCACGATGACGAACGCCACCGCGATCAGCACCGCACTGGCTGTGAACGCTCCGTAATACGTCAGATTAAGGCCCGTCCACTGGCCGTCCGGACGCCGTGATCGAGGGACCGTCGCCAGGAACTGCCATCCTTCGCGCGGCAAGACCCGAAAGGCCCACCAGAACAGCCCCGCATACAGCAGGGTCAACAGCATGGCAGCCGCATTATTGACGGTCATCTGGAGCTCCGTCGCGCTTCCACCCGATCGTCGAACGCACCCGCACATCCGTCTCGACGAGGGTCCGGCCAAACCCTTGAGAAAACCGGCTCTGCACACCGGAACGAAACCGATTCCGGACAAGGTCGTCACAAAAGGCCACCCGGCCTGGCTCAAACAACAGCACGTCGGTTGAGCTACCCGGACGGTAGAGACTTTTCGGACGCCCTCGTTCGATCATCATCCCGATCTGAACGGGCCTGGGATCGTCATACGCGACGGCGGAGTAGCATTGATCGATGTGGCCGATCATCAGCGCCACGATCTCGATCATGGCCACCACCCCCACGCGAGACCCACCCGGCACCTCCGTGTCGATAATCGTCACCACACGCTTGTTCTTCGAGTACGGCGTGGCCGCCACCACCACCGGTCCGGGATTGCAGGAATGGTAGCGGCCGGAAATTTCGTAGCAGTCCAGCACTCTCCCCGACACCGGACTGTGGTTGTAGTGATACTTGTCAGGCGTCAGCCGGAAGATCGCCCAGTCCCCCTGCTGAAACAACCGCCGCCATCGGGATCGGTCACGGCCAAGCAGTTCGTCGTAGTCGAAAAATTTCCCTTTGAGAAACAGCGAGGAGTCGTCTGCAAAGGAGCCAAGAAGCAATCGGGCATCGGCCGGAGACACGATGGCCCGTGGATCGTCGGCCATCGGCCGCACCTGCCAGTACCGCAACCGCCGTTGAAAAAGACGTCGCCGTGTATTCAACCGATCGTAAGGGTCCAGGCATTCCGACAGGTCGATCTCCAACGCCCGGGCGCACTTCGACACCGCCGCCCGGGTCGCGGTAAACGGCCGGTCGTAGTTGAAGAAGCCCAACACCTGCGTCGTGCGTTGCGAGGTCAAGGCCTTCATCAACCAGTCCGCATCCTCCCAGAGTGCGCGGTAGGCCCAATTGAGCCACCGATCGCCGCAGAACCGCTCGGTCCTGATCAGGCTGGTTTCGCGTTCGATATACTGATGCGGCGCGATCATGAGGCGAGCGACCGGCCATCCTGCCGGCGTGACGACGCCCCGCCCCGGCTGATCGTGAGCAGACAGAGGGCCAGGCAATGACGGAGCGTCGTGCAATCCGCCGTCTCGGACACTAAGGCCTCTTCAGCTTCCGCAAGGACCTCCACCGCTGAGCGGGGACCGATCACCGCCGTCGCTAGCCCGCGATCCCGCCTGTCGCCATCGGATCCGCCCCCGTCGATCGGCTGCAAATCCTCTCGAACACAGCCGAGCGCCTCTCGAACATACGCGGTGCGCAACTGACGGCGGTAATACCCCTCTGCCGCCTGCCCAAACTCCTCGCCGGACAATTGCATGGGATTGTCCGCACCGATAGAATCCAAAATCCCTCGAGTCAACTTTCCGGCGGCGCTGTAGCGCTCCGGTGCCAACAGTCGCTCACGCAAGCGGCCCAGATGATCCGCCAGCTGAAACTCCTCGACTAATTCGGCCCCGTCTTCTTCAAGCGTCTGCAGCAGTGCCAGACGATAGTCATCGACGCGGACCCGCAGATGCCCTGCATACCGGCGACTGACTCTCGTCTTCTGCGTTCTGGCCACGATGCGCGCCAGAAATCGATTCGGCCCGGCTTCGCGCACATTCACGGTCCCGATGCCGATGGCCGAGGCGAACATGCACTGCCGTCGTTCACTTTCCGTGAACGGATCGTCAGGAATATCGTCATGCGTCACCGCGCCGTCGGCGATATATCGAAAGGCCAGCGCCGTCACCAGCGCCTGCAAGCTGGCCGCATCGGCAAAATCGTCCAGATGATTCGAGAAGAGACTGTACTGCCGTCCCTCAAATCCTGAAAATCCCATCACCGACTCTGCGCGCAATTTATAAAACAAGTAGAGCGACATGCGTTCGTCGAACACCCCGAGTTGCCCGAGATCGCGCTTGAGCCGGAGGTCGTTTCCCTGGATCCCGTCGAGAGCCGGACTCCGATCGGTCGACAGCAGAGACACCAAGTAGTCGAGCAACCTGAAATCGGGGAGAAAGTCGCCGCGTAACTGAAAGAGCGCACTCAGGGCGCGATCCACCCACAACGGGCCGACCGGTGTGATGGAGCGGCCGAAGATCGAAAGACCCGCTTTCTTCTTCCACCGGCGCCACAACATTCGTAAATGCGCAAAGTCCAGTTCGTGCGGTAAGAATCCCAATGCCGTTTCCGGATGAAAATCGCGAAAGTTCATGCGGTAGGGCGCGGCACTGTACGTGCCGGCAAAGAGCGGCAGAAAATGCTCCACGATCTTGACCACTAAGTCGCCCACGACTTTTTCATGCGCCGCCGAGAACGTCTTCCCGCCGGATTGCAGCGCCTGCGTGAGGATGCGACTCCCCAAACTGAGATGCGTACCGTTATTGGCAAGACTGATGTTGGAGGTCACCGGCAATACAACGAGGTTCCGCGTGATGATGCCCGCGTCTTTCAACCGGACGACGGCGTTCAGTTGGCTGCGCGACAGCACCTCGTGGCAGAGCCCCATGTACTGAGACTTCTCCTCGCCGCGCTCCCATCCCGACAAGCAGGGGTTCATGAACAATTCGCGATAAAACGCATCGGATACCAGTCCGTTGAGACGGCGCTGCCGCAACGGCGGATGGGGTGACGCATAGACCAGGACCTGTTGTCCGCTCTCCTGCAAGCCGAATTGCCGATTGGCATACAACACCAACAGATGCGTCAGCAGAAACCGAATCGCCGTCTCCCGCGCAATCCCGCTCCCCATCCCCTGCGCCCGCTCCATCGGAGCAACAAAGAAGGAGAAGGTTTCGGGCGAACTGTTGTCGTTCAGGAAATGATTCAACAGGCGGCGCCCCTCACTGGCAAGCGGCGGCGCATCCCGTTCAAACTCTTCGATCACCTGGGCCAACGTGAGCTTCAAGAGGTAACTGATCGGAAGACGAACCCATTCCTCACCCTGTTCCATCAGCAGATACCGGTGGGCGTCAGTCCGCAGCGGCCCCTTGACCTCTCGCTTGTCGGCCGCAAGATCGCCCTCGAAGAGTTGATCGGCAGTCCGGTTTAACAGCCGCCGGGGAAACCGCACCCACGAATTTTCCCAGACGGTTGCATCCGGCGACGTCAGGAACTCCTGCAGTTGCTTGATGACGATCCTGGGACTCTCCCCGGCCGCCGTCCGTTCTCGAATATTGTGGAGATAATTGGAGTTATGAATCGTGCGCGCCAGGTCGACATCTTCCGAGAGGCCGAGCACGGCCGCTTGCAATTCACTCTCTGAACCAGCCGTGATGTCAGCATGGGAGAACGGCGGGGTTGGGAGACTGGCGAGGAATTGTACCGCCTCTTTTTCGATCACATGGCGAGGCTCGGCCGGGCGGAGGGGGCAGTTTGAGGAGATCGTCATCGTTCGGCTCATGCGAAACCTCCCGGTGATCACCTGCAGCATCCGTAGCTGATACAAGCTGAGCCTACCGCCGGTCTGTTACGAGCGCCTCATTCCAAGAGAAATGTTGTGTAACAATGTCGTCGCCGTGAAGACATTCGTGCTATTCAGCGAGGGAGCTGAGCGAGCACCTGGCTCAAGGACAACGTGTCCAGCGACGGAACGACGAGATCGGCCTGTTCAAGTCGACTCTCAGGCAGCGTCGTCGCCACTCCGACGCAGCGGATCCCGGCCTTGCGGGCCGCCTCGATTCCATGCGGCGTATCTTCGAACGCCACGCATTCGTGAGCCCTCAGCGGCGAGCGCCGGTTCAACCCGTCGAGCGCATGCAGATACAGCGCTGGGGCAGGTTTGCCATGACGAACATCCTGTGCGGCTGAGATATGCTCGAACATCGACGTCATCCCGGCCAGCTCCAAACACAAGGCAATTTCCTCTCGCACCGCGCCGGACGCAATGGCGGTACGGCAGGTCTCCCTCACGGCTCCGACAAATTCCCTCACGCCGGGGAGAACAGGCAACGCCTTGCGCAGCGCTGCTTGCATGAGATTAGTTTTGCACGCCACGAGTCGATCGAGAGTCTCGGCCGATACGACAGACCAACCGGAATCGGTCAACACGGCGCGGAAGCAAGCCTGATCCGTCAAGCCTACATAGCGCGCCTGGTAACGGTCCGGAGCAAGGGTCACCCCTTCCATTCGAAGCACCTGTCGAAACATCTCGAAATGCAGCGGCTCGGTGTCGAACAACACCCCGTCGAAATCGAAGATGACGGCTCTGATCGTGGCCATGTCTTTTCACTCCTATCTGGTTCCGACTGATCGACACAACCGACCGGTGCATGATTTACGAGAACTTGATCATCTCCTTACCCTCCCGTAATCCCTTGCCTGTACGATGGTCGCGATCGTCCAACCTGGCTCCTGACAAGCCGCCGCCTGGCCGGCCTCGCAGCCCGCTTGCAGTCTGCGCACACATCGACCATCATTATAAGAATCCTCCGGGAGAATCCTCATGGCCCCCCTCGATGCGCCTCCGCTCTCGATCGAACAGGGAACCTGTTATGCCCTGTTCGCCTACGACATTGGACTAGCCATTAATCTCGATGAAGCGGAACGGCACGTGACGGCCATCAAAGAACGAGGACGCATCCGCCACAAAGCTCGAGCCCCGCACTATTTTGAATATCGCCCGGCGCCGCTTCGACTGACACAGGAGACCGTCTCCCTGACATTCGGCAACTACCGGTCGAGCAAAACCGTGGAGGTGATGCTGTACGACTTCGGCGCGGTCACCGTCATGTACCGCATTCCGATCGATGGTCCATTTGAAGGACTACTGAGCTTGAGCGAATCGCTCTATGAAAATGAAACGCTGCTGGCGGAATCACGCCACCGCCTGGATCAGCTGGTGCGCGACATCCTTCCGGCCGTCGAGCGGCCCTCCACATCGAAGGAGGTCGAGGACTACCTGATCTTTTCCATTGAGCGCTGCACGCCCTCGGCCATTCAAGCCCTCGGCGTTCCCTACGATCCGTTGTTTGCGCATGTGCTTCGCAGCGAACGCACGCGGCTCTCGGACCAGGAAATCCATGAAGCGACCTCCTGTCGAATTTCTTTCAGTCGGGACGACACCGCCGTGATCGACTGGAATGCGGCCCTCGTCTTCGGACAGGACATGGATGATGTGCGAGCGGTACTGGAGTTTGTGAATGTCGAGCTGCTCGAAATGCGGGCCCTGGATGAGCAACTGGATACGGCACTCGACCAGGGGTATGACGCGCTCACACGGAAGACCGGCTTGAAATCATGGCTGCCAGGCTCGCACGAGGCGGCGCTCACCCACATCGGGCAATTGCAGGTCGACAGCGCCGTGCTCTTCGAACGCGTGGCGAACACCTTAAAGCTACTCGGCGATCAATATCTGGCCCGGGTCTATCGATTGGCCTCGCAGCGTTTTCACCTGGAGGCCTGGGATGCCAGCATCATCAGAAAGCTCCAGACCCTTGAAAGCATCTACGGGAAAATGACGGACCGAGCGACGACTCAACGAATGGAGGTGCTGGAATGGATCATCATTGTGCTCATCACGATTTCCATCGCCATCTCATTCCTTCCCATCGGAGGCCACTAGCAGTTCCGTCCCCTCTAACAGGCGGCGGAGACACTCGGTGTTTGCACAAGCGGTCGCAAGCGACTCGCGTGCCCTGTTGACGCTAGAATCGGCCGGAGGATGCGCAAAAGGGCCGTCTTCCTCGTTCGTCACTCGTTGTAGAACCAGCTGCGGGATGTTCGCGAGAGACGCGCCACAACAGTCTTCCTGACATCCGTAGGCCGGCCTTGGCTGCTCTTTTGTCTTCCTATCTCTTGCAAGTCCACCAACCTCTCCAGTAGGGTTGGACCATTGATAGACAGCGGGCCATCCGACTCTCGCCACGAGTGACGTACCCGTCCGCCTACTGATTCACCCCCATGCACCGCATTATCATCAGTCGCTCCCTGCTGTGGCCGTGGACAGCATTCTGCATCGGGCTCTGTCTCGCTCTGCCCTCCTGGGCCGACGAAGTACACCTCCAGAATGGAGATCGGCTGACCGGCACCATCGTCAAAATGGAGGAGCGAGTCCTCACCCTGCAGACGGACTACGGGGGTGAGATAAAAATCGATTGGGGGAAAATCGAGCGCCTGAAATCCGACGGTCCGTTGAAGATCCTGGTGCCGGGCGAGTCCCATCATGAGCTTCGCGATTTTCTCTACGGCACCCAAACTCAGCGTGAAGCCCGGGAACTGGGGCCGGAGGGTTCTGTGCCCCTAGCCGATATCTCCGCCATCAATGTCGAACCACTCCGACTGACCGGAACCATCACCGTCGGCGGTAACCACACCTCCGGCAACACCAACACCAAAGCTTTCAACAGCGCCGCGCGCTTCACGATCCAGGCATACCGACAACGACTGTTACTCGAGGGCAAATACAATTATGGGCAAGCCGGCGATCAACTGACGGCCAGAAACTCGTTAGCCAGCGTGAAACACGACTATTTCCTGAGCAAGCAGATCTTCATCGAATCCTTCGGCATGCTTGAAAAAGACACGCTGCAGAACCTCCAACTCCGGTCCACGATCGGTAGCGGCTTGGGCTATCAATTTTACGAAAGCGCCAGGACCACCCTCGCCCTCTCCCTCGGTCTGGCCTATGTCAGCGAGCACTTCACCAACAGTCCGAACACGCAAACTCCGTCAGGCCGATGGAGCCTGCGTTGGGAACACGCACTGTGGCCGGACCGTGTAAAACTCTTCCACCGTCATGAAGGCTTCTACGACATCAATGCCGGCAACGCATTCCGTATCAATGCCGACCAGGGGGTTCGGATCACGGTCTACAAGAATCTGTTCTTCAATGTGGAATACGACATTCGGTTGAACACGCAACCGGCGCCTGGACGGGTGAAACTCGACGAGTCCCTCATTTTTGGCGTGGGTTATGAAATCAAGTGAGGGCGAAAGCGATACGTCGCAGCGGTCCGACTGGCCCGCTGACTACTCACCCTGCTCGCCGTTCCGTCTCGCCTCGCTGCTGCCGGCGCCGAGAGACACGGCCGCCGCTCGACCGGCCAGCCGGCCGGTCGCCCAAGCCCACTGAAAATTGAATCCACCGATCCGCCCGTCGCAGTCGAGCACCTCGCCGACCAGATGCAAGCCGGGAACAAGCTTCGACTCCATCGTGCGGAAGTTGACCTCCTCCAACGGAATCCCACCCGCCGTGACCTCGGCAAAATTCCACCCACGATCGCGCACGACAGGAAACCGGAATCGGGTGAGGGCCGACAGGAGACGATCACGAGTGGTGCGTGAGACCTGCGCGCAGGCCTGTTGTGGATCACCGTCGACATGACGGCACAGGGCTTCGGCGCATCGCTCGGGGATCAACTCCACCAACAGCTTCAGCAGCGACCGCCGTGGATGCTTCGCCGCATGATGCAGAATCCACTCACGCGCCTGTTCCGTCGTGTGCCCAGGCCAAAAGTTTCCGTAGAGTTCGACCGCCTCACCTCGTTCGCGACCCGCACACCAGAAGCGACTGGCATCCATCACCACCGGCCCGCTGATCCCGAAATGGGTCCATAGCAGACTGCCGGTCCGCCGATCGACCGGTCTCCCCTGCACCAACGTGTGGAGCTCGACCTCCTGCGAGAGTCCAGACAGTCCCTGGTGAAAACAGTGCTCGTCGAGGACTAAGGCCACCAATGCTGGAACGGTCGGCGTCACCTGATGTCCCAAGCGTCGCGCAAGTCCGTAGCCCGATCCATCACTCCCCGTGCGTGGCAGCGACCGCCCACCTGTGGCCAGGATGACGCGCCGGGCGAGCGTTTCGCCTTCTTGGTGACGAATCACGAACCGGGCAGAATCGGTCTTCTCCAGCGCCGCGCCACTGTCCAAACGGACGATATCGGTGACTCGCTGACCAGAGCGAAGCACCGCCCCGAGCGCCCGATTACGGGCGAGCAGCGCATCGAGCACTGTGCGTGCCTTGTCGGTCACCGGAAACAGTTTGCCGGTCTCCTCGCGTTTGAGCGGGACACCGAGTGAGGCAAACCACTTGATCGTATCCTCGACGGAGAAGGCGGCAAGCACATTGCGGACGAGATGGCGGGTGCCGAAAAAATCATCCGGCGTCACCACATCATGGGTGACATTGCACCGGCCGCCGCCGGACACCAGGATCTTGGCGCCGATGGTCTTCGCGCCGTCCAACAATTCAATGGTCAGGTGCGGGTTGTTCTCGGCCGCAAAGATACCGGCCGCCAGTCCGGCTGCTCCGGCCCCGACAATACAGAGATCGACCGATGCCACTGCCATATCCCCTCACATCACGCCAACCGGCTCGCCGCCGCAAGATGCCCGTCGCGGCGCGCCGCGCGCAATCATACACTCTTGCATGGAAAATGGCCTTGTGGCTGTGCAACAATCGCTGCGCATCCCGCACTCGTAACCAGACCTCCGAGAACTTCATGCCCCGATTTCACCGACTCCTCCCGCTGCTGCTTGTGTCGTGCTTCTCGGCCGGCTGTTCGTCGTCCGCCAGTACAGCCCTCTCGGATTCCCCGAGCAACTCTGTGATTTCCGCAAATGTGGCCGCAACGCTCGCGGAAGATCATCTAGGCGGTCTCGGCGATATCCTTGTGGCCACCGACGGTGGAACTGTCACCCTAACAGGAACGGTTCAAAAGGCCGAACGGAAGGCGAGAGCGGCCGAATTGGCTCGACAGGTGAAAGGGGTGAAACGAGTGAAGAACAATCTCCAGATTCACGCCGACGTCTCTCAGTGAGCGTCCCCAACTCCATTCCGTCCGCTTAGAACTCCTCGTCCCCTCCCCTCGTGATCTCTTCTTCGACCATCGAGTAGGCTTTCTGCGGCAGGGTAATGGCATTGACCAGCACATCGAAGGCTAACTGAGCGGTGCCTTTCATGCCCGTCATCAGAGACTCCATGGGCAAATACCGTAGTTCCGGATTGTTCGCCGAGCCCTTCAGCTCAAAGATGGCGGTATCGAATCCCTGCCGATCCCCGGCCAGCAGCTGGCCGAATAATGGAATGCGTTTCAGCGCCGCGGAATAAGACCCGAGAGGGCTGGTCGCCAGCACCATGTCAAATCGATCCGCCACGATGTCGTAACGACCCGTCCCACTGATCTTCAAGATGGGACTGTCGAGCAAGAGTTCTTTGGCAAGGATCACACCGTGACTGATGGAAAATACCACCTTGAGCCGGTCGAGCGGGAAACCGTCCTTCTCGAGATCTACCTGCCCCTGAAGCACCGCCGGCAGATTCATGACTGACAGCAAGGTGGAGATCACTGGCATGTGAGACACTCGTCCATCCTCGACTAGCACCTGGATCGGTTGAGGACTGGTGATGGAGTCCAGCGCGAGGCCCGTGCCCTCAAATTCTGTCTGTAGCTTGCCCGACGTCGTGAGCCAGCCCGATATCGTGGGTTCTTCTTGGACCAGAGACAGGACGTGATCAACCGGGATCCCGTTCGCACGAAACGTGCCTCTGATCTGCTCCACCCGCCGTCCGTTCGCCCGAACCTTGACTTGGCCGCCGACATGCCCCTCAGTCGTATCGCCGCTGATCCGCTCAACCGTCAACAGACCATGATCCCAGACGACCCGGCTGGAAAGACCCGTGACTAAGAACTTCTTGTAGTAGACATGATCGGCAAAAAGAAACATGTCGAGTCTGCCATTCGACCACCAGGATTTTCCGCCGGACCCATCCGTGCCGGGTGCGGACGATGTCTGGCGGGATGGAATGAAGGAGGCTACGTCGATTTGAGATGATTCAATGACCAGACGTACCTTCGGCGATTCCGCCCACTGCGCGATGGATCCCGAGATCCGGAGGTCGCTCGCACCCACATGAAACGTCATGCGCGAGATTTGAATCTTGTCTTGATCGAACCGCAGGGTCACGAAGGCTTCTCGAATCGGATCCTGCAAGGCCTCCAGCATAATCGCGCCGCGCTCGAATCGAACTTCTCCGGATGTCCGCCATGAAGCCCGTTCTCGTACCTTACCCTCCATATGCAATTTCGCGCTGAACGTTCCTGCCCTCAGCGATCCAAGTGCGATCCCGACCGGCAATTCCTTCAAGGATATCGCGCCGGACGAGACGTTCGCGGTAAAGACCATGCCCTCCGAGAACGTGAGGGTTCCGTCACCGACAATTCTCACAGGGGGCAAGACAAGACCGACTTGCCGGATCATCAAGAGACTGCCGCCTGACAAACGACCATCAAACTCGATGGAAGCGGGTGCGTGCAGCGGCTTGGTGAAGATCCTCGGTATGCGCAGCCCGGCCGACTGGAGTTGAATTGTTCCCGCGAAGCGCGGTTCCTCGACCATCCCGGTCACGGCGGCCTGCATGCTGACGGTCCCCTCCACTTCCGATCTGGAACCGAGATCGACAGCCTCCGCCATCCATGACCAGACGTGATCGGCGTCAGCGGTCATGGTCACGTTCACATCGGAATAGACCTTGCCTTTCCTCCAGGTCAAGTTCCCTCGGGCATCCAGCGCGGCAGGACCGACCTGCCCCCCCAGCTGTTCAATGCTCACCAGAGTCGGCGACGCATGGATGTGCGCCTCCACCTCCCGGACATCGAGCGGAAGCACGGTCGTGCGAAAACCGGCGTGGTGGAGTCTGACATCGACGTCGACCAGTGAAAGTCCGTTCTTTCCACCCGGCGTCCCGACCACATGGGCGACCGTCTCGACATCACCAGTCGCCTCCTGCATCCGGGAAAACACCTCGCGCAGAAGCGGGGCGTCCTCGATTCGCCGTGCGACGTCGACCAATCCTGTCAGGGGCCCGGTTCCGGAAATCTTGACGTCGACATGCGGATCGCTGAGCCATTGCGTGATGAGCAGATCATCGCCCGCCAGTCGAAACGGACCCCAGGCGGCGCGAAGCGCCGTGACACGAACCTGTGCGTCATCGAAGGAGAGACTGCCTGAAAGGGCTTCAACGACAGGATACTGAGGATTGAGCGTCACGCGGCCATCACGCAGACCAATGCTTCCACTCAGACTCGGACGCGCGCCGGATCCAACTTCGCCGGAGACAGACAACCGCTGCATCGTCACCAGCCCATCGATGCCGTACTCCCCGAGCCGGGCGCGAACCTGAGGCGAAATCCAGCCGGAGGGGAGCTGACTGAACAAGCGCGTCAACATGAAGGGCGCGGCGGACAGCGTGGCCGAATAACGCGGCCGATCCCCTCTCTGTCCGGCCACGGTTGCGGTCCCCTGCATCGACAGGTCAGACAGCTCGGCTCTCCAGTCGTCTGCGGTCAACTCATAGCCGCTGCCACTGATGATCAATCGCAGGTGCGCGTTGAGTTGCGCAGATCCCACTAAGCCGTCGGCAATCGCTCCCGGACCTGCCCACGCTGAAATGGCATGCCGGACATTGATGTGGTGGAATCGAACATCCCCCTCCGCTTGTGTCCCGCCGCCCTCGTGATTCTGCGTCAGCGAGCCGTCGAAGGTGAAGGCCGCCCGATCCCGCTCCTGCGGCATCTCACCGGACACCTGCAGCTTCGCGTAGCGGCCCATCACCTCAGTCGACAGAGTGCCTCGGGCCACCATGATTTGAAGAGGGACCGTGGGACTGAGACCTGCCTCATCGCTGACCGTGATCACTCCATCAAGCAACAGCAGATTTTGCACAACCTGTAAAAACGGAACGAGTTGGGCCGAATCACCTTGAGAAGTCGTCCGCGCAGAGCCATCGAGAGACCAGGTTCCGTTGGCCTCCCGGCTGACAGTCACCCGCGGCCGATTGATCACCAGATCCTTGCCGACAACCCGCCCTTCCAGCAACGGCAGCCATTGAAGCGCAATCTCCAGGCGGTCGGCACTCAACAACGGCGTGGTGGAACCGGGTGCGTGCAGCTGCGCCTGCAGCAATTCCACTCCGATGGAGGGAAAGAGCCGGACATGCCAGGCCTCGACCGACAACTCATGGCCCGTGCGCTGTTGAAACTCTTGAAGCAGTGCCTCCCCAATCGCCGAACGATTGAGTAGCCAGGGCAAGACCAGGAGGCTGCCGATGAGCACCAGCGCCACCAGGAACAGACCCGACGCGATGAGGCCTGTGATCTTCCTCATGGATGGAGTGGCTGAGGGTTGGCCCATTGCCTACGGTTATCCATCTGCTCACTGTACGCAACCAGCCCGGCAGGTACAAGCTGCGGAGATGAGCCGGTCGTGCTGAGTCGATCTCAGCGACTCTGTATGCTACAGTCCGGCCTCATCAGAACCATCAGGCACATTTTCGCCTTGTTATGCCTTGCATAGTGACCGATGGCCAAACCCTCTCTACGCATCGCGTTTTTACATCTGGCTCCGATACCAGGCGCGCTGGCGAAGAATCGCCACCTGCTCACGCACGCGATCACGCGAGCCGCGTGTCTCGGAGCCGGCTGGATCATCACGCCTGAACTTGCGGTCAGCGGCTATACCTTCGCCGATACACTCGGCACGGATTGGATCGCCCCGCAACCCGACCCCTGGATGGAGACGGTCCGCCTGTTCGCCGCCAGGAAACGCGTCGCGATCTTCCTGTCACATCCCGAGCGTGACCCGCAATCCAACCGACTCTACAACTCGGTCTTCGCCATCACCCCCGACGGGCGCCTGGCAGGCTCACATCGCAAAATCAACGCGCTGCGCGTCGGGTCCGAGGCCTGGTCGACTCCCGGCACAGAGACGACGGTCTTCCCGATGACGCCGCTTGGAAACGTCGGGATGCTCATCTGCGCCGACGCATTCTCACCGGGAATTGCCAATAGTTTGAAGGCCAAGGGTGCACAGGTGCTGGTCTCGTCCGCGGCCTGGGCACCGGGACTGCATGGACCGAACGGCGAGTGGGAACGGTGCACAACAGACACCGGCCTGCCCCTCTTCGTGTGCAACCGCACCGGGGCCGATCGCACGCTCGATTTCAGAAAAGCCGAGAGCGTAGTGGCGCAGGGTGGGCAGCGGCTCCTCTCATTGTCGTCAGAACGGTCCGCTATCTTCCTCGTCGACTGGGACCTGCAGGCAGGAACCCTCGCCTCGCCGGAATATCGACAGATCCTGCTCTAGCGACATGCGGGCTGAAGCGTCCCGAGCCTCCGTATCTCGTCTCTCGTACCTCGTCCTGACGAGATACGCTTCACGTTTCACGAGATACGAAAACACCCGTCGAACCACGCGCTACAACTTGAGCAGCCGCTCCAACAACACAAGCCCTGCAGGCCAGTCACCAAGCCCACTGTCGGCATTAATGTGACCGATTGTACCGGCTTCAACAAAGTCACTCCCCCAATCGGCCGCGCAACGCCGCGCATAGGCAACGGACCCGAACGGATCGTCGCTGCTCGCCACCACCAGACTGGGAAAGCGAAGTGGTTCTGCTGGAACCGGCTGGAAGCCTTGTGCCGCCGGTGGAAACATGGGCCCATCCGGATCAGGCACCGCCACCAGCAAGGCGGCACGCACCGGACGCGAGGCCCATTGAGCCCAGTGTGCGACGAGCAGGCAGCCCATGCTATGGGCGATTAACACAGGGGGTGCGGAGAGACGAGCCATAGCGGCATCCAGCCCGTGTAGCCATTCCGCACACACCGGACGATCCCAGTCACGCTGCTGCACGCGCTGCCATCCGGGGTGCCGCTGCTCCCACAAGGTTTGCCAATGACCAGGTCCGGAATTGCCGATGCCCGGAACCACCAGGGCGAGGCCCTCGCCGCTTGTCGAGTTATGCCTTGGCACGCCCTGCACGCTCCTTGAACCAGGCAACCGCCCCGGCACCGGCTGTCCGCCCGCTGGCGAAACAGGCCGTGAGCAGATACCCGCCCGTCGGCGCTTCCCAATCCAACATCTCTCCCGCGCAAAACAACCCCGGCAGAGCACGCACCATCAGCCGCTTGTCGAGGGCCTTAAACTCCACGCCACCGGCAGTGCTGATCGCCTCCTCCAAGGGACGCGAGGCAGCCAGCGTGAGCTGCAAGGATTTGATCGCCGCGGCCAGGCGTGTCGGGTCCGCAAAATCTTCCTTCGACACGAGCTCTCGTAGCAGGCCAGATTTCACTCCATCAATGTGCGCCCGCCGCTGCAAATGTGTGGCCATCGTCTTTTTGCCGCGCGGCTGAGAAAGATCCTTGATGAGGCGCGGCAGCTCACGATCGGGCGCGAGGTCCAGCCGGAGCGTGCCCCGGCCGGTAGCCTGAATCTCATCGCGCAGATAGGGTGCCACGGCATAAATGACGCCGCCTTCCACACCGGTCTCTGTAATCACAAACTCCCCCATGCGACGCATCACCGCGCCGGTCGGCGATTTCGCCACTACCCCCACGGTCTTGACCGGATGCCCGGCGAACTTACTCCGAAAATGTTCCGTCCATCCCACGTCGAACCCGCAGTTGGCCGGCTGTAACGGCGCAATCGGGACGTCACGCCCGGCAAGCAGGGGCACCCAGGCGCCATCCGAACCGAGCTTGGGCCAACTGCCGCCGCCCAGCGCCAGAATAACCGCATCCGCCTCCACGGACTGGGTTCCCTGCGGCGTCTCAAAGCAAAGGGATTTTTGTGCATCCCAGCCGCACCAGCGATGTCTGACATGAATGGTCAATCCGGCCTGACGCAGCCGGCGAAGCCAGGCTCGCAGTAGCGGCGCAGCTTTCATATCGGCGGGAAAGATCCGCCCGGAGGAGCCCACAAACGTCTCGACACCCAACTCCTTTGTCCATGCGCGAAGCGCGTCCGGACCGAACGCATTGAGCCAGGGGGCGACCTTGGCCGCCCGCTCTCCATAACGCGAGAGAAACACCTCGGGTGGATCGGAATGGGTCAAGTTCAGCCCGCCCTTTCCGGCCAACAGAAATTTACGGCCGACCGAGGCCATGGCATCGTAGAGATCGACTTGCGCGCCTCCCGCCAGCGCCGCCTCCGCCGCCATGAGTCCCGCCGGTCCTCCACCGATAATCGCGATCTTCACCCGTTACCTCTTCATCGTCACAGAAAGAAACCATACCGGCCTCATACGCCCGAAGTCGGTCCGAAGGGGAGCCTTCAATGTCGGGGTGGAATCTACCACGTACGACCGGTCGTTCTCTCGCCCGAACACCACCCAGTGCCAGAACGGTCGTCCCTGCTCCAGATGCCACTTGATGGCCAGCAACGCGCAATCCGGCAAACCGGTCGATGAGCGAAACGGTTTGGTGCCCGCGAGGCACGCAGACCGAACTGCGTCAGCAGCCGCCGCACCGATGCCGAAACCGGTTCGTTCGTCCTGAACAACGGGCCGGATCACAGGAACAGTTTCATCTTCCGTCCACCGGTAATACTGAATCCCTGTCGTTCATAAAACGCCAGGGCCCGGTCGAACTGCGGAAGCGGAGGCGTCGTGACCTCCAGCCTAGTCCATTGTTTTGTGTGAGCCAGATTTTTTGCGTCTGCCAGGAGTGTTGCGCCCACCCTGCGAGAACGGAACGCCGGACGCACATACAATTCCGGAATGATCCCGAATACGCCTTCCGCGTAAAGCGCACGACTTTCCGACAGGGTCAGCAAACCAGCAACCTGCTCGTCGTGATACGCCAACAACACCGTATAGGTCTCGTCTACCAGCCAGCGCCGTGCCCGCGCCTCGGTCTCGACCTGAGAGAATTCGAAGGCCTTCATTCCGATGGCTGTCATAATCTCCCGCAACAACTCGCCGACCAAATCGGCTACGAGCGGGGCATCAGCCGGTTGTGCCTGGGCAAGACGAATCGACATCGTGCGAACCTACCCGCAGCAGGCCCACGCGTCAAGCCGTGGAGCGTCCGCTGTCGGGATATTACGATTCACCGACAGCGGAGAGTACCGGACGGGAATGCGATGAATGGGGCACCACTCACGCGTGGACTTTTCCGATTCGGCACTCGCCGACACCCAGGTGGAGCGCCGCCACATCGAGTTCATGCTCTAAGCGATGAAGGACTTCGTCGCTGATCGTGCCGTTGTCCCGAAGCCCGATCAGGGTCATGCGCTCGGCCGCTAAGGTTTCAAATTGCAGCCGCTGGACGGATTCGCTGGTTGAATTGGAAGGCGGCTCCTCTGCCAAAGTGGCTTTGGTGAGACGCTCCAGCCGTTGGAGATATTGCAGCCGCAGGTGCTCCACCTGCTCCAGCGACACCCAGTTTTCTGTGACTACTTGATCCAGTCGATTCAGGGCCGCAGTCGCCGCATGTGCCCGTGCCAGCGCTTCTTCCTGTTCCAGCCCACCGTCTTCTCTGAGCTGCAACAACCGAATGATCGGCGGCAACGAGAGGCCCTGCACAACCAAGGTCGCGAGAATCACGGTGAAGCTGATCAAAATAATCTCAGCGCGAAATGGAAACGGCGCACCAGCGCTGGTTGCCACCGGAAGCGCTAACGCAGCCGCAAGGGTCACGATGCCGCGCATGCCGGTCCAGGAAACCAGGAACAAGCTCGACCATGAAGGCATCGGATCACGCTCCCGCAAGGTCGCGCTCAACCATCTGGGAATGAGAGCGGCCACGGGCACCCACAGGAGTCGCACCAGAATAACAGTCGCGCTCACCCAGGCCCCGGCGATGAGCACCGGCCCAAACTGGCCCGGCGACATGGAGTCGCGAAGCGTGTCCAGTTGCAGGCCGATCAGGATAAAAATAACTCCATTCAAGATAAAGATCAGGAGATCCCACACCGCGCGCGCCTGCAATCTGGTGGCCGGGGAGACCGCGCCGCTGAACGACTGACGAATATACAGTCCCCCTGCCACACAAGCCAACACGGCAGAGGCATGCACCAACTCCCCGCACACCCAGGCGATATACGGCGCCAACAGGGTCACGCCGATCTGCGTAAACCCGTCTTCCGTGGCGGAGAGTGCCCACCTGACGATCCAGGCGACACCAATGCCGATGACCACTCCAGCCAGCCCGGCAAAGACAAACTCGAACAGCGTATGTCCGAGCGCAAACGAACCGCTCATCGCGGCGCCCACGGCCGCCCGATACAATACTAACGCCGTGGCATCGTTGACGAGGCTTTCGCCCTCCAGGATACTCACGATCCGGCGCGGGATCCTCAGCCGCTTCCCAATGGCTGTCGCGGACACCGCATCGGGCGGCGAGACGATCGCGCCCAACGCAATGGCCTCCGCCCATCCAATACCAGGCAAGAGAGTGTGGGCCGCGAACGCAACCCCGGCGGAAGTCGCCAGGACCAATCCCACCGCCAGAAGCGAAATCGGCCGGAGATTCTGGCGAAACTCGCGCCACGACGTGAAATACGCGGCGGACCACAAGATCGGCGGCAGGAAGACCAGGAACACGAGGTCCGGATGGAATGTCACTGCGGGCAACCCTGGCACCAGTCCCAGCGTCAGACCACCCAACACCAGAAAGATCGGATACGGAATATGGACCTTCTGCGCGAGGGTCGTCAGCGCGAGCACCACCGCGAACAAGATGATGATAACTTCGAGTTGATGCAGGCCTTCCATCGTTGCACAACACCGTTTCTGCGGCGATCGCGTGAGCCGGGCTGATCGCCGCCGCTACAGGCACTCCGTTATATCCCGATGACTTCCAATCGCTGGAGATCGTCGGGCGCGATCGTGAACTGGTCGGAACGCAGATCCTCCTGCATATGTTGCCGATCGGTCGTGCCGGTCAGCGGCAACATGCCGATCTGCATGGCGAATCGAAACACCAGTTGCGCGAGCCCCATACCATACTTGGCGGCCATGGCCCGCACCTCGGGATCGGTGAACAACCCCTGATTGGCAGTCAGCAACGAGAACCCCTGGTAGATGATGCCGTGAGTCCGGCAGATCGCCCGCACATCCCGGTCCCACCCCAGCGCCGCATAACAGCGATTCTGCACCACCATCGGCTTATGCGTCGCCCGCGCGCAGAGCAACGTGAGCTGATCCGCCGTCACATTGCTGATGCCGATCAGCTTCGTCTTCCCCGCATCGTACAAGGCCTCGATGGCGGCCCAGACCTCCCAATCCGCATCGCTCAGCCCGCGTCGACCATAGGGGCCGTGCAAGACATAGGAGTCAAGATAATCGGTATGAAGATGCGTCAGCGAGCTGTCGAACGATTGCTTCACCTGCGTCGTCAGATCGGCCTGCGCATCATAGGGCGTGCGATGGTCTTGGCCGTTCACCGGCGTGAACTTGGTTTGTATAAACAGCCGCTCGCGCGAGGTGCCCTGCTTCGCCAATTCCAGCAATGCCTCTCCGACCAATGCCTCCTGGTAATGGATCAACTGATTGGCGGTATCGATCGCCGTAAACCCCGCAGACACGGCCTGCCGTACCAACGGCGCCGTCGCCTCTTTTTTCCATGCGGTCCCGTACATGAACGAAGGAACAGGGACCTGATTGTAGGCAGTCAACATGACGTGAAATCCTCCAAGCCGTACCATACACAGATCCTCAGACCAGTCTCAATGTTCCAAATGGCCCGGGAAGTTGCTAGAGTGCCTCCCCATCACCCGTAAGGAGCGACGCCCACATGGATGCAGAACCGGTTAATCAGCTCGTAGAGCTTCGACTTACCTATCGATACATCAAAGACCATCCCTGGACCGTACAAGCCATCAACGGATTTCTCTCCGCCTATTTCATGGAGAAGCCGGGGTTTGCCGTCCAGCGGCATTTCGACGATCTCGAATCGGGTATGCACGTGTGGCTCTGCGAGGTGCCGTCCAACATGAAAATTACCGTGCTCTTACGACGGCTGCAGGCGGATATTCCTCCCTGCCGACACATTCAACCCGCGACAGACCCCTCGGCCAGAGCGCAATACATCATCGATAGTCCCGAGTGAACGGCAGCGCTTGCACCGCGCACAACGCCATGGCTACACTGCCGACAGGTGAACAAGGGAGGTTCGGCATGCGAGTGATTGTCATCGGAGGAACGGGCACCATCGGATCCGCCGTCGTGAAGCGACTGTCCACACGACACGATGTGGTGGTAGTCGGGCACAAGCGGGGGGCGTTCCAGGTTGATCTGGCTTCGCCGGACTCCATCACTAGCCTCTTCAAAGCAGTCGGAACCTGCGATGCCGTCGTGAGTACTGCCGGCATCGCCAAATTTGCGAGCCTGGATGATCTGACGTATGACGATTACTTCGTCGGCCTGAAGAATAAATTGATGGGCCAGTCGAATCTGGTGCGCATCGGTCGACCATTTGTGACGAACCACGGATCCTTCACCCTCACCAGCGGCGTGCTCAGCCAGGAACCCATAAAAGGCAGCTGCGCGATCAGCATGGCCAACGCCGGACTGGAAGGATTTGTTCGCGCCGCCGCCATCGACCTGCCGCGAAGCCTGCGCGTGAATGTCGTCAGCCCGCCCTGGGTCACGGAAACACTCATCGCCAGAGGCATGGACCCGTCGATCGGCCTGCCTGCCGACACGGTCGCGCACAGTTATCTCGCCAGTGTGGAAGGCACGATGACGGGGCAGGTGATTGATCCGCGGAAACACGCGAGCGGGTAAGCGCGACCAGACCTCCTAGTGTTCCGTCAGCTCAAATGTCCCCAGCCGATAGGCCTGGCCATTGATCAACACGTCTACCGCATGCTGCCCGGGATAATGCGTTCTCGTCGTCAATTGGGCGAGGAGTAATGTCTTCCCCACCTGAGCCGTTTCTCGCGGCGCCAATTGAAGCTGCTTCAACTTGAATACCTTTGGCCGTTGCGCGCCGTTGGCCTTGACGTAGTGCACCCGCAAATCCACCAAGAGGCGTTGCGCCAGCGACGCACGATTGGCAATCTCACAGGCAATGGCCACAGAGGATCCGATGGTGGGCCGCTGCGGGGCAATGTGCACCTTCTCCACCGACACACGTGCGGCCTCTCCGAATCCCAACAGTCCAAGCGCCCCTGATTCACCTCGCTTCACCGCCGAACGTAACGCATGCCGGATGATCCACCGGCGCTCCTCCGTCGCGTTCTCCATCCATCGCGTCGCTGTCTCCACCAGCAGGACGGGATGGTCCTTGCCGATGTCGTTCAGGTTATTGGCCACGCTTCGACGGACGTACAGCGACGGGTCATCCTTGAGCCGCTCCAGCAACGCGAGCACCGGACGAGGATCAGCCTGAAACGCGCGCAAACGCGGCGCCCAAGGCAACCGGGGACGCGTGCCTTCCGAGACGAGGCGGCGCACGTCCTCACTGGCATCAGCCGACCATTCCGTGAGACGGGCCAACGTCGCCGCCTGGTGCCGTTCGAGATAACGGCGGATGCTGAATTCGGCGGTGAAGCGTTGCGTCAGCACATATTGCGCCCGCATAGACAGTTCAAAATGCTCCAGCCCGTATTCCGCCACAAAGAACACGTGCGGGAGAAATAGGAACCCGCCCATCCCCTGGGCAACCGTTCGCTCCGGCTTCTGATCGAGCGACGCCAGAAGAATCTCGACGGCCTGCTCATAGTCGTCCGGCAAGAACCGGCGAAGTTGATGGGCGATTTTCCACGCGCGTGGCATCAACTCCAGCGCGTCATACCCGTCCAGTGACGACCTGACAAACCCCTGCTGATCGAATCGCGGAAAGACGGCGGCAATCATGCGCCCGATGGTGCGCGGCACATCGGCCCCGAAACTATTTTTGAGCGGCTCAGCCATGGGATCTCACCCTCCGGCAAACACAGGCCGGAATCCGGCGTTCTTCAGAATGCGCGACACCTCCTCGCGCTGATCACCTTGAATTTCGATCCGCCCTTCCTTCACCGTCCCCCCGACACCACAGGCCTTCTGCATCTCCCTAGCCAATTGTTCCTTCTCGGCCTGGCCGATGCCGGTAAATCCTGTCACGACCGTCACTGTCTTGCCACCCCGATGCGCCGTCTGCCGAATAATGTCCACCCGCCCGCGATTCTTCGCGTGGCTTGGCGGAACCGGAGTGGATTGGTCGGCCTTGTCTCGCGGTTGAGTCGGCGGCAGTTCAAGATTCTTCAACGCCGCAAACGGACTGTTCCACTGAACCGGCTCACCGTCGGTGGAGATGCGTTTCTTTTCCTTCATGCCGTCATGCTCCACAACTCGTCGTTCGTTCGAAGAAAAGAGCCTATGGCGTATAGCTCATAGCAGGAGCCGGAAGCGAAGAACGAATGGTGGATTGCTGAGAGCGTGGAGCCAGGGCCCCAGACCTCATCCTCCCATCATCAGCTATACGCTTATACTCCCCCACGCCATGCGCCATACGCTCTTGTCCACAACGAGATACGCTTCACGATTCACGCTTCATGGCGAGTGAGGATTCTTGTAAGGTCGTCAGCTCAATCTGCACGGCATTTGTCCCGTCACCGATCAACAACTGCCCATCCTGAACGGTGCAATGCAAATCCATGTTGCGTTGCGCAAGCCCGGCCAATGCCCGGCTGCCCTCCTGCGAGAGGTTCATCACGGTAAGATTTTTCAACCGACCAAGCGCAGCCAGATTTTCCTTCCACCACTGGTCTGCTTGACGACCACCATAGGTATAGACGCACACCTGCTTGGCGCGGCCGCAGGCCTGGCGGAGCGCCTTGTCATCCGGCAGACCTACCTCGATCCAGAGTTCGATGAGCCCCGTCAGATCCTTGCGCCAGAGCGCAGGTTCATCGTCAGTACTCAACCCGCGGCCGAACTGCAGCGCCTCATGCGCGTGCAGGACAAACGCCAGCAGACGCACCATCATCCGTTCGTCGGTTTCCGACGGATGCTGCGCGAGGGTGACCGTATGGTCCTCGTAATAGTGACGGTCCACATCGGCGATGTGGAGGACGGCCTTGAAAATCGTCGCATTCGGAGCCATGTGGATGTGATGTCCTTGTTCGCGGGACGTTTGGATTGAAGCAACCAGGTTCTGCAGCCACGGGAAGCGGACCGCTCAAGGTCAGGGCAACTCCGCGATATACATCCCCTCCACCCGCTCGCGCGCCCACGGCGTCTTGCGCAGAAACGTGAGACTCGATTTGACGCTTGGATTGTTGAGGAAACAACGCACCGGCAGACGACGGCCGAGCTCCGCCCACCCATGCCGTTCGACCAGGGTGGTCACGATGGTCTCCAGCGTCACGCCGTGCAATGGATCGCGGGGATGGGAGGTCGTCATGATGTGATGGTGTATAACATGGAGGGTGAAAATAGCACGAATGGGCTACCCCCTGAAGATCCGAAACAACCAACCGACTGCGAACGATATCCGACCTGAGAGAAACATTCACCCCCAAAATCGGTAATAGCGAATTGCGGCCTCCCAGGAGTCAGCTCTACTTGTGTCCGAGGCACGCCTCTCACAAAACTATGGATGCTGCCCAATCTCCACAATGGAACTTGTTAATGCATAGAGCCACGGCAAGACACTCATAATCTTGTCAGATTTTTCAAGGTTGCATTTGGCGCACAGGATTCGAACGTTCTGCGCAGATAGGCTGCTTCCGCCCTTTGAATAGGGGATGTCGTGATCGTAATGGAGATTCTTTTGGAAACCACATTGGACACACTTACCTTGATCTCGTTTCCAGACTTCAACTTTCACATGGGTCGGAATCAGCCGTTTGGGTGGAAGTTCCATGATTCGGCCAAAAGATTTCTTTTCGACAGGCTTGAGGAAGAACTGGAACACTTTTCTCTTTTCCTCCCGCAACGTAAAGTGTGCGTCGAACAGCTCAAAGAAACCCTTGTAGCACCATACCCCGACGGCAATTTTTTCGTATACTTTCACCAGCTCTGCCTTTTCTTTCAGCCCGCGCTGAAAATCCATGGCTGCCTTAAAGAATCGGCCATTTTCCGTCCAAGTCCCCTTTGGTGTTGTGATCGGTTGATCAACCTCTTTGGGATTAGGACAATCTTTTGTCCGTGGCTGATCATGGCCCTCATACACAAGTATTCCTGTAGCTTCATCAACTACATCTCGATACGGAGCATTCGCGCGTTGAGACATGAGTAAGATGGAATAGTCCTTTCCCGCTCCAAAATTCATTCCCTTCTGAAGCATCAATTTCTCAGCGCCGACCAGTTCTCCATAACTAATGATGTCATCTACATTCATATAGGCCCCATGAAAATACCATCAGGCGGCAAACTCTACTTACTCAGCGAGATGCGCAGCAAGATTATATGCCAAGCTACGCCCCTGGCTCCATGGGATTGCCACCTGTGCATAAGTGATGAGTCCACGGGGAAAATCGTAAAACGATATTGGGGGCGTCCCGCCATAATGCCCGCGCGGCACAGTGGCATTGACCCAACCCAGTCGACCAGGTGCACACGTTACTAATCCCTGTGCAGTGTCCCTGGGCAGTGAATGGTGCACAGTCACGGTGATTCGCGGTACAGTGTGCTTCTCGAGGTACCTGATACCCCATGACGAAACTGGCTCACATCTCACAGTTCTTCAAGCAGGACCTGTGGACCATTGATTCCGCGTCTGTGCCCACGCTCCAGCGCATCGGCATTCATGCATTACGGCTGGCGATCGCCGTGGCACTGGAATTTCGCCATCGACTGCTTGATGCCCGGGCCACCGGATTGGTGTACACCACGCTCCTCTCCCTGGTTCCCTTTCTTGCCGTCATGTTTTCGGTCTTAAAAGCCTTCGGGGTCCATCAGCAGATTGAACCGGTCCTGGCCCAGGCACTGGAACCGCTGGGCCCGAACGGCCAGGAAATCACGCGCACGATCATCGGCTTTGTGGACAACCTCAAGATTGGCGTGTTGGGCATCGTCGGCGTCGCGGGGCTGTTCTACACGACCTATTCGCTCATCGACAAAATCGAGGAGGCGCTCAATGCCATTTGGCTGGTACGGGAAGGACGATCGTGGGGACGGAAGTTTGCCGATTATTTGAGCGCCGTACTGGTCGGTCCGTTGCTGGTGGTGACCGCGTTCGGCCTGCTCGCCTCCGTTCATAGTAATACCCTTGTGCAGCGTGTGTTGGACATCCAACCATTCGGGTATCTGATGCTCCTGGCCGGCCAATTGTTGCCCTTTGTCATTTTGAGCGGACTCTTCACCTTTCTGTATAAGTTCATCCCCCACACACAGGTGCGATTCGACTCCGCGCTGGTCGGCGGGATCACCGCAGCCGTCTTATGGGGCCTTGCAGGAGAAGCATTCGCAATGTTCGTGGCTCAGTCGGCCCAATACAGCGCCATCTATTCCGGCTTTGCGGTGCTGGTTCTATTTTTGCTCTGGCTCTATGTGGGATGGCTGATCGTGCTGATCGGCGCGCAATTCTCGTTTTTTCATCAATATCCCACCGCCTATGTGTCGCGTTTGCTCTGGCAGCAAGGCACCCAGGCATTTCGGGAGCGGTTGGCTCTGAGCCTGCTGGTAGTCCTGACTCGACAGTATCTGAAGGGCGAGGGACCGATGCCTACAGACGACCTGGCCGTCGAGTTACACCTCCCCGTCTCGCTCGTGGCAGAACAGGTACGGCATCTGGTGGACACTGAACTGCTCGGCCTCATGGCCAAGCCCGAAGGGATCAGTCTCACCAAGCCGCCCGAGTTGGTTTCCATCAAAGAGGTCCTGGATGCCATCCACAAAGGACGTGCCGCCGATGCGACGATCTCGCTGGGTACGGACGACGGCGTCCAGGAGATGCTATGTCGACGCGATACGGCCATCGAACAGGCACTCGCCGGCCAAACCTTGCGCTCCCTTGTCGAGATCCCCCTGTCTCGCAAAACGTGACCAGTACCCCATTGGGCTTCCCTCTGGGCCCCCATCACCCAGGGCGGGCAGCCTAGTGGTCCCCAAACTGCGCGCGTCCAACGCCCCCTCGTTCATTCAAATCCAAGGGGAGGGAGGTGAGCGGCTCTCACTGCGCGCATAGGACGAGCACATTCCGATCGTGCGCGTTCCCCATCTTCTCAGTTTCCATTCTCCCTAGGGATGGGGGCTGGGTGATCTCCTACTGCGCGCCGTCCAACGAGGGCCTTCCCAGGCCGCGCGTTGCGCGAGCACAGGAGATCACCTAGCCCCCCATCCCGACTTCCCCTCCTTGCCCCCACCCCGCTCCGACTGATAAAAGGAAGCGGTACCATCCAGCGACACCAGGCGGGGCCTTATCCCTGCCCCGCTGGCAGCCTCCTAACCACGACGAGAAAAACCATGTCTCTGCCGGTTGAGAATTCCGCAGCCGATGAACTGCGGCGCGAAGTATCGCGACGACGCACATTCGCCATCATTTCCCATCCGGACGCCGGAAAAACCACACTGACTGAAAAGCTGCTGCTCTATGCCGGCGCAGTGCACCTGGCCGGCGCGGTGCAGGCACGCTCTAGCCAGCGTCAAGCCAAGTCCGACTGGATGGAATTGGAGCAGGCGCGCGGCATTTCGATCACCTCCACCATGCTGCAGTTCGATTATCAGGGCGCGCGGGTCAACCTGCTCGATACGCCGGGGCACCAGGATTTCAGCGAAGACACCTATCGCACACTCATGGCCGTGGACAGCGCCGTCATGGTGCTGGACGGCGCCAAGGGTATCGAGCCGCAGACCAAGAAACTCTTCGCCGTCTGCCGCAAACGCGGCATTCCGATCCTGACCTTCATCAACAAGATGGACCAGCCTGGCCGCCACCCGTTCGACCTGTTGGATGAGATCGAACGGACCTTGGGGATGACGGCGGTGCCCTTCAATTGGCCGATCGGGGAAGGCTCCGGCTTTCAAGGTGTGTACGACTTCCAGCACCGCCAGGTGCTGTTCTTCCAGCGCACGGCGCACAATCAACGACGAGCCCCGATGACGGTCGAGGCCTTCCCCAATCCGAAACTGGCGGAAACCCTCGGCGATGCCTACGGCCCGCTGCAGGAAGAGATCGGGCTCTTGACGGGCGCAGGCACCTCCTTCGATCGGGAGCGGTTCCTCGCCGGCGAACTCACGCCGGTGTTCTTCGGCAGCGCGTTGACCAACTTCGGCGTCGGGCCGTTCCTCGACGCGTTCACCAAACTCGCACCGCCTCCCGGCCCCCGCCAAACCACCCAGGGACTGATACAACCGACCGACGAAGCCTTTTCCGGCTTCGTGTTCAAGATTCAGGCAAACATGGACCCGCAGCATCGCGACCGCATGGCCTTCCTCCGCATCTGCTCAGGACGCTTCGAGAAGGACATGATGGTGCATCACGCCAGACTGGGCCGCAAGATCCGGATGACGCGCCCCCATCGCCTCTTTGGCCGCGACCGGGAGACGATCGACGAAGCCTACCCAGGTGATGTGGTTGGGTTGGTGAACCCTGGCTTGTTCACGATCGGAGACACCCTGACCTCCGACCCCGCACTGACCTTCGATCCCATCCCACACTTTGCACCGGAATGTTTCGGCCTCTTGCGGACGCAGGACATCTCCAAGCATAAACAGTTTCAGAAGGGGCTCAAGCAGCTGGAAGAAGAAGGGGTCATGCAGATTTTCTATTCACCCGACCACGTGCGCCGCGAACCGGTGCTGGCGGCAGTCGGGGAACTGCAATTCGACGTCGTCATGTCTCGCCTGGAAAACGAGTATGGGGTAAAGACATCCGTCGAACGTCTGCCTCATGCCCTGGCCCGCTGGATTGTCGGCGATCCCGCGACGATTTCGGCTGTCTATTGGCCGTCCGATACCATCCGCCTCGTCGATCAACAAGGCCGCGGCGTCATGCTGTTTACCACCGAACACCTGCTGGCCTATTGCATCAAATCGAACCCGTCCATCAAGTTTCTGTTGCGGGAAGAAGTGACCGGCACAGAAGGCTAAGAATTCGCCTGAAATCGTGCCCTCCTGAGCCCCTTCGCGATCGAGGCATCTGTTTCATTGTGGCCTTTGTCCCTGAGAAATTCCGGGTGTACCATGACCTCGGCAATGTGTCGTGGACGACGGATGCCATTCGCCGTGCGCTACAACAATCAGACCGACAGGGGCTCCGGCCTGACACTTCACCTCGTCGCCTCGCACAAATTTCTGAGCGACACCACAACCCTTAAAATGTGTTATAACGAGTCGGCATTTCAGACCAGTGCTTGGACGCCACATAACATGGTGAACGCGAGCACGATCACACCTCTCGCTGCCCTTAGCGCCTCAGGCTAGTTCGGCCCAGGTGCGCTGCCCGCCTCCTGTCATGATTTCAGGTCTTGCCGCCTTCATGGCCGACTCTCGGCATGGAACGGCGAAGCGCACTCAATCGATGACTGGCAATTGAACCGACACACGTGTTGAGGAGAAGGACCATGCCGAAGGCAAGAACTGCAAAAAACTGTTACTACTGCGAAGCGGAAGACCGCATCAAGATGACCTTTATGCTCTGCGGCCTCTGCCATCGGCACTTCTGCAGCGCGCATGGCGTGCCCGATCTGGAACAGTGCACCAAGTGTTTGGAGGCGAGCGAAGAAACGGAATAATCCTCACAGAATGCTGAAAAAGTCTGTCAGCCGCGTTCTCGCATCGCTCGTCCCCTCCACGTACCCCTGAGGGTACGCCTGCGGGCCCTCACTCGCTGCGGCCTTGCTGAACAGCCTTTTTGAGCATCCTATGTTCAGGCCATCGCTTCTCGAACGACCCTTGGGGAGAACGACTCGTCAGGCGGTCTTCTTTTTCCGCTTCTGCTTGATCCCCACCATGACGGACACCTTCGCTTGCCGCGACAAGGCTTGATCGATCCGGCTTTTTCCGTTGGTCGTCAAAATGACCAAGCCGTTATGATCCTCGATGCGCTGCAACAGATGAGCCGCTCCGGCGGCGGTAGTGGGACCGGCGCCATCTTTGCCCGCCCGGCCTGTAGCGAACAGCGCATCAGCCCCGTCAAAGAAGAGAATTGATCCACTCCGTTCCGCCTCATCGAACACCCGGTTGATGTTTTTCTCGGTTTCGCCGACTCGACGGCTCACGACGGAAGAGAGATTCACCTTCGCTAAATCCAATTGCAGTTCCTCCGCCACCAATTCCGCCGCCTTGTTCCGACGAAGCGGAGTGGAACCGGACAGGACGACCACCGCCACCGACGGCCGCTTCGCGCGAGTGGCCTTTGCTCGGCGGGCCGGCGCTGCTTTCTTGGTCTCTGATTTCTTCACCGCCTGCTTCGTCATCTTCTTAGCGGCCGCGCGCGGGCGCCGCTTCACTTGTTTCCCAGCCATGATTGCCTTCCTCTCACATCAATATTCAACGACCCCGTCACTCACCGATCGAGTCTGTCATCATTACCACACTTCAGCCGCTCAGCGCTTCTTGTCGAAGCCGGAATCCCGCCATTTCTCCAGCAGGGCGATCCGCCGCTCTAATTGCGGAATGGTCGCCTGATCGACCCGGCCGCCGGTGCGCTTGATCAGTTCCGCATTGAGCTGCCGATGATCCATGCCGCACTTCCGCGCCACCGCCCCGACCAGCGAGCGATGTTTGTCCCGCAAGATGTTTTTCTGGTCGTGCAACGCGACCGCCAATTCCGGCTGTCCCTTACCTTCACCGGCCGGATCGCCCTCGTCCGCGCCGATCAACGCATCGAGCCGCGCCACGCCGTTCAGCGGGATATATTCTTTCAGGGAAGTGGCCGCCGTGCCGAACAATGTCCGTTGCACGGACGGCATGATCTCTTCAAGAACGTGATCGCGCTCGACCTTGATGCGTTTGGCATAATGTACCAGCGTCGCGTCTTTCGGCAGATAAAGCCAGGCCCGTTGCGGTTTCGGCACCTTATCCTGCATCCGCACGAACCGGCCGACGACCTGACGGAAATACATCTCGGTCAACACGTTGGTCGCATACACACCGACCCGCAGGCGCGGAATATCGACGCCTTCGCTCACCATATTTACCGCCACCAGCCATTGTTGAGTCTTATGGTGCGCAAACGTTTCGATAGTTTTCGAGGCAGCGGGGTCGTCGGAGACGGCCACCAACGCGCGTGTGCCCGTGAGCTTCAGAACCAGGTCCGCCACCTGCCGCGCGTGATCCTGATTCATGGTCACGATCAACCCGCCCGCATCCGCCTGCTCCTGTTTGCGCAACCGCTGCAACTCAGCATGGGCATCGCTCAAGACAGGCCCGAGCCACGTCTCCTGAAGCAGCGCCGTCTTGAGTCGCTCCCGCTGACGCTCGAAGGTGAGCCCGTCTTCGAAGGTGGCCCGATGCTCACGCCCATCCGACAACCAGGTCAATTCGCCTTCGTAGCTCGGGAACAGAATCGGACGGCAAACCCCGTCACGAATCGAATGGGAGTACCCATAGGTGAAATCGGCCTGGCTTTCACCCTGCTCATACCGCACGTATGGGATCGGATTGTTATCCGAACGGAAGGGCGTGCCGGACAGTGCGAGGCGAAAGACCGCTTCGCCGAAAGATTCGCGCAGCGCCTTGCCCCAATCTTTGCCGTCACCGGCATGGTGCAACTCGTCGAGGATGACCAGCGTTTTGCGACTGCGGCAGGCGCGCCGGAACACTTCAGGCGCCAGACAGACTTGCTGATAGGTCACGACCGCACCGTGATAGTCGCGGGCCTCGCAGGCCTGTTCATTCGACAACGCCGGATCGAGTTGAATGCCGACCTGCCCCGCCGCGGAAGCCCACTGTGTTCGAAGATGGTTCGTCGGGCAGATCACCAACACACGGCTCGCAGCCCGGTCGGCCAGATATTGATGGGCGATCCGGAGCGCAAAACGCGTCTTTCCGGCAGCGGGCGTCGCGGTGACGAGATAGTCCTCGCGCGGCTGCGCCAACACGTCGGCCACCGCCCTCGTCTGCCAGTCCCGCAACACAGCTTTCCATGGGGCGAGCGTCACGGCCATCTCAACACGGTTCCTCTCCATCGCCTGATATCATTGGAACGGACTCTCACTCCTGCGCCATCCCCTTGGCTCACTACCCAAGGTCATACGCCACCAGACTCTCCCCGCAATGGCTCGACGAAGCGAGGCACCACAGAGACTATCCGCCTGTCACTGGTCTGGGAATGAGGTGTGACGCACACTCTGCCGGCACTCCCTCACGATCGCGAGGCGGCCGACACGGTCTGGGTGAGACGCATCATGTCTAACGGGATGGTATCGCAAAATCGACCAAGCAACAAGAGCCATGCAGGAAGATGCCGAGCTGAAACGGTGGCGATGGCCCAGCCTGCGCGGGGGACAAACCGACTGGACTCGACGGCGGGAACGGTTGACAGAGGATCCCCTCCGGAGGCTGAAGTGGTGAGCCGGTCGTGACAGCCGGCTCACCTTGCGGCTTAGTCTCTGAATAACCTCACGGCGACTTTTTGCCCTTTGATGCGTGTCCGTCCGAGAGCCTCGATAATCTGCCGGGCGGCTTCTTCCTGTACATCCACCAGGGAGAATCGCTCTTCGACCTCGATCGCTCCGATCATGCGCGACGGCACACCCGCTTCGTTGGCAATGGCTCCGACGAGATCTCCCGGCCTGATCCCCGCCGCACGACCGGCTCCGACATACACACGTACGGTTCCGGCCGCCCGACCACCGCGAGCAGGTCCACCTCGTGGCGCACGCGCACGGTCCCCTTGTTGGGGAGCGGACCCGTATGCTGGACGTGACGGCCGATAGGGCTCGGGCGCCCTGGTCGAGACTGCCGGGATTTCTTCTTCCGCCCGCTCACCGCCATGGGATCGATAGACCAGCTTGATGGCCGCCGCCGCAATATCCGCCGGCTCTGCCGACGCAGACAGCGCGTCCACGACACGACGAAAATCCTCCAACTCGCCGGCCTCCAAGGTTTCTTGGATGGAGGTCTTGGTCCGCTCCAGCCGCTTCGCCAGCAAATCGCCGAGGGACGGCACGGCCGCGACCGTGATTTTCGCTTTGGTATGCTGTTCGACCGCGCGCAATAACCGGTGTTCCCGTGGCTCGATGATAGTCATTGCCGCGCCTTCGCGCCCCGCCCGTCCCGTTCGCCCGATCCGATGGACATAGACTTCCAACGACGAGGGCAGGTCGTAGTTAATCACGTGGGAGACGGAGGGGATATCCAACCCGCGCGCGGCCACGTCGGTCGCCACGAGCAGTTCGGTTTGCCCTGAGCGAAACGCTTGCATCACGCGATCCCGTTGCACCTGGCTCATGCCGCCATGGATCGCCTCGGCCCGATAGCCGCGACCATTCAGCGCCGCCGTCACTTCATCCACTTCCAACCGCGTCCGGCAAAAAACGAGCGCCGACTTGGGCGTCGCAATATCCAACACGCGAGCCAGCGCGGACACCTTATGCTGTCGCGCCACCACATAGGCCGTTTGCTGCACACGCGGGGCAGCGCCCGCTTTCACCGGCTCACGCGCAATCGTCACATCCACCGGATTCTTCAAGTGTCGGCGCGCGATAGACGCAATCCTCGGCGGCATGGTCGCAGAAAACAACGCGGTCTGCTTGGTCGCAGGAGTCTGTTCGAGAATGGCATCGAGGTCGTCGGCGAACCCCATGTCGAGCATCTCGTCCGCCTCATCGAGCACCACGACTTGTAAATCCGCCAGCTTCAACGTCTTGCGGCGCAAGTGATCCAAGGCTCGACCCGGCGTCGCCACGATGACTTCCACCCCGCGCCGGAGAGCCTGCAGCTGAGGTCCCATCGCTTGACCGCCGTACAAGGCGAGCACGCTGATCCGCAATTCCTTGCCGTACCGCTGCACGGCCTCACTCACCTGAACGGCGAGCTCCCGAGTCGGCACCAGCACCAAGGCGGTAGGACGTTGTCGTGGGCCATGGGCGATCCGCTGCAAAAGGGGCAACGCAAACGCCGCCGTCTTTCCGGTTCCCGTGGCGGCCTGGCCCAGCAGATCGCGTCCCTCCAGGAGCGGAGGGATGGCTTCACGCTGAATCGGGGTGGGCTCTTCGTAGCCCAAGGCCTCCAGGGTGGTCAACAGCGAGGCTTCTAATCCGAGCGCGGCAAACCCGGGAGAAAATCCCTTGGCCGCCGGCTCCGTCTGCGAATGCGTCGTGGTGTGTTTCATGAGGGGGGGATAAACCTTTCTTGGTAGTACTAGCTGTTCATGCCGGCGGGCCACATGAATTCCAACTCAGGGAATTTCTGTTTGTAGTCGTCGTGACTGGCGTGAATGACTTTCATGGCCTCATCGCGGCCGTACATGCTCGTGATCTCAACCTTGTGCTGCGTCGATCCGGGGGCGTGTTTGTAGGTCAGGAAATAATGGTGCAGGCGATCCAGGAGTGTCTCCGGACAATCTTTGAGATCGGTAAACGTTCCGTACACGGCGTCGTCCCGCATGACCGCGATGATCTTGTCGTCCGCCTCGCCGCCGTCCGCCATGCTGAACCCGCCGATGGGCCGGGCCGTGAGGAGGATGTCGCTGTGCGGAATCGTCTTCTCGGTCAACACGCAGATATCAAGCGGATCGCCGTCTCCGACCATATCCGGTCGGCCGGCCCGCGCGCCGAACAGTTTCGCCACGCGCTCGCCGCAATAGGTTTGCGGAATCAGCCCGTAATAGGACGGACAGTAGTTGGAGAATCGCTGCGGACGGTCGACCTTGAGAAACCCGCTGGCCTTGTCCACTTCATACTTCACCGTATCGGTCGGCACAATTTCGATATAGGCCGTTACCAATTCAGGCGCATGCTCGCCCATGGACACCCCGTGCCAAGGATGCGCCTTGAACATCAGGCTCATCAGTCGTCGCGCTGCATCGATTTCCTTCTTGCTCATCCTAGTTCATTCCCCCTGTGAATCTTCTCGGAACTGACGGTCTGTTGATCGTACGATCCGCGAAGGTCTGGATTGATTCTGCGGCACACTGCAATGAAACATGTCTAATCGGCGAGAGAAACCGACAGTGTATAACACATCGGGGCCAAATGAAACAGCAGAGACTCTGTGGCCGGCTCCCGCATCGATGACAGGCCGCTCTCTCCATCAGAGCGAACCCTCAGAAACTGCCGCTCCTGCGGAGCCACATCAGAGGCCATACCGCCTTTCACTCAGCAAGAAACGGGCGCCACGGTCAGCCCCAACCGATCAATAGTCAGTCGCGATCGGCCATTCGACTTGATCTATCAGCCCCCGCCCCACCCCTTCCACGCAAGTCGCTCCAATCTCTTAAGAATGGTCGCCCCGCGACCGATATGGTAACCAGCACAGGAACGCAGACCGTTGCGCACATTCCATTGCTGCCCACGAGATCCGTCCATGTCCCAACCAGGTCCCGACGATTCCCCGACAATGCCTTCCCCGATGGTCCTCCCCGGCACCATCGCACCACCGACAGTTCGCACTATCATGTCGACACGAACCGTGACCGTGACCATGGACGATTCCCTTGCTCGAGCCCGTGAGCTCTTCAATGAACATCATTTCCACCACCTGCTGGTCGTGCAGGGCCCGACACTCCTCGGCATCATTTCAGATCGCGACCTGCTGAAGGCTGTGAGCCCGAACATCGGGAAGCTGTCCGAAACCGATCGCGACCGGGCGACGCTCAACAAACGCGCCCATCAAATCATGAGCCGGACACTCATCACGGTCACCGCCGACACGACCGTGGAAGCCGCCGCACGACTCCTGCTGGAGCATCGCGTGTCCTGCCTCCCCGTCGTCACCACGGACAGGCATCTTGAAGGCATCATCACCTGGCGGGACCTCCTCCGCGAATATCTTCGACACGATTCCGCCGGCGGCTGATCGCGGGAAGATTCCCGCACCGCCACGTGCCTGCGCGACCATCCGGACGAACCACATCCATCGCCCACCGCTCAGCCCTCCCGCGCACGCGGCACAGGCAACAACCAGCCGGAGGCCTTCTTACCGCCCTCACATACCCGACCGCCATTTCAGAAAAATGTACGCAGGTTCATCGGCAGGCTGCGAGCTTCGCAGGCTTGATCGCTCGAAGAAGCGGTTGAAGGAATCAGGTGGCAGCCGCGACGGCAGCCAGTAACGGCTGAACCGTTACTGGCTGCCCACGGATAGCGCGATTCCCGCGCGAGGACTCGCGCGAAAATTCGAGGACTGAGTTAGAAGGTATGGCGCACACCGAAAATCAGGCCCATGGCGGACCCGTCACTCTCGGGGTGATTGCGCTTCCAGGCCGCCTCCATATTCAACATGAGGCCCTTCGGCGCATCCTGGACGAGGTTGGTCAACGCGTAATCGATACCGCCACCGATTCGCCAGGCAAACGTATCTCGAACATCCTTCGTATTGATATTCACGCCAAGACCGGTGGTGAAATACGGGATGAAGTTACCGAAATGCCCGGGCCGATACTCCAGATTCACCGGGAGAAGCGTAATGGTATTGAGGGAGCCGTTTTGTGGCGAATCAATCCCATGATTTTCCCACTCCAACATCATACCGAGACGAAACCACTTGTTCAGCCCGAACATGCCTTGAAAATTCAGCGCCGGACCAACCGTCGACACCCCGGCACTCTGCGTCATGAAGCTCGGGCCCACACGAAACCCTGCCGTGAACTTCCCCTCTTCGGCCATGCCCTCATGAACCCACTCGGCGGCCTGAGAGAGCGCGGGGGCCAGGCTCAACAAGACGCTCAGCACCACTGCCCCACCGAACACACACTGCTCACGAATCCTACGCATACTACCCCTCCTCTGATAGTAAAATATTCTTGACCAGTGCACTCTAGGCAAGTCGCCGCACCATTTTCAAGAAAAAGTGTGCCGCGGTGGAAGGCGGAATACGCTCGATACGTGGCGCACACTCAGACGACATTCCCGTCACAGAACGGCACGCCATGAAAACCATTAGTACGTATCATTGAGAAGAGGCCAGGATGATGGAAACGTCCAACCCGAGGATGAGTGCGGGAGCGACAAGATGAGACAGGCCGCAACAGGCCTGATACCCGGCAACAATTGTGTCGAGCGCAGCCGGGGAGCAGAACATTCGCTCTCCGGCTGCTGGGCCCGGCCTCCGAAAGCATGAGCCGTGAGAGTCGGCTCTGTCAGGAGATGCTACGTACCTACCCGAAACCTGCTAAAACTTCGCAGGGAATTGCGCCGCCAACGCCTGAGTCAGCGCATCGGACACCACATAGATGTGTTGCTTCATGCCAGTCCAGGTCTCCGCCTCGTGGACATAGTCTCCGTCTTTCAACTGCTGAAACTGCGTCAGATGATGCGCGGCATGGGCCATGAGTAGTCCCATCAACGTATCCTTCGGCAAATTCGGATTGGCACCGCTGAGGAACGTCGAAATCTCTGCCGCATTCGCGGTGAGAGCCTTCACGGCCGCCTCCTGCTGGCTCGCCGAGCCTGCCACGGTCGCATCCAAATGATCACGAATGGCGCCATAGTGACCGGCCAACAGCGTAAAAAGCTTGTCGGATGCCGCCTTGCCATAGAACGGCTCGATCGACCGGGCAATCTGCTCGGCGTTGGCGACCACACCCGCTTCGGCGGCGCTCCGTGCAGGCGCATTTTTATCCATCGTCGCCACGGCCACATTGCGAATGGACAGGATATGGCCGAGCCAGAGATCCCGAAGCACGGCCTTGGTCTCCGCCACCTTGGCCGGGTGCGCCGTCGCCGACGGAGACACCGTTGCGGCAGGCGAATCAGTCGAATGGGCACAGGCAATCGGAGATAGGGCCAACAGGAACACAGGCAACGCTCGAACCAGCTTCTGCATGATCACTCTCCTTTGGAAAATAGTAATAGCACGGCCGGATCAACCGACACCGGCCGTAGCATCGATAGGCAAGGATAGAGAACGGGGGCAAGCCTGTCAGTTAGCGGGATAACATTGCGGGAAGAATTGTTGGCCTAGAAGCCGGAATCGCTGAGATTGGCAGGCATCTTTTCCGCAGCACTCAAAAATCCGTCGAGACCGACACGATGCAACAGCAACCCGTCCTTCCGCGCGTAATTGATCAAGCCCCGCTCGCGCAACTGGTTGAGGAGGGTCGAGACCACTTCCCGGCGCGCACCGATCATCTGCGCCAGATCGTCCTGCCGGAAATAATGCGTGAGTCGCACCCATTCGCCGTCCGGCTCGCCGAATTCATCGGCCAGCCGACCCAGCGTCCGCACTAATCGCTCCATGGTGCTGCTGAATGAGAGGGTCTGGATCTGGTCATAGGCCGCCGACAGCTGCTGCGCGACGTTGGAGAGAAACAGTAGGAAGGCGGGACGATTGTTCTGCAGATGCGCCACAAATTCATCGAAGTTCAATTCGACGATCTCGCTGTCTTCCATCGCCACGGCCCGTTCGCGACGCTCCCCGGTGCAATGACAGAGCTCGCCGAACACCTCTCCGGTTTGATGCAGGCGGAGAATCAATTCACGGCCATCCTCGGTCAGAGAAGTCAACTTCACAAATCCTCGCCGAAGGAAGAAGACACTCTGAGCCGAATCACCAAGGCCGTAGACGAGTTCGCCCTTGCCCACGGCACGCCCAGGCCTGTTCATGAGCTGCTCACAGAGTTTGCCGCGAAAACAGCCCGACAGAGCGGCGCAGTGACGGTGGTCTGTCATATTCATCGCCGTGTACATCGTGTGTCCCTCACTCTTGCGCATTGTACCGGGATCCTGAATCGCGTGACCAGTCCCCCGCACGAAGCACCATGACTCTCCTCCACCTGCCACGGCGTCGACGGCCACAGAGACCGCTTACCCCCGCAGCTCAGCACGCACATCCATGTACCCCAAGACACTCCTCCGGGACGAAGTATCCGCAACCTCGTCGCCTACCTCGCCACCCTCCGTGAGCCCGACCACTGATACCGACCGCAGCATCGCCCCCGTACGCCGGCTTCCCGTCGTTCATCGGAGCGTCCGCTCTCCGAGTTGCCGCACCAGATACCCCACGATGGCAACATTGAGGAAGAGCATCGCCACATGCAGCACTGAGACTTGTCGTATCACTTCGTAGAATTCAACGGGCAGGAACACACTGCTGGAGATGACGGTCATGTATCCCGCCCACGAGGCTTCAAGCCACAGACCGCACCCTTCGACGAGCAAAAGGACGGAGTACAACAGACTGGCATAGGCCATGAGCAGCAGGGTGTGAGACGAAACAACGGGGATCTTCAGCAGCAGCGCATGCACCAGGCGGGAATGCCCGTGCAAATGCAACGCATCCATCGCCGGAGCCAAAAATGTCGCGATCTCGGGATCCACCAGCCGAATCAGCGCCGCGCCGACAAGCAGCAAGACCATCCCCTTGGCCAGCTTGAAGAGGGCGATCAGTGTAAGACCTGTGTGTGATGGTGCTCGCGATTGCGCCAGGAATGGAGTCATGCTATGTCTCGCGACTCCAACCCAACCGAAACGAGCCGCGTTATCCTTCTACAAGCCTTACGGCCCCTTGTTTATCTCACCCGCATTGCCCAGGCTCCGCACATCATACTTGCAGGAAAGGTCAGATCGATATGAACGAACAACGGGCCGACAGTCTGGCTCAAGCCTGGATCGACGCCTGGAACCGGCACGATCTGGATGCCATTGTGCGCCATTATGCAACGGACGTGGAGTTTACCAGCCCGTTCGTGCCGGCGCTATCCGGTGAGCCGTCCGGCACCATCCATGGGCGAGACCCATTACGGGCGTATTTTCGAAAAGGACTCGACGCCTACCCGAACCTGCACTTTGAATTAATACGCACGCTGCCAGGGGTCGACAGCCTGTTGCTGTACTACCGTAGCGTCAACGGATTACTGGCGGCGGAAATGATGACGGTCAACGGAGCGGGGCAGATCCAGACGGTGCGCGTGCATTACGTCAAAGAATAGCCGGCGCGTGGGAGGCAATTGAGACCAGGCCGCGATGGACCGGTCACGAGGCAGCGGTCAAATGCCCGATGATCAGGTTGGCATCGCTGATCGGATCGTTGGTGAAGGGGGCTTCATGCCGCCTGGTGACGGCGGTGCTCAGTCGCTCTGCTGCCTGCCGGACCGCCAAAGGGAAGGCCTCATGCTGCTGAATCCGGCGCAAATGCTCCATGGCATCACCGCACCAGAGTCGTTCGGGAAACCGCGCCAACCAGGCTTCGGCGGCCGACGCCACCGCCCGTCGCGCACAGACCCGCGCCTTGCCTTCATTGCCGTTCTTCCAGGCCATCGCTGCCGCAGCGAGTTCGCGGTCGATCATCGTGACATCGGACATGACCGGGCACGCTACGTGGCCGATGCCGGAACTGTCAATCAGGAAGGGATTGATGACCCGCAGCACCCAGGGACTCAGCTCGAAACTGAAGGGCTGCATGGTCCGAGTATGCAGAGCGCGGAATACCTCTCAATAGACCCACCACAGTAATATTTCCCCGTCCTTTCAGGAAAATCCCTATTCCTCTCCGGGAATCAACCACGCATAGTGCTCCAGTCACGTGACAGGCTGCAGGCACAGCGACTGTATGCGACGGGAACCGCCCACGACAGACGAAACGATCATGACCACTCATTCTCTACGCAGATCTCACAGATATCGATTCCACGATTCGGTGCGCAAAGATCGAAAGTTCCTGGTCGTGGCACTGGCCTCAGCCCTCGTTCTAGCAGCCATACTCTCAAGTCTGGTGTTGGACTTCCCCTACACCATCCTCAAATAGTCGCGTCTCTCAATCCTTTTCGCTATCATTGGGCATCCGGGCGAAGAACCTTCGCTCCGCGCGGGTACCCACGCACAAAAAAATGTCGGCTCCACACCACATGACTTGGATTGTCTATATCCTCGAGTGCACCGACGGCAGCCTGTACACCGGGATCACAAATGATTTGGAGCGGCGCATGAAGGCTCATGCAAACGGGAAGGGAGCGAAATACACGAAGCACCGTGGGCCGTTCACGGTGCGGTACACCGAAGCGCTCGACAGCAAGGGGGCCGCGCTCCAACGTGAAGCCGCCATCAAATCACTGGATCGCGCCGCGAAAGTGGCGCTGATCGCATCAATGTCGTAATTCCCCAGCCGCAGGCGCATATCCACCGGCCTGACCTGCTCAGGCCCGTCACGCACAAACCTGATCAGCTCCGCCTCACTTCTTTTTCGTCACCTTCTTCTTGGGCGCGGGCTTTGGCGTGGATTTCGACTTGGGCTTGGGCGTTGCCTTGGCAGCAGCCTTTTCCTTTGGAGCTCCACCCCTTTTCTTTGGGGCACCGCCCAGCACAATCACCGGCTTTTCGGGCGAGAAGGCTTCCTCAATGCGGCTCTTTCCATTGGTCGTGAGGATGACAAGGCCCTGGTGCTTCTCGATGCATTGCAGGAGATGAGACACCTCGGCATTAGCATACCGATCATGAGCATCCTGCACCTGGGAGCGCTTGCTGAACAGCGCGTCCGCCTCATCGAAAAAGAGGATCGATCCATGACGGTTGGCCATGTCGAACACGCGGTTCACATTTTTCTCCGTCTCGCCCGCATGTTTACTGACGACTGCCGACAGATCCACGCTGGCCAGATGCAACTGCAGTTCTTCAGCCAACACCTCCGCCGCCTTTTGCCGGCGAAGCGGCGTGGCTCCGGACAGCACGATCACCGCACCGGACGGCTCCTGAACACGAGCCTTCTTGGACATTTTCGCAGGCGCCTTCTTCTGTTGCTGTGTTGCTGTCTTGCGTTGCCGAGTCCCCGTTGCACCTGCCATATCCTTCGTCCCTTTCCGGTTCTTCTATGACCCGCCTCATGACCGACACCCACCTTTAACAAGGTGCGGGGGCTGAGTATAACCGGTTCTGCTTCTCGTCGGCGAACTTCTTCTTGCACCCGTTTCGAGAGACTGCGGTGCCTCACTGCGCGTGCATTTTTGGCCGGCGCATTCCCTACCCCTGCGAGCGTCTTCTGAAGCTCACGCGTTGCGCGAGAAAAAAGACGCTGAGCAGACCAGCCCCCCGCGCCTACATCTCCATCATCTCCAACCGCACATCAAACTCATGACCACAGGCCGTACAGCGGATACAGTCGGACTCGACCGTGAGTTCATCCGCCCGGATACCCATGCCGCCGCAATCGGGACACCGGACGAGATGGACCTTTTGATCATCGACCGTTTCATACTGCACCCCATGGAGGCAGTAAACAGGCTTTCCGTCCAGCTGCCAGGGATGACCGGCATGGTCGCGCACCGGTAAAACGATATAGTGCTGCCGCACATAATCTTCCATGGCCTGCTGACTCGTAAATCCGTCCCGTATCAGTTTGCCGCTCACGGCCTCGTGGAGCGACTGTCCTTTCACGATTGCTTTGGTTGGCCCCATGTTCCACCTCCAGCGGCTAGGAAAGAAATCCCGCCTGCTCCGTGTGTTCCATCAGCTATCGGCCATCCGCCATTCGCTCTGCTCGTCCGATTACACTACGCCCGAGTAGTACCGCAGAATATTGGACACTGAGATGACCCCGATGATCGAGTCATCCTGCGTCACGGCCAGATGCCTGGTCGCCTGCTCCTTCATCATGCGCACCGCCTCGATCATCGGACGATCGCCTGCAATCGACACCACCGGCCGTCGCATACACACATTGACCGCCGTCGCGGGATTCACCCCCTTGGCGACCACCGCGCGAGCGAGGTCTGAATCGGTGATGAATCCGACATAGGCCTGATTATCGGTGAGTAGCAGCGAGCCGAGTTGCCATTGCTCCATGGCTTGCCCAGCCTCCGTGAGGCTGGCGTCCTGGGACAAACTACGGATCTCGGACGACATATGTTCGGCGACCGGAGGACCGACGAGCGCCTGCTGACTGGCTGGTGAGTATTTCGGGGCAGCGGCGCGGCGGGCTTCAAGTTCGGCGATACAACTTTCCAGCACCCGACTGCGTTGCAACAGTCGCTGTCGCTGACTCTCCACGCCGGCGCTTTCCGGAGCTTCGTCCGTCAGATTCACCAGGCCGGCGGCCTCGCCGAACTCGGCATATTCATACGCCTCCAGCAGCTCAGAGGTGTCTCCGAGTAATTCTGCGATGAGGTCTTCAGTGTCCCGATCGAACTCTTCGAGGTTACGGGTGGGAAAGCCCCTGCCCAGATAGGCGGCCAGATCGGCCAACTGCCTGCGCAAACGTTCAATGCTGCGATCGAGGGAGATCCGGGCTCGTTTGGGAGTTGTGCGCGTCGTAGACATGGCACCTCCTCTTTGTTTGGCGGGATGATTGATCTTACCCCTCCGAAACAGGCGAGGCAAGCGCCCGCACCGACTTGACCTTGGCCATCGGCACGTGCATGTTTAGGCCATGCCTCACACGTCAATCTCACGTCACTGTTCGGTGGCAGGTCGGACCCGCCAGACCGTGATCAGTTGCTCGTTCTTCCTACTCTGGTGTCTCTCGGGCTTAGGTGCGGACCGGGCTTTCTCCGCAGAACCGGCCACACCGGCCGCATCTCCCAATACCCTGTCAGGCCATGAGCTCCTTCGCATCGGGACCATCCACGACCAGCAGGAACACTTCCCGGAATCGCTGACGTATTACAACCTGGCCTTGTCCAAATTCCGTGAGAAAAAACAGTCCCAGGGCATCGCCACCACGTTGGTGAAGATCGCGCACATCAATGAACGCCAGAACCATCTGCAGCCGGCCCACACCGCGCTCAAGGAAGCCGTGTCGCTGTTCGCCAAGGCGTCGGACCGATCTGCCCATGCCGAGTCCCTGCTCGCCATCGGTCGAGTCTCCGCGCAGCTGGGACTCGAAGACGAATCGCGCGACGCCCTCACCCAGGCCGCCGCCCTCTTTACGCGCGTGCGAAATGCCCGAGGATGGAACGACACGATGGTGCAGTTGGGGTTGTTGCAAATCGCGGGCGGCGAGAACAGCACGGGGCTGACCACGTTACAGCAGGCCGCGGAAGAGGCGCGTACGAGACGGCACGTGGACCAACAGTTCACCGCCACCGTCGCGCTCGGAGATGCCCATTGGCTGCTCGGCCACACCACTGACGCACGCACCGCCTATATGGATGCCCTGAGCCTGGCCGAAACGGAACATCACCTGCCGTTCGAAGGCATGATGCAACTGCGACTCGCGCGGCTGGATACCGAGAAGGACGCCCTGAACGATCGCGTCGCCCTCGGGAAACGCGCGCTGGTCATCGCCCAAACCATCCACGATACCGCCGCCGAGGCTGAGGCCTGGTCGCTTCTCGCCGAGCTCTATCGAGAATCGGGGCACACCGCGGAATCTCAAGATGCGGAAACCCATGCCCTGGCGACCTACCGCAAGCGCGAATTGTCCGTGCACGGAAACCGGTAGCCCGTCAGACGACTTTCGTCGCTCAGACGGCTCGCGTCGATCAGACTGCTCGCGTTGCTCGCCAGGCGATACCCGCTCCGATCAGCAACAGTGCCGCCGATAACAGATAGGGCGCACCAGGCAGATGCCAGTCGGCCTGCGGACCGATAAACGCAGCAAACGTCTGCGTGAAGAGCGTGGGTCCGATCAACCCGGCAATGCCGGTCAGGCTGGCAATGGCGCCTTGCAATTGCCCCTGCTCGGACGCACTGACACGGCGCGTCATGAACATTTGCGACGAAGGACCGGCAAGTCCCCAAAACGCCATCACCGGAATGCCTGCACAATAGATCAGTGGCGTCGGCGCGAGCCCATAGATCGCAAACCCGGCGGCCCCGCACAGCAACCCGGTGATCAACGTGCGCCGCTCCCCCAGCCGCGCCGTGATCGGTCTCACCAGCGTGCCCTGGACAATCATGGCACAGACCCCGACCGCCGCAAGCGTGAACCCGACCGCCGACGGCCCCCAGCCATATCGATAGCCCAGGTACAACACCGCGACACTGGGCAATACTCCGTGCGCGAGGTTCATCAGGAAGTTCACCGTGGCCAGACCGAACAGCTCATGATGCGAGCGCAACAGGATCAACGCGCCGGCCGGATTGGCCCGTTTCCAGCGGAACGGCGCCCGCTTCTCCAACGGAAGCGATTCCGGGAGCACGAAGAACCCGTAACAGGCATTCAGCAGACTGGTCGCCGCCGCACCCCAAAAAGGCCAACGCGGATCGATGGCACCCAGCAGCCCACCCACCGCAGGACCCAACACAAACCCGAGGCCGAACGAGGCCCCCATCATGCCGAATGCGGCGGCGCGTTTCTCCGGCAACGTCACGTCGACGATGTAGGCGCCGGCCGTGCTAAAACTGGATGATGCGATGCCGGCGATCACCCGGCCCGCGAAGAGCCAGGCGAGACTGGGCGCCAGTGCCATAAGGATGAAATCGAGACCGAGGCCCAGGTTGGATAACAGCACAACCGGCCGCCGCCCGAAGCGATCGGACAGCGCGCCTTGAATCGGCGAGCAGACGAACTGCATCAAGGCCCAGGACGTGCCCATCAGGCCATAGATCTCCGCAGCCTGCGCGGTATCGCCGCCGAGGAACTCTTCGACCAGTTTCGGCAACACGGGAATGATGATCCCGAACGACAACATGTCGAGCACGACGGTGACAAGGATGAAGAAGACCGCCGCTTGCCGCGGTGCGGCTGAACTCTGCGAGTGTGTCATGGGATGGGCCATGGTAGCAGGCTCGCCTTCCAGGCGTATAGAAAAAGACGTAGAAATCAGTCGACTGATGCGCCTCCTATTCGAAGAGGTTTTCTGTTACCCTCCCCTCGATGCCCGCCACCCTCCAGGCCTTCATCGCCATCTTCTTGCTCGGCGCGTTGCTCCGGTCGTCCGGCCTGCTCAGAAAACTCCATGCGGAGCGTCTGGCCTCTGTGGTCTTCTCGATCAGCCTGCCGGCGACCATTCTGGTGTCCCTGGACCGGATGGTCTTTGCCCCCACGGCCTGGAAGCTGCCGTTGGCCGCCTGCCTGGTGACGCTCTCGATGTTGCTCTGCTCCTGGCCGGTCACCCGCCTCCTCCACCTGTCGCGCGCCACACGAGGGGGATTTCTCCTGGGCACCGGCTGTATCAACTCCGTGTATTTCGCCTATCCCGTCGTTCTCGCAACCCTGGGAGACAAGGGACTGGCGCAGGCGATCCTGTTCGATCTGGGACAAACGACGCTCACACTCACGGTGATTTATGCGCTGGCGGTGTGGCACAGCGCAAAGAGCGCCACCACCCGATCAGCCATGCTGCGGTTTGTGTCGTCTCCGCCGCTCTGGGCCCTCTGCCTCAGCCTGCTGCTGACCCTGTTCGGACTTCATCTTCCCGGCTGGCTCCGCGAGACACTGATCCCCATCCACCTCACCACAACACCCCTGGCAAGTCTGGTGCTGGGCCTGTCCATCAGCTTCTCCGCCGTGCGACGAACCTGGCCCTTGGCATTGCTGGGCGTGGGCATGCGCATGCTCGGCGGACTACTCCTCGGATTCGCCGTCGCCTATGGGCTCGACCTTGCGGGCATGGAACGGGCCATCGTGATCCTCATCGCCGCCATGCCTTCCGCCGTCACGGCGGTCATTTTTGCAACCGACACGGGCCTGGACGAAGACCTCGTCACATCGATTGTGGCCCTCTCGATCTGCGTCGGCGTGGCGCTGCTGCCATGGCTGCCGCAACTCGTCTTCTTGCTGGCGGGATAAACGGGCCGAATCCCGGCTCCAATGCATCGGCTCCGTAGACCTCCTCCGGTTATGTCCATCCGGCACCTGTGGGAATGGCGTCACGTATTGTGAGGTTTATGCGACGGCAAATTTTGCCTGGCGCGCGTTGCGACAGAGAACATCGCCGCCACAACCTTGCATCTATGCGAATAGCAAGTGGTTTTGCTGACTGTAGGACAATCCCTCAGAGCAATGAACGGCGGTATGGTGCTTGCTCTGCCAGATGCCGAATACACTGGAGGCACGATCATGCACGACCCTATGCTCTGGGCAAGTTGGTATGTCTGGCTGTTGGCGCTTCCCGCGCTGGTCATCGGCACCCTCATCTGGGATTGGGTGCAAGGACGACAGACCGTGCGAGTGCGACGGCGGCGCTAATACCACCCCTTCCCCGTCACCGAACACAGACCTGTTCACTCCGGGCGGCCTCCGCCTCCCCTCCCGATCAGCGCGTCACACACAGCCCATCCCCATTCGCCGCCCGCGACTCACCGCATTGAGGACCGATGCCTCTCCGGTCATTGCGCGGCGCGACCGTCCCAAATCCTCACAATTCTCCACCCCCTGGTAACCTTCCGGCCGAGACCTTCGGGTTTTACGAGTTCCACCTCGTGGCCCGAGTGCCGTATGAAAGTGCCGCACATGATTCGCCGCTGCAGGAAGGGCCTCGCACATCCTGGCGGAGCAACGGGAGCTCAGTCCTTGTAATGTGTGACGCCTGTACGAGCAGGGCCTCAGACATGATCGCATTCAGCGCCGCTGGGAAACGTCGGGCTGATCGGGCCATCCGTCACTTTCGAACCTCCCTTGAGAATCACGCGGCAACCCATGCTCCGGCAGGGCTTTCCGAGCTGATCGATCACGTCACCCAACAGGCCGCCACAGCCATGCCCGGGATGGATCTTTGGGCAGGCATCGCGGCGGATTGCCGACGCGATCTCTCCGGCCTGTCCGTTCACAAAGGAACCTTGGCCCAAGCGGTCGAGTGGGAAACCCTCAAGCTCCAAACCCGCCTTCATGGCATCGAGGGCACCTCCCCGTCAACCTTCGTCCCACTGTTCCGTAATCGTCACGTACACATCGGCAGGTTGATCCAACTCTGGCGGCGTCTGGCATTCGATACCGAAACATGGCTGGCGGAACAGGGATACGAAACCCTACTGGACATCGGACCCTGGGGCGGCTTCAACTTCGTCGTGGACGACGACGGCTACACTCGCATGGCGTTTGCCAGACTGACGCTGGCCGTCGGAAGCCTGCCCGGAACCCCGCTGGATCACGCAGGCGGGCCCTTCTTCGAACACCTGCTTCCCTGCTACAGGGCAGAACTGCAGGCGGCCGGGGTTCACTTCCCGGACCAATGGCAATGGCAATTTCCGAAACACGATCAGGCGGGTCGATTGACGGAACTCTCCGGCACGCACTATCTGCCCGAGCACACATACGACCGACGGACCTTCATCAAGGTCCGCCTCTCCCGCACCTGCGAAACGGTGGAAGAACTCACGTTGCAGGATCTGCTCCCCCTGCTGGAGCGCCTCCACTTTACGACCGATTGGGACCTCTATCCGGAACAGACGCAACCGGTCGACGCCCGCTTCGATCTGCAGGATTTTCTCTCGCTCAACCATGTGGTGGAAAGCCTGTACCAACGAACGGCGAAGGAGGAGCGGCTGTTGAACGAAATCAAGGACGCCTATCGGGGTGCCGTGCGATCGCCTCACGTCCTGTACACATATCTGAATACCGTGATCCGTTCCGGGTGGGTGGAGAATCTCTACTGGGCATTGGCTGAAGCGGCACTGGGCGTGAAGCGGTATCAGCGGGCGGTATCATTCGATCGTGAAGTCTGCCCTCACATCCCGCCACGATTACTCATCCCGGTCCGGCGGCATCTGCAGAAGTATCATGCCCGGCTGAGTGCCGCCACCTCGCCACCGGCGGAAGTCACCGCCTGACCGCTTCAAGCGTACCGATGCTATCCGTGACGGAGCGTCGGCGAAACCGTCCGAATCCGGTTGCCCTCAGCCAGATCTCAACTTCCTTCCAGGCATAACTTCTCCCGGTCGGCGTGAACGCGTACATCAGCAACGAAAACACGGCGGCCTCGGCAGGAAGGGTGCCGGCAGGGTTGAGAAAATACTCCACGATCACAATCTTTCCTCCCGGACGCAGTGCGCCATGCACCCGATGTAACAGCCCTCGATTCTCCGCCTCGCTCAAATCATGCAGCAGGTTGGAGAGCAATACGACATCGAATCCCGAATCGAGCGGCGCGGTCAAGACGTCCCCCTGCCGCACCGCGACACGGTCCCGCAACCCGGCCTCGTTGATGTGGCGTCTCGCCACCGACACGGCCTGATCGACCAACAGCACATGAACATCGGGATGACGTTGCGCCAACGCGATGGAGTAGGCGCCCGACCCGCCGCCCAGATCCAACAGGCGCGTCGCTCCACGCGGCAGCCGGATCCCGTCGAGCGTACGCGGCGCCAGTACATAACTTCGCTCGTGCATCGCCAAGGCAAACCGTCGTCGGAACGCCGTAGTCTTCGTGACAGGCGCCCATCCGGACCGACCGCGCCGAATGGCCTGCGCCATCCCGGTCCAATCAGACCAATGATGGTTCAGCAGCCACAGCAGATTCGTCACCGCCGTCGGACTTCGGCCATCCAGATACTTTACCCCCAGCCGACTGTTCCAATACCGGCCCGCATTGGCACGAACCAGGCCGAGGCCAACCAACGCCTGCAGCAGAAGCTGCATGCCTTCGCGCGTCACCCCGCAGGCGGCGGCCAGTGAGTCGGCGCGCTTGCCGCCATCCCCGATTGCCGTAAACAAACCGAGTTCATTGGCGACGAGCAGTACCTTTGACTCCGCATAACCGTTCGCCAGCCGCATCAGGGCCCGATAGGTCATGGGCCCTCCGCTGGAATCATCACCGACTTCACGTCTATGTCCATCCACATGCCATGGGAAAAATGCGGGGCGCCGGTCACCGGGTCCGCCAGAAAACAGAGCAGCCCGTATCGCCCCGGCTCCAGATCGAGATGCAGGTAGCCCTCTCGCCCCGGATCGAGACCGGTGAGGCCGCCGACTTCCTGACCGGCGGAATTGGGCAGTCCGCCAGGTCTGTACCGCGCGATGAACCCCTGCGCCGATGCTCCCTCCGCCAGACGAATCATCACCACCTCATGGGCTTGCCGACCGTCATTGACTAGGTGCACGGTTCGAGGCCCCGCCTGCAGCGGGTCACTCAACGCAAACGCAAATCGTTCAGACGTAGCGTCGCATCGGGCCGTGACACTGGTTCGCCCGGAGCCGCTGCGCCCACCACCCGAAGCGCCCGCACCATGCCACGCATGGCGTGGGGGCGTCCCGTCACGTCCGGAATGCCGCAGAGCAACACATAGTCTCCCGACTCAAGTTGAATGTCGACGGAAGCCTCGGCATCAGGCCGGCCGGCATTCACACCGCCATGACGCCTCAGCCAGCTTGGGAGACTTGGAGACCGGGAGGCCATCGCCCGTTCGACATCAGCGAGGGTTTTGCCCGATGGGAGCGCCAGGAACTGAACCTGATGCACATCCCGACCGTGATTGCTGAGTCGCACTGTTTGCCAACCGGGGCCGAGCTGCTCAGGGGCCAGTGAAGGCATAGTCTTCCGCGACGAACGTGGTGACGGCTGCGTCCACAGAAACGGGCAGGCCGCACAGGGCCATGAAGAGACCGGAGATCACCAGCCATTTGCTCATGAAGCAGAACGGTCTGTTATGAGCGCGTTGGGGATACATGTCCTGAAAAGAATACTCCGGCGCGTAGCTGGTTCCAAGGCATCGGCCAGGATCTCTTGCACATCCATCCGCCCAAGGCCGCAAAGAACGGGCCTTGGACGATTACACCGAACCATTCGTTGAAACGACGCGAACCGGAACGAGCGCAGAGCAGATGCTGAGCAACTCGATTGGTGCGAAGTACTTTACAATCCACTCATGCGCCGTGCCGCCATGACAATAACCCGCAGGATGCGCAAAAAGGCCGACTCCTCCTTCGCCGTTCGTGAAACGTGGTTCGTCTCTCGTCCACAGAAAAGAGCTTGTACTGTAGCTTACAACCTACAGTCAGAAATCGAGAGTGGGCGCCACTACTCTATACGCTTCACGAGTGTCGAGAACACCGCTGGCGGACTTTGTCCGCATCCTGATAGATGTCGGTGCGAAAAAGACAGTCGTCGAGGTTCGGCGGGGAGGATTACCGGTGCGGTGGGTTGATGTCAGAGTTATGGCCCAGCGCCGGTTCCAACCGTATCGCTTGTTGGAATAAAAGATTGAATTCAGGACGACCGGCGCGTAACCGTTCGGCCCCCTCCATCGACGCTCGAGCCTCGGCCGGTCGAGACAGCTTGATCAGACATCGGGCTTCATCCAGGCGTTGCTGGATCTGCAAGAAGGCCGGCAACCGCTCCGATCGGACCCTCTGAAAAAATTTCAACGCCGGCTCGCAGTCCGCTTCACGGATCTTTCCTACGGCATAATTGCGAAAACTCCGGCTCAGATTTCTCCCGAATGCCAGCAACGCATAATCCGCCAGCGGCGAATCGGGATGTTCCGTCACCAGCCCGGTCAACAGCGCCTGTCCTGCCTGCAATTGGTCGCCGCGCTGCCATAACAGAAATTTTGCTGCTTCCACACCCGCAGACGAGCCGGTCAGTAAGGAGGCGCCGACTCCATTCTCGTCGACCACCGTCACGCCTGCCGCGTGCGACCGTATCCGGTCCGGTTGAGGCGCGCCCTGAGGACGGTATTCGGCCGTCACGCGATAGGTTCCCGGTCGATCGAACGTCCATCCCAGCGCGCCATAAAAGACCGGAAAGATCGCCACAACTGCCTCGCCCGGAGCCAGAGCGGTCCTGGTGTGTACGGCATCCGCGTAAAACAGCGGCAGGAAAACGAACCGCGGCCTATTCGAACTCGACACTTCAATCTGGATCGCGCCGGTTTGCGGATCGAGCAGTTTAAACACCTCCACCGGCCTCGTCCCCACATTGACGAGGCGGACTGTGGCATAGACCGGCTCTCCGAGACTCAGGACGGGCTGTCCCATGTCGAGCGTGAGCTCGAGCGTGCCGGGGCCGGAACCTTCCTGCGCCAGACCGTCGTTTGCCCGCACCGCCGGGAACAGGAGCGCGATCACGCAGACGAGAGACACCTTCCTGCACAGGCGCGCGATAGGATCGAGGTGCATAGGCCGCCCTTCAGCCTCACTGACAATCGGTAATCGTTAATTCTTCCAGAGGATGCGCCCAAACCGCATGGTCATTGGCGACCCACGTGAATGGCGCAGCCCCGATGGCGCCGGGAAATTTGCACTGCCCCGGATGGTTAGCCAGATGCTCCCGGCTTTGCTCGGAAAAGCGGTACACCGGATCGCCCGTCAGATCATCTGTCTGCGTCATGACCGAGGTGCCGTCACCGTCACTATGGTGGAGATTGAACGCATGACCGATCTCATGGGCCGTCGTGCGCAAAAATTCGGGACCGCCAGACTGAATGGTGTTCATACGATAAAAAATGGCGAAAGCCGACCTGGTATGTCCTTGCCACATCTTGCCTAGGACGAATTCAGGAAGACAGACATCGAGTACCTCGCCATAGTGATTCACCACCGCGCCGTAGAGGTGATATGTATTGCAGAAGTCAAAGGGACAGGCGGCCGTGGGAAAGAGCGACAGGTGGCGATGGCCGTTCTCCAACGTCGTTAATTCGGCATCGCTAATGCAATCGTCTCCGGCGATGTTGAGCGGCTGAATTCCCGTATCATCTTCCTCCACGCTCAACTTGATACCTGCATCGTCGAAGATCGAACTCACCGTCACGGGCTGGCCATTCACCATATGCTGTGCAGGGAATGTGGTTCCCGTCATGCGGTCGAATTCCAAGGACACGCAGGAGACGAGTAGGCCGGAGAACACCGGAATCGCCATGGAGACCAGGACACGAAGCGGCAGCGGAGTAAACATGCGGCCCTCCCGACGAACAGCGACTGCCGTGATTCGGAGAGCAGAGAGAATGGATTCTAGGCTACGTGTTGTCGATCATTCTGTCAATCCGTGCCGTCCGGCCCTGGTAGAAAGTCACCACAGTCCCCTTCAACCGTCGTCCGGCTGCACCCCTCGTTTCCCGCCAGCTTGAACAAGACTACGTAGTGGTATCGGATGGGATACGGATCTGTATCCGATGCGATACCGCGCCAGCCTCACGTAAATACCAGCCCGTCCGGCCGCTGGCTCCAAGCGATTGTTATTACGCGCAGAGGTTACGCCACACTCCATGGCGCGATGTTTGCGTCAGGTGACGCCATAACCGGATCGCTTGCCGCACACACCCGCCGGTCGCGATTCAAAAGTCGGCAGCGAACGACAAGGAGGGCGTGATGCGCCGGATCACCCTGCTGATGCTGCTTCTCTACGGATGTGTCCCGCCTCCTCCGCACCAGTTCGTGCCGGGAGGACCACTCGGCGAAGCCGGGCTCACTGCACAGGAACCACGGCAAGCGAGCGATGAGGAAGTGCGCGCCATGTTGGCAGAATCCTCGTTACATCAGCAGGGTCCAGCCGGACCAGTTGATTTGAACGGGTTGCTCACACAGATTTCTCAAGCCACAAACTTTCGGCAGAAGCAGCGTTTGGTGGATCGCTATCACCATGCGGCCCTGCTTCTGCCGGAAGCCGAGCGTGATCAGGCATTCCGGCAATTACGAGACGCGACCGGAAAGTGACCGTGAACGGAGCCCGACCTGAGCAAGAAAGGGAAGGACCATGAAGCGGATACAAGTCAGCACGCTGCTGCTCTCTGCCACCATCATCCTGGGCGGACTGTTACCGGCCGCCACACCGGCCAAAGCCCACGATTGGCTCGGCGACTGTGTCGTGGACTTCGATAATACGTTTGCGCTGACCTATATCTACGGGCAGGCGAGAGGGAACTTCGGGTACCCTACCGGCATCGACAATGCAGGCGAATTGCAGCTGTGTAATGCCACCCACCAGGCCTGCTGGACGTATCGTCATCGCTGTTTCGGCAATTACATCAACGTGGACGATATGACCTACGGTCACATTCATCTGACATTCGATAGCCCAAGCCTGCTCACGCCTTGTTTTGTCGATCCCGGCGACGGGCCGGGATCGGGCTTTGGGCGGAACGTCGGAGACGACTGCATCGCCGCCGACTGGATTCATGAACCGAGAACCCTCGTCACCCATTGGTGGGATCACTGGATCAAGATCTGGATGGAAGACCGGGTGACGCATCAGCCCAGAGTGTTCGACATGCCGATCATCAGAGTGGCCGGCACCGAGCCGATTCAATTCTGGTTCAGGAAAACCAACGGCAGCTGGTGGTACTGGTCGAGCCTGGCCCCCAATCCCTGGCTGGTGGGCGGGTGGGTGTACGATGTGACCGAAGTGCGGATCAGAGGCGCGCAGGCGGCGAACGAGCCGTATTTCATCGGCGCCTTCTCAATCCTCGATTAGCAGGATGTTGATAAAGCGCGCCATCAGCGTCCTCCGTCGCTTGCCGATCCGTGAAGCGTAAAACGTATCCCGCGAACATGTCACAGTCCGCTCTGAAACGAGAGACGAACGACGTTTCACGAACGACGAACGAACAGGGCGGCCATTCTGAACAGCCTGCATGGAACATTCGGAGAGGGGAAGACCCTACTGGCTGTCCGGAACCTGCAACTTGATCGAGAGCGCCTTACGGTCGTCGGTGATCTGCGCCACGATCTTGTCGCCGGTCTTCAAGCGACCACCCACCGCGCCCTCGATTTTGGTCTCAGGCGTCACCTTCAGGCGCTCTTCGTGGCCGGAGAACCCTCTCAGGCCACGTGTTCCGTGATGTCCACGACCCGACGAACAAGCAGCGTCACGTTGGTACAGACCGACGAGTTATTGAGGCGGCCGCATCTCATGGTCCTTCCACTTACCATCCCTCTAAAATCCAACCGAAACACCAACCGTCCCCAGTAATGCCGCACGATCCGCCGGACCAACAAACTCGGTACCGAGCCCACCGTCGAGCACCACACGCGAGGTCAATTGATGCCGGATACCAATTTCGACGCCGGTGTGGTTCTGTTGCCCGCGCAGGTCCGATTGGCGGCTATACACGCTGGCGATTAGCGTGTCACGAAAACTTGTGGGGTACCCCAACGGATAACTGACGGCGGCGACGGCGCGATAGGCGCCGGGCCGCTCCTGCCCTTGCGGCGAGCCAATCACGGTATACCCGGCATTGAGATGCACTCGGAACCGCCCGAATGAACGGGTCAGAATGCCGGTGAGCTGCGTATCGACGCCCTTGGAATTCACGCCGGTAGGCAGATCCGCTTCGACCCGGACGGCAAACGCCGGCAGATTCAACGTTTCGGTATTAAAGTTGTACAGTACCCCCAGATGCAGATCGCCGGACTTATTCGCGCCCACCAGCGAACGCGGATCGGTAAACAGATCGCCTTGGATTTCGATCTGCGTATTGGCGAACGCACCGTAGATGATCTGCGGCTGAAACGTGACGCTCGTGCGCCCCTCTCGCCGATCATTGAAGCGCACGCCGCCCTCCAAACCGATCTCACCCTTGGGTATGGCATAGGCATCCTCCATCCCGATCGGACGGTTGGGATCGAGATTGTCATGATCCAAGGCGAACAGCGGCGCGGCCGTCCACATCAGCACGGCGCCGAGCAGGCACGCAACGACTTGCCTCCGTCCCAGTTTCAATGGTGATGCTCCTGCCCCTGCACAATCATCGGATTGGTCGCATCCGCACTGGCCAGATAGTAACTATCTACCAACCGATAAATTTCAGCCCGCTTCGCCTCCCAAGTCGGAAGCCGCTCACTGGTGAGGATATCGCTGATGTTGTCGTGCAGCATGTGCAGGTTGTCGAAGATGTTGGCTAATTCAGGATAACGCGCGGCAAACTGCGGGCTGAGTTCCGCCGTGAGCGGCATGAACGTCCACTCCACCGGCGGCTGCTCGAGATACCGCCGGTAGGTCGCAAGGATCGGCCGGATCGCTTGTGCCTTCTCGGCAAGGTCGCGCGCGGCCTGCAACGGGTCGTACACGGCCACCTGCAGATAGTGGTACGCCCAAATCGTCGCGTTGAACAGCGGGAAGCGTGTCCTGAACGCCTTGGAATAGGGAAATTGATCCAGCCGATGATGATCCAATCGCTTCGACGTGATCGCGTACGCGCTGTCCTTATAGTAGGCCAACACATTGCGGACGGCCTGATCCTTGTCCGGCTCATCCGACACCACAATGTCGTAGGTAGCCCGGTGCAAGGCATGCGCTTCGTCGAACGTGTTCTGCGCGCGCCAAGCCAGCTTCATATACGTCGGAGCAATCGCCTCCTCATTCGGATTCAGCCGAGGTTTGGTCGCAATAAACGCGAGCGTCTGCTTACGCGCCTGCTCCTCAATGGCCGGCACGTCCTGCCCCCCCGTCAGCAACAAATTCTCGTAGAGATTGGAATGGCCAAAGTCCACGCCGTTGAACTCACTGTCGAGTTCGGCCAGATCTTCCCGCATCGAAAAATTCCACAGCGCGCGGTAATAGAAGCGCTTGTCACGCGGCTCGAACTGGCTGCACCCCGCCAGCGCGAAGGCGATCGTGGCCAAGGTTACCAACGCCAGCATGTGCCTATATTTGCCAATCGTCATACTGAATCGCTCCACAATCACCTTGATCAACACCCTAGCAAGACTCTTCAACCATGTCGGCTCCGTCGCGAGACGAGCCCGCCTGGCTGCCCCTCATCAGCAGCCAGGCAAGTCACAGCAGCGGATCGGACAGACCGGTATCCATCGCGCCGGGAACCATCACCATGATCGTATTATCTACCAATTCTATGGTCGTCATGGAGAGAGTATCGGACGCCAAGACCAACCCCAACGCCGATTGGTGGTGGCTCATGAGAGTTCTCCTTGTGAGTGATAAACGATACCGTTCACCACTACAGACGGAACCGGGCGGCAATTATTACAGACCGCGTGTGACTCGCCTTCGAAATCGATACGCCGGCGTCATTCGGCCTAGGCCGGTCGAACGTTAGGGAGCAGTCTTTCATGCAACCCTTACTACCCCTCGACGATCATATCCAACATGCGTACCGCAGAGAAACCGTCAGGGCTGTACGACCACATTCAGCGCGGACGTTCCCACTCCCCGGGACATTCTCGCCCGAATGAGCCTCCGTCCTGCCCCCTCAGTCCAAATGATTATACGTGTATTTCCGATTCACTCCTGCCGCTCATGCTGTCCGATTCTGCGACAGCGGCGGAAAAAGTCTTGATCTGCACCGTAGAGACATGCTTGACTGAAATTCATTCGTTTTTCGTCTTCCTTGATGGAGGGGTTGCATGCCGCATGGAAGTCTTCGCATTCTCGTGACTCTAGTCCTGCTCCTCACCTCGCTCTCCGCACAAGCTACTGATACGGCTCCCGATACAAGCCTGAGCCCCTTAAAGTTTCTCGTCGGAGAATGGAAAGGCGCCGACGCCGAAGGCAAGGCCCACAAGATCACCTTTGCGCTCAGTTCAGGCGGCACCAGCCTGACCGAAACACTCACGCCGCCGGATAGCCCGCCCATGACGACCATGTACTACAGCGACGGTGATCAGCTGATGCTGACACATTATTGCTCCCTCAATAACCAACCGCGCATGCGCGCGGGTGCAGTCAAAGAGGGAGATAAAACCATCACCTTTGCCTTCGTGGATGCCACGAATTTGAAGAACCCGACCGATGTGCACATGCGCCAATTGGCGATCGAGGTCAAAGACCATGACCACTTCATCCAAACCTGGACCTTAAGCAAGGCCGGCAAGGACGTGCCGAAAGTGTTTACCTTTGAGCGTATAAAGTAATCTGCGTCTCCACGTTGTTTAACAAGGAGTCCTTCCGATGCCGTCACAAACACCAGAGGCTGTGATCGAGGCTCAACGTCAGGACTGGAATCGCGTTGCCGCCGGATGGGATAAATGGGATCAGTTTTTCAACCGCACCATGGCCTTCCTCAACCACCGGCTGGTGGCCGATGCGCGGGTGCGGCCGGGCCTTCGCGTGCTGGATCTTGGATCGGGCACCGGCTATCCGGCCCTCCTGGCCGGCGAAATCGTGGGATCGGAGGGCGCCGTGGTCGGGATCGACCTCGCCGAATCCATGCTGGCCGTCGCGACGCGCAAAGCCAATGCGCTCGGCTTCCAGCACGTGACGTTTCGTACCGGGGACGTGACATCACTGCCCTTTGAGACCGCCTCGATCGACTCGGTGATCAGCCGATTCTGCTTGATGTTCCTGCCGGACATTCCCAAGGCCGCCGCGGAAATCGCTCGCGTGTTGAAACCGGGAGGCTATGTCGCGGCCGCCGTCTGGTCTGCACCGGAGAGGAATCCGTTCATTCGCATCCCAATGGATGTGATCAAGACCATTACGCCTCTACCGCCGCCCGACCCCGAGGCGCCCGGCATCTTCCGGCTGGCAAAACCTGGCGACCTGGCCGGCATGTTCGAACGCGCCGGCCTCAGACCATTGGACGACGAAGAATTTACGGCCGAGGTGACCTATGCCACGGCAGAGGAATTTTTTCGCGGCTTGATGGACATCGCCGCCCCGATTCAAAACCTGTTCGCGAAATTGACGACGGATCAACAGGCCCTGGCGGAGCAAGGCATCATCAAAGCCGTGAATGAATATCGCCGGCCTCAAGGAGTCTCGTTGCCGATTGCGGTGAGGATCGTGAGCGCGCGCAAGCCGCAGTAGCGGCAGCACTTGCACATACAACGCCCGCCGACTCTGACGAGCCGGCGGGTGTATACGAAGCTACGCTTGTCTGTTGCCTTCTCATGTCACTCCTTCATCTTCCCTTCGGCCCGTTCGCCCGCGCCATCTCGACGAAGACGGCACTAGCAAATCCCCTGACCGTACGTTGAGAAAGCTCCTGATCTTATGACACGCGTTCTCACGTCGATTCATCCTCCACATTCCGCCCACATGTCTCCCCAGATTATAGTGCTTGACGCGATGGACGATTGCGCTTAGCGTGAAGAGGTGCCCGATGAAGCTCCGCTGACTGTCCTATCCTCGCGCTTCCCGTTTCTTCGCACGCGTGACTGATTCCCCAGTCTCCGCCGCTCCTTGTACCAGAGTCTCTCTGAGGTGCTTCCTGTCCGATTCATTGGCCCGCTCATGGAGCGCAGCCAGGATGTGCGAGGCCCCAGGGGATTGTTCGACTCACGCCGATGCCTCCCTAGAAAGGAGTGCACAATGCTGTACTACGCGCTGATGTTCTTAGTGGTCGGATTGATTGCCAACGCCCTGAACGTGTTGGGTGTAGCCGCAGTCGCCGTCCAAATATCCTGGATCTTGTTTGTAATCGGGGCCGTGTTGCTGGTGGTGCATCTGGTGTCGGGACGGACTCCGCGCACCACCTGACAACGATCCAGGCTGTCTGAGCCCTTTACCCAATGAGGACCCGACAGTCACATCCAGACGAGGTTGCATGGCCGACACACGATGTGTCGGCAACGTGCAGGAACGGTACGGCGAGAAGAAGGCCGAGCTGATGCAGTGGGTTTCCCACTGGCATGGGCAGGCGAAGCCGGACGCCGAGGGAACGAAGGTTCCCTGAATCGACACCATCGGCGAAACATATTTCGCCGCACATTTTCACTGTTCGCGTAAGGAGACTTGATGACCACACGCACTGTACTGACCCTCTGCGCAACCTTGGTTCTTGGCGGGGCGATGATCACCGGATCGGCGCATGCCATCGGCAAGGCCGACGAGAAGACGCCCATGAATGATGCCTGGATCACGGCGAAGACCAAGATCGCGCTGTTTGCCGATTCCCGGGTGAAGGGAAGCGAGATCAACGTGGAGACCGCCCAGGGCGGAGTCATGATCCGGGGCAAGATCGATTCGGATGCGGCCAAACAGGCGGCGGAAGGGATTGCGAAAGGGGTCGACGGGGTCAAAACCGTGAAGAACGATCTACAGGTCGTGGCCCCCTCCAAACGTGAGGCGACGGACGACAAGGATGACGCCATCACCGCCCGCGTCCATGAGCATATGGAGAAAGACGCACACCTGAAGAAAGCCGGCATTCATGCGCAGACGAACGCAGGCGTTGTCTCGCTCAGCGGCGAAGTTCAGGACCTGACGACCAGCGCCGAAGCCTCTTCGTCGGCCTGGCAAGTGCCCGGCGTGAAGGCTGTGAAAAACGACCTCACGGTGAAGGAAAAGGCCTAACCCTTTTCTTCCTCACACAGGCCCGCTCTTCGTCCGTCGAGATCCGACAGACGGGTCTCGGCGGACGGCAGAGCCTCTGTTAGTTGCAGCCATAACACATGCTAGTCAACAAGGAGAGACACCATGATGGATACGAATGTGAGTCGACCCACTCCGCAGCGAATTGGCACAGCCCACACCAGCCCGAGCCATGAAAAACCCGCACAGGCGGGGCAGGCCGCAAAGGGAACTGCTGCGATCGCCCAACGTGCCTACGAACTGTATGAAAAACGGGGACGGAAAGACGGGCAAGCCCTGGAAGACTGGTTGAGCGCAGAACGTCAGCTGGCTGCCGCAGCGGGCCACTAATCGCACCGATTTCGAGTCGCCAGCCCGTCATTTTGGCTATACGAGGAGATGACGCCATGAGCACACTGATACGTTGGGATCCGTTTCGAGTTCAGTGGAATCCCTTGAAAGAGCGGGACGAATTGGAAAGCCGATTGTCGACCCTTCTGGGACATCGAGCATCGACCGGGAATGGGGGAAGAGAAGCCTTGACGGTTGCCGAGTGGTCACCGTTGGTGGACATCGTGGAAGACGAGAATGAATACCGGATCAAGGCGGAGTTACCGGCCATGAAAAAAGCAGACGTACGACTCACCGTGGATAACGGGGTGCTGACCATTTCCGGCGAACGGAAATATGAGCAGGAAGAGAAACAGGAGAAGCATCACCGGATCGAACGCGCCTATGGGAGTTTTCTCCGCAGTTTCTCACTCCCGGAGGATGCGGACGGGAGCAAGGTCAGAGCCGATTACAAAGACGGGGTGCTCCACGTGCATCTCCCGAAATCCGAGAAAGCGAAGCCGAAATCGATCGAGATTAAGGTGTCCTAGGAGCCCCCTGAATTGCGTGCGCCTCGTGGAGATATGCTCAGACCTTGTCGTGGAGCATCCACGGGGCGCTTGGATTCACGTGCGACGAGGACTGCTGCAGCACAGAGACCGTACATCCTGATTTCGCCCGAAATCCCCCCACACGTCCGACGACTCGCACGGCTCCGTGTATGACATACAGTTCACAGCCCCCATACCGACCTCCATACTCCGGCAGTTGAAATAATTCAATCATCGGTGCAGAGTGCGCCAATCAAAACAGCCGACATGAGCAGCGGTCCACCCAATCAGTCCCGACACATGCGCCACGACGGCTTCAAAGATTTCGTGCTGGATCAACTCGGTGAGATGCCTGAGCTCACAGGGAAAGCCATGTTCGGCGGCTTTGGCCTCTACCAGCGGGGCATTTTCTTCGGCATCATTCATAAGGGCCGGCTGTTTTTCAAAACCAACGACCTGACGCAACCGCTCTATCGTGCGCATGGCATGCACCCCTTCCGTCCGGGTGCCAAACAAACGCTCCGGCAGTATTACGAAGTGCCGGTAGATATTCTGGAGGACCCGCAGGAACTGGCCGCCTGGGCTCGCAGCGCCGTGACCTTACCCACCGCGCAGCTGCCCCTCCCCTACACCGGCCTGGCCTATGGGTACGACCCATCGGTTCTGCGCGATGGATGACCACACTGCCGACCGCCTCACACTCTGGACCATCGGCCACTCGACCCGTTCGAGCGATGAGTTCCTGGCGCTGCTCCAAGAACATGCCATCCGCCGCCTGATCGACATCCGCCGTTATGCCGGCTCGCGGCGCTACCCCCACTTCCACTCGGACGCACTGAACAACACGCTGACCAATGCAGGACTGGAATACCACCAGTTGGTGGAATTGGGCGGCCGACGAACGGCACGCCCGGACTCCCCGAACCGCGGCTGGAAGAACGCCGGCTTTCGCGGCTACGCAGATTACATGAGCACGGAGGCTTTTCAGCAAGCTCTGCACACACTCATGACCGATGCCGCCGCCTCACGAACGGCCATCATGTGCGCCGAAGCAGTTCCCTGGCGCTGCCATCGAACATTGGTGGCCGATGCCCTCGTGATTCACGGCTGGCAGGTCGTCCACATCCTAGGACCTGGCCAAATCAAGCGGCACGAGCTGACGACCTTCGCCAGGGTCGAGGGCGACCTGATTGTCTATCCTGCTCCGGCTGGTGAGGAGGCTCCGCCCCGCTTGTTCTGAGGGGTCGTTCCGGATGGCGCTCGCCTCCCGGGTTCACCAGGGAACCTCAGCATGTGGTATCGAATCGGCGCGGATCTCGTGCTGCTACTCCACTTGGCCTTTGTGCTATTCGTGATGACAGGCGGACTTCTGCTCTTGAAATGGCCCCGCCTGGCCTGGCTACACCTACCGGCGGCGATCTGGGGAGCCGTCGTCGAGTTCAGCGGATGGATCTGCCCACTCACCCCGTTGGAAAACACCTTGCGGACCATGGCGGGAGAACCGGCCTCTGACGCCGATTTTACAGGCCGCTACCTCATACCCCTAGTGTATCCAGCAGGGCTGACATGCAACATTCAAATACTGTTGGGGACGATGGTGGTGATGGTGAACGTAGCGGTCTATTGGCAAGCCTTAGGGAAGGCGGCGAGGGACCGGCGACAGAAGTGAGTTGAAGCCGGCTGGTTCGTTCTGTGTCGAGGTCATCACCAGGGCAAGACACCCCTGCTCGCTCGATGTGATGGGATGAACGCTCCCGGCCTCGCCGCGATGGTAGTCCCCTGCCTGGAGAAATTCCCCAGCGCACATGCAGCTCCCTCCACCAGGTAGGACCGGCTGGGAGGCAAGACAGCCATCACCGCGGTCGTAGGCGACTTCGTCGGCCGCGTGGCAGCGGACAATCGCATCAACGGAACATTCGCGAACGCCAACATTCCGCGACTGAAATCGCTGCTGATCGATCAAATCTGTCAGGCGTCGGGCGGACCTTGCAGCTACACCGGACGAGACATGAAAAGCACCCATGCCGGGATGGGCGTCAGCAGCAGCGATTTCGACGCACTGGTCGGAGACCTCGTCGCCGCGTTGAACAAATTCAAAGTCGGCGAACGGGAAAAGAACGAACTGCTTGGCGCGCTCGGTCCGATGAATAAAGACATCGTCCCCTCATCGGCGGCCATGACCGACCCGCGCGGCATGCTGCCACTGCCCGCAAGCTACAAATCCTGGCCGAAATTCCTGACAGACATTCCGAAAGGCGAAGCCAACCAGGTCCGTGACATTTACATCAATCCGACCGGCGCAGGAACATCGTCAGGACAGAATTTCCCGAACGGCACGGTTATGGTGATGGAGATTTACAAAGCCAAGATGGACGGCGACAAGCTCATGACCGGCATGGACGGGAAGCCGGTGAAGGACGATCTGCGCAGATGTTTGTGATGGGGAAAGAACAGGGCTGGGGCGACAAGCAGCCCGAGAATCTGAAGAACGGCGACTGGGCCCTATACTGCTTACGATGCTTCCAGCAAGCCGCTGATGGAGGGTTTCACAAAGTGCCGCGCCTGCCACACGCCGCTGGCGCAGAAAGATTTCGTCCACCGCTACGACGAATATTTCCAAACGAGAGCGCAGATGTAGTTCACACTAGCACGGGGGCTGCGTTTCCCCAGCTCTCGCTGCTACTGCGGACTTGTTTACTTACAAGGCAGCTCTTCTTATTTCGGCTATCCAAATATGTGTGTGTTTCCTGCATCTGAACCGGCTCATGTCATCGTGGCGTAACACCTGAACTTCTTGTTGCCCTGCGGGCGACGTTAGATTAACTTGAAACCGAATTTTGTTGTGGAGAAGAAGACCTGAAGCCCCTGAAGCCGATCCTCGAACCGCGCTGCGGTCCGGCATGTGGTTGAGTCTCACCGCACCCGCAATGCTCGGGGTTTCGCCTGCGTGTTGCGCGGCCAAGACACTGATAGCAGCGACCTGGACATCCTCTTTGACCCGACGCCGGAAACGACGCTGATGGACGCGGCTACCATCCAAGAGGAACTGCAGCGCCTGCTTGGCATGTCGGTGGATGTGCTGACGCCCTACGCATGGACCCAGCCTTCACCCCACCGCACGACGACATTTCTTGGTTGGTCATGTACACCATGCGCAATCGCGGCTCGCACGGTTACGAACATGTCATGAAACCGGAAAGGAGTAAAAATGAAGACCTCCATCTCAAATTCTAACCAACTGGTCGAACCCAGTGACGCTGGCCTGAACGCCGACGCACTAACCTGCCTGGATGCCGTCATCCAATCCTATATCGACAACGGCGACAACTACGGCGCGTCGATTATCATTGCCCGTGGCGGCAAGATTGGGCACCAGAAAACCTTTGGCACGGTTGCTCCCGAGCGGGCAACCGCGCACGACGACATTTTCATGACTATGTCGCTGGCCAAGTCCTACACCGCCGCACTGGTGTTGCGCGCTATCGATCAGGGTCGCTTCACGCTCGACACTAAGATTGACAGCCTGATTCCTGGTTTTGCGCAGGGCGGCAAACAAGAGGTCACGGTGCAGATGCTGCTGACGCACACCGCTGGGGTCTATAACCTGATCGCGTTGCCACCCCCCCATCCACTGGCAGAAAACGGCATTTTGAGAAAAACGGTTGAGATCGCCAAAATCACCCCCGCAACCTATAAACCTGGCACTGCATGCGCCTACACCCCGATGGCTGGAATCAATACGCTGGGCTGGCTGTTGGTGGTGACCGACCCCAAGGGGCGGCAATTTCGAGATATTGCACACGAGGATTTGTTCGAGCCGTTAGGGATGGTGAATTCCAGCTTCGGCATCGACCCAAAGAATCCCCGCCGGGTTCCCATGTCCTATACCCCGAAGCGGACAGTACCGACCACCCCACAGGTGGTGGCCATGCTAGAAGCCATTTCGCTCGGCGATGCCGAGATGCCTTCGGGCGGTGGCCATTCCAGCAGTACCGATGTATTTCGCTTTGCCGACACCATGCGCCAGCGTGGCAGCAGCAATGGGTACCGCTTAATCTCTCCTGCGCTTTTCGAGTACGCGGCGAAGAATCACACAGGGGATATGGTCAACGGAGCGTGGGTCTCAGCCTGTCTTGCTGAAGGTCGGCCACCGTATCGCGCCAATTTCTCGTTGCTTGGCGGCTATTGCCGGGACAAGGGCGACTACTTAACACCCATGGGCTATACAGCCTCGCCGCGTGCCATTGGCGCGATGGGCGGTGGCTCAACGATGTGGATGGTAGACCCAGAGCGTGACTTGACCATCGCATTTCTGTCGGCGGGCTTCATCGATGGGCTGCAGCACACGGATCGTTGCTCACGCATCAATGACCTCGCGCTGGCGGCTTGCGAGTAAAGAGGTGGCTCCGGTTGGTTGGACAGTTTCTGTCCAGTTATAAGTGGTGCCTGACGGTATGCGCCGACGCGGCCGTGGGCCGTGCTGGCAAGGGCTCCCAATACACACGATCGGGTGTGCGTTCGTCGCCTGACCACATTGTAGAGCGTCACGTAGTGTGCAGTCCCGGCCTGAGCATCGCGGGCAATCTCGTAGGCATGGGGGTGGCCCTCTTCATAAGGGCGACCTGCGCCTTACAAGGCGCTCCGAGATTGCGTCTTGCTCTCTTCATTGCCTCGCTCCTTTGGTTCGCCACCACCCGGTGACACCAGGTTGCCGCTTACCATACTGTCCAAATTCAGGAGCTCCCGCTGGCTCGCCTGCGGGTCGGAGAGAAATACTGGGGTGGGACGCTAGAACCTATCTCAAAATAGTTGACGGCCTGACCTTCCACCCGTATAAGTCCGGGCATGCTGCGGCTGCGGGACGATCAATGGGAGCGGATTCGCGCACACTTTCCTGAAGAGCACATTCCCGACTCCCGACTGGGGCGCAAACCCCTCCCGACTCGGGCCGTCCTGGAGGCGGTGCTCTGGATTCTGAACACCGACGCCCAGTGGCACTTCCTGCCGCAGTGCTCTCCCAACTACAAAACCGTCCATCGCCGATTCCAACAATGGTGTCAGCGGGAGGTGCTGCGAGAGGTCCTCACACAGTTGGCCAATGCGCTGCGCGAGGAAGGGACGATCGATGAACGGGAGAGTTTCATCGACGCCACCTTTGCGTCGGCCAAGGGCGGCGGCGAGGCCATCGGGCTCACCAAACGCGGTAAAGACGTGAAGATCCTCGCGATTGTGGATCGGCACGGGCTGCCCCTCTCGGTCAGTACGCATGCCGCCCATCATCATGAAGTCACCTTGGTCCAGCTGAGTTACGACTTCTATATGCTCGAGGCCAAGCCGGAACATCTCATTGGCGATCGGGCGTATGACAGCGACGGCCTCGATGACGAGCTTCAGCAAGATGGCGTCAACATGATCGCGCCGCACCGGTCCACTCGTAAACTGAAAACCCAAGATGGCCGCCACCTACGTCGATATGAACACCGATGGCTCGTCGAACGCTTCGTTGCCTGGCTGCAGTGGAAGCGGCGCCTCCTCATTCGCTGGGAATACGACGCCACGAATTTCCTCGGATTTGTCCAGCTCGCCTGTATCACCATGCTCCTCAAACAATTTTGAGATAGGTTCTAGGCAGCTAGGCCAATCAGCGCTTCCAAGTTGAGGATCACGATGGTGCGGCCGTCCATGTGAATGAGACCCTCATCACGAAACTGCCCAAGCGTGTTGCTCACGGTTTCACGGCTGCAGCCGATGAGATTCGCCATTTCTTGATGCGTCAACCTGGCCTTGAGTCGAATCTCCGGCTCTCCCCCGCCCTTTTCGGCCCTCCCCAATTCTGCCAGTAGATGGGCAAGACGGGCAGGAACATCTCGAAAGACGAGGTTCTCCACTCGCGTCTGAAACTTCTTGAGCCGCAAGCCGATGAGCTTGGTCAGCTTGATTGTCACACTGGGATGCGTGGCGAGGTACCGATCAAATTCTTTCCGTGGAATCACACAAATGAGCGCATCGTCGAGAGCCTCCGCTGAGGTCGAACGGGGTACGTCGTCCAGCGCGTCGAGTTCTCCAAATACTTCCCCTGCCTCCAAAATGTCGAAGGTCACTTCCTTCCCGCTGGGCGCCGTATTGGCAATTTTCACGCGCCCTCGCTTGAGGAGATACACATTGCTGCTCGGATCGCCAGGGAGATAGAGAGGCTGCCGTTTCTTAATCTCTTTCATATGCGTAATTTTCTCCATCGCTTGCATCTCGGACGGAGAAATATCATCAAACAATCGAATGTGTTTCAGAAACCAGAGTTTGTTCGGAAGCGATGTCATTCGTGCTATCGAACCACTAAGTGACGCCGCCACAGCCTACCGAATCTTCTGGAGAGGAGGCAAGGGAGGACCCGACGAAGCACCTCCCGTGCTTTGTAAGCCACCTCACAGATTGGAATGATCAGGATGGGATACGGTGACAATCGGTATCGGCATTCACCGGGTGCCTCCATGAAGCAGACCGTGAAGCGCCACGGTGAGTGTATCTCTAGTGAAAAAGAGTGCCGCATGTCTAACGTTGCGATCATCCGAGTTTCAAGAAACTGGTCTCGCAAGGGATACCAGATCATGACGTTCTAAGCCGGTGCGACGACGGGAGGTCGACAGGAGGGCCGTGCCTGCCGGAGGCCCTCCGTCGGGTGTTTGGCTAGACAGGGCTGGATGGGGAAACGGCACAGATAGGACCACATTGACCTCGAACGAGAAGGGTTGGTACATAGACGCATCCCCATCGATGAATTGAGACGAGAGGACACCCATGCCGATAGACGATATCACCCAGAAAGTCAGTGATCGCTATGCCCGTGCTGCCGCAACCGGTGAGCAGATGTGTTGCCCGACCGGGTACGACTTTGCTGACCTCAAGTCCTTTGTGCCGGAAGAAGTCCTGACCATCTCCTACGGCTGCGGCACTCCTGCCGGACTGAACACCGTTCAAGCAGGGGAAACCGTGCTGGACATCGGCTCCGGCGGGGGGATCGACTGTTTTGAAGCGGCGCGCCGCGTGGGCCCCACCGGCCGGGTCATCGGCATCGACATGACGGACACCATGTTGGAAATTGCACGGCGCAACGCGCCCATCGTCGCCGGAAACTTAGGCTATGCAACATCGAATATCGAGTTCCGCAAGGGCATGGCCGATGCCATGCCGGTGGAGGATGCCAGCGTCGATCTGATCATTTCCAACTGTGTGATCAACCTGGCCCCCGACAAGCGCAAAGTCTTCCGCGAAATGTACCGCGTGATCAAGCCGGGCGGCCGGTTTACGATTTCCGACATCGTCTCGGACCAGGTGGTGCCGCAATACCTGGTGCATGATGCAGCCAAGTGGGGCGATTGCCTGTCCGGAGCATTGCAGGTGCAGGACTACATCGGCGGGATGGTCGATGCGGGATTTCGGGCCGTCCACCAGATCAAATTCGCGCCCTGGCAGTCGATCGACGGCATCCATTTCCTCTCGGTGACGCTCACCGGATACAAGTTTCCAGCCATCGCCGAGGAGAAGGCCCCCTCGTATGCCACCCTCTGCGGTCCCTTCTCGAGTGTCACGGACGAAATGGGGCAACGGTACGAACGCGGCGTGCCCCAACGCATCGATGGCCCCAGCGCGCAACTGTTGCAGAGCGAGCCGCTTCGTTCGCTGTTTCTTCTCGGCCCCGCGCCCGTCACACTCGCCGCCACCGACCCGCGCTGGTGCGCGATCCTTCCGGAGCAGAAACCCTGCGTCTGGCAAGGCGCCTATGCCATTCTCACCGGACCGATCATCAGCGCCGAGGACGACGATCATCACCAGTACTACCGAGGCGTGCCCTTGGAAATCTGTTCAAAGACCCTCCAAGTCCTGACACAGGAGGCCTATCGCCCTCACTTCACGATCTACCAGCGAGCCTCGGCAGGTGTGGACGGCACGGAAGTCGCGTGCAGCCCGACCGGCGGTTGTTGTTGAGCCCCCGATGATGAGGAAAGGATCGATCCGATGGGTCTAAGCCTGCTCGCTCGACGGGATCCACTCGCTGCCGCGTCTGAACAACTGCGCCTCCTGGCCCAAACGACCGCTTGTCAGCCATTTGAGACGGCTCTCGATCGGGTCGGGCTCTATCCGCTGGAGGCGACTGGCATCACCACGCTCCAACTCAACCTCGGGAAATTGTGCAATCAAACCTGCCGTCATTGTCATGTAGACGCGGGACCGGACCGGACGGAAGTCATGTCGAAAGACACCATTGATCTCTGCCTGCAGGCCCTGGCTCGCACGGATATTCCCACTCTGGATATCACGGGCGGCGCACCCGAACTCAATCCGCACTTCCGCTGGCTGGTCAAACAAGCCCGATCGCTAGGCCGACAGGTGCTGGATCGCTGCAATCTTTCCGTACTGCTCCTGCCTTCGCAAGCCGACCTGGGGGAGTTTCTCGCGCAGCACCGCGTGGAGGTTATCGCGTCGCTGCCGTCCTATCAGGCCACACAGACGGACGCACAACGCGGCGAGGGTATTTTCGAGAAGTCGATGGAGGCCCTTCGATTATTGAACCGATTGGGCTACGGCAACGAAGGAAGCGGGCTCACGCTGAATCTGGTGTACAACCCGGTCGGTGCCTTTTTACCGCCGAAGCAGGACGGCATCGAAGCCAAGTTCCGGAAAGAGCTGGCCACCCGCCACGGCGTCAGCTTCACGCACCTCTACACTATCACCAATATGCCCATCAGCCGATTTCTGGAGTTCCTCCTGGAGAGCGGCAACTACGAAGGATACATGGAACGGCTTGCGGCGGCCTTCAACCCGGCCGCGGCGACGGGCGTCATGTGCCGCTACACGCTGTCGGTCGGATGGGACGGGACCCTCTACGATTGCGACTTCAATCAGATGCTGGAATTGCCGGTCTCGCAGGGCGCCCCTCGACACATTCGAAACTTCGATCCCGCACGTTTGCACCATCGGCCGATCGTGACGAGGAACCACTGCTACGGGTGCACGGCCGGCTCCGGTTCCTCCTGCGGCGGCGCCGTCACCTAGCGAGGACCTGCCGCGAGCGGCTGTCCCTCTTGATCCAGAAAGCCCTTGATCTGCCCAAGAATCTCGTCGCGCACACGCCGGAACAGCTGCAGACGAGTCGCATCCGAATCGGTGGCTGCCGCCGGATCGTCGAAACTCCAATGCAACAGATGCGTGCTCCCTGGCCACCTTGGGCAGGATTCCTTGGCCCGGTCGCAGACCGTGATGACGTGGTCGAACGGCTGCGTCAGAAATTCGGAAACCTGCTTCGAGCGATGGGCCGAAATGTCGATGCCGACCTCAGCCATCGCGTCGACCGAACCAGGATTCAAGCCGACCGGGTGCGTACCCGCACTGAACACCTCAAACCGATCGCCCGCCAGATGCCGCAACCACCCCTCCGCCATCTGACTGCGCGCGGAGTTGCCGGTACAGAGGAATAACACTCGTGCCTTCATGCGCCGACCTCCTGACCGAACCAATGCCTGGTGCGGTTGCACACCGTGCAGACCGACAACATGACCGGCACTTCCACCAACACCCCGACCACCGTTGCCAATGCAGCACCGGACTCCGGCCCAAAGAGGGCGATAGCGGTCGCCACAGCTAATTCGAAAAAGTTGCTGGCACCGATGAGCGCGCCCGGCGCAGCGATCGCGTAGGGAACCCGCCACCGATGCATCAGGCCATAGGCCAGCGACGAATTCATGTAGACCTGGAGGAGAATCGGCACCGCGATCAACACAACATGTACGGTCTTCCCTAGAATATTCTGCGATTGAAACGCGAAGATACACACCAACGTGAGGAGCAGCGCCACGATCGTCACCGGCGCGAATCGAGGCAACAGTTGCTCCTCCATCCACCGCAGCCCATACCGGCGGACCAGCCACAGTCGGAGGCCGGCGCCGACAATCAATGGAATCACGATAAAGATCGCCACCGAGTACAATAGGACATCGAACGGAACGGCCAACGATGAGGCGCCGCTCACCAGCAGCCCGACAATCGGAACAAAAAGCACCAACATGATCAGGTCGTTCACGGCCACCTGGACAAGCGTGTAGGCGGGATCCCCGTCCGTCAGGTAACTCCACACAAACACCATTGCCGTGCAGGGCGCCGCAGCCAGGATAATGGTGCCGGCGATGTATTGATCGGCCTCGGCCGGTGAAATCCAGGCTGCGAAGACGTACCTGAAAAACACCCAGGCGAAGAACGCCATGGAGAAGGGCTTCACCACCCAATTCACAAACAGGGTGATCAGCAGCCCGACCGGTCGCTTGCCCACATCACGAATCGAGGCAAACTCAACCTTCATCATCATCGGCACAATCATCAGCCAGATGAGCACGGCAATCGGCAGATTGATGTGACTGCCCTGCCCGATCTCAGCCCCTCGCAGGCTGGACACCAAACCGGGCATCGCCTGCCCGATCAGCACGCCTATCACCATGCAGAGTGCCACCCAGAGGGTGAGATACCGTTCAAAAAACGACAGCCGTTTCGTGGTCACCTGCGGCGCATCGACCGGTAATGCGAGTTCCATAGCGCGCTCCTTCATGCATGCACGACTCGGCGGAGTTAGACAGTGCTTGCCGGTTTCTTGGCTCGAATGAATGCACTCATGAACTTGCCCTCGACTTGGGCCACGAATAGCTCGCTGGAGAGGTCTGTGCTGACCAGCAATTCCTTCACGTCATTGGCGTGGTAAATACGCGTCGGTTCCATTCCGATCTCGATAAACCCCGCCTGAGCCAACAAGTCTCGATACTCCGTCTCTTCCAACGCGCCCGCCACACAACCGGCCCACAATTCGAGATTCCGTCGGATCTCCGAGGGAACCGCCCCTCGCACCACGATATCGGACAACGCCAGCCGGCCTCCCGGACGGAGCACGCGAAACGCCTCCGCCAGCACGCGTTCCTTTTCGCCGGACAAATTCACGACGCAATTGCTGATGATCACATCCACGGAACGATCGGGCAGCGGAATGTGTTCGATTTCGCCCTTCAGAAACTCGACATTTTCCACGCCGGCGGTACGCTGATTTTCCCTGGCCAACGCCAACATCTCCTCGGTCATATCCAACCCATAGGCTTTCCCCGTCGGACCGACTCGCTTGGCGGAGAGCAGCACATCGATTCCGCCGCCGGACCCCAGATCCAACACCGTCTCACCCGCATGCAGTTCAGCCAGGGCCGTCGGATTCCCGCAGCCCAGCGATGCCGCCACCGCGTCCGCCGGCAACCCCTGACGCTCCTGATCTGAATACAGATTCGACGTGATTGGATCGACATTCATTAGCGCAGGGGAAGCTCCGCAGCAGGAACTGCCTCCGCTCTTGGCTCTTGCGGCCGCTTCACCATACTTTTCCTTGACCAACTCTCGAATCGCTTGTGCGTCCATTTCGGCTCCTCCTCTCAATTCATCAATTTTACTTGATCTATTAGGCGCAAAAAAAATCAGCAGCAGCCGGAGGTGCGACGCGCCCGCCTTGCCTGTTTGAACGAATCGACGAGCTCATCCAGTTCGACAAGGGCGGCGGCGTTCACGGCATAATACATCCATCGGCCTTCACGTCGATCCACGATCATCCCCGCATCTTTGAGCACCTTCAGGTGAAATGAGAGCCGAGACTGCCCGGCCTGCAGGCGATCCGTCAGTTCGCAGACACAACACTCGCCCTCTTTCAGCTCGTCCAAAATCTCCAAACGGGTTTGATCCGCAAGTGCATGGAACAATTCCGCAGCCCGTGTTGGATTTCGTACCGTGCTTCCCTTCATGGCAAAAATATATATCAATAAATATTGATCAGTCAAGCAGGCGCCTTTATGTGTTGCTCGCCGGTCCTCACTTTGCTAAGGTGACTCGCTGGCGACATTGCCATCCCCACTGAATTGAGCCACCACATGGTTTGGGACCCCAAAGACCCTTGGAGCAAGAAGGGCGACGATTTGGATCAGGCCTTTAAGCAGGCCCAGGGCCAACTTCGCAATTTGCTGCCTACCGGCGGTTTTCGCAATCTCCTCCTCGTCGCCTTCACGGTCTTCCTCATCTGGCAGAGCGCATTTATTGTGGCGCCGGACGAAGAAGGCGTGGTGAAACGGTTCGGCATCCCCGTGCGCGTCGTGGATCCTGGCCCACACATGAAAATCCCCGTCGTCGAAAGCGTGTTGCAACCGAAGGTGGCCAAACTGCATCGGGTGGAAATCGGCTTTCGAACCGATCGTCAAGCGCGCCAGCAGATGGTGCCTCAGGAAGCCCTCATGCTGACCGGCGATATGAACATCCTGGCGATTGAATTTATCGTTCAATATAAGATCAAGAGTTCCCGCGAGTACCTGTTCAATGTCGCGGACATCGACGACACGATCGGGAAAGCCGCGGAAGCGTCGATGCGGGAAGTCATCGGCAAGAGCAAGATCGACGAAGCGCTGACGACCGGCAAGGCGCAAATCCAGCACGACACGCAGGAACTGCTGCAACACATTCTGGATGACTACAAGACCGGCGTGCAGGTAGCCGCGGTCCAGCTACAGGATGTCGACCCGCCCGAAGCCGTGGCAGCCGCATTCAAAGACGTCACCAACGCCAAGGAAGACCGCGAAAAGTTGATCAACCAGGCCCAGGGCTATCGCAACGACATCACCCCCAAAGCCAAAGGTGAGGCGGCGCAGTTGGTGAACCAGGCCAAGGGATATGCGCAGGCGCGACTGAATCGATCCCAGGGCGAAGCCAACCGATTCCTCGCGACACTGAAAGAATACAACCAGGCGAAAGACATTATCAGCAAGAGGATCTATATCGAGACCCTGGAAGACGTGCTCCCTCACATCGAAAAATTCGTCCTGGATGGCAAAGGAGCGGACCGTACGCTGCCGTACCTGCCACTCGATCGGTTCTCCAAACCGGCCCCATCCAGCTCGACACAGGAGCGCACGCCATGAGCAGACAAGGATTTTTGTTAGCATTCGTCGGCATTGTGCTCGGGCTGCTTATCCTCGGTGCGTCGCCTTTTTACATCGTCGATGTCACCCAGAATGCCATCGTCGTCCAGCTCGGGAAACCGGTCCGGAACGTGACCGAAGGCGGCCTATACCTCAAAGTGCCGTTTATCGAAGAAGTCACCTACTTCGACAAGCGCCTCCTCGACTATGATTCGAATGCGCAAGATGTCATCACCCAGGACAAGAAGACGTTACTGCTGGATAACTTCGCGAAGTGGCGCATCACCGATCCATTAAAGGTCTATCAGGCGTTTCAGAGCCAGCGCGGTGCGCTCCAGCGTTTGCACGATATTATTTACTCGGAACTACGCGTCGAATTAGGCCGACACGATCTGGCCGAAATCGTCTCATCAACCAGGGCACAGCTCATGGCCGTCGTGACCCAGCGCGCCAATGAAAAAGCATCAGCCTATGGTATCGAAATTCAGGACGTTCGGATTAAACGAGCCGACTTGCCTGAGCAGAATGAAAAGGCCGTATTCTCTCGCATGCAAGCCGAGCGGGAACGGCAAGCGAAGCAGTATCGTGCGGAAGGCGCGGAGGAGGCTCAGAAGATCAAGTCTGAAGCCGAGAAAGATCGGGAGATCATCCTTGCAGAGGCCTATCGAGAGTCAGAAGAGCTGCGTGGAGGCGGGGATGCTAAGGCGTTCCGCATCTATGCCGATGCCTATCGCCAGGATCCGCATTTTTTCGAGTTCACCCGTACGATGGAAGCCTATCGTAAGACCCTCAAGGAAAAGACCACCATTCTCGTCAGTCCGGACTCAGAATTCTTCCGGTTCCTGAAACAGCGTTGAGGCGTAGTTAGGCCAGGCCCACAATTTGACCTGATTGCGGATCGACATCGATTCGTTCCCCCGCCGGCTTCTTCGGCAATCCCGGCATCAACTGAATGCCCGAACAGACAGCCGTAAGGAAGCCGGCCCCGGCCAGAATCCGCAGTTCCTGAATCGGCACCGTAAACCCGGAAGGCCGCCCCTTGAGCGCCGGATCATGGGAGAGGGACAACGGCGTCTTTGCCATACAAATGGGAAGCTGATCGAATCCCAATTGCGTCGCAAGCGCCACGTCCCGTTCCGCCCGGGGAGAAAACGACACGCCGGCGGCGCCATAGATCCTGGTGGCAATCGTCTCGATCTTCTGCTTGATGGGCGAGGTCACATCATAGAGATGACTGAATTGCGCGCCTTGCGCAGCAACCTTGACGACCGCCCGGGCCAGCTCCTCGGCTCCTCGCCCGCCATCAGACCAGTGGGTCGACACCGCCGCCGCCGAGGCACCTGCCGCCAAGGCGCGTTCGCACACCCAGCGTAATTCATCGGACGAATCATCTTTGAACGCGTTCACCGCAACCACCACCGGCACGCCATGCGCTCGGACGTTGGCAATATGCTGTTCGAGGTTGGCAAATCCTTGTTCCAGCGCCGCCTGGTTCGGTCCCGTCACACCGGACGGCAACGGGGATCCCGATTTCACGATTCCCCCTCCGCCATGAAGCTTGAGTGCACGCAACGTCGCCACCACTACCCCCGCATCCGGACGAAGACCGGAGGTACGACACTTAATATTGAAGAATTTTTCAGCACCCAAATCACTCCCGAATCCGGCTTCAGTCACCACATAGTCTGCACAACGTAACGCCAACCGATCAGAGACGATCGAACAATTCCCATGGGCGATATTGCCGAATGGCCCGGCATGAACGAATGCCGGTGTCCCTTCCAACGTCTGCACCAAATTCGGCAGTAACGCATCCTTCAACAACACGGCCATCGAGCCAGCACAGCCGAACTCCTCAGCGCGAACCATCTCCCCGCCCTCTCTCAGGCCGACAAGAATTCGGCCCAGACGCTTTCGAAGATCTGCATGGTCGCTCGCCAAGGCCAGCACGGCCATGATTTCCGACGCCTCAGTAATGACAAATGTCCCTGAGCGATGCCCGGTTTCCGCCCCCAAGGTGATGTCCCGAAGCGCCCGGTCACTTACCCCGAGCGCACGAGGCCATTTGATTCCTTGTGGATCAACCTTGAGCGCATTTCCGTGAAAAAGATGGTTGTCGACAAATGCGGAGAGGAGATTGTGGCTCGCTGAAACGGCATGCGCATCGCCGGTGAAATGCAAATTGATCTCTTCCATGGGGTGAACCTGAGCACGGCCGCCTCCAGTGCCTCCCCCTTTGATTCCAAACACAGGCCCCAAAGAGGGCTGCCTCAGCGTCACGACAGCCCGATGACCCAACCGGCATAACCCCATGCTCAACCCAATGGACGTCGTAGTCTTTCCCTCACCAAGCGGCGTCGGATTGATGGCAGTGACCAGGATATACCGCCCCTGCGGTCTGTTCTGAATTCGCTCACTCAACGTGGAGGTGATCTTCGCCTTGTATCGCCCCAGAGGGATCAGGTCATCAGAGTGAAGCCCCAAAGACTGCGCAACTTCAAAAATATGTTTGTGAGTGACAGAACGAGCAATTTCCAGGTCAGTCATGCCATGTCCCTCGTGAGAGCAAGAATTTCAGGAAAGCGCGGAGTATAACACGGCACTCACCCAGATACCGGGCCACAAGGTCCACAGTGAGGAATTGTAGAACGGGCAGTGACGGGAGCCAATCGTGGAGTCATTCGAAGGGAAGGGGGAGGAACGAAATCACTTCATTCGCAGAACGGAAGGAATAGGGGATGGCTAGTCGAGAATAAACTTGGTCGGATCCAGCGCTTGACCGTTCTTCTTCACCATGTAATGAAGGTGCGGGCCTGTTGAAAGACCGGTGCTACCAACTAACGCCACAACATCGCCCCGCTTCACCCGCTGGCCTTCCTTCACCAAGGCCTTGGCCAGGTGTCCATACACTGTCTCAATGCCATATCCGTGGTCCAGCTTGACCATATTACCCATTTTTGAATCAAACGCGACCGTAATCACACGCCCGAGCGCTGGCGCCTGCACGGGGGAATTCGCCTGCGCTCCGATATCAAGACCATCGTGCCAGGCCGGCTTCTCAGTGAAGGGCGACACCCGAGGCCCAAACGCCGAAGTCACCCACCCGCGCACAGGCCAAATGGACGGAGTCGATGCCCATTGAGTCGAACGCTGCTCGGCAACTTGCGTCAGGCTTTCAAGAGCCTCCTCCTGCTGCTTCGCTTCCCGCACAAGGGCATCCAGGCTTTCGCGAACCTGTTGGGTAACCTCTTCGATGCTTTCCGTCGTGAAATCAACCTCAGACTGGTTGATATCGCGGGCATCAGAAACCTGCTGTCGCGATTCCACTCCGCCGGTAGCAGATCCAGCCCCCTGAACACTCGTCTTCCCGTCCGGCAAGGGGCCATCTTCACCGCCACGTCCGTTGGCCAGATCCCCAGCCGGCTTACTCGCATCAATTCCCAACATGACCCGGAGCCGCTGATTCACCTCACCCATGGTCGAAAGACGCTTTTTGAGATCATCAATTGCGGCGGAAAAGGCCGCAGTCTGCTCGCGCGCACCCATCGCCTCAGCCCGGAACGCCGATAGCTGCCATACTTCTCCGGTCCGAATCACATAATGAGAGACAACCAGCAGATCCGCCACAATAAGGATCGCCGCCAGAATGAGAAGCTTGCGCACGAACTTCCGTGGAAAACTAAACCGCAGGGGCTTGGAGGATGACCCTCGAAACACCACAACGGTATAGGCATCACTTGTTTCGGCTGTTTGCTGGCTCATAGAACGCTCTCCCCTTCACGGATTCAACCAAGAATTCAGCAACGGTCTTTTGCAGTGTACTGATCTCAGGCGCGCTGGTCAACCCTTAGTTTTAGGAATTTAGCTTATTAGAATCAACTACTTATGTGTCTCATTCCTGACCCATTCCAAGTAGGGCGCCGCCCCCGCAATGACCGGCAATGCGATGATCTCCGGGGTCGTATAGCTATGATGACGGCGGATCACCGCCTCAAGCTCCGGGTATCGTGCCAGTGTTGTCTTGATGATCATCAAGCATTCATTTTCGACGTTGATGTCATTCTCCCATCGGAAAATCGATCGAACACCATTGAGAATACTTGCACAGGCAGCCAGCCTCGATTCCACGATAATCTTTCCGATTTTCTCGGCCTCTTCTGCCGTACCTGCGGTCACGAAAACCACCACCCCAGAACCATTCGTTTCCACATCTCCCCCACAGCTTAAGCAAATTGCATGCCTCTGAAAAATAGGACTGACACACTATGCTTTATCTATCAACGCCTTACAAGCTATTTGGACCCATTTTCACCCCGGATTACCCTTCAAACACTAGGCAGGATTTGGACATTTCGACAAAAAACGACCATCCCCCTGCGGCATTGCCTGCCGACCCATTACCCAGTCCAACCAATAGGTCGGCACCTCTGCTCCATCCGTCTCCTTCGGTCCGAACACACTACGCCTTGAGATCCCGCCCTCGCGGTCGCTGCCTCGCCACGCCAGAGTTGACACCCCTTTTTCGGCTCCTTATGATCCGACCCTATCATGATGGAGGTGCACCGATGAGTTTCACAATTACCCCAAAAGATCTTAAATCAAGGCTGGATAAAGGCGAGAAGCTTGTCCTGGTGGATGTCCGAGAGCCATGGGAATACGCCATCGCCAAGTTGGAAGGATCCATCCTGGTCCCGCTGGCGACCCTGCAGCAGTCTTTGAGCAAACTGGACCGTAACGCCGAGATTATCGCCGTGTGCCACCACGGGATGAGAAGTGCGGACGCGACAGGATTTCTATTGCAGCAAGGGTTCGGAAACGTGAAAAACCTGATCGGAGGTATCGATGCCTGGTCTACGCAAGTAGACTCATCCGTGCCTCGGTATTAGATCAGGCGGTCAGTCAAGCCCGTCGCGGAAATACTCGACCGTCCGTCGCAAGCCTTCCCGCAAGTCGACTTTAGGTTCCCACCCAAGGTCTCGATGGAGCTTTGCGGAGTCAATGACGCTCCTTGCCTGCTCGCCTCGCTTGGCTGGACCATGCACTTCCTTAAACTCCACCTTCGTCAAATCGACGACGATTTTGAAGAGGTCGTTGACCGACGTCTCAATCCCCGTACCAACGTTGTACACCCCCTCCACTTCGGGGCCCATCGCCATCAGATTCGACTCTACGACATCCTCGACAAACACAAAGTCACGCGTCTGCCGGCCGTTGCCGTTCACCACCGCCTGCTCACCACGCAGCATCTTTTGAATGAAAATGGCGACGACTCCTGCCTCCCCCTCCGGATCCTGCCGCGGGCCGTACACATTCGCATATCGGAGACTCACGATCTGAATACCGCTTAGCCGGTGATAGTAGGATAGGTAATGCTCCCCGCATAACTTGCTGATGCCGTATGGGGACAGCGGCTGAGTGATGTGGGTCTCCGGTGCGGGAAATGCCAGCTGCTCGCCATAGATCGCCCCGCCGGATGACGAGAAGATAACCTTGCGCGCGCCGTGCTTGGATGCTTGCTCCAGCACGTTGAGGGTGCCAAGCACATTGACCTGCGCATCGAACATCGGATCTTCGACCGAACGGCGCACGTTCATCTGCGCCGCCAGGTGAAACACCACCGACGGCCGTTCGTTGCGAAACACCCGCTCCAGCTTGGGATTTTCAATATCAAGTTTGTAGAATTGGGCGGCTTTGGGGACGTTTTTCCGCTTGCCCGTGACAAGATTATCGACCACCACCACCTCGTGCCCCTCTTGGAGCAAACGATCCACGACATGTGACCCGATAAACCCCGCCCCCCCGGTAACCAAGACTTTCATACGTCTCCTCGCCTCTCCTTCGTCTGCGGACCTGCCGGTTCCCAGACCGACCAATTGATGGTCAGCCTACACCTTCTGAAGACTTCCGCAAAGTATTTTCGTCTTGCTCTTGGGAGCGCACCCGCCAACGAAAAGTCGGCTCAATCCTCACAAACTCTATCTTCGAATTCTTTATACCCTGCGTCGGAACCAGGCCAGGATTTCACGATTGCCCTTACGCCCCTCGATCGGCGACTCCATACGACCCGCCAAATCTAGCCCCAGCCGATCCGCACAGACCACTACTTTGTCGGCCACGGCCTCCCGCAACCCATCATCCCGCACAATCCCGCCCCGGCCGACAAGTCCTTTTCCCACTTCAAACTGCGGCTTGATCAGCGTGATCACAAATCCGACCGCGGTCAGATAGGGGACGACACAGGGCAGCACGAGGGTCAATGAAATAAACGACACGTCGATGACAATCAGGTCGATGGGATCCCGGATCGCACCTGGCTCAAGATACCGGATGTTGGTCCGCTCCATGAGCACCACCCTCGGATCCTGACGAAGGCGCCACTCAAACTGGCCATACCCCACATCGACCGCATACACACGCGCGGCGCCACGCTGCAGCAGACAATCGGTAAATCCCCCGGTCGAACAGCCGACATCGAAGCAGATCATTCCTTTGGGATCGACGTGGAATTGATCCAAGGCGCCGGCCAGTTTTTCTCCCCCGCGACCGACATAGGGTGACCCGGGACCAGTCAGCTCAACCTTGGCGTCAGACGGCGTCGGTTTCGCCGCCTTATCAACCACCACCCCGTCCACACGAACGAGCCCGGCGAGAATGAGCCTCGCCGCGTCCTCCCGACTGGCGACGAGCCCTCGACTGACCAAGGCACGATCGAGCCGTTCCCGCTCTGGACGCAATTTCTGAGTCATAGGCTGTGAAGGAAGTGCTACTGCGATAGGCGCGGACACCGCGAATCCCCGCGCATCGATCAGATCGTTACTGAGGGCGCTCCGCCTCATCCTCGCCGGGAGAGAAGGCTTGAATCCGCTTCTTGCCGTCCTTTTCCTGTACCAGAATCTCGACCTTCCGTTCGGCGTCCTCCAGCATCTTGAGGCACGTTTTGGACAACCGAATCCCCTCCTCGAAAATTTTCAGTGAATCATCGAGCGGAAGATCACCCTTTTCAAGCTCGGCCACAATCGTTTCCAATCGCGCCATGGCATATTCAAACTTCACGGCAGCCACAACAACTCCCTTGCTTAGGCATCGAACGGGCCATTATTGCCCGCCCCATCGGTGAGGTCAAGGCATCACAGACGGCAATACGTCCTGGACCAGACAGAACAGCCGCCCCTCGGCAAGCCGCGCCTGCACCACATCCCCAACCGCCACTTCAGACGTCCGCCGGACGATCCGTCCTGACGGGACGGTCTGGATGACACTATACCCGCGGTTCAAGATCGCCAATGGACTGAGGGCATCCAATGCCATCATCTGCGACGCAACCGCCTGCTGCTTGGACATGAGTCCTCGCCGAGTTTCCTGCTCCAACCGCTTGTACAGCTGTGGGACCACCGCGAGGGCAGTCTGAATCCGATTATGCGGGCCTTGAGACAGCAACGCATGCTGGCGTTCCACCATCCCGCGATGGAGCACCGTTAAGCGTTCCGTCAACGTGCGCGTCAATCCGTCCCGTAATGCATCAAGATGCTGCGCATGCGCCTGCACTCGAAAACGCATGTCGCGCAGGACGCCGACCGATCGCTCGAATCGATGGCGTTGCATCTCCAGCAAGGTCCGCAGAACGCGATACAGACGATCCGAGGTCTCACCTAATCGCTCGACAATCTCGTCCAACACCGGCACGACCGCCTCCGCGGCGGCAGAGGGAGTCGGCGCCCGATAATCCGCCGCGAAATCAGAGAGTGTCACATCGATTTCATGTCCCACCGCAGAGACCACCGGCACTCTTGATTGCACAATGGCACGCACAACCACTTCTTCGTTGAAGGCCCACAAATCCTCTGAGGCGCCGCCTCCACGCCCCACGATCACCACCTCCACTTGCGGCAGCCCGCTTAACGTCCGGATCGCCTCCGCAATATGCTCGGCGGCTCCCTCGCCCTGGACCGGCACGGGAACGATGAGAATATTGGCAACCGGACAGCGACGGCGGAGAACCGCCACAATATCGCGAACCGCAGCCCCGGTGCGGGACGTCACTACGCCGACCGTGTGCGGGAAGACCGGCAAGGGGCGTTTTCGCGACTCATCGAATAGGCCTTCACGCGCCAACCGCTCCTTGAGTTGCTCGAACGCCAGTTGAAACGCCCCGACGCCCTTGGGTTCAAGCGACTCGACGATCAATTGGTACTCGCCACGCGGCTCATACACCGAAATGCGCCCGCGCGCGACGATCGCCAACCCCTCCTGCAGCGTGAATCGAAGCCTTGACGCTCCGGACCGAAAGAGCACCCCGCGCAGCTGACTCTGCTCATCCTTCAGCGTGAAATACAGGTGGCCGGAGGACGGAGCGCGGAGGTTGGTAATTTCACCTTCGAGCCAGATATCTCGAAACTGTTCTTCCAGGGAATCGCGGATGAGTCGTGTCACGTCGGACACAGAGAGAAGCAGGGGTAACGGAAGGGTATGGCCGGTCATATCGTGCCGAGCCCGAAAGAATGGCTACGCGAACCGCTCAATCCACCACTCGGATTCGTTCGATCGACAACGCCTTGCCGAGCGTGGCGTCCAACTCCATCAACACCGCACAGAAGACGACGGGACCGGAAGCCACTTCAAACCGACGCGGCATCCCGGTCAGAAATTTTTCGATCGCCAGCTCTTTTTTGATCCCGATCACCGAATGCAGCGGACCGGTCATCCCGATATCGGTGATGTAGGCCGTCCCTTTCGGAAGGATTTGTTCATCTGCCGTCTGCACATGGGTGTGGGTCCCCGCTACGACCGTGACCAACCCATCCAGATAATGCCCCATCGCCATCTTTTCCGAAGTTGCCTCAGCATGCATATCGACCACAATAGCGGAGACCTGCGTCTTGAGCCGCTCGATTTCGCGCTTGGCGACTTGAAACGGGCAATCGATCGTCGGCATGAACGCCCGTCCCATTAAATGAAGCACGCCCAACGACTCGCCGCCCGGCGTCGTGAACACATAACTGCCTCGCCCAGGCACTCCGGCCGGATAATTGGCCGGGCGCAAGAGACGCGGTTCGCGCGGAAACACTTCGAGAATTTCTTTCTTGTCCCACGCGTGATTACCCGTGGTAATGACCGACACCCCGAGATCGAAGAGATCATCCACCAAATCCGGAGTAATGCCGAATCCGCCGGCCACGTTTTCGCCGTTACCCACCACGACATCGATGGAATAGTTGGCAATGAGTTTCGGCAGGAGGCGAGCCACGGACCGACGCCCTGGCTCGCCCATGATATCGCCGATCATCAACACTTTCATGATCGTTCACTCATTTCGCAAAATCGATGAACCGACTCTCCCGGATGACCGTCACCTTGATTTGCCCAGGGTAGGTCAGCTCCTGCTCGATCTTCTTGGCCAGATCGCGAGAAAGCTGGAAACATTCAGGATCCGTCAGATCTTCCTGCTTCACAATGACACGAATTTCACGACCGGCCTGGATCGCATAGGCCTTTTGTACACCCTTGTGCACAGTCGCCAGCGACTCCAACTTCTCCAGTCGCTTCACATACGACTCCAACGCTTCACGGCGGGCTCCCGGCCGCGCAGCCGACAGCGCTTCTGCCGCCGCCACGAGCACGGTCTCCGGACAGATCGGCTCAACCTGTTCGTGATGCGCCGCAATGGCATTCACGACCTTAGCGCTTTCACCGTACTTTTTGGCGATTTCCGCACCCAGCATGGCGTGCGGGCCTTCTTCTTCATGGCTGACGGCCTTGCCGATATCGTGCAACAAAGCTCCCCGCTTGGCGAGCTTCACGTCGAGCTTCAACTCGGAGGCCATGATGCCGCAGATATAGGCGGCTTCCCGCGCATGGTACAGATTGTTCTGCCCATAACTGGTTCGGTACTTCAGCCGCCCCAGCACCTTGACCAACTCGGGATGAAAATCCGATAAACCAACTTCGAAGATCACCTTTTCGGCCTCTTCGATCATCAGCTTCTCGATGTCGACCTTTACCTTTTCGACGATCTCTTCAATGCGTGTCGGATGGATTCGTCCGTCGTGCATGAGCCGCTCGAGCGAAACCTTGGCGATCTCGCGACGAAGCGGATCGAACCCTGAAATGATAACTGCCTCCGGCGTTTCATCGATAATGAGATCAATCCCCGTCGCCGCCTCAATCGCCCGAATATTCCGCCCTTCTCGACCGATAATCCGGCCCTTCATGGCATCGTTGGCAATCGGCACTACGGAGATGGTGGCCTCATTCACATAATCCCGGGTCACCCGCTGGATGGAACTGGCGATGATTTCTCGCGCTTCCCGATCGGCGTTTTCCTTTGCTTCTTCAATCAGGCGTTTCGCCAGGCCGGCCGCTTCCAATCGTGCCTGGCTATCCAGCTCCTGGATGAGTTGCCGCTTAGCTTCCTCCGCCGTCAAGCTGGCCACTCGCTCGAGGGCCTCACGATGCTGCTTCAGCGCCTGTGAGCAGACCACGTCCTTCTGAACAAGAACCTCCTCACGCTTTAATAGTTCCTGCTCCCGTTTGAGCGCGTCCTGATCCCGCTTCTCAAGCAAACTGAGCTTACGATCCAGCCCCTCCTCGCGTTGGGACACCCGCCGTTCTGAATTGGACACCTCCGCAAGCTTTGCCTTTTGTTCCTTTTCGAGTTCGATTCTTGACTGAAAGACCAGATCCTTGGCCTCCAGCTTAGCCTCCTTGACGAGGTTCTCTGCTTCACGCTGAGCCGATTGAATGATCTGCGCCGACTGGTCCTCGGCCTCTACGCGCCGTGCCAACGCTGACCGACGACGAAAAACCTCGTACAGGCCGGCACCCAGGACCGCTCCCACCAACCCAATAAAAATGTACGCAACAACGTTGAGAGAAATGGGAACCACCTCCCTTACGGCAGTGGGACAGTAGACGCTGTCACCCTGCAAATGATCACAGCCAGTGTTAAAGGGGGAGCATGGAATGTGAGAAAAGAATGTCTACGCGCGAAGGGGAAACACCTGACTTCGTGAGCCAGTAGAAACGAAGCGTGGAATCGCCGCCGTTACTTCACGTGGAGGAGGGTCGACTTCGGCCCGCATGAGGACGTCTTTCACGTCGAAGGTGCACACACCACGGCCCCTTGTCTGAGATCGTCACAGGTTGGGAGGACAGGACAGGCCTTGGCACACCTGCACACGCCTGCTCTCCGCACATGACTACACGCTGCACACACACCTGTCGGATAGACATATCGGCCTGGGCGCCTTCGCTCATCCACATCATCACGGCCACTGTGAATAACAGCACAAAAACCAGCGATTCCATATGTTTAGCGCTCAAAACCCGTCGTCAGATTTTCCGTCCTTGTTCGAAGCTTCCTTTCCTCTCCTGCTCTTGTTGACCCTCAGGTCAATACAACACAGAAACGATAACAAAGCAGTACAGTGAAAGCAAGGCGAAACTCACCGGGACAGGATGGACGGCATCTGCTGATCGATCGATTCCATCAGGGAGGCCACGCGACGATCCGCGTCGGCCTCTCCCTGCCGGGACTTTCGCTCTGCTTCCATCAACTCGTGGGCAAGATTGAATGCAGCAAGGACGGCTAACTTGGCCGGGGTGGCTGACCGCATGCCAGCCGCCACCTGCTTCATCTGCTTATCGACCATATCGGCCAGTTGCTTCACGTAGGATTCGTCCGCTTCCCCATTGATGCTGTATCGCTGGCCATAGATCTCCACGTCAATGGTCTTAGTCAACAGCCACCTCCTTGGGTTCATCCAGGCATTCCAACAGATCGATTTCCCCCAGGACTTTCTCGATCCGTGAACGGATATCGACCCGCTCCTGCTCCCAGCGTCGGTTTTCGTCATCACGAACCGCAACCCGCTCCCGCGCCAGACGAAGGTCGTCCTCTAATGAGGCGTTTTTCCGCTTGATATCCTGCACCAGCTTCACCAAATCGCGAATCCGAATTTCAAGGGCGTCGAGACGATCTAAAGTCATGGTATTTCCTCATATCAAAGTGGTGGTCGAACACGTTGTGTGATGGGGGCGAAATATAGAAAGTTCGCTCCGGGTTGTCAAGAAAACGGCCCCGCTACGACGTGCCGTGATGCAGACGACGATATTCTCCGTAGCTACGCAAGACGCGCTTCACGTACAAGCGCGTTTCCTGATACGGAATCAGCTCCACGAACTCGTCTTGCTCCCGCCCTCGATGCACCGCAATCCAACTATTCACGGCAATCGGGCCGGCATTGTAGGCCGCGACCGCATAGGCCAGATTCCCACCGTATTGCTCGAGCAACTGCCCAAGATATCGCACCCCGAGCCGAATGTTCGTTTCCTGATCGAACAATTCTTCCCGTCCCACCGCGGGAAACCCGTACCGTTGCGCCACGGCATTCGCCGTGACCGGCATCAACTGCATCAATCCCACGGCTCCCACCATGGAGACGGCCTTTTCATCGTACTGGCTCTCCTCGCGAATGATCGCGGCCGCCAGGTAGGGGTCAACAGCGGTGATGCCCTGCGCAGTGATCGTCGGAAGGAGACCGGTCGGGTACGCCACCGTCCACAAGGCAGGCGCGGTCGGCTGCCCGCTTCGTTCGAGCTTCTCTTTAAAGTGCACTTTTGCCACACGTAAGGCTGGATAGTAGGCCCCCACCTCACTGAGCAGGGTCGAGAACGCCAGCAGCACCTCCGGGTCACGACTATAGTGCTCTGTCAGCGACCCAAGTTCACGGGCCGCATCCTGGGCGAACCCCAATATCTTGAGTTCTATCCCGCGCTGATAGACGACATGCCGTTCGATCTCAGACCGCCGATTCTCCGGCAAACGTGACGCCTCCTCGCTTGCCGGACGCTCCGTGCTTGTCGCAACCGGTGTGGCCGGCGGCAACGACAGGCGTCGGGCAGCCAACTGGCAATAATAACTGTACGCGTGTCGCTGACAGAGACGCGTGTATTGATCGGCGACGGTGGTGTTTTTCTCCCGTTCGTCCGCTCTGGCCGCCCAATACATGGCCTGAGGCTCAAAGCCGTTGACATGCAACTCCACAACGGATCGAAACGTCTCGGCGGCGTCCCGATAACGGGCCGTCCGATATTGCGCCCACCCGGCGCGCCACAGCCCTTCCGCACGCTGACTCGCCGAGTCTCCCACCTTCGCCACCTGCCGGAACATCTCGATCGCCTCATCGAATTGCCCCTGATCCTCCAACCACACCCCGGCAAAGAGATGCACCATCGCCCGCTGGTCGCCTCCCAAGGAACCCTGCGCCACCGATCGCGCCAATGCGATCAGCTTATCGCCCTGGCTCTGCCGCAGATACACCCGGGCCAACCATACCGTGGCCTCAGCTGACTCCTGCACTCGATCAGCCACTAACCCGCGGAACGTCTCACGGGCCTGGTCATATTGCTTGAGCCGGACATAGGCCACGCCCAATTTCAAGCGGGCATCAAACCGGCGGGGGTGCCCGGGAGCCATTGCTAGAACGCGGCGCAACTCTTCGCCCGCCTCTGCTTGCATGGCCAAGCCCAGAAAGGCCTGTGCGCGAATCAAATGATCGTCGGCTGTCGGCGCCCAGGATTCTCCGCCCAGCGCCGTATCCAACCGGGCTTTCGCCTCGCGCGCCTCAAGCGATTGCGGATAGCGCAGCCAGAGTTGCGTCAACGCGGTGCGCGCGTCCGGCAGTCGATTCTCCCGGATGTGGCACTCGGCCTGATGCCACAAGGCCAACGGAGCCGACGGGTCCTTCTCCGCAAGAGCCACCGCTCGCGTCAACCAGTCCACTGCGCGGAAACACACATTGGCGCTATACCAAGCTTCTCCCGTCCTGTACGCAGCCTTGGCGATCAGGTTTGAATCCGGCACGACCTTGGGAATCGTCTCCAGCAATTCGGCCGCCTGGATCGGTTCGTTCCGTTTCAGCAGCGATTCCCCGATCCAGAGGCGGAGATAGTCGTCCAACACCGGCATGTCGGGCTGGACAGCCTGCAAACGTTTGGCGGCTTCGACCGGGTCCCGCTCGATCAACAACACGCCCAACACCACCCCGGCCCGCTTGGCCCAAATCGTGGAAGGATAGAGATCCATCACCGACCGCAACTGGTCGATCTTCAGCATCATCGTTTGATCGCGTTGAACGGGCGAGCCCGAACGTTCATTGAGCGCCACAGCGGAACGGAAACAATCTTCCGCAGAGACGCAGGGGGCAGCGGCAACGGGCAAGGGGCGCGGTGACTCGGCTGTGGCCGTCAAGAACAGGCTCGACAGCACAGACCACATGACAAGAGCCGACAAGCTGATCCGCCAAGGAAATGCGGTCACATTCTCATCCAGAGAAGAGGGTGAACCGACCTCATTATAGCGGAACGCTGTATAAACGCGACCACGTTCGCCTTGCTTGTCACAAGTTTTTTCCTTGTGCTAGGCTCCGGCATGCTCCCACAGACTGATCACCGCACCAATCTGCTGACCATGACCGAAAGCGAGATGGCCGCGTTCGTCGTCTCACTCGGGTGGCCGACCTACCGCACCTCGCAAATCTTGCGCTGGCTGTATCAGGAACGAGCCCGCACCTTCGCCGAGATGAGCAATCTCTCACAGAAGGACCGCGACTACCTGACAGGCCACTGCAGCATCGAACGGACTTCAGCGGTCCAGGTTTTCTCGTCGCAAGATGGCACCAGGAAATTCGTGCTCACGCTGGCCGACGGCAATCAAGTCGAATGTGTGCTCATCCCCGACGAGGACCGGCTCACCCTCTGCCTATCCACACAAGTCGGCTGCACGCTCGATTGTGGATTCTGCCTGACGGGCACCCTGGGCCTTCGACGCAATCTGCGGGTGCATGAGATCATCGACCAGGTCTTCCTCGCCCAAGAGCATTTGCAGGAGGGCCAACGATTGACGAACCTGGTCTTCATGGGCATGGGTGAGCCCCTCGCCAACCTGGATGCCGTAGCCGATGCCGTAACCCGCCTCACCAACAAAACCTGGGGCCTGGGCTTCTCGGGCCGCCGCATCACGATCTCCACCGCCGGACTCGCCTCACGGATCAAGGACGTGGCCCCCCTCAAGGTAAACCTGGCCATCTCCTTGAATGCCACCACCGATGCACTTCGCCACGAACTCATGCCCGCGGCCAACCGGCTCCATTCACTCGATGCTCTGCTCGCAGCCTGTCGGGCCTATCCATTGGCAGACCGTGATCGCCTCACCTTCGAATACGTTCTGCTCGCAGACGTGAATGATCGCGTGGAGGATGCCGTCCGGTTGGTGAAGTTGCTTCGAGGCCTCCGCTGCAAGGTCAACCTGATCGCCTTCAACCCGTTTCCCGGCAACCCCTACCGACGCCCCTCAGACGCAGCGATCGACACGTTTCAGGACACCCTCCGCCGAGGGCATGTGGATGCGTACCTCCGCCGCAGCCGCGGTCGCGATGTATTGGGCGCCTGCGGCCAACTCGGACGCCTCGATGCCGCAGAATCCCAGGTTGCCTTGACACAGATTCAGACCCGTTGATAGCATGTTCTTCGTACATGCCTAACCAGAGCTCAACTTCCAACTCAGCTCCCGTGCGCGTTTCCATCCTCGCTTGTTCGATTCTCAGCGTCCTCCTGTTCGCCGGCCTGACATCTCCGGCTCATGCCGTCGAACCCAAGGAATACACGTTATCCAACGACATGAAAGTCATCCTCGTGGAAGTCCCCAAGGCGCCCGTGGCGACCGTGCAAGTCTGGTACAAGGTGGGCTCACGAAACGAGGTCATGGGCCGGGCCGGGTTGTCGCACATGCTTGAGCATATGATGTTCAAGGGCACCGCCAAGTACCCCAAAGGCACCTTCTCCCGCCTCGTTCGCAAGAACGGCGGAATGGACAATGCCTTCACAAGCCAGGACTTTACCGCCTACTTTGAGAATCTGGCCGCTGATCGCGTGACGCTGGCGCTCGAACTCGAGGCCGACCGCATGCAGGGGCTGATTTTGGACGCAAACGAATTCAAGACCGAGCGGGAAGTCGTGAAAGAAGAACGCCGGTTGCGCAACGAAGACGATCCCCAAGGTGCGCTGGTCGAGGCCCTGTTTGCACAGACCTTCATGAGTCATCCCTACCACTGGCCGGTGATCGGATGGTTCTCCGATCTTGACGCGATGAACCTCGACGATCTCCAGCGCCACTATGACACCTACTATTCACCGAACAACGCCACGCTGCTCGTGGTCGGCGACATCAAGGCGGACACACTCCTCCCGATCATCGCCAAGCTCTTCGAACCGATCCCGAAAGGGCCATCCCCCAAAGCTCTGGCCGTGACCGAAGCGCCGCAGCACGGCGAACGCCGCTTCCTCCTGAAGCGCGAAGCGCAGGTGCCGTTCGTCATGATGGGCTACCGTGTCCCCAACTATTCCAGCGACGATTCCTATGCCCTGAACGTACTTGAATCGATTTTATCTCACGGCAAAAGCGCCCGGCTCTACCAAAGTCTTGTCTACGAACAAAAAACCGCCCTGGCAGTGGGCGCCGACTATGGACTGATGCAGGCCGACCCGGGGCTGTTTTATTTTTATGCCGTAGTGAAACCAGGCGAGAAGGTTGAAGCGGTCGAAGAAGCAGTCCTCAAAGAAATTCAGCGGATCCAAATTGAGCCGCCGAGCGAACTCGAGCTCCAGCGTGCGAAAAATCAGATCGAGGCGGCCCACATTTTCGAACAGGATTCGAATTTCCGTCAGGCCATGCTACTCGGTGAAGCCGAAACCATCGGGGCAGGATGGCGCAAAGTCAGCCAGTTTGTGGAGCGCACCCGCGCGGTCACCGCGCAGGACGTGCAACGTGTGGCGTCGCAATATCTGACTGCCGATACTCGCACGACGGGAACCTTGATTCCTCAGCCTCCGCAAACCCAAGCCGCGTCACCGACACAATCTCACTAGCGAGCGATCTCGATGACGCCACAACAAATCACCCTTCCTTCGCGCCAACACCATCGCCGCCCCACAGGCTGGCCTCTGGTAGGCCTGCTGTCTCTGGCGCTCGGCCTGTCATTCGCCCCGGCGCAGGCCGCGGAAATCGTCCCAACCCGTTCTGTCACCTCCAACGGCATGACCGTGTTGTTCCTGGAACAGCACTTTCTTCCAACGGTGGAAATCCACGCGCTGGTCAAAGTGGGATCGGCGCAAGATCCACCCGACAAAGCAGGACTCGCCAATCTGACCGCCAGTCTCCTGGATGAAGGCACCCTGACCCGAACATCTCGACAAATCGCCGAACAGATCGATTTTGTGGGAGGCTCACTGGGAGCCCATGCAGCGGAAGACTTTACCACCGCCTCCGCGCGCGTGCTCAAGAAAGATGCGGACCTCGGCTTTACGCTCTTAGCCGATATGCTCCAACATCCTGCGTTTCATAAGCAGGAAGTCGAACGCGTCCGCACGCAGATCCTCGGCGAAATCGTCAGTGATGACGATGATCCCGGAAACGTGGCGATGAAAGCCTTCCACCAATTGATTTTTCACGGCCATCCTTACAGCTGGCCGGCCCATGGCACGGAAGAGACGCTCAACAAAATTACGGTTGCGGACATCCAGCAATTTCACGCCAGGGAATACCTGCCAAATCAAACGATCCTGGTCATCGTTGGGGACCTGACGCAGGATCAGGCGGCGATGCTGGTCCAGACTCATTTTGGCTCGTGGAAAAAGGGGCCTCCACCGCCCTACCAGCTCAAAAAGCCGGCGGCCATCGATCGTAAAATGGTCCAGCTCATCGAGAAGGATCTGACGCAGTCGACCATCGTCCTCGGGCACACCGGCATCAGCCGGACGAATCCAGACTACTATGCCGTCACGGTCATGAACTATATTCTAGGCGCCGGAGGGTTCTCCTCCCGGCTCATGGATTCCATTCGCGACAAACAAGGGCTAGCCTATGGGATCATGAGCCAGTTCGACACCAGATTGATGCCTGGCGCGTTTTTCATCAGCCTGCAGACCAGAACCGACGTCACGAACCAAGCCATCGCGGGTGTCCTGACGGAGATCAAGGGGATGCGCGATGCCATGGTCACGGACCAGGAGCTCAATGAGGCCAAATCGTTCATCGTCGGCAGCTTCCCCCTGCGGGTCGATTCCAGCGCAAAACTGGCGAACGTCCTCGCCCAAGTCGAGCTCTACAATCTTGGGCTGGACTATTTCACGCAGTACCCAAGAGCGATCGAGAAAGTCACGAAGGACGACGTGCTGCGCGTCGCCAAACAGTATCTCGATCCCCAACATTACGCCTTGGTCGTCGTCGGATCGATCGCGAAGGCCAAAGTCAAACAATAGCCGGCCACTCTCCCGCAGTCTGGCCGCGCAGATCTAGAATCCCATGGTTTCCACAATTCCGTTGATCGACAAAGTTGCCCGGGCACGACAGATCCTTCGCGAGATGGGCTCGGTCATCGTGGCGTTCTCCGGCGGGATCGACAGTTCCCTCGTCCTCAAACTGGCGCATGAGGAGCTGGGCGTCCAGGCTGTCGGCGTCACAGCCGTCTCTCCGACCCTTCCGGCCAGTGAGTTGGAGGCCACGCGAAACATCGCCGCGGAGATCGGCGCGCGCCATCGTATTGTTGAAACTGATCAACTCCAAATCCCGGAATTCGTCCAGAATGATGCCACTCGCTGCTACCACTGCAAGACCGACTTGTACTCCCTCCTCGACACACTCCGGGATGAATATGCGGCGGGACACATTGTCGACGGCACGAACGTGGATGACCTGGGAGACGACCGTCCAGGCCTCAAGGCCGCTCGCGAACGGGGCGTCCGCAGCCCCTTGCTCGAAGCTGAATTCTCCAAGGCCGATATCCGCGACGTCGCGAGAGAGCTAGGCCTCTCCAATTGGGATAAGCCGGCAGCCGCCTGCCTCTCTTCCCGCGTGCCGCGCGGCATCACGATCACCCGAAGCACCCTCTCCCGTGTGGAACGTGCGGAAGCGGCTCTCGCACAAGAAGGCTTTCGCCAATATCGTGTACGGGACCACGGGGAGATCGCCAGAATAGAGATGGTCGTCGAGGAGCTGCCGGAACTGTTACAACCGGGACGCCGCGAACGGCTGGCCGAAACCCTCAAGAAACTCGGCTATCGGTTCGTGACGGTTGATTTGGAAGGATACCGCCAGGGAGGCGTGAGTCTGACCCCCCCGGCGTAAGAGAGGCTAATTCCGGCTCTGGTAGCTCTTTGCGAGGGCATCGAGGGCTTCGTCCGCCAGGCGACGATGATCGCTGTCCGTCAGTGCCCGCCCAACGACTTTCTCAGCCACCATCATCGCTAAGTCGGTCGTTTGCGAACGGATGTCCTGCACGGCCTTCCGGCGCTCCGTCTCGATTTCTCGAGTCGCATCACCCTTGATGCGCTCCGCATCCGTCGTCATGCGCTGTTCGTTCTCTTCCATCAGGCGTTGCGCGCGTTCTTTGGCCTGTCCCAAAATCGCCTCTGCGTCTTTGGCCGCCGTCGCCAGCTTGGCTTCGTATTCCTTCAGCCTGCGCTCGGCTTCGGAACGGTGACGTTCCGCCTGATCGAGACTGTCCTTGATCTTTTTTTCGCGTTCTTCCAGCATACCCAACAAGCTCGGAAATGCATACTTGTAGAGCAGGAAGAACAGAATCCCAAAGGAGAGAATCTCCCAGAAGATCAGGGATGAAAAGAAATGTGATTCAAATTGAGGCATAGTCTAGTACCCAAATGAGTTGAGGTTCTGAGCCAGGAATAGGCCCCAGCATCAGGGCTCCGCCGTCGAAACGACTACTTACGCAAGCCCATGATGATGAACGCAATGACCAGCCCGTACAGTGCGATGGCTTCGACCAACGCGAATCCGATCCACATGTACTTGCCGACGCGACCTTCCGCTTCCGGCTGCCGGGCCACGGCCTCGATCATTTTCCCGAAAATATACCCGATGCCCACACCGGCGCCGGCAAATCCTGCCGCCGCCAATCCCATACCCACCAACGCTGCTGCTGCTGCATCCATTGTTTGTCCTCTCCTCCCTTATGTAGACAACTCGACCTAGTGTGCGTGCTCGCTATGACCGTGCAGGGTAACCGCATCCCCCAGATACACACAACTCAGCACGGTAAAAATATAGGCTTGAATAAACGCGATACCGACTTCGAGTCCGTTCATGGCGATCGTGAACGCAAACGGCAACCATCCGATCAGCAGCCCGCCGCTGATCGCCAACCCGAACAACACGCCCAAAATGACGTGACCGGCGGTCATATTCGCAAACAAACGGACGGCCAGGGAAATGGGTCGCGCCAACTGACTGATCAATTCAATCGGAATCATCAACGGCAAGAGCCAACCCGGAGTACCGGGCGGCACGAGAATGCTGAAAAACTTCATCCCGTGAAGGGAAAACCCGAGCACAATACTCAGCCCGTAAACTCCTACGGCAAACACCGCCGTGACAATAATCTGGCTCGTGACGGTATAGGAACCGGGAATCAACCCGATCAAATTGGCAAAGAGAATAAAGAGGAACAACGTGGCGATCAGCGGGAAATATTTCATCCCCGGCTCACCCATCGTGTCCATGATAATTCCGCGAATGAACTCGACGATCAATTCGGCCATGTTCTGCAATTTACCCGGCACCAACTTACGAGACGCCGCAGCCGAGATCATCAGAAACGCCACCAGGCCGACGATCACCCACATTAGAATCACGGCCTTGTTGATGGAAACATCCACCCCGGCCGGAACCAACGGAATCAGATCGTGCAGCTCAAACGCATGTAACGGACTTTCTTCCACAATGATCCTTTTTCAGTCAGACGACTCTGGTTAACTCTGCCATCGTTGCGCCGACCGATAGGCGCCCCGTACACCGGCTGCGGCCCCCAACCCTACCCCCACCACCAATCCCCATGGATTCGAATCAAGCAGATAGGTGTCGAGAACCCAACCCAGCCCTCCTCCGACGATCAACGCAGCAAGCAGTTCCGTCCCGATCCGGACAGCCTGCCCGAGCCCCGCATATAACGGATCCTGAGAGGGGGGCATCAGATGCTCACGTGCGGCACTCCTCAGCGCAATCGGAGAGAGTGCACCCATCGGCGGGCGCGCCATTCAAGCAAATTCGCTGGGGGCTTGTCAAGAAGTAGGCCACCTATGACCCGGCCGCTCGATGCGGTATAGTCATTTCTTCCGATATGGCACCCTTCTGAAACGCAGGTTCATGAGTTTTCCCTCTCACCAGGCATTCCTAAGCGGGCCGCCGCAACCGCTGGTGGTCGTGCGTCCACAACCGGATGCCGATGCGTTCGAGCTGTACTGTCGGCTGGCGCCGGCCGATCGCCCCTCGTTTCTCCTGGAGAGCGCCAATGGCACCGACACCACCGCGCGGTATTCATTTTTCGGACGCGACCCCTATCTCACCCTCACAAGTCGCGCCCAGGAATACCGGATCGAGACCGAGGAACAGATCCGGCACTACCAGGGCTCCGGCCTTCAGGCCCTCCAGCATACGCTCGCCGAATCACTCATTACAAAACCAGATGGCCTCCCGCCGTTTTATGGGGGTGCCGTCGGATACCTCAGCTACGATCTCGTGCGGTCGTTTGAATCGCTTCCGTCCTTGGCCGCCGACGATCTCCACGTGCCTGACCTGCACATAGCTTTTTTTGATGTCGTGGCCGCGGTCGATCACCATACGCGACAGCTCTACCTGATGTATTGCCCTCCGTTATCGCGATTTCAGACGGAACCTCGAGAAAAGCTGTATCGCGAAGGCTGTGACCGGTTGGCAGAGCTAGAAGCCCGCCTGACAAGCCCAGTTCCGCAACCCATTTCGTCGCCCTGGCCTACGCCGGCGACCTTTGTACCCAGCCAATCGCGCGAAGCCTACAAAACTCGGGTGCGGCGTTGCCAGGACTATATCGCCGCCGGCGATATTTATCAGGCCAATCTGTCGCACCGCTTTACGCTCGATCTCGACGCCGCCGCTTCGGCCACCGGATACGAAGGATACTCCACCGAACTCTATCGCCGTCTCCGCCACATCAATCCCGCGCCGTTCGCAGGACTCGTCCGATTCCCCGACCTCAGCCTCGTTAGCAGTTCCCCTGAGCGACTCGTGCGGCTGGCTGGTTCGCAGGCCGACACCAGACCCATCGCCGGAACCAGGCCGCGAGGCACCGGGCTGCAACAGGACCAACGTCTGCGCGCGGAGTTGCTTGCCAATCCCAAAGAACGCGCCGAACATGTGATGCTGGTGGATCTGGAACGAAACGACCTCGGAAAGGTCTGTCGCTATGGCTCGGTGCGGGTCGATGAGTTCATGACCATCGAACAGTATTCACATGTCAGCCACCTGGTGTCCGACGTGGTCGGCACCCTGCGACCGGGCATCTCAGCACTCGACCTGGTAAAAGCCGTGTTCCCCGGCGGAACCATCACCGGTGTCCCTAAACTCCGGTGTATGGAAATCATCGAAGAACTCGAGCCGGTGCGACGCGGACTTTATACCGGCGCATTGGGCTATTTCAGCTGGAGCGGCGACCTGGACTTGAACATCCTCATTCGTACGCTCGTACTGACCAAGAACAGAGGGTATCTCCAAGTCGGCGCCGGCATTGTGGCAGACTCGGATCCCGACCACGAATATGATGAAACGCTCGCCAAGGCGGGCGCGTTTTTTAAAATCCTGGAGGCTAGCCGCTGATGTGGGTGTTTCTCAATGATCGGTTTGTGCGCAAGGAGGAGGCCCTGGTCTCCGTGTTTGACCATGGATTTCTCTATGGTGACGGCGTGTATGAAACCCTTCGCTCCTATGGATCCCGCATCTTCATGCGCGACCAGCACCTGGCCAGACTCCGGCGCTCCGCCGATGCCATCGGCCTAGACATTCCCATCCCGGAGTCGCAATGGCCGGAGTTGCTCCATGAAGCGATGCGCCGGAATGGGGTCGGCAACGAGCAGACGGATGCGTACCTCCGCATCACCGTCTCACGCGGCGAGGGGGAAATCGGCCTGGATCCCAGTCTGTGCCCACGCGCCACAGTGGTCATCATGACGAAATCGCTCCCCCCCTCTCCTCCCATTCTCTCACGCGAGGGTGTGTCACTGACCGTCGCTCACACCAGGCGGAATCTGCCCGAAGCGTTGTCGCCGCACATCAAATCCACCAATTTCCTGAACAACATTCTCGCTAAGCGTGAGTCGATTACGGCCGGCACCTTTGACAGCCTTTTTTTGAATTGGAAAGACGAGTTGACCGAATGCACGGTCAGCAACCTCTTTTTCATCTCCGGCAACACTCTCCATACCCCGGCACTAGACTGCGGCATCTTAGATGGCATCACGAGAACGATCGTCATGACCCTCGCACAAGAGGAAGGGCTACCTGTCCGGGAAGGGCATTATCATGTCGCCGATCTTCAGCGCGCGGATGAGTGCTTCCTGACGAATACCAGCATGGAAATCATGCCGGTCAGCAGGGTCGATTCGTTCGCCATCGGCGAGGGTCGACCAGGCCCCCTCACGCGTCGGCTGCAGACGCGATTCGCCGACAGCCGGACGAGGTTTCTTGAGCCAACCCAGTAGAAACATGAACATATTTACCTATAATATCAATTTGTTATGCAGGGCCAATCGAGAAAACCCGGAACAGAGGCTTTTGACAGGTCAGGGGTCCGATGCTACGGTTGAGACATCCGAATGGGACTCGGCTCTTACACGGGATGCACCATCCAGATGGCTTATTTCAGCCGTACAGCCGCTCTCTTCTCAATTGCCGCGACACTACTCCTGACTGCCCTTCCCAGCCGGGCCGACGTCTATCAGTACATCGATGCCAACGGCACCATTTCTCTCACCAACGTGCCGAACGATCCTCGATACAGACGAGTGATTGCGGAACTACCTCGCTCGCGCACCATCATCTCGGATGGGGAATTGGAGCCGGTGATTGCGCGGCATTCCAGAGTCCATCGCCTCCATCCAGCATTGATTCGTGCGGTCATCAAGACGGAATCCGACTTCAACCCGCTGGCGGTGTCTCGCGCCGGGGCCATCGGCCTGATGCAGCTGATGCCGCAAACCGCTGTGCGTTTGGATGTGCGGGATTCCTACAACCCGGATGAGAATATCGGCGGCGGGACGAAATATCTCCGACAGCTGCTGGACCGGTTTAACGGAAATCTTCCGTTGGCCTTAGCGGCATACAATGCCGGCGAACATGCAGTGGAGCGTTACCAAGGGCTTCCACCAATCCCGGAAACCAGGCAGTATGTCCAAAAGGTGCTTCGGTACTACCGCACCTTCCTTACGAACGACCGGCTTTCTTCTTCCGGGGCTTACCGCGCGCAGGCTCTGGGGGCGAAAGCACGAGCGCTCGCTCCTTCGATGCCGACCCGCTCGTCCGACCGTCCGTGATCAGCAACTGGCTGTGTTGCCGCCATCCAGGTCGATTAGGCTCCGGATAATCCGAACGGTAGTGGGCCCCGACACTATTCTCTCGCCATAACGCCGCGTCAGTGACACAACGGGCGACCTGCACCATGTTCTTGACCTCCAGAGCCGCTCGCGAGGCAAACGGCTTGGTCAGCAGTCGCATCCAGCGGACCAGTTGCGCGGAAGCGCTGATCAACGAATCGCCCGAGCGCACCAGCCCTACCTTTCCCCACATCAAGCGACGCAGTGAGCTTCGCAATTTCTCGGGATCCTCGAAATCCGTCGGCCGCCCCTGTTCGAGTTCTTCGAGGCAGGGCATGTGCACCGGCTCGGAGAATCGTCCCGCATGGGCCACCGCAGATTGCGCAGCCCGCATGCCGAAGACCAAACCTTCCAACAGCGAATTGCTCGCCAGACGATTCGCACCATGGACGCCGCTGCAGGCAACCTCACCGGCCGCAAACAGGCCGGGCAACGTCGTCGCTCCCTGCACATCCGTCCAGACACCGCCCATCATGTAATGCGCGCTGGGCGAGACAGGGATCCATTCTTCAGTCATGTCGATGTCGTACCGCAGGCAGGTCGCATAGATGGTCGGGAATCGCCGCTTAACGAAGGCCGCTCCCAGATGCGTCACATCCAAATACACGTGGCGCGCACGTGTCGCCGCCATTTCGGACCAGATCGCCCGCGACACCACGTCGCGCGGGGCCAGCGCACCGTCCGGATGGTAACGATGCATGAACAACTCGCCTTTGATATTGCGCAGCTGACCGCCTTCCCCGCGAATGGCCTCAGACAGGAGAAACGGCGGACTCGACGGCAGATACAGGGACGTGGGATGAAACTGCACGAACTCCATATCCATCAACAAGGCCCCGGCCCGGAGCGCCATCGCCATGCCGTCCCCCGTGGCGTTGCCCGGATTCGTCGTCCGCGCATAGACCTGCCCTGCGCCACCGGTCGACAACACCACCGCACTGGCCGGTAACACCGTGCGCTCGCCTGTCATTTCATTCAGCACAATGGCGCCGCAACAACGCCCGTCAACGACCGCCAGATCGACCGTGAATCGCCGATCCAACCGTTGAATACGCGGCTGCCTCGCGGCATAGGTCATGAGCGCGCGCACCATCTCGTTGCCGGTGGCATCGCCGCGCGCGCGCAAAATGCGGCTCCGGCTATGGGCCGCCTCACGCGTGAAGGCGAAGCGCTTTCCGATCTTGTCGAACTTCGCGCCCCAGGCAATCAGTTCTTGAATCCGGTCCGGCCCCTCTTCGACCAACACACGCACGGCTTCGCGTCGACAGAGCCCATGGCCCGCCTTGAGCGTATCGGTCAAATGGCTACCGACATCATCTTCCTCGCTCAACGCCACCGCGACGCCGCCCTGGGCATACATGGAATTGCTTTCCAAAGGATGCCCCTTGGTCAACATCAAGACACGCCCGGCCCGGCTCAGCTCGATCGCCGCACGCAGCCCCGCGACACCGCTGCCGACCACGAGAAAGTCTGTTTCAATTTTTGGGGAAGACAGCCTGACAGACATAACTATGGATTGGCTTGCCCGCGTGCCGGGTCGCCACTCAGACTTGCACGCGTACCCATACCGAAGGGCAGGTCCCCTTGAGCTTCTCGAAGCAGAATGGACTGCGTGCCAACCCAGGCTAATCGCCCATGGCCACGCTGACGCATGCCCACCTCGGCAGGATCCCGCTTCCACTGGCCCTGCCAATGGACAAACACATCGATGTTGTCCCCTTCGATCAAGATGCGCTCGATAGAAAACTCCAACTGGATATCGCGAAACGTATCGAAGTCGCTGTAAATATCCCGTTGCACCTGGTCCAGATTTCCCGACGGGAGGAGCAACGCCTCCAGCGCACTGCGGTCCCGTTCTACGTAGGATTTACGGAGCGACTCCACGGCCTGATCGATGCGGACAATCCGATCGTGATCGTCCTTGTACTGTAGGGTTTTTCCTGCACAGCCCACGGTCGTGATCAACACCAGGGCGAGGAAGACACGACTGAGATACAGGCGGATCGGCGGGCACGATTCAAACATGGCGCAGTATAGAAACCTTGGCGGAAAGAGGTCAAGCCAACTGGCTCGCCCCACGTTCGATCTTCGGCGGCAGACCGCCATGCGGCCGATCGGTAAGCAACAACGCAGAATCTTGGCTTGCATTTTGGAGCAAAACCCACTAGACTCCCGCGCCTAGCAGTTGGAGATTGAACGTATGGCGAGTGTCCTCAAGAAACGCCGGAAGAAGATGCGCAAGCACAAGTACAAGAAATTGCGCCGGCGTCAGAAATTCTTGCGTCGCAAGAGCTGAGCCCATCACGACATAATGGACGGAGGGATCCGTGCCCGAAGGAAAAAAAGTTCGCATCCGCGTTCGAACGGTGAACTGTGTTTACGTCGGGGATTTCCTTATCCCACCCATGCGTAATCGTGTGTCCGACGCGATCAACGAAGAGCAGCGGCTGTTTATCAGCTTGACTGACGTGTTGATCAACGATAAGGATCGGTCGGACTTCGTGGCGATCAATAAAAATTTGATCGAGTCCATCGCTCAGCTCTAGCGCGATCTCACCTCATCACGAAGGTTATGTCGTAGGCGCATCGCCGACACCATGCGGCGATGCGCTAGACGCCTGCCCCCTCTGAAACGATTGTCGTAACACCCATGTTCTCGTTTAACCGATTCTACCCCTTCCTCAAGCCCTACGTCCCCCGGATGATCGCCGCCGCCGTCATGGTCATGGCGGTTGCAGCCGTGAACCTGACCCTGCTTCGCCTGGGAGGCTCGCTCTGGGACGTGATCACCGTTCAGCATAATGCCGAACGCATGACGGAGATGATTCTCCTGTTCTTGGGATTAGTGCTGCTGCAGGGACTCTGCTCAATGGGACACAGCTACCTGACGGCCTGGGTCTCACAACGCGTCATGGCTGACTTCCGAATACACCTGTTCGCCCATCTCGAGACCCTCTCCGTAAATTTCTTCTCGAAACGGCGGACCGGCGAGTTGATGTCCCGACTCATGAATGACGTGACCGTCATTCAGAACGTCGTGACCGATACGCCCATCGATGCGGCCAAACAGATCGTCACGTTCATCGGCGGCGCAGGCTTCCTGTTTGCGATGAACTGGCAGCTCTGCCTGCTCATTCTGGTACTTCTGCCCTTGCTGGTTGTCGTGGCAAAGCTGTTTGGACGGCGGCTCCGGGCCCTCTCGACCACGATTCAGGACCAAACCGCCTCCGTCAGCACGCTGGTGGAAGAAGTCATCGCGGGAATCCGCGTCGTGAAATCGTTCGTCCAAACCAAACGCGAAGAGCAGCGATTCGTCACACAGGTCCAATCCGCGATGGAACTGTCCTTGCGCCGCGCAACCATCATGGCCTGGTTCGTGCCCACCATCACCTTCGTCACCTTCGCCGCCGCCGCCACGGTATTGTGGTATGGCGGACGGCAGGTCATCGACGGAACGGTGTCCCCCGGCGACCTGTTTGCCTTCGTGCTGTTTGCAGGCATTCTCATCGGACCGTTTGGATCGGCAGCCCGTGTGTTCGCACAGATCAAGGAAGCTCAAGGCGCCATGCAACGGGTCTTTGAAATTCTCGACACCCATGCTGAAATTGCCGATGCGCCAAATGCCATCGACCTGCCGCCCATCCGTGGTCATGTGCGCGCAGAACACATCAGCTTCGCCTACGATCCCCGACAACCAATCCTCTCGGACCTCTCCTTTGAGGCCAAACCAGGCGAACTCATTGCGATCGTCGGCCCCACGGGATCAGGCAAGACGACGATCATGAACCTCTTACATCGATTTTATGACCCGACCGCCGGACGGCTCACGGTGGACGGCCATGACGTCAAAGACGTTCGGCTCGACAGCCTGTACCGCCAAATCGCCCTGGTGCCCCAAGACACAATCCTGTTCGGCGGGCCTATCCGGGACAACATTCGTTACGGGCGTGAAGACGCCAGTGAAGAAGAAATGATCGAAGCCAGCAAAGCCGCGCATGCCCATGAGTTTATCGTGGGATTCCCGGATGGCTATCAAACGATCGTCGGCGAGAAAGGCATTAACCTCTCCGGCGGTCAACGCCAACGTGTCGCAATTGCCCGGGCGATTCTGAAGAATCCAAGAATTCTCTTACTGGACGAAGCCACCTCCGCCCTCGATACGGAGTCTGAGCGGCTAGTCCAAGAAGCCCTGGAGCGGCTCATGGTCAACCGCACCACCTTCGTCGTGGCACATCGACTGAGCACCATTCAACGCGCCGATCGCATCCTGGTCCTGAACAAGGGTAAAATCGTCGAGGAAGGGACCCATGCTGCCCTGCTGGCCCAACAGGGTCTCTATCATTATCTCTATACCCTGCGACTGAGCGAACTACCTGTGTAACCCAGAGCGGAGAGCTTCGAATGCGCACACGCATCCCGACCATGCTCATTCTGTGCTTGAGTTTCCTCTGCTGGATCGAACCTCTTTTCGCTCAAACCTCGCTCCCCAAGCCAGACCACATTGTGATCGTGATCGAAGAGAATCATTCGTTCGCACAAATCATCGATTCGCCGGCAGCCCCCTACCTCAACGCACTGGCGAAAAAAGGCGCGCTGCTGACCAACTCCCATGGTGTCACCCATCCCAGTCAACCCAACTATATCGCCCTCTTCGCCGGGTTCATCGAGGGAGTCAACGGGAACACGTGCCCGCTGGCATTGACCACCCCGAACCTTCACAGTACCCTGGCCCAAGTCGGCCAAACCTTCGTCGGGTACGCCGAAGATCTGCCCGCGGTCGGCGCCACAGATTGCGTGGCAGGCGCCTACGCCCGCAAACATAGTCCATGGGTCAATTGGCAATCGTCTCCTATCAACACAGTGCCACCCGCCGATAATCGTCCCTTCTCCGAGTTTCCAACCGACTTCCGCACGCTGCCTACCGTCAGCATGGTCGTACCCAATCAACAGAACGACCTGCACAACGGGAAGGATCCCGAACGCATCGAGCTCGGGGACCAATGGCTCCGGACTCACCTCGACAGCTATGTGCAGTGGGCGGACACGCACAATAGCCTGCTGATCGTTACCTGGGATGAGGATAACGGAAAATCCGACAACCACATCCCCACGATTCTGGTGGGGCCGATGGTGCGGCAGGGACGGTTCGGTGAGCAAGTCGATCACTACGGATTGTTGCGGACGATCGAGGAGATGTACGGCGCAAAACCGGTGGGGCTCAGCCGGCAGGCCTCCCCCCTCACCACCATTTGGACCGCACCGTCCCCCACGCGCTAACGAGCTTCCACCACAGGCCTCTGCATCCGCCGCCACGCTTTCCAGAACTCCATCACCACAAAGGGCACTACGCCGAATCCCACCATCAGCCACCATTCATCGGCTCGAAGCGGAACGACTTTGAATATCTCCTGTCCCCAGGCGCTCAACAGAATCCCCCCCTGTAACAGGGCGGAGAGCAGCACGGCCCCCACGAGCGCTCGATTGGTCATTACCCCGATTTGAAACAACGAATACCGTTCATGGCGACAACTGAAGGCGTGCAGGAGCTGCACCAACACCAGCGTGGTAAAGGTCATGGTCCGCGCGAAGGGCACTTCATCGTGCCAGAGAGATAGGGAGATTCCGAAGACGGCCAGCGTCACCAAGGCCATCACCGTCCCCTGGAGGCACACGGCCAGGAATCGCTCACGATCCAGCAGGCGAGCCTGTGGATCCCGCGGCGGCCGTTTCATGACATCCGGATCCTTCGGATCGACCGCGAGGGCCAAGGCCGGAAACCCATCGGTGACCAGATTGATCCACAGAATGTGAATGGGAAGCAGGGGGAGCGGCCAGCCCAACAACGTACTCCCCAACATCACCAGAACTTCACTCAAGTTGCACGACAAGAGATAATGCACGGCCTTGCGGATATTGTCATAGATGCTGCGCCCTTCCTCGACCGCGGCCGCAATGGAGGCGAAGTTATCGTCGGTGACCACCATGTCCGACGCATCTTTCGTCACATCCGTGCCGGTCAGGCCCATGGCAATCCCGATATCCGCCTCCCGCACGGCCGGAGCATCATTCACCCCGTCGCCGGTCATCGCCACCACTGCCCCTTGCGCCCGCCAGGCTCGCACGATGCGAAGCTTGTGTTCGGCCGACACTCGCGCGTACACGGAAATATCACGAACCCGTGCCGACAACTCGCCATCGGTCAACGTATCCAACTCCAGACCGGACAACGCTTGCGTCGGACCACCTGGGAAGCCCGCCTCACGCGCAATGGCCAAGGCCGTCTCCTTATGGTCACCGGTGATCATCACCGTCGCAATTCCTGCCGAGCGGCAGAGATCGACAGCCACCTTGGCCTCGGGGCGCAAGGGATCTTTCATGGCAGCCAAACCCAGAAAGATCAGCTGCCGCTCGATGGTCTCCGACTCGCAGATCGACGGAACCTGATCGAGTCGACGTTGCGCCAGAGCGACGACACGCAGGGCTTGCTGCGCGAACTGCCGGTTGATGGAGAGAATGGTCCCGCGCACGACATCCGTCAGTGGTCGCACCTCCCCTCCGACCGACAGATAGTCTTGGCAGCGGCCCAGCAGCACATCCGGCGCTCCCTTCACATAGGCCACGATCGTTTCCTCCGATCGTCGAACCACCGTCATCATCTTGCGTTCGGAATCAAAGGGAATTTCCCCGATCAGCGGATGCGCCCGCTCCAGGTCTTCTTTCCGCCATCCGGCCTTGGCGCCCGCGACGAGCAACGCTCCTTCCGTGGGATCGCCCACCACTTTCCAACTGCCCTCGCTCTCTTTGAGCGAGGCATCGTTGCACAACAGTGCGCTCAGGAGCAGCTGCCGCAAGCCCTCCTGCTGTGGGTCGCCGCCGATGATCTGCCCGGCCGGCGCATACCCTTCCCCTGTCACCTCATACACCAGTCCATCGACAGCCAGACGTGTGACCGTCATTTCGTTCTTCGTCAGCGTCCCAGTCTTATCCGTGCAGATCACGGCCGCCGCGCCCAACGTCTCCACAGCCGGCAATCGTCGGATGAGCGCGTGGCGCTTCACCATACGCATCACCCCGAGCGCGAGTGTCGTCGTCACAATCGCCGGCAAGCCTTCCGGGATGGCGGCGACCGCGAGACTCACCGCCGTGAGAAACATGTCGAAGACCGGCTCGCCTCGCCACAAGCCCAGCACAAACACGACCACGACGATTCCGAGAGACAGCAGGAGCAGCACATGGCCGAACTGCTCCAACCGCCGCTGGAGGGGGGTCGGCTCAATCGGCACCGACGCCATCAACGTGGCGATCCGCCCCAACTCGGTGCTCCGACCGGTGGCGATGACCAGCGCACGCCCCTTCCCTCCCGTGACGGTGGTCCCCAGAAACACCATGTTCCGCCGATCGGCCAGGGACAGGTCGGTATCGGGAAGCACCGCGCCTGATTTTTCAACCGGTGTAGACTCGCCGGTCAGCGCGGCCTCCTGCGTCCGCAACGCGGCAGCATGAATGAGGCGCGCATCCGCCGGGATGTGGTCCCCCGCCTCCACATCGATGATGTCGCCCGGAACCAACTCCGTAGAGGACAGAGCACGACGCGAGCCGCCGCGAATCACCCGCGCATAGGTCACCGCCAGAGTTTTTAATGCCGCCAGCGACTGTTCGGCTCGATACTCTTGAACAAATCCCAGGAGTCCGTTCAGCAGGACAATGGCAAGAATCGCTCCGGTATCGACCCACTCTCCGAGCAGACCGGAAACGATCGCCGCACCGATCAACACCCACACAATCAGGCTGGTAAATTGCGCCCCCAAGATAGTCCACGGAGAAGGAGGCGGGGCTTCTGGCAATTCGTTCCGGCCATAAACGCCTAGACGGCGTGCCGCCTCGTCCTCACTCAGCCCATCGGGCGAGACCACATCAAGCTCACGCCCAAGCTCTTCCGGTGACTTCGCATACCACCGAGGCTGCCGGTGCTGTCCCTGCTCACCCATGCCCACGCTCTCCTCCCTCATCCAAGTCTTGGCGGATCAATCCCCTACGTACAGAACCTCGCGCCGAGTAAACCAGCGCTAAGTGCTTCAGCTTCCAGGATAAATCCTCAATTCCCTTCACGCGTACGGCCGGGCCTGAGAAAAAAACTTTCCGAACAACGAGCCAAAGGCTCAATCCCGGCGAAAACACACCGATACAGTATCCACGAAGGACGGAGAATCGGCCCCGGGGCGGGGCGTCATTCCTGTGGTAGGAACAACCGTCGCTTGCAGCCGTAGATCTGTTAGGAGTGGTGGCATATGACACGTTCTTCTTGGTCGGCCCAGAACCCGATTCCGGACAGTTTGCGCCGCAGCCTCAAGGACCTCCGCCACGGCCTGCTCGGCCTGCACAAATCCCTGATCGTCTCCGAACAATTGACCTATGAACGCATTTACGGGCGCGTCTCCTCGGCGGGACAGCTCTTGCAGCTCGTGATGAACGACCCTTGGTTCGCGTGGCTTCACCCCTTGTCGCACCTCGTCGTCCGAATCGATGTCGTCCTGGAAGATCAAGAAGAGACGACCCTTGAAGCGGCGCAGGACCTCTTGGCAGAAGCGCGCATGATGCTCCGTCCATCCGAAGAAGGGGATGGCTTTGAACGCAGCTATTATGAAGCCTTGCAGCGGACACCGGATGTAGTGCTGGCCCATGCCAGCGTCAAAAAGCTGCTCGGCACAGCCGCCACTGTCGCATCCGCGGCGGCAGCCTAATCACCGTCGCTCAGAACAGAGGATGATGCGGGGAGGAAGAGAAGGGCGCCGAACGCGGCGCGTCCCCTCGATTCCCGAGAAACCGCCATCCGTGTTGCTCCCGCACCAGATAGTGCACCTCCTGAAACCAACTATCCAGCGTGATCCGGGCACCTGACTGCGCCTCCGTGCCATACAGACCGCCGGTGCACGTCAACTCCACCCGCGGGCCCTCCGCCGTCTGCACCACCTTCATTTCAGAGAACAAATGTGTGGAGGATAACCCGCGATAATGCTCAAACACCTCGCCCCAAATACGTTCCACATCCGCCACATGTAACCCGTGATAGTTGTAGCTGGATGCATAAAACTGCATCAGCGCGCCAAGCTCCTGCCGCTCCAGTGCACGTTCCGCACGATCAAATGCCGTCAGAATTTCCTGCATCGTCGGATCGGCACGAATCGCTTTATTTCCGGTGATGGCCCGCCCCTCGCGCTTCACCGTCATATCAGGCAGCACTTGTACCGCAGCCTGCACTGATGGCCCGGCCGCAATCATGAGGCCTGCCGCCAAGAGACAGGCCCCCCACCACCTGAGGCGTAACTCAAATCTTCCGTTGATTGGCTGCTGCATCCTCACTCCTTCCATTGGACGATCGAGACAACCGGCGCACGATACAGAGACATCTCCCCTCGCACAATGCAAAGCCGGTACCCACGAGCCATCCGCAGATACAACCCGATCCCCAGACCGAGCAATTGCAGCAGACACCGATCGAGAACACGGTCTCCATCCCCCCGGCGCCATGCGCATGACCACTGGCGGCAAATACCCCAGCATGACCTCCGCACTGTCGCACGATGCCACAGGCGAGTGCCGCTCCGTCCTCAGCCGACCTACGGCATAGCACCAAGTCATCTGGCTGGTTTCGCACTTTTTCTTTGGCCGACGGCGTGTGAACGTTAGACTACATTCATCAGTTGACCTTCACAAGAGCAGCACGCGGTAAGGAGCTCCCATGCCTTCATTCACGACATCGGCGCTAGTCGGCACAGTCGGCATCACCCTCCTGACTCTCAGCACTGTCCTCGCAGAGGAACCGCCGCATGTGGCCACCATCGCCCTCGCCGAACAATCCTGGGCCCTGAACCTCGATATCACCGGCTACCGCGTGCAGGTCGATGGTGTGAAGCCGGATGGCCGGCGATACTTTTTCGCCACCAATACCGCCGCATCGATGCAGCTCTCGATCACGTTAGAGACGATTTCAGGCCAGGCTACGGAACAGGGTTGTGCCGCCCATCTGGAGCGCATCTCGCCACCATCACCGACTCACGCCAAACCGAACACCACGCACTACGAAATCCGGCATGTACCGGTCATCGAGTATCTGGCGCCGGAGCCAAGCGGAACCGACCCGACTCAGCTTCATCTCTTTGCCTGCGTCCCCCAAGGCAATGTCTATGCGGACATTCATCTTTCAAAAACAGGGGTCATGGCCGGAGATGATGTGCGACTACAAGCGGTGTTGCGAAGCCTCGAGATCGTCCCCGCCGGACCACCCAGCAGCCTCGATCATTTTCGAGCAGGGAGCGCGCCCTACCTCCAAGGAAAATTCAGACAGGCCATCCCGCACTATGAACAGGCACTCGCGTTGGAGCAGGCACACTCAACCCTCGACAAGGCCATCTGGCGCCTCCTCGTGCATAACTTGGGAACGGCCTACGGCATGGCCGGTGACTTCAGCCGCGCGAAAATCACACTGGACTACGGACTCTCGGAAGATCCGGCCAATGTCCTCTTTCACTACCACCTCGCCCGCACCTATGCGGAGATGAACGAGCGGGACAAGGCAATGCAATCGCTCCACACAGCCTTTCGCTCCCCACAGCACCAGAATTCGAGCGAACACCTGCCGGATCCGCGACAGGACGCGTCGTTTCGTCGGCTCATGCTGGACCCGACCTTCAGACACTTGACGGAATCACTCATGCAACCGGCTATTTGAACGAAGGACATACCACGCTCCAAGTATCACCCGGCATCAAACGAAGTTCGTGACGTTCTTTTCCTCGGCGAGGGGAACAGAACGGTATTGAAACGGCAGGGTATGAGTACAGTCACATCGAGACGCGGGACGGAAAGGAAGATCGATGCCACAACGTAAGAGCACGCGAGTTGAAATGAGCCGCCCCATTGAGATTCAGGGACCCCGTGGGATCAGCAAGGGCATCGTGCGGAATTTTTCTCCGGGTGGGTGCCGAATCGAACAGAGCGACGCCAAAGTGCATTGCGGGATGCGACTGACCCTGCGGGTCTCACTGCCGGATCGCCTGCAACCCGTCGAAATCAAACCCGCGGTCGTGACATGGACGGGCAACGATTCCTTCGGTATCGAATTCCTCTGCCCCTCGAAGGAAATACGGGATCGTATACAAATGGTCTACGATCTACTCCTGGACGCCCAGAACACCGCGGAGCCCGAGCGCGTCATCTCCCTGCCGCCCGTCACCTGGAAATAGTTCCCGATCGGGACTCCCCCAACTCCGCTCCATCCCTGACCTCTACGCCCATCGACGCACCGACCGCTTGCGTAGTGGGCACTCCAGGCGCGCGCAACCCGGTCGATGTCGCACGAGGTCGATCAGCGCGCCGAACACCATACCGTTCCACCGAGTCACGCGCGAGGAATCACGGATGAGAGTGGGACGCGGGCTAGGGGGTAGGGACGGACCGGTCCAACGGGCAGGATAACCACTCGCGCGGTTAGGCGCGAGCCGACAGAAGTTCGGCAACTTTTTCGATAATGGCCTGCGGAAGAAACGGCTTTTGCAGGTAGGCGGCCTGCGCATCCACGCCATGCGAGAGCAGCATGTCGCCGGCATAGCCGGAGATATAGAGTACCTTGATATTCGGGAACATCGTCTTCGCGCCCTGTGCCAGCACGGCGGCTTTCATTCTCGGCAGGATCACATCGGTAATCAGCAGGTCGCATCCGCCTTTTCGGAGCTGAAGCATTTGCAAAGCTTCCACACCGTCGGCGGCCGCCAATACCTCATAGCCCTGATCCCGAAGCACCGCTGCGACAAGACGCCGAATGCCCTCGTCGTCTTCCACGAGGAGGATGGTCGCACAGGCGGCTGGCACTACACGCGACGTCGCCACCGGCTCGGCCTCCTCCATTGATGTCAGTACCCGAGGGAACATGACCGTAAATCGCGATCCTCGCCCCACCTGGCTGGTCACCTCGATATACCCCCGGCTTTCCTTGACGATGCCATACACCGTGGCTAACCCCAACCCGGTTCCCTTCCCTGACTCCTTCGTGCTGAAAAACGGTTCAAAGATATGTCTGAGCGTCTCGGCGTCGATCCCGCAGCCGGTGTCTTCGATGACGAGTTTCACGTAACGTCCGACAACCGACCCGGGGTGCGAGCGCACATAGGCCTCGTCCAGATCGGCGTTGCCCGTCTCAATCGTCAGGATGCCGCCTTCCGCCATCGCGTCGCGTCCATTGAGGGCCAGATTGAGCAACACCTGTTCGATCTGCACCGGATCTCCCAACACATGCCCCGCCTTCGGATCAAGCACGATGACCGTCTGAATCTGTTCCCCGATCAGCCGCCGGAGAATATCTTCCATGTCGCGAATCAGCCCATTGAGGGGCACATCCCGTTGCTCCAACACCTGGCGGCGGCTGAACGTCAGCAATTTCTTCGTCAAAGCCGCGGCCCTGGTTCCCGCCTGCCCGATCATCTCCACTTCATGATGACAGGGATGGGAGCCGAGTTGCTGCGCCACCCGTTGCGCATGGCCGATCACGACCATGAGCAGATTATTGAAGTCATGTGCGATGCCGGCAGCCAAACGGCCCAGCGCCTCCATCTTCTGCGACTGCCGAAGACTGTCCTCTTCGTGCTTGCGTTTCGACACATCCACGATGGTTTCAATGACATGTACCCGTCCATCCTTCGTGGGAGCCTTGGCCCAATGGATCAACAGTTGGCGGCCATCCGGCATATCCACTTTCTTCGACACGACCTCGTCCTTCGCCAAGGCCTCGGGCATACGGCAGAATTCGCACGGAGCCGCTTGCCCTGCGATTTTCGCATGACAGCTGGAGCCGGCCATGTCGCCGAATATGTCCAGAGAGGTTCGGTTTTGGAACTGTACGGAATAGTCGGCCGGATCGATGACGCTCACGATCACCGGCTGTGAATTCAACAACACTTGCGGATCATACAACGGAGTGTGGGAAGGCTGCGGGCATCCGGCCATAACGTCCTCATGAGAGTGGGCAGCGTGGAATCCAAACGGTGTGAGCGTCTTCCTTTGGTTGTACTACATCACGATTCACAGTCAAGGAGATGATGGATTACATGAGTCCCCTCTATCACTCGCCCTCAACTCAGAATCCGTTTCTCTCCCGGCAGCAGCCCGGAGGAATGATTCGCCCCTCGATGAGGCGTCCTCGCCGTCGACCTCACACCCATTCCGGCGCGTGCTCCTCCACCATGTCTCGCTCGGCAAAACTCCGATACAAAGCCGGCAGCACCACCAGGGTCAAGGCCGTTGAGGTAAACAGGCCGCCGACGACCACCGTGGCCAGAGGCCGCTGCACTTCCGCGCCGATTCCCTGCGCGAGGACCAGCGGCAAGAGGCCGAGCAAGGTCGTCATCATGGTCATGATGACCGGACGAAGCCGCAGGACACAGCCTGTCATGATCGCCTCCTCCGTCGACTGGCCTCCGTTTCGCAGCTGATTGATATAGGATACGAGCACGATCCCATTGCCGACCGCCAGGCCGAACAGTTCGATAAACCCGATCGAGGCGGGCACGCTCAAATACTGATCGCTCAGCCACAGCGACACCACGCCGCCGATCAAGGCGAACGGCAGATTCAGAATGATCAAGGTTGCATACCGCAACGAATGAAACGCCCAGAAGAGCAGAAAGAACACCAGCCCAAGCGTGATCGGCACCACCACCAGCAGTCGGGCATTCGCGCGTTCCATATTCTCGAACGCCCCGCCCCACGTCACCGTATAGCCCTGCGGCAAACGCATCCGTTCAGCCAGCAGCTTGCGGCCTTCATCCACGACACTGCCGATGTCGCGTCCCACCACATTAAACCCGATGTAAATCCGCCGCTTCGCCTGCTCACGACTAATGCGAGCGGGACCTTCACGCATCTCAATCGTCGCCAGCTCGCTCAAGGGAATCGGCGCACCGGACGCGGACCGCACCCGGATATCTCCGATGGCCCCGATGCTGTTGCGAGAGGCCTCCGGAAAACGCAGGGTCAGTTGAAATCGGCGCTCCCCCTCATACACCTGCGTCGCCGGCTTGCCGCCCACCGCCGTCGTGATGATGTCGTGCACATCCGACACGTTGATCCCATACCGGGCGATCTTCTGACGGTCGATGTCGATCGTCAGATAGGGCTGCCCGGCGATCTGTTCGACCTTGACGTCTTTCACGCCTTCCACGGTCCGCATCAGGTCCGCAATGGTCTCGGCTTGCTGATAGAGCAGATCGAGGTCGTCCCCGAAGAGTTTGATGGCGCATTCAGTCCGGATGCCGGAAATCAACTCATCGACCCGCTCCTGGATCGGCTGACTCATCAGCACGGAAATACCGGGAATCTCCGCAAGACGCTTCCGGATCGCGTCAACAAGGCCCGCTTGTGTCTGTGCCGTGGTCCAGGTGTTTCGCGGACGCAGCGTCACAATCGGATCACTTTCATTCGGCTCCTCCGGACCGACGGCGATATCGGGACGTCCGATTTTGCTCACCGACATCTGCACTTCCGGAAACTCCAGCATGACTTTCTGCGTCTGTTTCTCAATCGCGATCGACTCCGGCAAGGAGACGCTCGGCAGCCGCACGATTTGCGGCGTCAACGCGCCCTCCTCCAGAATCGGAATGAATTCTCGCCCCACGAACGGGAGCAGGGTCAGACTCGCCAGAACCACCGCCGTCGATCCCAGCAACACCGGCACGCGATGGTCGAGCGTCCAACGGAGCACCGGCTGATAGCGGGCCTTCATCCACCGCGTGAGCCGGGTCTCCTCCGGATGGTCGCCTCGCAGGATCAAGGACGCCAGAACCGGCGAAAGCGTCAAGGTGACGACCACCGACATCAGCAGCGAAATCACCAGCGTATAGGCCAAGGGGGCGAACATTTTTCCCTCCATGCCGTGCAACGTCATGAGGGGAAGGAAGACGACGCTGATGATGAGAATCCCGAAGACGATCGGCCGCCCTACCTCGCTGGTAGCCCTGAAAATCACCTCGAGCCGGGACCGCTGATGGAGATGGTTGTCGGAGAGATGGCGATAGACGTTCTCCACCACGACCAACGATCCGTCGGCAATTTCACCGATCCCGATCGCCAAGCCACCCAACGTCATGAGGTTGGCGGAGAGTCCCACGCGCTGCATCACCAGGAAGGTCATCAGCGGAGTGACCAACAGAGAGACGGTGACGACGATCGCGCTGCGCACATGGCCCAGAAACAGAAAAAACACCACGGTCACCAGAACGATGCCCTCGATCAGCGCATCGCGCACAGTATTGATGGCCGCCGTCACAAGCTCGATCCGGTCGTAGAACGGGATGATTTTGAGGCCTTCGGACAACACCCCGTCCCGCTGAATCGTCTCAACCCGGCGTTTCACAGCCTGCACGACTTCGCGCGCATTGCCTCCGCGCAGCATCAGCACCGTGCCCGCCACCACTTCTCGCTCGCCGTTCAACACAGCCGCGCCATGGCGTACCGCATGGCCGATACGAACCTCCGCCACATCACGGACGAATACGGGTGTGCCGCCCGCTTCCTTCACGACGATACGTTCGATGTCAGGCAAGGTCTTGATGAGCCCCAGCCCCCGCACAATGGCGCGTTCTGCATGCCGCTCCAGCACGTTGCCGCCGGAATTGGCATTGTTTTTCTGCACCGCCTCATAGATGTCGTGCAACGTCAGACTGTATTTGCGTAACTTATCGGGATCCACCAGCACTTGGAACTGCTTCACGAAGCCGCCCAGGCCGTTCACATCAATCACGCCTGGCACACTCTTCAGCAAGGGACGGAGCACCCAATCCTGCACCGACCGCTGATCCGTCAACTCTGCCTCGACCAGCGCGGGATCGGTCGCATGGGCCTGTGGACCCTCCAAATAGTATTGGTAGATTTCCCCCAGCCCGGTCGTCACCGGCGCCAGCACCGGATCGATCCCCTCCGGCAACCGCTCCTTAACCGCCATGATCCGCTCCAATACCAACTGCCGGGCGAAATACACATCCACATCGTCCTCGAACACCACCGTCAGCTGGGAGAGCGCGAACTTCGACAAGGAGCGGATTTCCGTCAGGCCCGGCAGCCCGTTCATCTGCAGCTCGATCGGAAAGGTAATGAAGCGTTCGACTTCAACCGGAGAGAGGCCCGGCGCCTCCGTCAGCACCTGCACCTGCACATTGGTCACGTCGGGATAGGCATCGATAGGGATGGATTGGAACGCGAACAGACCGGCCACGGAAAACATGCAGGCCAATCCGATGACGAGGATCGACTGACGGAGTGAGAACTCCAACAGTGAGGCAATCATGGCGTGGGCTCGACCTTCTGGATCTCGAACTCCGACTTGATTGCAAAGGCTCCTTTGACGACCACGTCTTCCCCCTCGTGCAGCCCCTCCAGCACGAGGATCTTGCCGTCTAGCTCGTCTCCCAGGACAACGCGGCGCGATTCGAATCGATTGTCCGATTGCCGCACAAAGAGCAATTTACCGGTTCCGTCCTGCTGCACCGCCGTGAGCGGCACCGGCAACGCCTCCGGTTGAGGCGACCCGAACACACGGACCATGGCGAACATCTCCGGCTTCAAGGTCCGATCGGGGTTGCGCACGGTGACACGGACGCGCATCGTCCTGGTCGATGGGTCAAGCACATCGCTGACGTAGGTCACGGTGCCGGAGAATAGCCCGTGCGGATAGGCCGGAACCATCACATGGACCTCGTCCTTCGGACGAATAAACCGCACGTCCTTTTCCGGCACACTGGCCACCACCCAGACATCGGACAGGTCGGCAATGGTGAAGCAATTCCGCGAGGTTTCCACCACTTCGCCGCGCGTGATATTACGCATGATCACGCGGCCTGCAAAGGGCGCTCGCACCGCCACGTCGGACCGGATCGTTTGCTCGCGTTCGAGACGTTGAAGTTCTTGGGGCGGCACACCGAGCAGCGCCAGCCGATGCGCCGCTTCCCGCGCATCCGCGCGCACCGTTTTCATTTCCGCTTCCCGGCGTTGTAGTTCGGCCAGACTGATCGCACGATGCTCGTGAAGATTTTCCGCCCGTTCAAACGCCAGTTGCGCTTCGTGTTGCCTCGCGACCGCCTTGAGATAGGCCCCTTCAGCCATACCCAGATCGGTACTGTCGAGCAGCGCCAGCCGCTCGCCCTTCTTCACATCCTTGCCCACATCGACCAGAACCTCGACGACCCGCCCTCGAATAAGGGTCGTGACTTCCGCCAGTTCGTTTTCGTTGGCTTGGACAGTCGCCGGAAACTCGCGGTGGAAGGTAAACGGCTCCTTTTTGACCGTGATCACCTCTATGCCGGCCCGGACAATTTCAGGGTCAGTCAGTTGCACCATCCCATTGGCAGCCCTGCTCACTGCCTTCCCGACAGGCGGCGCCACCGGCGGGTCTCGATCACAGGCGGTCCCTGCCCCCAGGATCAACCCGATCACCAGGCAACGTCCCGCAAGCGCGAGCCCTTCAGCAGGCTGCCGCCGGCCGACCGCCTCTGTGCCCCTTCCTGTTCGATCTGTCATGCGTCGAGTACCCACCTTGAGCAACCCTGCTATTCATGAGAGCAGCAGGGACCGTGCCGCAAGTGAGTCGAGATATTGAAGGAAACAGGATGCCGGCAGCAGCGTTTTGCTACGCTACCAGCCATGAGAGCGGGGTGAAACGCCACAGCGACCTTGGTTGGCCCGAGAGAGGCCCTTGCGACGAACGATGCCTAACCACGCATGAATCAACTCTGGGCTTAGAGCAAAGGTCCGGGAAACCGCAGAGGCATAGATATTCCTACAGTCTGCCGCAGGCTGTTGAGAAAGGCGGTCCAGCAAGGTCCGCGACGCGAAGCATCCTGAGCGTCACGCCTGTGGGTGGGCGAGACGGTGAGGCCGCTGTGTCTGGCGAAAACATCGCGGGCGGCCTTTGGCCACAGCCTGCTTAGCGAACGACGAGGACCGAACAGGTACTGTGTTGTACGACCTTGGTGGAGATACTGCCCAGTAGGAACCTGGCGACGGCCCCCATGCCCTTGGCCCCGGTGACGATCAGATCGACGTTTTTCTTCGTGGCCGTTTTCAAGATCTCCTCAGCCGGTTTTCCGAGCTGAACCACTTCATCGACGACATACCCGGCTTTCATCAATTTATTGGCGTATTGCTCGACCAAGCGGACACCGGCCTCTTTGAGCTCAGGATACTTGAGAAACGGCATGGCGTGCATGACCACCACATCGATCGGCTCCAGGCCTTCCCGTTCCTCCGGCTGCAGTTTGGTCAACAAGAACCGCAAGGCCTTGTCCGAGGCCTTGGACCCGTCGGCTGCGAACAGAATCCGGCTCAGCGGGCGCGGCTCTTCCTTGACCACAAGGACCGAGCAAGGCGCATGCAGCGTCACCTGGGTGGAGACACTCCCGAGCATAAAGCGATCGAGCGCATCCAGCCCCCGGCTCCCGATTGCCACCAGGCCATCACGCTGCGGCGCCCGTTTGAGAATCGTCGGACCGGCAGCCCCGCGCTCGGCGATCACCTTGCCCTTCAACTTGAGCGACGCCATCTGGGTCTTGGCTTCGGCCATGGCAGCCTTGCCCCGGCCTTCAATTCGTTTGATTTCTTGCTGAAGGAACGGCTCGTTACCGACCACTACCGGCTGAAACATGAAGGGCGCGCGCAACGCCTCGACATCCGTCACATGCAAGACACTCACATCCGGCTTCTCCGCAAACGGCATTCGCGCCACCCATTCTGTCGCCCACTTGCCATACTTCGATCCATCGGTCGCAATCATGACTTTCATAGGTCGCCCCTCATCGTTCAATCCGTGACCAACTACAGTAGCAGGCTCTGTGCCAACGCTGCCGCATCTTCGCCCCAACCGATCGGCGGGTCAATAGCTTCGTGTTGAGAAAATGAGCTATCGCCCGGCTTCATCCCCCTCGGGCATACGAGAGGAGGATACCGCCTAAGCACATTGATAAAGTGATGGAGAACAGATTTGAAAGAGACGTATCGGCGCAGAGAACGACCCTGCGTGCGGACAGGGTCTCAGTCAACCGGACGGAATACCGCCGATCAGTTCAACCGACCATAGATGGCCGTGGAGCGAGGTGCGGAACAACCGATTGATTTATGTCCCCAGTGAGAGCGGGTGTCAGGACCACGACCGATCCCGCCCCACGCCACTTTGCAGAGTAACGACCACATCGAACGCAGAAAAGACCAGCCGAACACCCGCGGGGCTTCGGGCCTTCCGCCGACCCGACACCAGGAACGCCACAATCCGGATCGGACCCTCCGCCCTGCCACGACATCATAGGTTCGACGTTGAGTTTTCACGGACGACCTCCCATCGATGAACCGGAACCTTTCGGCACTCACCTGCCTCGTGTCAGAAGCCGACACTCATGATGAACGGTACCATGTGGTTGCCGATCCGCCAAAAGAGATTTACATTTAGGACGCGCGCTTGATCGGAGTCAGGTGCAGAAAGTCGGACAGATCGATGAGGCCAGCGAATCATGCCACACCCATACGAGACAGGACGAATAGAGCTTACCGACTGGGCCACAACGGAATCGACCATCAAGGCGATTCGAGAAGTGGTGTTTATCCATGAACAGCGAGTGCCGGTGGAACTGGAGTGGGACGGGCTCGATTCATCTTGCGCCCATGTGCTGGCGTGGAACGACCGCGGAGAGGCCATCGGCACGGCGCGCATGCAACAGAACGGCACCATCGGCAGAATGGCAGTACTCAAAGACTGGCGCAGGCGGGGCGTGGGACGAGCACTTCTCAAGACGCTGCTGGATCTGGCGGCCAGACAAGGACTCACCCGTGTCACCTTGTCCGCACAGACCCACGCGCTGGGTTTCTACGAACGAGCCGGGTTCCACGTGGTCGGCGAGACCTTCATGGACGCCGGCATTCCGCATCGAAAGATGGTGAAGGAGCTCATGGTGCCGCAGGCGAATCTGGACCGACAATAGCCCTCAATTATTTACTCAGAACGTGTTCGATCTGGACGACATCTGCGATTCCTCAGATGAGCAAGAAGCACACATAGAACGAAAACAGACTGACCTCGCGTTCTGCGAGTAAGCCGATCACCAGCCCTTCAATTCTCCCTTTTTGCGTTATAGTGAGCCCATGCCTTCCCGTTCGCATCCGCAGGCTATCATTCGGCGCAGGAGGCGCGGACACAGGAGCACGATCACAGCCGTTCGCCGGCGCGGGCGCGCCTGGTGGCATCGATATCGAGCCCTCCTCGCCGCCTTGCGACGCTTGCCCGTCACGGTCAGGTTGGTGGTGGGCCTGTCCGCCCTTCTCCTGCTCGGCGCAGGTGTGAACTGGGTTTACCATACGATCCACAAACCGTCGGAAATGTTCTTTGCGCTCGACGACGCGCTCGATAAACACCCCTACGAAACATGGAAAGAGTACGGCTCGCTCTTCCGCACACATTCCACCGCCATCGTGACGCCGGATCTGCTGGCCGCACTGGCGCAGGTCGAAAGCGCAGGCAATCCTGTCGCACGCACCTACTGGCGTTGGCGACTGACCTGGAATCCGCTGGACCTGTACCGTCCGGCGTCGAGCGCAGTCGGCATGTTCCAGATCACCGACGCAACCTTTCAGGAAGGCAAGCGGTACTGCATTCATGAGCATCGTGTCGTTCAAGACGGCCCCTGGAACGATCCTCACTCCTGCTGGTTCAACAGCCTCTACAGTCGCGTCCTGCCTAGCCATGCCATCGAGCTGACCTCCGCCCTGCTCGACCGCGCCGTAGCAAACGCCATCGGTCCGCATCGAAAGCCTCGGCCCACGTTTCAGCAGAAACAAGATCTGGCCGCTGTGATTCACCTCTGTGGAGCCGGCGCCGGGCACGCGTATGTCGCACGCGGGTTTCGGCTGGCCCCGCAGCAACGGTGCGGCGATCACAGTGCCAAGCTCTACCTCCATCAAGTGAACGAACTGAAGCGAAAATTTGCCCGGCTGGCCGCGGGCGAGAGCCTACTCCGGTTCGTGCGGCCTCAATAACAGTCCCGCTGACCTTTTCATTTTTCATTGGCAGAGCCGGGATGGTGAGCGAGACTGAGTTCCGATGGGCACGCCACCTTCGACACCATCCCGATCGGCCTGCGAACTCCGGGCGTCGTCACCCTGCGTGCAGCCATCACCTCCTCGCTATTCACTCGGACAACGGTGCCGGTCGCTCTATCATGCGCTGTGGTTTCGCCTCTCGGAGCAGATGCGCTGGTCGAGATCGACTTACCACGAAGTCCCGGTCGGTCATCTCACGAATCTCGCTCCCTGGCAGACTGCTCGCATCGAGTCACTGCGGGCCCGCTATGGTCTCTGCTTCGAATCCCACTACGGGCACCACACGTCCCTGGCGAACTACGCCTATCTCGATCTGCTGGACCAAGCCTGGGCGGCAGCAGATCGGCCCGTGCCCACTGGCGGTCTGGTCACGGATGTGGGCTGTGCCAACTTTTGGTATGCGCGGACACTGCACCGGTTTCTCCAACCGGCAAAACTAACCGGCGTGGATGTCGAAGGATTCCGCCTCTACCCCACCGGCTACAGCCGTTACGATGCGGCCGCCGGATACATCGAGGATCTTCCGCAGACCTCGTTTGTGGTTGCCGACTACTGCCGGATGGACGAGCAGGTAGATGTCATCACGGCTTGGTTTCCGTTTGTCACGCCGGCTCCCGTTCTCGCCTGGCGGCTCCCGTTAACCGTCTTTTCCCCCGAACGGCTCTTTGCTCGCATCGCGCGCAACCTTGCGACGCAAGGAACCTTGTTCCTGGTGAATCACGGCACCGATGAAGCAACTGTCGCGGCCGCCTACTGCCGACAAGCGGGGCTTCGGTCACAAGGCCAATGGGTTCATCCGCGGCCATTGCGCCCCCGGCCTCATCCTCCGGTCGCCTCCTGGTGGACGACTTAACAGGATGACGAACGCCGTTTCACGAACGACGCACGATGAGGGCGGCCCCGTTGCGCAACCTGCAGTCGCCCGTGCTACGAAGAACTCTTGTGCCACGCAAGACGGCGGATTCGTGACGCGCGGTCCCGTCGGACTGGGCCTGAAAAATGGAGTGATGAATGAGAGAAGGGGTCCGGAGGAGCGTTACCGCGCAAATATCAGCAGACTATTGGCAGGGAGCACAACCGTTGCCGAATAGGCGAAGCCATGCAAGGGTTGCGGACCGGCGGTCACGCGCCCTCCGTTTCCGGCCGCGCCGGCATTGATCCAATTTTCATAGGCATCGCTATTGAACACTTCGCGCCAGTCCCCCCCGCCGGGGAATCCGAGTCGATACCCGACGCGGGTAAAATCCGCCAGATGCACGACCACCATCACGTCGCGCCCCTCTCCTTCCACCCAACGATGAAACGCCAGGACCCGGTTCTGATCGTGCACATGTGTCACGCGAAGCCCTTGTCCACACAGCGCCGGTAATCGGCGGCGCACCTGCAAAAGCTCCCGCGTGAACCGTAGGTGATCGAGCATCTGCCTGTCGCCCTGATCGAGACCGGCCCAATGCAGAAGCAGATCGGCGTGCGTCACGAAGTCGTCGGCCCACTGCTTGTCCTCCAGAAATTCCTGCCCCATGAACAACATGGGAATCCCGGGCGCAGTCAGGCTGAGACCGGTGGCCACACGCGCACGGCTGCGCGCAAACCAGGATCGGGGATGGGCTGGATCGCCAAGCCGGGCAATGCGCGGCTCGCGCCCCTGGTAGACGATGTCGTGATTCTCCGGGCCCTGCACAACACGCCATGACTCGTGGAACCCCTCGGGCCACAGACTTCGTGCCAGGCCTGTCATATTCAGCGGACGCGCGTCGGGCGCGCTGGCACTGCCGATGACATCACGGATCGCAATCCTCAGGCCATCGGTCAACGTGGTGTCGAACCCGGCACCGACCGGCAGCGGCGCGACAATGAACGGATTCACATCCCAATATTCCGCATGGTGTAACGTCTCCGGATGCTGCGCATGCAACGTGGCCGTGAGATCCTGACAAAAACGCCAGCCTTCCGGCGCCCCGTCATGATCGATCACGCTCACCTGGTCGTATCGAAAGCCATCGACCTGGTATTCGGTGAGGAAGAACTTGGCGTTCTGAATCAGAAAGTCACGCACCTCGGGCTTGGCAAAGTCGAACACTAGACCGCCGGCATGGCCGACATTGGTGAAATACAGCGAGTTGCGCTGACCGCCGGCCGGATCTTGCCGATCGAAGAAATACAGGCTCTGGTCCCCGAAGTCTCCGCCCGCATGGTTGTAGACCACATCGAGCAGCACCGCCAGGCCATAGATATGGGCGAGGTCGATCAGCGCCTTGAGCTGATTCATTTCCCCTTGCAGTTCCGTCACTTGGTACCGGCGCAATCCTTTCTCGTCCAACAATCGGTTGACCATCGCCACATAGGGGGGCAGATCGGCATCCGCCACGGCGAAGTCCATTTCAGGAGAAAAATAGTCGGTGCCGTTGTAGCCCAAGCTGAAGCTGGTCTGAAATTCCTGAATGGGCATCAGTTGCAACGCCGTCACGCCAAGGTCGGCGAGGTAGGGGAGCTTACGAGCCACGTCGAGGAAGGTGCCGCCCTTCTGCGGGAGATTCGGCGTGAAGAAGGTCCCCACATGGAGCTGATAGATCACGAATTCATGGAAACGAGGCACGACATAGCCGCATTCGTGCCAGGGAAAGTCCGGATGGCGAATGATGCATTGACTAGGGAAGGGCGCCTCCAACTCGCGGGCATAGGGGTCCCGCTTGAGCCCTTCACTCCCCTCGCCGACCACGTAGAACATGTAGCGTTGGCGATTCTTCACACCCGGGATGAACCCCCGCCAATGCCCCTGCGCGTCCCGCGTCAGCAAACTCGCTTCACTCCGTACCTGGTGGTTGAAATCGCCGACCACATAGACGGACTTGGCATGCGGGGCCCAGCAACGAAACGTCGCGCCGCCGGCAATCAGATTGGCCCCCATCGGGGTGTCTGGATGAATGTGGGTGAGTGACGCGGGCATGGAGGCCCTCACGAGAAGCCATCGCCGAAACGGCTGTATCCTATCCGAGGCCGCTCAACTCGGCAAGAGATAGCGAACGGGCAGAGAGCCTACCGCGATGCACATATGCGAAGGACGATGTCGACAATCGAAGCGACGAAGCAACCTCTCACGACCGATGGCGGGATCGGATCACATCGAGAATCTGTTCGGCTGCAGCAGCCGGAGAGGTGACCGTGGTATCGATCGTCAGGACCGGCGAGGTCGGTGCTTCGTAGGGCGTCTGTAACCCCGGCACAGTGGACGACTCGCCTTCCAGCCCTCGCTTGTACGTCCCCTTCTTATCGCGCTGCATGCAGACCTCCAGCGGACACTCAATGGAGACCTCCAAAAGGCTTGGAATCAGGCTGCGCGCAAATTCCCGATACTCCCGCCGACTCGCCGTCGCATCGAAGATCACGTTCACGCCGTGCGCGAACAGGCGCGCCCCCATGAACGCCAGGGCGCGATAGAACAGATCCCGCTCCTCTTTCGCATAACTCGCCTCCGGCGTGAGAATACTCCGGATGGCATCCGACTCCAGGACTTCCGCCGGCAATCCCGCCAATTCAAGCCTCGGCAACAACCGCGCGACAATCGAGCTTTTCCCGGAAGCGGGAAGACCGGTGAACCAGATGGCGAACGGGGCATGAGTCATCACGGTCACTCTTCGCAGTAACGATTCACATCCGCCGGGTCAAAGCGCGGCACCGCCAGGACATTTTCGATGAACCGGAAGATTTTCCGCCGAACCCCCACGGTCAGTTTCGGATACCAGAGCGGACTCGCCAGCACCAACCCGCGAAACGCAAAAAACGGCGCCGTCGTCTCCAGCACCTCGTGATCGCGACTCCGGGCAAGGTAGGTCTCCCAAAATGAATGGAACACCACTTCCAGCGCACCCGTTAACGTTCCATGGCGGCACAGCGAAAAGAAGAGGTAATTGATCGACATCGAGGTAACGTCGTCCGCTGGCTCGCCCCACTCCCCGCGTGACCGGTCCAAGACGGAAAAATCCGTCCCGCGTCGAAACAGTACATTCCAAGGATGAAAGTCGCCATGCACTTGGGAGAGACGCGTATGCCGGCCGCGCAGCCGCCAACGCCAGGCGTTACAGGCCACCTCGATCCGTTCGAGCAGCTCCTGCGTGATAAACGCAAACCGGTCGGGGTAACTATCGGTGAGCCCCATGATACATTCGCCATGCCCGAGCAATTCCCGCAGCCGCCGTCGATAGAGTTGCGGGTCTGTCTGTTTCACCCTGTGAATCCCGGCCAGATATCCGGCCAGCGCCCCGGTCCGCTTCCGGTCGAGCGCAGTCGGCTTGCTCGCCCCTGCCATGCGTTCGAGATCCTTATGATAGGTCGCACCCTCCGACCATTCGGTGAGCAAAAAAAACTCTTTGGCCGCCGCCACGGACATCAACTCGCCACGCGTCGTGAAGGCCCCCACATCCAGCGCGTCGATATGTCCCGGCAGACGGCCGTAGCAGTCGTAGTCCCACAACATCGCCTGAGCCCGGTCGGCTGAATGCTCGTGACCGAATGGACCGGGACTCATCGTGCCCAATACCACCCGGCGAGTCTTGCCTCCCTGCCGGAAGGTCAGCCGGACCGGCGCACCATACCCGTATTGCTTATACCGCGCGCCGGTGGTCTCCTTGCCGATCGGCCCATAGGCGAGCACTTCGGCGCTCGGCCCGAACCGGGCCTTGAGGTAGGTCTCCACAGCAGATTTCTTCAAGACCGGCATACCACGTTTTCTACGCAAAACATGTTCCTGAAAAATCCCCCGCTCCAACCGACAAGTGAAGCGGCAACTGGCGCATTGAGCTTCAGCCCCTCCAGGAGCAGTGAGGAATTATGCGCCAGTGTCCCGAAAGCCCACCATCATCCCGCGTACGAAACTCGTGCAAAAGCCCCTCTTTCAGGCGTTTCAGTTTCATCCACGCCCTGCGTCCCCCCCTGCGGCAAGGGCATGTGCCTTGCTGAGACAGCAGGTGCACAGACTGTTCATCTGAGACGAGAGGAGGGCGCATGAACCTGGAAGTTGAGAGCCGCAACATCGCCATGACTCCGCGCTGGAAAACCGAGATCGAAGAGCGGATGGCCACCTTACAGCGTGGCCACGACGACATTATACATGGACGCGTCACCCTGACGAAAAATCGCCATCATAAGAAATTGGACAACGTGGCGGAGGCGCTTGTGCTGGTCACAGTGCCAACCCGTCACACCATTACCTCTCGCAAAGAAGACAAAACATTCGAGGAAGCGATCCGGGCCGCCTTCGATGCCGTGGCGATCGAACTGCGGAAATATCGCGAGAAACGGGCGGACAAAGTCCTGCGCATCGAACCGCTGCCTCAACTCTGCGGCGTGGTGAGCAAGGTATTCCCCGACCTCGGCTATGGCTTCATCCTGAAGGACGGCGGCGGCGAGGTGTATTTCCATAAGAATGCCGTGAAGGGCATCACGTTTAACGACATGGAAGACGGGCAGGAGGTTCTCTTCGAAAGTGAACCGGGTGAGAAGGGCCTACACGCCACCATCGTGCAGCCATCTCACGCGTTGGAACTGTAGGAGCCAAGGATGACGTCGGATAAACAGAAGCGTCCTGCCGGTGCGCAGGGGGTGATCATCCCCGCCCGGAATACGAACCACCTCGCGTTGAACCGGGAAGTCGTCGCGGCCGTGGAAGCGGGGGAATTTGCCGTGTGAGGTCCGTATGCCCATGTATGACTACACGTGTCTGGCCTGCGGAAAAGAATCGCTGATCATCGTGACGCTGAAACAACATGAACAGGGCGAGGTCCAATGTCCGGCTTGCGGCAGCACCAAACTACAGCAACACTTTTCCTCGTTCATCGCCCACACGACCAAGAAGAGCTGAAGGAGACCCAGCGACCCATGCAGATCATCATGGCCACCGGAATCCGGCTTTCTCTCGTCCTCTCGCTCGTCGTGACCCTCGCGGCAGCATGTGGCTCCGCAGGGGCCCAGGATTTCCCGCCGGACCCCATCAGAGGAAAGGCCGTCTACGGGCGTCATTGCCTCGCCTGCCATGGCCGTGGCGGATGGGGCGACGGCCCCGATGCCGCCGCCTTGAAGGTCCCGCCGGCCAATTTCCACCGTTTGAAATCCTTCCTCAAGTCCGACGAGGAGCTTCTGCGAACGATCGAACACGGCATCGTCTTCAGCCCGATGCATTCCTGGCAAGGCCAACTAACCGAAACGGAACGGCAGGACGTGCTCGCCTACATCCGGCTGCTGGTGCAGCAGGGCCAATAAGCTGCCGAGCGGACGAGTTCCGCGAAGGGACTCCGTATGAAACGTTTTCAACCAGGCGATGCGCTCATCATCGTGGATGTGCAGAACGATTTGCTCCCGGGTGGAGCGTTGGCCGTGCCCGGCGGTCAGGAAGTCATTCCCCCGTTGCAGCGGTATCTACTGCTGTTTATAGAACGCGGCCTGCCGGTGTTTCTCACCCAGAACTGGCACCCGCCCGACCATTGTTCCTTCCACACACAGGGGGGGCCTTGGCCACAACACTGCATCGCGCACACGCCAGGAGCACAGTTTCCTGACAGCCTCCAACTTCCTCCAACGGCCGTGGTGATCTCCAAGGGCACCGACCCCACACGCGAGGCGTACTCCGGCTTCCAGGGTACTGCGTTGCACGATCGTCTCCAGGCAGCCCGCATTGTCCGGTTGTTCATCGGAGGACTGGCCACGGACTATTGCGTGCTTGAAACGGTGCGGGATGCCCGGACACTCGGGTATGAGGTCTGCCTGTTGGTCGATGCCATCCGGCCGGTGAATGTCCTTCCTGATGACGGTCGACGCGCCGAAGAAGCGATGGTGCTCGCCGGCGCCATTCCCCTGAGCCTGGAGCGGTTGGCCAGATGAACCGCACCTCGGACGCGCTGCTCACAGAGCTCTACCAGCTCTCAATGACGCAGGCCTATCTCGTCCAGAGCATGACGGACATCGCCGTCTTTGAATTCTTTGTTCGGAAACTACCGCCGCAACGCAGCTCATGGAAATCAGGATCATGAATCTCCTGAACTTCCAAACGCTGGTGGCCTCCAAAGCCTGCCGGTTGGTCTTAGTTGCAGGCGATAAACCCCTGCTCGACTATTGCGCCTATAAACTCCAGGAATATGCTGGCAGACCCTGCCGTAAACGATCCGAAGGCAAGGCCACCTGGCCCGGCCGAAAACAGGTCCATTGCCGGATCGGAAGCGACGGATGCCTGAACGGTGATATCATCACGGTCGAGGGCGACTGGCGGGAAGGCGAGCCGCTACTGGGTCAGGTGATGCAGGGAGGCACACGCGTCGCATCCCCCGCCGTCGGTGGAAGAGATCCGCAGACATGCCCGGCTCTCGCTGACACAATTGTCCGACCCGTTGCGCCGGATCGACCGTGCCGATCCTTACGAGGTCCGGATCGCGCCGACTCTCACCGAATTGGCAGAACAGGTCGATCGCTACACATGAGCCCCATCATGCTCCCGAAACCATGCCATTCACCGCAGCATCGAATCTTCTTGAAGGAGGCCCGTTCATGAACCAGCGTTCTGTTTCCAGCACCACCGTCACCGCTTGGATGGTGGCCGCGTTCCTCTGCCTACCGGCCGGTGCGGATGCCGCGGCGAAGCCGGCACCCAAACCCTCCACGGGCAATACCTGCGAAAGCGCCTTCAAGCAGACGCGTCCGGCGCCAAACATAATAAACAAAGTGCTCCAGGCTCATGCCCGTTGGCTGGAAGATCGGGACTCCCCCGATGGCCGCCGGGCCAATCTCTGCCGCACCGATCTTCGACAACTGCGCCTGGCAGGGGCCAACCTCGAACGGATCAATCTCGAAGGCGCGATCCTGAAGGGCTCACATCTGCGCACCGCGAGTCTTGTGCAAGCACACCTCAAAGGCGCCGACTTCTCCCAGGCGATCCTCGACGACGCGAACCTGGAGGGCGCCGACCTACGCAAGGCCCTGTTGGTCAACGCCCATCTCAATCGCGTCGCGGCCGACGAAGCGGCGTTCTACGGAGCCAACCTTCAAGGCGCGCACCTCCGGGACGCGCTCTTGGAGCGAGCTCATTTTGAAGATGCCGATCTGCGGGGCGCAGACCTCAGCAATGCCACCCTCTTGGACGGCTATTTTTATGGCGCGAATCTGTTGAAAGCCAATCTCACCGACGCCGACCTGGCAAGCACCGACCTCCGCCGGGCTAATTTGCGCCAGGCCAATTTACGCCGAGCCAGTCTGCAGGGCGCCTTGCTGGACAGTGCGACCCTCGACGGCGCATCACTCGTCGAAGCAGATCTGGAGAGCGCCTATTTAGACGACGCCTCACTGGCGAGCGCGGATCTCCATGAGGCCAGCCTCCGTGGCGCAGATTTTCGCTATACGCATCTCGGCGGAGCCAACCTGCAGCGAGCCAACCTGGAAAATGCAAATATGGAAGGAGCGAACCTCGTCAAAGCCCGACTGGACTCGGCCACGCTGACCATGACGGTCCTGTATAAGGCCAACCTGTCCGGGGCCACGCTACACGGGGCCACGCTGCATCACGCCGTCCTCATCGGCGCCCAACTGGCACGGACCGATCTGCGAAAAGCCGACCTCACCGAAATGTATGGCCCGAAAGCCCATCTGCAGCAGGCCCGGCTGACCGAAGCCAATCTGGAATTGGCCAACCTGGTGGCAGCCGACCTGAGCCAGGCCGACATCAGCCACGCGGTCGTGGTACAAACAAACCTCCAGGAGGCCAATTTACGCGGGGCGAATGTGAGCGCCTCAGATTTGACAGGCGCCCAACTGAACAACGCCGATCTGCAACAGGCCGACTTGCGGGGGGCGAACCTCAGCGGCACACTGGGGCTGGTTCAAGCACAACTGGATCAGGCCTGCCTGGATGAGGCGACTCAAATTCCGTCCGATCTCCAACGGCCGAAGCCCTGTCCCCAACATCACCAACGAGCGCGTAAATAGCATGACAATCGAACCACTAGGTGGGCATATGGAACAACTGATCACCACAATCAATGAAACCAGCGTCCGGTTCAGGGCCTCAAGGGCCGGAACCATCGCGCCGCCAGGTTCCTTTTATGAGAGCTCAATGTGGTGAACCGGCAGTCTATGATCGTGCTCGCGCTAGCCGGGTTGGCAGTGCTGAGCGTCCTGATGTTTGTCACCTGGTGCCCGCCGGACGCCTGTCGAGCCCTGCATATCCAGACCTATACCATCTCCGGTCTGGACGACTATCGGCAGTTTTTGGCAGACGACGCGGCGTTTCTCGCGCGGCATCATGTCCGGGCAATCCGGCTTGATTGTTCGGCCCTGCGCGATGATGTCGTGACGGCCCTCACCACCGGGCACCTGACGCTTGGCATCAGCAACCAGGATGGAGCTGAGGAGCGGACCATCCGGGCTGGTCCGATCCAGGCGTGGTACCAGGGGCAGCTGTTACACCTGACCTACAACGCCTCTAACGATCACCGGCAAGCGACGGAATGGGTGGGCAGCATCCAAAACGGCGTTGCCGGACAAGAGCGACGGGACCTGTCATTCCTTCCACGATTGTTCGGCGGCTTGATTCTCCATGTTCAGAACAAGGAAACGCCCATCGTATTTTTCTCAGCTCAACCCTGTGCCTGACGGAGTACAGCAGGGCACGGTTGTTGTGGGACAGCACAATCACCTCATATGCCGTATTGTGCCAATAGGGATCAACCCAGCCCGCAGGATGCCCCGAAGGTCGTCGCAAGGAGGCAGTGATGTCATTTGCCCTGTCGATGAGTCTTTTCATCGTCGCCGGACTGTGCGAGATCGGCGGCGGCTACCTCGTCTGGCTATGGTTCCGTGAAGGCAAACCCCTCGGATATGCAGCAGCGGGGGCGGTGCTCTTGATCCTCTACGGGATCATTCCCACGTTGCAAACCGCGCACTTCGGACGGGTCTATGCGGCCTATGGCGGAATGTTCATCATCCTGTCGCTGCTGTGGGGATGGGGCGTGGATAGTGTCCGGCCGGATCGATTCGATGTCGTAGGAGCGGCGATCTGCCTCATCGGCATGGCCGTCATTATGTATATGCCTCGTCCCTCAATGTAACCTCTCCCCTCAATCGCCCACACTCATCAATCCCTTCCTCCGGCGGTCGCTTCTATGCCGGGCGGCGGCTCATGGTGCGGACTCAGAACCGGACCTCTCTTCGTTCTCACTCACAGAAATCACCCGTTGACGCCTCGCGTGATCCTTCACAGGTCCCATACGTAGAGTTCACAGCGCCCCTAACGAAGATGTACTCACCACCTCCGAGACCCGGCAGGAGTCACATGACAATCCTGAGTTGCGTTCCCTATAATCCGTCAGGCAAAAACACGCCGATGATGGCCATACGATCGCCTCGACCTGTCGATCATTATGAACATGCCTCCGCGCCATGTGCTTCGCCAAATGCCGTCCGGCATCTGGGTGTTGGGTTGTGTCAGCCTGCTGATGGACATTTCATCGGAAATGATCCACAGCCTCCTGCCGCTCTTCATGGTCACAACCCTCGGCGCCGGCACGATTGCTGTCGGCATCGTGGAAGGATTGGCTGAATCTCTGGCCCTCGTGGTCAAAGTCTTTTCCGGGACATTAAGCGACTACCTCGGCAAGCGGAAGGGACTGGCCCTGTGCGGCTACGCATTAGGCGCACTGACCAAACCGCTCTTCGCCATGGCCCCGGACATCGGCACCCTGTTGACCGCCCGCTTGCTGGACCGGGTGGGAAAAGGCGTACGAGGTGCGCCCCGCGATGCGTTGGTAGCGGACATCGCGCCGCCGCATCTCCGTGGCGCCGCGTTCGGCTTGCGACAGTCGCTCGATACGGTGGGGGCCTTTCTCGGTCCCCTGCTCGCTGTCGGATTGATGCTGCTCTGGGCCGACGATTTCCGTGCCGTCTTCTGGGTGGCCGTCATACCGGGCATGATGGCCGTCGCGCTCCTGCTATTCGGCATACAGGAGCCTGAGGCGCGCCCGACGACACAGAGAACCAATCCGATCACCCGGGATAATTTCGCGCGCTTAGGGTCGGCCTATTGGTGGATCGTGGGGATCGGCGCCCTGTTTACGCTGGCGCGGTTTAGCGAAGCCTTTCTCGTCCTGCGCGCCCAACAAGGCGGGATTCCGATCGCCTTCATTCCCCTGGTCATGGTCGCCATGAACCTGGTCTATGCGTGCTCTGCCTATCCGTTCGGCAAGCTCTCCGACAGGATGAACCACAAGGCGCTGCTCGCCGGCGGCCTCTTGGTGCTGGTTGCGGCCGACCTGGTCCTGGCCATGAACGATCACTGGAGCGTCGTGCTGGGAGGCGTGGCGCTCTGGGGGGTACACATGGGCATGACACAAGGCCTGCTGGCCACCATGGTCGCAGACGTGGCGCCGGCCGATTTGCGTGGAACGGCCTACGGCTGCTTCAATCTGGCCTGCGGACTTGCGATGCTCGTTGCGAGTGTCCTGGCGGGATTCCTCTGGGATCGGTTCGACGCATCGTTCACATTTTATGCGGGCGCGCTCTTCAGTCTGCTCGCGATCGTCGGCACCTTGTTCTCTCCCGTGGCCCAACCCCGGCGCCCCGGCTAAGCAATGGACGAGCCCTCATCTTCCACCGTCGGTCGATCACTGCCTCCAGCATGCACTATCTCCCGCATATCTCCCCGCTGAAGGCGCCGGTACGGCCACACGCTCTGTTCATCGTTTGGGTGAGGAGCGGCACAGGGGAAACAGGGTTCGACCGCCCGGCTCGGCCTAGCCGCCTTCCCGAACACGTTCCCGGAAGCGACCAACAAGACCATGAGGGCGAATAGACAGACGCACATCGACCACCCATCGCCATTTCGGGCGCCCTTCTAACTGATGCCAATTACCCCAATATCGTCCTCCTCACTGCTGCAAAACGCCGCAACTGGGCCCCATGAGTCCCCAACAAACCTGTCAACCGCCTGGCATCGCAGTGAATACTGTCCCGGCATTGAAGTATATTCAGGCATATCCGATGCAGACCTCATTCCAGAGCAGATCGCTGATAACCCAGGAGAAGCACACATGAAGATGATGATCGCGGTGGATGGGTCGGAGTTCGCCGAGTGGAGCGTACAGGTACTGGAAGCAGTCGCAAGCCGCCCGCCCGACTCCGTCACATTGGTCCATGTCGTGGATAGCGCACCGCTGAAAACCGCCGCCCGTAAACATGCCGCACTTTCGAAGCAGGCCATCGCCGCCATGACAAAGGCCGGCGATCAGATCCTGCGCCGCTTCCAAGGCCTGACAAAAATTGCCCTCAAACAAGCCGCCACCAAACCTCGCACGTCCATCGACACGATCCTTGCCCATGGCCGCATCGCCGATACCATCACAAAGCTGGCCAAGCAGAAGAAAGTCGACCTGCTCGTCCTTGGCTCGCGCGGCCTGAGCGACGCCGAACATTACCTTCTGGGCAGTGTGTCCCGTAAAGTCAGCGCCCTGGCTGCCTGCCCGGTGCTGGTCGTGAAGCGGCCGCTCACAACCCTCTCCCACGTCCTCTTTGCGGCTGATGCCTCGAAACACTCACAAGGCGCCTGTCGCTTTCTGTGCCAACGCTTTCTTCCGGAGTCCGCGCACGTCACGGTACTGTCGGTCGTCGAACCGGCCATGACGGAACTCGCGACCAAGTATCTGTCGAAAGACCAGGTGGAGCAGATCTCGGCCCCGAAACGCCAGGCCGCGGAACAGGTGGTAGAGAACTTACGCGATCGATTCCTGGCCGAAGGTTGTGCCGTCACGACTCGGGTGCAGGTCGATCATGTGACCGACACGATTCTCCAGCAGGCCACCTCCAACAAGGTGGATCTGCTCGTGGCAGGCTCACGAGGCTTGACGGGGTCCGAACGCCTTCAATTGGGCAGCGTCTCCGAAGCGCTGCTGAAGTATGCCCCCTGTTCGGTACTCATCGTGCGAGGATGGCGTGCCTGAACTGACTGCGCTAGAGATTTGCCGCCTGGCACCCAGCCAGGTATACCGCGCACTCGCCACCACCCCACAGGGGCTCTCGGCGGACGACGTCCGGCGACGAACCCTCAGGTACGGACCGAATAGTCTGCACGCGTTGCGCGGGGTGCCGCTCATCAGCCGTTTTGCGCGTCAGTTCACGCATTTCCTGGCGCTGCTCCTATGGGTGGCGGCAGGCCTGGCGTTTCTCGCCGACGCCCTCCACTCCGGTGAAGGCATGGCGACGCTGGGGTGGGCCATCCTCGGCGTGATTCTCATTAATGCCGTCTTCGCCTTCCTGCAGGAGTATAAGGCCGAACGCGCGGTCCAGGCCTTGCGCAACATGCTGCCGGCGAAAGCCTGGGTCCTTCGCGACGGGCACCAGCAACAGATCGCCCGCAGCGAACTGGTGCCGGGCGATCTGCTCGTGCTCGAAGAAGGCGAACAGATTCCCGCCGATGCGAGGCTCACCGAAGCCGCCGGCATGCGCGTCGACAACTCCTCGCTCACCGGCGAATCAAAACCACAGCACCGGACGGCTGATCCCATCACGGATGGTCATCCACTCGACATCGCGAATCTGACCTTTGCCGGAACCACAGTCCTCTCCGGCCATGGCCAAGGCGTGGTGTTTGCCACCGGCCTCAACACCGAGTTCGGAAAAATCGCGCATCTGACGACAACGGTTCAGACCGGCTTGAGCCCGCTCCAACAGGAAATCGTGAAGGTCACCCACGTCGTCGCCGCACTCTCCGTCCTGATGGGCCTGGTCTTTTTCATCATCGGCGTCGGGATGGGATTGAGCTTCTGGACCAGCGCGATTTTCGGCATCGGCATCATCGTCGCCAACGTGCCTGAAGGCCTGCTGCCGACCGTCACCCTCGCCCTCGCGATGGGCAGTCAACGCATGGCGGCACGCAAAGCGCTCATCAAACACCTGGCGGCCGTCGAAACCCTGGGGTGCACGACCGTGATCTGCACCGACAAGACCGGCACGCTGACGGAAAACCGGATGCGGCTCGACAAGCTCTACGTGGAGGACCTCATTGTCGAATCGCGGGAGGGCTGTTTGTTCACGAGAAACCGCCTCATCACCGCCGCCGAATCCGAACGCTGGCGTCCCCTGTTCGACGCCATGGTCCATTGCAATAACGCAAAGCGCACCCGCCACCCCGACGGTCGCAGCCGCACGACCGGCGATCCCACTGAGACAGCGCTGCTGGAGTTTGCCGCGGACCACGGACTCCTCCATCGCCCGCCGCTCCGGCGCATGGGCGAACTCCCGTTCGATGCCGATCGCAAACGGATGACGACGCTGCACTGGAACGAGGGTCGGCTGCTCGCCTTCACCAAAGGCGCGCCGGAATCGGTCTTGCCGTTGTGCACCCTGCAGCAGGGATCAGCCGCGCCCGTCGAACTCACCGTCGACGGACGCAAAAAAATCCTGGCCCAGAGTCAGGCCTTCGCCCAACAGGCGTACCGGGTGCTGGCCGTGGCCATGCGAGAAGTCGACCGCGACGTCGAGCAGTTAGAGGCCGACACGGTCGAACAAGGACTGACATTTCTCGGACTCGTGGCCATGATGGACCCGCCACACCGCGAAGTGCCGGCCGCCATCGCAAAATGCCGGCGGGCCGGGGTCCGCGTCATGATGATTACCGGCGACCATCCCCTGACGGCATTGGCCATCGCACGCAAGGTCGGACTGGCTCCGGAAACGATCTCCACGCCACCGGGCCATTTCGTACCGGTGATCGAAGGCGCCCATATCGACACCTTCAGCGACGATCGACTGCGCCAACTGCTCACGCCGACCGCTCCCGGCGAACTGGACCCGATCTTCGCCCGCATGGCACCTCGGCATAAAATGCGCATCGTCTCGGTGCTAAAAGAGATGCGAGAAGTGGTCGCCGTGACCGGCGACGGGGTAAACGACGCGCCGGCGTTAAAAATGGCGGACATCGGCATCGCCATGGGAGTCACCGGCACAGACGTGGCCAAAGAAACGGCTTCCATGATCCTGCTCGACGATAATTTCGCCACCATCGTCAATGCCATCGAAGAGGGTCGAGCCGTCTTTATGAACATCCGCAAGTTCGTAACCTACGTGCTGGCCAGCAACGTCCCGGAGGTCGTGCCCTACCTGGCGTTTGGACTGTCGTCGATCCCACTGGCCTTGACCGTCCCGCAAATCCTCGCCGTCGATTTGGGAACCGACATGGTCCCGGCGCTGGCGTTGGCCGCAGAGCCGCCGCAAGGCGGAGTGATGGATGACCCTCCACGGCCAAGAACCGAGCGGCTGCTCAGCAGGGATGTGCTCCTGAGAGCCTACGCCTTTTTGGGATTGATCGAAGCCGGCATTGCCATGGGAGGGTTTTTTCTCTATTTATATAGCCAGGGTTGGAGTTGGGGAGTGCCGCTCGACTGGAACTCCTCGTTGTACAAGGAAGCGACGACGGTCACATTCGCCGGGATCGTGGCGGCACAGGTCGCCAATGTCTTTGCTTGCCGTTCCGACCGCATGTCGGCGTTTCGGCTCGGCTGGTTCAGCAATCCCTTGATCCTGGTGGGGGTTACCGTCGAACTGACGATCCTGCTCATCATGACCTACAGCCCGGCCGGACATCTGGTGTTCGATACCGCCTCGCTCCCGGCCTGGATCTTCGGACCGCTGGCACTCGGGGCCATCGGCTTGCTCCTGGCGGACGAACTGCGGAAATTCGTCTGCGGGCGAATGGGCGCGCGACTCCCGCTGCAACCCCAGCGAGGAACGTGACGTAGGTCTGGATTGATGGTGATCGATGAGAGACAATCGAGCCTATACGCAAAGGCCAAGGGACATTCATGTTGAAAAAAGGAGCTCCTATGACGACCGTATCGGGCCAGCACGTCAGTGACTACATGCATCGCCAATTGGAGGTCGTTCCGCAAGATACCTCCGTCGTGACCGTGGCCACCACCATGCGGACACGCAGCGTCGGCTCGGTGCTGATCGAATGCTTCGACCGCCCGCACAACGATTGCCGGATTGCGGGCATCGTCACCGAAACCGACCTCGTCGCCAAGGTGTTGGCGCCGGGTCGCGTTCCCGCTCAAACCAGCATGGCAGACATCATGAGTAGTCCGCTCATCACCATCGCACCGAATCGTCCGATGGTCGATGCCAGCCATCTGATGCAACACAAAAACATACGACACCTCGCCGTGACCGAAGGCACGGAGGTACTCGGGATCATTTCGATACGCGACTTGGTGAGACACTTCGTGGATGCAGACGGCGGGCCGGTGCAAGCGCTCACCAATGTCTACCGCCCGTTGAGTGTTCTAATGAAAACCGCCATCGAAACCATCGGAAGCGACGAAACGGCCCTCGAGGCCGCGCAACGAATGGCGGACAAACATATCGGGGCGCTGTTTGTGATGGAAGCCGATGAACTCGTGGGGATTATCACCGAAGGCGACCTGGTGCGCAAACTACTGGCCTACCAACTCGATCCGCAGACCCTGCGCGTGGGGGCGCTCATGAATTCGCCGTTAATCGACATCGACATCAATCGCACCATCCGCGATGCCAGTGAACGGATGTCCGCGAAACGAGTCCGCCATCTCGCCGTCACCGAACATGAGAAGGTCGTCGGGGTCCTCTCTATCCGCGACTTGGTAAAGATGGTCGCGATCCGTGACCGCCCGGACTTTTTGAAGCGAAGCTCGGGCTCATAACAGAAACGGCCGGGGATCGCGCACGCCACGCTCCCACGCAAAGGACCGGCTTGAACGGTGCCCCGGCCCAGTCTCCAGGTTACCCCGGAACAGCCTCAGGCCATGAGGAGAGGGTCGATCTCAGGCGTCCTGCCTCGCTCAGGCATCCCGCTTCACGCGTATCTGCGTACATGGCAACACCATCTGGGCAAACCCGGCTCACAGCAGGAGCAACGTCTGGCCGAACTCTATTTGGGCAGAGGGGGAATCTACCGAAGCAACGAATTGCGGCATCGCGCTGAGATGCTGGGCCTCCTGAACACCCACGTCAACCTGATGACCCAGGACCTGAAGCTGCTGTTCCTCGAATCGCTACAGCACCGCCCTTCACGACCCGAGGAGCCGGTCTAACAAACCCTGCTCCAGCCCCTTCCTGAAGAAAAGGCCGCTTCGGGGACCTCTCCTCGATCGATCCACCCGGTCGCACCACGTCGTCCATCGACTGGTTTTTATTGCGCAGTCCCGCCCGGAACGGTAGACTTCTTCAACGCGTCTCGATGCCGCACATCCTCGCATGTCCGATCGACTCGTTTGCCTTTTCTTTCACGAATGGAGCCGCTGATGCTGGACTGGCTTGCCGATCCTCAAATATGGATCGCCCTGGGAACCTTGACCGCGCTGGAAATCGTGCTGGGGATCGACAACATTATCTTCCTCTCCGTCCTCGTCGGGCGACTCCCCGAGCATCAGCGCGCCGTCGCACGCCAAGTGGGCCTGGGCCTGGCAATGATGGCGCGCCTGGGACTCCTATTTTCCATTTCATGGGTGATGGGACTGACCCATCCATGGGTGACGATCTTCGGGCACGGAATTTCAGGGCGGGATCTCATTCTGGTCGGAGGCGGCCTGTTCCTTATGGCCAAGGCCACACACGAAATTCACAACAGCCTGGAGGGGATCGAGGGAGGCGAGACGACGACCGCCGCGGCGAGCCTGGGCATGGTGCTCGTTCAGATTGCGCTGCTGGACATCGTCTTTTCGTTGGATTCGGTCATTACGGCCGTTGGCCTGGTCGAACATGTGTCGATTATGGCGGTCGCGATCATTCTCGCGGTGGTGGTGATGTTGATGGCGGCCAAAACCATCGGGGATTTTGTGGATGAACACCCCACGATCAAAATCTTGGCCCTCTCGTTTCTGATTCTCGTGGGCGTGACCTTGATGGTCGAAGGATTCGACGTCCATGTGCCGAAAGGCTATATCTACTTCTCCATGGCCTTTTCCGTGACCGTCGAAATGCTGAACATTCGCATGCGGAAAAAACGAGCGGCGCCGCTCAAACTCCACAGCCGGTATGCGGAAGAGCGGCTGCCGTAACACTGCCGGTCTAGTTAGAGGGGCTGAATTCTGTCTGGACCTGGCAGGTGAAGGAGGCCGCGTCGCCGCATCTGTGCCCCCTCAGTCCCTGTGGATACCTTCCGGCACGGAGAAGAGATAGTTTGCATCGACCGATCCCTCCCACACGCCGGCTTGACTGGACTGCCCCATCGCCCACCCTCGCATGAACAATAAACTGAGCACCGGCTCAGCGGTCGGCTCGATCGAAGAGACGACCGCTTTCGAGTCCATGACCCGCCCAACCACCGTCACCCGTGCCCACTGCTTCCATTTGGGAGGCAAGGTCGACGCGTCCGGCACCACAACCCAATAGTATCCCGCTTCCGGCCCATCGTTGATGGTCGGGCGATGGGGCCGGTAGTCCTTGTCCAACGGGCGATTTTTCAAATGCAGCCACAGCCGCTGGCCATCCTGCTTTTGGTCGACCACCACACCACCCAGAATCACCGTCTTTCCTTGATAGCCCTCCTGAGACTGTGTCAGGGAGGTCAAGGTGACTCCGGGCTCCGCCTGCTGAACATATCGAGCAGGCAAGGGACTGCAGCCCACCACAACAAAAATTCCCAGCACTCCGAACAGCGCTCGAGTGATATGAGCGTTCACGTCATCCTCCCTGCCATCTCATCTTTCGGTGACCATCCGAGGCTCATCCGTTCTTGCGCTTCCAGCCGCTGAGGGCGCATCGTTGTGCGATCAACGGCTTCATGCGCTCCAGGTCCAGTGAGACCCGCGTCATCACCTCTTCCGCCACCCGCTGATCCTCGAAACATTCATAGGCATCGTCCAGAAAGCCGCCCCGCAACAATGGATGCTGGAGAAACCGTTGACCGGATCCGCTCGCCACCTCAAGCGGCCGCTCGACGACGGCGATCCGTTCCATCTCCAGCCGATCCAACCATCCGCGTGCCTCTGCCGCCGAAGGCCGTTCCGCCACATGGGCGGCCAATCGCTCCCGCTCGATGACAAGTCCGTATCGGTCCATTTCCTCATCGATCCGTTTCCAGATGGAATCGAACGTGCCAAGAGAGGGAAACGTCAGCACAAGCTGGCCGCTCGGTTCCAGATGTTCGACCAATCCGCGCATCGCCTCAAAGCGGTTCGGTCGCAGGAACATGACGGAGAGATTCCCGGTGACACGTTGAAACGTGGGGAACGATGCCGGCAGGGCGCGCATATCCAGACATTCGAAGCGCAGCCAGGGGAGCTCGCCACGCTGGACCGCACGCGCACTCGCCACCTGACCTCGGCTGGCATCGATACCGACCACGGTGCCGGTCTGACCGACCTGCTCGGCTAAATAGAAGGCGGGAATACCGTGTCCTGAGGCGATATCAAGAATCGTGAGGCCAGGGCGCAGATCGAGTTGTTCCAGCAACACTTCTGCAAACGGAGTCGACCAGTCATCCTGCTTGGGAAGGGACCACTGCGAAGAGATCGGAACGGGAGGCATGCTCATGAAATTCCTTTCGCATGGGCATTCATTCCCCCGCATCTTACCCGAAGGGGCAGGCACAAATCAGATTTCTCTACGGCCAACCACCGCGCCATCTTTCCGCCGAGCCGAAAAGATTCTCACCCTCAGAGTCGATCCAGGAGTTGTTGCTTCTTGGTTCGATACTCCTCTTCCGTAATCAGGCCCTGCTCATGAAGGCGCTTCAACAAGCCAAGCTGCTCCTCCAAAGACCTGGCTGGGGCCGACGGTGAAGTAGTGCCGGAAGAAGCCGGCACCGGCACCTGTCCACTTATGCCGCGATAATTGATCTCCAGTTCGGCCGGAGCGGGCCGAAACGGATTGCCGCTGTCCCGTGCAGGAGTCACCAACGCCTGCCGCTCCCCCGGCACCAAATCGTACAATGTCCCGGCCTGCGCAAATAGGGGATCGATCCAGATCTGTTTCCGGATCGACGGCATCGTGACCGTGACGCGGCAATTAGCTAAGCGAAGGTGGATTCGCCCCGCTTCGACAAACCAAGCCCCGGATGTCAACTGCTCCAAGCCTGACTCAGACACCCTTGCCAGCGCAAAGGCAACCTGCTGTTGCGCCGTTGCCTGCTGAAACGCGTGCCGGAGCGATGCCCCCAGGTACCGGACTTCCTCCTCGGAAAAGACCGGCTCGATGGTCCCTTGGTATGACGGTCCGAGCAGTGGGCTGTGAACGCTACGTACCATTACGCTGCGTACCGTTGTATCCCACTCCGCTTGCGTCAACTCGAACGGATGCTGAAATGGCCTCCCGTGATCGATCGACGCGAGGGTCGCGCGCGGCACGAGTCGCACCAGCCGCTGGTCGTCGCATGAGAAGCAGGGGTGTTCCTGATTCGATCTCACAGTCGAACAACCCAGAGCCATGCACACAACCAAGCACGCAATAGCACCGGGCCATCGCACGCCCCGGTTTGTCATGTGGAGTACCACCTTTCTTGCCGCCTCACTGTTCAGTAGGCAAAATCGAACCCGACCAACATCGTCTGGCCCGCGAGATCGCCGCCGTTCACTCCCACGCCGGTCGTGCGATAGGTATTGTACTCGGCATGCATGGCCAAGTCGGTCCTGGCTGAATGATGAATGAAGTAGCGGACCAACACGGTATGGGAATCGACATTGTTATAATTCTTGGCAAACGTCGGATCGCCCTGGCGATTGTTGCGAATAAGATCATACCGGTAGGCAAAAAACCAATCCGGCATATCAAACAATGGTAACAGGGCCGGCGCATAATCCAGTTCGACAAACGCGCCGCTCCAGGAGGCGTTCTGCGCATCGGCAATCCCCTGCGACACGAACATATTCTTGCTGTCGTTGCCCCACATCCAGGCACCGAAGAGGTTCCATTCCCCGTTCAGCGTCAGGCTGACATCCACCCCCAGACGACTGAACGGTTGCCCGCTCCCGGCCACGGCCTGGCAGGTCGGGCACGTCGGGTTGACCAGCGTCGGTGCCGTACCGTAGGCGCCGAACAGTCCGATCCGCTGTCCCGTCACGATGCCGTACCCGCCGAAGGATTGCGTGACATGGCCGTAGAAGTTGACGTTCCTCCCGCCCGTTCCGCAGGTGGTGCCGGACGCGCAGCCGCTCAGGGGGCCGGAAAAATTGTTTGTCGCCAGGGCTGAGAAGGAGTATCGAAAATAGCCGTCGGTGACGGAAGTCTTCTTGATGCCCGACAGTTCTGCGCCGGGTTGATTCTCGCCGATGGCAAAGGTATTGGGGTTGAGATATGAACTGGTGGAAGTCCCGCCGATGGTCGCCGCGTAGGGCGTTCCGGGCATATAGTGGTACATCGCAAAGGTGGTGTTCAACGTCGGGCTACGTTTCTCACTGAATGGAAGGTCGAGTTCGAATTTGCCGACCTTGAGGTTCAACAGGTAATCGCCGCTGGCGCTCTTCACGCCCAGGAACCGTTCGAGCCGCATGAGACGGACAAACGCGCTCTCCAAATCGCCATCCGATGCGCCCGTCCCGAAACCCGCGCTGCCGAGTCCGGGCGTAAAGACGACGCCGAAGGACAGATTGCGATCCAGCGTGCCGAAACTCAATAGATCCAGTCCGGTGAACCCGAAGCCGCCGGTCGTCACGCCGCTTCCATCAGTCCGCACACTCGCGGCCTGATACCCGACGGTCGTCCTCAGCGAGACCGGCCAATAGCCCATTCCGATCCCCTCATAGACCGGCGAGTCCGCATCCGACCCCAACTGATAGCCACGATCCCTGAACAGGTTGCCGAAGTCGTTCAGTTTCGGGAAACCCGGCACGTGACACACGTTGCATTTGAAATCGTATTTTCGGGCGAAGGCCGGGATTGCATCGGCCCGCGGCACAAGACCGCTCAGTTCATAACTCATCAGCGCGATCAGGGCGAGGACCATCACGATGGCGGTCCTTGCACGAAACGTCGACATCTTCATCACATCTCTCTCCCTTCTGCGAGTCATGCAGCACCACGTGCCGGCAGTCCGTTATTCCGGTGAAAGTTCTCCGTCCCCGCCGGCGATTTTCCAGTCGACTTCCACCGGCCGGACAGGAAACTCAAACCGGTATTCCGCCTGCCCGTTGGGTGACATCGTCGTGGTCTGCCTGATGACATGAGGCTCGTCGTACACCGGACGTGAGGCGGCGAACTTCACAATGTTGTAGCCGGCATGCCACGCGACCAGTGTGTACGAGCCCGGCGGAATACCGCCGATTTCGAAGCGTCCCTGCTCATCGGTCACGGTGAAATAGGGATGGTCGAATGCCGCTGCCCAGGCGTTCATATGAACGTGCACATCACACTGCAATCGCAACCCGACGCCGCGCGCGCGGAGCAACGTCGTCGTCAGTTCCCGATCCGGGGTCGGCATCGCGAGGTTGAAGAGACTGCTGTGCTTCTCGTTGAAGAAGTGCGGGTTGTGGAGCACCGACTCGAAATTGATCAGCGCAACGGGGGAGGTCCGAACGAACGGAAACACCGGGCGTTGAAACTGGCAGGACTTCGATGCGAGCGCTCCCTTATGCGCACCCATCGCAAGCCGGTAGGCCGGCTCGACCGCTTTCCCCCGCTCCACCCGCTCGAGGTAGACGAGCACGTCCTGGAGCCCGTTGGTGGCCGGATCGATCCGGAGGACCGGCGACGGCACCTCCGTCCCGCAGGTATCGAGGTCGGCAAAGACCTTCAGCGGGGGCACATCGGGGATCGCCCCTTTCCAGATGGCTTGCCCCTTGATCGTGCCCCCGTCCGACACGTCGATGACGGCATATTCCGCATTGCCATCACTCGCGTGCACGCACAGCGCCAACCAACCGGCAAGGAGTAGGGAATACCGGAGCACAAACTGTCGAGACATGGAGTACCTCATCGACATGCATGGGACTGCGTCACCCATGGCTGTGGACAATAAAAAAGCCCGAACCACCCAGCAACGGGTCGTTCGGGCTCTGGAGCGGAACGCTCTTTGGCCTCGTAGATTGTCGAACGGGGAGACGCTACGCTTCTCGGTTCCTCCCTGTCAAGATGTCGGGATGGAGAATCTCGCGGCACGCTGACTACTGCCCGCCGAACCCCGTCATCATTTGATCACGATCACCATCGAATCCGGCCCGGCCAGTTTTTCCACCTTGGTTCGCTTGAAGCCGGCGTTATTCATTCACTGCATACAATCCGCGCCGGTGAAGTCGAATCCACCCGGCGTCTCGATCAGCATGTTCAGGCCTCAAAGATCGGACGCACGACCGGGAGAGCCATAAAAAGAAGCTGCGCAGTGGAACAGACAGAGTCAACCGGGCCCCACACCGGCCTGTGTGAAGCGTATCTCTTCTTCTCGTACCGTATCGAGAGAGATACAGATCAGCCGGGGTTTCAGGCTGCGCACACCTCAACTACGCACACATGGCCATCATTCCCCGTACCGAGACGAACGGCAGGATCTTTGCTATTCACCGGCATCATCGATCAGTGACGACACATCAGTCTTCAAATCTCGACTCACGGAGGAGGTCCCGCATGGGCACATCTGATCAATTGAAAACGGTCTTCGCCACCTTCCTGCTACTCGGATCGGTGAGCACCGTCAGCCACGCACAACAATGGAACGGCCCGCAAAATCCAACGGGGGTCATCTCGCGGCCGGGAAGCGTGGCGCTCGGCTTCGAACCCGTGGCGGGCGCAGGCAAGAGACCGCTTCTGGAAATCCAGCGTCCCCTGTCCGGCGATGAGGAAATTCTACTGAGCCTCCGCTCGACCTTCAGAGATGCAACCGCCACGGTCCTCCAGGCCGATACCAAGCGGGTGTATCTGGGCGGCGCCGCCAGCAGATCCGATCTGGTTCCGGACGGGGTCTACGACCTCGCCGTCGGGCGTGGCATGGCCGTCGGCGTGAACAATCTTACCGAACGCCTTCCCACCGATTACAAACTCGTGGTGGGCGGGAAGATCCTGGCTGAAGAAGTGCGAATCAAGCAGATCAAAGACTGGGCGGATTTTGTATTTCAACCCGACTATCAGCTGAAGCCTCTGCCGGAAGTGGAGGGCTTCATCAAGACCCATCGTCATCTGCCGGACATGCCCAGCGCCGTGGAAGCGGAGCAGCAGGGCATCGGTCTAGGCGATATGCAAGCCAAGCTGTTGCGAAAGGTCGAGGAGCTGACCCTGCATCTCATTGAACAGCACAAGACCATTGAGTCGCTGCAACAGCAACTCGCGCGAGTGGAGCAGCATCGCGACCTTTCGCAGACTCGCAAGGATCGACACTGAAGGCTCACCGCCGCCATGGAGAGAACCGCTATGCATCGATCATATTTCAGATTCATCAGCATTCTCGTGACTTCGCTCGGGGTTGCGGCAGGAGTCGAAGCGACGGAACTGACGTTGAAGCAGACCGTGGCCGCAGGCGCCGAGGCTTTTTACGACCATCACGAGGGAATTGTACTTGCCGATGGGTTCTGGGCACAGGCCGGATCGGACGTGACTGCGACGATCCATCAAGCCACCGGATACTACATCGATAAGACCCCGCTCGACGCGAAGGACAAGCAATACACTTCCACTGACGGTCGCGCGTTCATCGTCGCCGGATGTGTGCCAAAGAACCTTCCTATTTTTTCAAGCCCGGCAGGGTCGGTTTGGGTGGCGTGTAACGATCTGGATTATGCGAAGGATAAAGTCGTGGAGAGCAGATTCATTTCGTGCCTCGACCTGTTCAGAAACGGGATGGTCTCGGGAGCGTCGATCAAGGAAATCAACAACCGCACATGGGAATCGTTCCGCTTTTCCTGCAAAGATCTGGGAGCCGACGGGAAACTGACATCCTCGGCTCGGAAGGCCGATTTTCTTTTCGATTACGAACGTGAAGGCACTCTTCACGAGGTCAGCGGATCGGAGATAGAACTCTTCTACGGAATCAAGGAGTACGAGAACTCTCCGAACACAAGGGAGGCGCTCTCCGGGTTTACCTTCCTGCACGGCCCTGCCGGGCTCATCGAGAGCGGCGAACGGTCTGATCCACCCAATTCCAGCACGAACTACTTTCGAGAGACCGGCATCATTCCCAGCTATCCACCGGGGATCCCACTCGTCAACATGCTCACCTACGATTGGATGTGCCCACCCACCATGGTGCTGACCGGCATGGCCATCGGACACAATCCGGACAAGAAAGGGAACGACACGCGGCCGATCTATATTCTGGGCGAGTGTCGGAAACTCTTGCACAACCCTTAAGGCGATAGGGGTTCACGTGACGACTTCGAGGCCACCTGCCGCATCGTCACCATCAGACCGGAGGGTACCTTCTAAGATCGCTCGCTCCGCATGGCGTCGGCCACCCGGCACACATCATACGGAGCGGGATCTTGACCTGAAGACCCGCACACTTCAAATCCGAAAGGCAGGATGGACGAGGCATCACGCATATCGATTAATCAAACAATCTACGAAATGCTGTCTGAATCTGCGCCAGCCCTCCCCGCAGGTCGAGTTCAAACGTATCGGCCTTGGCTCGTACCATCTGACGCTGTACCCGGAGATCATCTCGATAGGCACGTAATTTCTGCAACAGCTCTTCCTTGGTGGCCTCGACCATCGTGAGCTGCTGTTTCCCCTCAGCCCAAAAACGGTATGTGAGGGCGTTGAACTCCGCCTCAAGGTTATTCGACCGTTTCACAAGCTCGTCCCACAGCCGTCCCGAGTCGAATGCCATGCCCGTCAATTTCTGGTCGGCGATGGTTTCAAACTCGTTCAGCGCTTTGAAAATCTGCTTCCGCTGTTCCTCAAATGCATCACGCGCATCTGCCTTGCCCAAGGCCAACTGCACCAGCAGATGGTCCAGCGTGGCTTGCACATCGGCCTTCACATGCTCGGCGAGCTCCTTCGACTCACGAAGGTCGGCTTGCACCGATGTGACCACCTCACGCAACTGCTGTTTACCCTGCTCCAACCGCTGTACCGCCTGATCCTTGCCCTGCGTAAGTTGCGCCTCCAGCGCCAGCGCCTGCTGTTCCAACGCATCAAGTTTGCTCTCGATCGATGCTCTCAGTGCTTTGATCCGCGACATGAGTCCTCCTCCTGCCCACCTGGACATACGCCCGCATATCGATAATCGATGGGGGCGCTTTCACTTCCCTCTATCGCCCAAGCCCCTCAGCTCATCCAACCAGCCTGCCCGCTGGTGCTCATTCATGCCTTCCACCTGACCGATCAGAGTCGCCCGCGTCGGCCTGATACCGCAGAATGCGAGAATGTTCCGTTCGAGACTCTTCAGGCTATGGGCCAGAAAGAACCATCGATAGACCAACGCCGGCATGCCCATGGTCACCACGATGCGCGCCGACTTGCCCGTAAAAAGCTTCTTCGCCATCGTCCCGTGCGCTGGATACTCGAAGGCCACGCCGGGACGAAAGACCTGCTCGAAAAACGCTTTGAGGAGCGCCGGCATCGACCCGAGCCAGAGGGGATAGATAATCACCAGATGATCCGCCCACCGGATGGTGTCCTGGGCCCGCTTAATTGAATCAGGCGGGACGCCCTTTTCAAACTCCTCCTTCGTCCGCAACCACGGAAAATCCAGCCGGGCCACCTCGATACGTCTCACTTCATGCCCGCCATCTTCACAGCCTTTGGCGTATTCGTCCGCCAAGGCGTGGCAAAAATGGCGAGCCTGCGTATCGGGATGGCCCTGAATGATGGTGATGAACTTACCCATGGCGCCTCAAGGACACCTTCTGCCTCCATAGGCCCTAGGCCCTCTACTGGAAGGACCAATCCTGATCGCGGGCCGGAGCAACCCCTTCCCGCTCGACAGTGTGCGGCGCAAACGGTTCGGCTTTTGGCGTCGGCGGCGCACAGGCAGCCACCGACCAACCTCCCGGAAGGGCGAACAGAACAACGATGCTCCGTGCAACACGCATCATGCCTCCCAAATGCATCAGGCTGACATTGAGATCCGCCCTCATCAGGCGCAACAGGCGTGCCAACAGCCTTCCAGTTGTGATCGGCATATCGGACGGACATCACAGATCGCCAGCGGTGTGAGGGCCTCGTAAGATTGCGGAGAATTTCCTCAGCCCCGCCACTGGGCCCTGGTGCAAATATCCACATAACCGGCCCACTCGGCGCGGTCGATCTTTCTTCTATACCGGTAGTTGCAACGAGACCGGCAATGGCACCAAGCTTGCTCCCCTTCGGAGAGGGAAGTCTCACCCGCATCATAGAGTCCTATCACTTCACTCCCGACGGTACGGCGGTATGGAAGGAGGGTCCTATGAGAGCCACAGAATATTTCGTCCACGCCTGCGACCCCAAAACACTGATCGTCCGTCAGATCATGGAGGATGCCGTCGTCACGGTCAGCCCGTCATCCAGCGCCATGGCCGTGGCCGAACTCTTGAGCGAGCACAATTTCGGGAGTGTCCCGGTCACCGAGACAAATGGCACGTTGCGAGGGTTGCTCACAGAGTTCGATCTGCTGAAAGCCGTCGAACAGGGAAAAGATTTGCGCGAAGTATCCGTCTCGGAGATTATGACCCGCGACGTCATTACCACCACCGAAGACATGCCGCTGATGAGCCTGATTCATGTCCTCCAGGAGCGGCACCTGATCCGCCTCCCGGTCGTAAAAGACCAGAAGCTCATCGGCATGGTTGCGCGGCGGGATATCATCTTCGCGTACGTCAAAGCACGCGCCAATTATTGGCCGTAACGAGAAGCGGGCCAGCGGCACGGCGGATGGTTCTGGCTGCGCAGAAGGACGGCCGGAACTCGCGCAGACAGGGAGGGACTACCGTTGAAATCGGTGCGGATCATTGTCGCGCCGAAGCAGGGACCGGATCGGGAATGATTGCGCCGCATTCCAAGCAACGGACGGTGCCGGTCTCCTCACCTGTGGCCGTGAGGACCCGGTCGATGAGACGGCTATGGCGGCAACGGGAACTCGTGGCGGCAGTCTTCGGCAGCAGATCGAGTCGTGGAGTATTCATGGCGTCCTCCATCGTGAGCCGGAGGCTCAACATCTCATCTCTGACCCAAATCCGATCCGGATCATAGCAGAAGCATTCAACCAATTCCATTAGGTAAATTGCCGGTTGTCCCGACTCAGACATATCGTAGCAGTCATCGCCAGAAGCGCGCCGGCGAAGGCCGCCGCCATATCCTTCTGCGCATCCCATTCGTCCCCTTGGGTGCCGAGATAGAGGCTGCCCAGCTCGGGGCTGACGATCATCGCGACAATCGCCTCGATCACTTCGAAGCACCCGCTCTGTGCCAGAATGCCGCTGACCGCCAGATAACTCGCCCACATCCCCCGCACGCCCGCCAGACGCGTGAGCACTTCACGCAAGGGATAAACCAGGAGCGCCCCATAAGCAAAATGCACGAGACGATCGAACGGGTTCCGACTCAACGCCAACGCATCTTTCAACCAAAACCCGAAGGGAACTTCCGCATAGGTGTAATGGGCGCCGATCGCATGGAGCAGAAGGAAGGCCAGAATCAAGCAATAGGAAAGGAAGGACAACGCGAGCCGCCGGTAGGTCAAAACAAGCACCGCCACGAGCGCAACCGCGAGCAGATTTTCCAGAAACCAATCCTGCCGATCCACCGGCGCAATCGCCAGCCCGACCCAGAACAGCCCATAGGTGATGAGCAGCCCCGTCACGATGGAGCGATCGCCCACACCAGTTTCACGCTGGTCACTCGCCCTCTCACCCATGCCATACCGCCTACTCGGAAAGGGCCGCTTCGGATTCCAGCGCCGAGTCTGCTCCCCGCAGAGCGCGCACCACCAGAAGCAGCGTCATACACAACAACGAACCGTAGAGTGCAGCCGCCATATCCTTCTGCGCATCCCACATATCCCCCTGCGAACCTAAGTAGGTGACGCCCAGTTCCGGATGCACGGCGCGCGCCACCCACGATTCGATGATCTCCCAGAGGCCGCTCAGCCCAAGGACCGTCATCACGGGGAGGTAGTACACCACCCACCCCTGGATACTCGCGGTCAGACGAAACAGCTCTTCCATCGGATAGGCCAGCAAAAACCCGAAGCTGAAATGCACGATCCGGTCGAAGTGATTCCGCCCGAAATGCAGCACCTGGTCCATCCACACACCGATCGGCACCTCGGCATAGGTGTAATGCACGCCGATCGTGTGGAGCGTCAGAAACGCCGTAATGAGCGCATGGGAGGTGTGGGATAAGGGAAGATAGCGATGGGTCACAATCAACAGCACGACGAACAGTGCGGGCAGAATGCTCGCCAGCAGCCAGAATTGCGGATCGACCGGAGCCTGCGCCATCCAAACAGACACCGCCAGATACCACAGGAGCAACCAGATCGAAATCAGTTTGTTGCGACCCACCGGTATGTCTCCTGGTCCATGGTGTGAAGAGAGGGCGCGTCCAGCCACAGGCGCGGCGGAGCAGACCCTTTCACTCTACTGGATGACTTCCCTTCCTGCAACCGACCGATCCACCCGTCCGTCCGCCGGACATGGCCCGAGACATCGCTCTGCCGCATCGAGCGGATAGAACTGACGCGCAGCATCCGTGCGAGACATTCAGGGATTGACCGTTGACGTGACGAAAGACAAATTCGCCGAACTCAGTGCGAAACTCTTGGGGCAGAAACAATCGCCTCACGCTGAAAGAATCGGTGATCCTTCAAGGAATTGGCGGCGCTGAAGCCCAGAGTCTGAATCCTGAGCAGAGGGGAGAGCGGATTGTGAACGGAATTTTCCGTGAGGCGGAGTCCTGTGCCAATCGCCTCGCCTGCACGATCACGCAGAAGTCTTGGCGACAGAATGCGGGTCTTGAATGACGGCTCCGCATTCGAGGCATCGATAGAGAGGACGCTCTTTTTCATCCTCACCGCGAATGCGATCGATGAGGCGCATGTGGAGACAGATGAATGTCCGTGTCATGCTTGGATCGAGTTGAGGACTACGCATAGAGACCTCCTCGAATCGCAGCGGACAATAACAACCGACCTATTTCTGGCTGCATGCGGCCCAACCCTATCAGATCCATCCAGACTTCACACGAGGAATTTTGATGAGGCGATCAAGGGAAATATCCGACACAACAATTAGGGTCTACCTACTCCGTACCGCTACATATAGGCATCACCTCCCGACAACAACCCATCGGCCAACCATACGTGCCCCATGGCAAGCGTTGTCTGTCCTTATGTTACGAGGGGCGCTCATGAAGAATTGAGGCCTGCACACCCTATTCGGCGCGAATTCGAGCACCTGCTTGAAGACCTCACTAAAGCACAGCCGGTCAGCCCAGACAGAATGCCCTCTCTGATTGTCTCGCCATATTGCACTGAGGCCTTCTTGAATCCTCCACTGAGCCCCCGCAGACAAGACTATTTCGGCAGAGTCGCACAAAAGAGGGCCTGCAAGAGCACATGCACCTTCAGCCTCCCCGTGAAGTCGTCCGGCGTTGGGATTCTTCCAAGGCCGCGGTGATCTCTTCTTTTTTCCGCAGGCGTCCGGCCGCGAAAACCGTTCGCTCCAACGCTTCCGATAATCGTGGCCTCGTTGAAGTTCCGACTCCCCGTTGCGATTCCTCCATGGCTGCTGCGATATTCAGCTTCTTGCGCCCAAGCTTTGCGGCCTCGACGGTTCGAGCCAATGCGGCAGAAATCCCTGACGGGCTCTCACTCGCTCCCTTCCGTTGAGAGGTCTCCATCGCAGCAGTAATTGCCGCCTTCTTTTTCTCACGCGTTACCGCCGAGGCCTTCCGGGCGAGTGCGCTGGAAGAAATGGTCTTCTTCTTACCTTCGCCTGCCTTGGACACTTTCCTTCGTGCGTTCATGGCGTGTCTCCCTCCCGTCTTTATTAAGATTCTCCCCTCTATGCCGCTGAGGAGTCCTGATACGTTTCCAACAACACTCTTCAGTACGCCTGCTTCAGTCACACCGGCAGAGGACGGCCCACGGAAACGCCCTCCTTCCGTCCGTCATCAGGTTCCACCTGCGCGACTCATCCCAATCCCGGCGGATCAGTGTCTGCCTGCAATCATGACAGCAGTGGCATCATTATACTAAGGCATCCTATTCGAGACGCTCGATCTATTCCAGGCTTATCGAACAGCGCCTGCCGTACCACGCAGCGATTACACTCCTTGCGCGCTGGGAGAAGTAGCGAGGACGGAGATGTGACGACATTGTGTTATCGGGGGCATCTCGGCATACTGAGTTGACATAGAGGAGGCCACCACACCATGCATCGCCGACTGCTCCTTGTTGGAATCGTTTTGATCTCCCTGATGCACTCAACAGCACATGTGAGCCGGGCAGAACCGGGGGAGAAGAGTCCGGCCTTGAAGGGGAATGCGAGTCAGGGGCAAGCCCTGTTCAACGGTAAGGGCATCTGCCACTACTGCCACGGCGTAGACGGTGTGATCGACAAAAAGCCCACCCTCAAGCCGGACACTGCGGCCGCCATCGCAAAACTCTCCGGCACGGCGCCCGATCTTCGCAATCGCGCCGCGCTCACGCTGAAGGACAACAAAGCCCGCTTTCGAGCGATACGCGAAGGCCATCCGGGAAGTGGCATGTTGCCGGACACCACGCTCAGCGACCAGGACATCACGGACGTGCTGGCCTATCTGGCCAGCCTTCGGCAAAGCCAGACCACTCCTGGCAAGAGCCCCTACTAGGGGACAGCCCGTTCAACTGCGCCGACAATCCAATTCGCTTCTTTGCAGCCCAACGCAACAACTCTGTCGAGAAATTCCCTACACCACCGTCGGATCACGAAAGGCGCCCACGACACATGTCCCGTAGGTCATGGCAGGTGGCGAGGGCTACAGAGGCGAACCGTTTCCATGCGGTTCCTGAGAGGCGCGGGCCCCGAACCGACCGGGCGGCCATGAGAAATGATCGGCCCGTTCTTATCGCGCGAACTGTCCCATCAAGCACGTTTCGGCCAGCACATGCCCCTTCATTGCATCGACCACGTGTGCCTTCGTCGCCCGGGATTCGAGCGCCAACTCAACATCCAGCGCATAGAGCTTGAAGTAATACCGGTGCGGTTTCCCGGGCGGTGGACAGGGGCCGCCATAGCCGATTTCCTGGCTATCGTTCAGACCCTGCCGCGCCTCGTTCGGCAACGTCTCTTGAGACGGAATCCCTTCGGCCAGGCCACGGAGATCCAACGGAATGTTGTAGAGCACCCAATGCACCCATATGTGACCAGGCGCATCGGGATCGTCGGCAATGAGCACAAAACTTCGCGTGCCCGCCGGAGGATGGTTCCAGCGCAACGGCGGCGACAGATCTTCGCCGTCACAGGTATGTCGCTTTGGAATAAGCTCCCCATCCTTGAACGCACTACAGGTCAGTTCGAACGGCATGACAGACTCCTTCTGTTCTCTCTCCGGGATGATGACGGTGCCCCCGAATCGAACCTATAACCAGACGCGCTCAGCCGTCGGCGCCTGCACTCCCCACAAGGCGCCTACTGGCAGATCGAGAAGGGAATGCGTGCCGGGGCGCAACCCAGGCAATGCACGGGCGGCAGCCTCAGGCCGAGAGCGTACCGGCCTGATGGCCGCTCAACCGGTGAAGGTGTCGGGACACATCGTGATACCGCGCCGGCGTCACGAGATAACAGTAATCGAAAAGCCGATCTGCCGCCTCATCAGAAATCCCCGCTTCGCGTGCCTGGAGCATCTCCATGAACCGATTCATCGCCCGGTACACCGCTTCGCTCTCGCCGTTGATCAAGTGCGTACGCACCATCGCCAGTTGCGAAACATAGGGCGTGAATACGCCTCCTGCCGCCCCCTCCTTCGTCTGCTCGACAAGGACCGCCTGCACCATCGCATCGAGCCAGTCATCCTCCCCTGCGCGAGTTGCGCCCGGCCAGCCGGGGGCAACAACAATGACGCTCGCCAGCAACAGGAACAATGCGGCTGCCCATTTGATGTCTCTGGTGATCCGCATGATCTCCTCCTCGCGTCGCTCATTGATCGACGATCAATAGGGGACAGGTCGCTAACCAGGCCACGGCGTGCGACACAACTCCGAATGCCACCAACCATCGCATCGCCACTGCTCCCTCTTGCGTCTCCCGACCGTGACAGGCTGCATTGCCCCGCTGATAATCGAGCATACGTTATGCCAGCGCCGGGCTTGCCCACGGAGAGACCGGCCCGCTTGCGGAGCTGGAGAATTGTCGTGGAAACAACGGGCTTGCTGACAATGATGTCACCGGACTTCCGATCGGCGCTTCGCCGCTGCCCTATAACGCTACAGCGCACCCTCTGCGGCTGTGGCCTGCCTCCGCAAGGAAAGGGGCTTGACGACCGTCGAATGGGCGTTACCTAAAGAGTGAGCGGAGGCTTCGGTGAGAGGAACAGAAACGGAACCGAGGTCGAGCGTAGAGGTGGTGCGCAGGCCCGCAAGTGCCAAGCGGGAAGCCTGAAACCTCTCCAAGATCTCCACTGTTGCTCGAAAGCTCTCTGAACCTGCCTCCGCCCTCTTTTTTTATCTTCCAGGTTTTTATTCCCAGACCGGCCTATCCAGCCACAGCACCACGCTCGTGACCGCCGTCAGGAGCTCACGACAGGCGCACCACGACCTCATTCTGCAACTGAAGCAGAAGCAGTGCCCTTTGCACATTGGCTGTACTAGGGCGAGTCACACTCAAACGAGGCTGCCGACCTCAAGAAGCTGTACGCCTCCTTTTTTTACGTATTAAGAAAGCACGGAAAAGCAGGAATCAACTGTAGTGCTTCAGACTAGACCTGGCAGTCAGTGTCAGCTATCGACCCAAAGCCGAAGTCCACGACCGACCGCTATCAGAGGGGGGCTTACACCGATCCACATAAGAATCCGTGATAAATGGTCCGACCGTCGCAACTCATTGAAACGACAACGAGCAAGGCGTATTCTTCACGAACTGTTGTGGCGTGTGATACGGACAGAAGATGGCAGATCCGGTTCTTATGCGTATCGGCCTAATCATAGTTAGGCGGCATTGGGACAACGCCCAGCCTACGTGATGTCCCATTCGGCGAGAGTTGGATGGTTTATCTGCGCTCAAAGATACTTGCGCATAAGTCCCAAGGATACTGAATGCGTTTAGCTGCCTTAACTGTGAGGGACATCGGCGGACTCGACCGCGTCGAAGTGTCCGACCTTTCAGATGTGGTGGTCTTCGCGGGCCCGAACGGGGTTGGCAAGACCCGCCTCATTCACGCGCTAATACAATTCTTCCGCGATCCCAGAGCCAGCAGCAACATCCATCTTATTGTCGAACCTACCTCAGACATTGAACGTACCGCCTGGCCAGGCGGCCGCCTCGATACGTCAAACGGCGATGACGCCCAGAGACTTCGAGAAGTTCTCCAACGTTCTCAACGACGCAACCGATATCGGTCGACAGTGCTTAATTTCGAAAGCGATCGCTCGATAAGGCAGGTAAAGCCATTCACTTTCTCATGGGATTTCGCCGACCCCTACGAGGAAGATGTCGGCTGGGACCAGTCGTATAGCTTCCTTCACGATCGCTTTCAGGATGTCCAGCACAGCTTGTTTAAGTTGGTCGAGAGCCAACGTCGAAAAATCGCTGAACAGGCAGTCCAACTGCGCGCAGAAGGGAAGGAAACAATGCCTCTGGATTTCGCGGATCCTCTTGCGAAATTTAAGGATGCCTTCTCACGGTTGCTCGCTCCGAAGATACTTGTTGATATTAACGTAAAGACGCAGCAGATCCTCTATGAATTGGACGGGGAGAAACGGCCTATCGAGACCCTGAGCTCTGGGGAGCGGGAAGTCGTCAACATAGTCTTCGATTTTCTCCTTCGCAATCCTTCCGACTGCATCGTGTTCTTTGACGAGCCAGAGCTCCACCTACATCCTGAGCTCAGCTACAAGCTGCTTCAAACGCTGTCTCTGACTGGCAAGAACAACCAGTTCGTATTCTGCACTCATTCCCCCGAAATAATCACTGCCTCCATCGAGAATTCCGTGGTCTTCGTGACTCCTAGGAAGACCGACAGGTCTAATCAAGCGGTAATGGTGAGTAGAGACGATGCGACACACCACGCCCTGAACCTCCTCGGCCAGTCGATAGGCATAATCTCGCTGGGGAAGAAGCTGCTTCTGATCGAAGGTGATGAAGCTAGCCTGGACAAGCAGACTTACGGGGCTATTTTGCGAAACGAGTTCCCCGAACTAGTGTTGGTTCCGGTCGGCGGAAAGAGCGCTATTCGCTCATTCGATGAAATCCGTAGTAGCGTCCTGAATCAGACCATTTGGGGCGTTGAGTTCTTTATGCTCTGCGACGGGGACGCAGTTGGTGAGATTGGGCAAAAGAGCATCAACGCGCACATCTCTGATCGGTTACAGGTATTGCCTAGATATCATCTCGAGAATTACTTTCTGGATGAGAACATCTTGGCAGAAGTTTTTACAGAGATGGAGCGAGATCCTGCGTCGTGGTTGCGGTCCAAGGATCGGATTGGAGATGCCCTTCGAGAGATGGCAAGGGAGAGCATTCCTTACGCTACAGCCCTGAAGGTCGCTGGCGCTGTTCGCGAAAGCACAGGGAACGTGGATGTCATGCCGAGCCAGCTCGGCGGCTCTCTAGCTACTCTCCTACTAGCGTTTGGTGAGCGAATCTCTCGCGAGCGCATGCGCCTCGAGAATAGCCTAGATGTGGTGGCTGTTGAGTCGCTGTGCAGAGAGGTATATGCGAAGATCGAGCAATCGATCGATGACGGGTCGGGACAGTGGAAGCGGGATATCCCAGGACGCGTGGTACTCAATAGGTTCGCCAGCAGAGCACAGATTCAGGTCGGAAGGCTCAAGACGCTCTATCTTCGTCATGCGCAAGCTGCTGACCCTGATCCATTCATAGAGATACGGACAATTTTCCGTAGCTTTAGGGCTACAACGTTGATCCAGCCCGCGGGCACTCGGACGCAAATTGTGTAGGGCGGAACCTTCCCAGTCCCTCTTAGGAGGCATGTCCCGCCTTGTTATATCGTGAAATGGCAGTCGAAACAGTTTGCCTCTACGGACACAAATGCCGCATAACATCCGCGTCCACCTGACCGACTACAGGGGGCTTCGCCCGCTTCCACCGGCAGGTGATGCAGGGCGTTAATGCGACAACGCTGATTACCGCTTCATGGCGGTGCAATCTCGGCGCCGAACTTCCGCACTTGGCCGGGAACGGCCTTTCGGGGCCCTAGCCTACATGATTCATGACGGTTCGTCGTGAACGTCTGGTCGCAGCTGCGAATCCGCAATTGCAGCAGAAACACTCATAAATCATGCAGGCTGGAGCATCGTCGCGTTCTTCCCCAGCGGCGGAATCGGCGCTGTCGCGGAACGCCTCCATGAGGGTGTCTCTCTGAACACCCGACGAGCGGAACAGAATACCGAACACATCGGCCCAACTGGCCACTCCCAAGCTCTTGAATTCCGTGACGCGGCGGGCGCACAGTCCCTCGCAGGTTTCACCTGTAAGACGACCGACCTGGGTCAAAGGACGGATGGCACTGGGCTTGCTGATGAAGCTGGAGCGTACGGTGAACCGCTGTACGGATGGAGGCACGACACGATGGCTGGATGGATCGATCGTTGGCGGGCTGCCACGGTGGCAATCGGGTCTATTCAACAAGCCGACATACGATCCCGCACCGGCCGGGTTTCAACCAAGAAGTTTTTTGCCGTCGTCGGCACCGGCGTGCTCTTCTCGTTACACGGACCCCGCAGGCAGGACACCTGGCTGGTCACCGCAAAACATGTCTTCCTCGACCCGCCAGACCACTGGCAGCCCTCCACGCTCGCGATCGTATTCCCCCAGACGCCTGGCCGGGGGATGAAACAGGGGCTGGAGATTCCGCTTCAACTGACCGAAACAGGTCGGCGTTGCTGGTACCCTCACCCTGACAAAGCCGTCGATCTTGCCTGCCTTCCGCTCTCCTTAACCATGCGCCAGCCGAAACCTGGCGCCTCAACCATGCGACAGCCGAAATCGGGCACCTCCTCTTCCATTGCCTGGATGGACATTGCCACGACGGCGGAGCTCTATGAAGGCGTCCCCATCATGGTGCTCGGATATCCTGCGGCGTTCGACATTCCCGATTCACCACGCGCAATTGTCCGGCAGGGCATCGTCTCATGGGTCTCGCCGACCCGCCCTGGCTCAGAAGTCTTTCTCATCGATAGCCACGTGTTTCCAGGCAATAGCGGGGGACCGGTCTTCCGGCTTCCCACCACCATAGATCGGGAAGGACATCTCACTACGGGAGGGGCGGTCACGCTCCTCGGCATCGTCACCCAGGCCAGGATCCAGAGCTTGCCCCTGCTGGCGGGAGGCAACCACGTCGACTTGTACCTTCAGGGCAAGACACGCCCCGAGCCCCTGCTCACCCCCAGCTTTCTGGGCCTCGGGCTGGTTGAACCGGCCTATCGCATCAAACAACTGCTGGTTTCTGCGACTCGCCGCCACCACCGACGCAAGAAACCGGCTTCGTGATGATGCAGGAAGCTTAGTTCATTCCGGCGCTTGCGCTCCTGGCCAAAAGTTGCCGTGCGCCTTCAGGCGTACGCATCTTCCGGCGATGCTCAAGGATGAGCGGATCGATGTGCTCCCCGCACATCACGCACCGCCACCCCACCTGGTTGACCTCGCGAATCTCCTCACGCACCATCAGCCCTCCGCAGCGATCGCATCGATCATGAGCAATCTGTGTTGGGTGCGTCACCATATCGCTCTCCTTTTATTTTTCCGCCGAAGCGGCCTTTTGTCCCCTGTCCTTATTGGAGTCGTTCGCCGTGAAAAGGATTCATGCTTGTTTCGCCCTGCCGATGGCGCCCTGCAAGGCATCCGTTAACGTCGAGGCACCCGGGCTTCCACGTCATCACTCACGCGTCCCGTCGGCTTCGTCTTCCGAATGAGTCGCCGTACATCCATCATCGCGCCGAAACAGATCGCGCTTCTTCCGACCCTGCCGAAAACAAGAAGCGGAAACATCATGCGACGGCTGTTGAAGGCGTGTGAGCTCGGCTTGCCGGAGGGCGATACCTCGACATTGAACGCGTAGCACCGATATGATAAACGACCCTTCAGTAGCAGCACGACTGTCTGGAAACGGATGGACGTGCGTAGCTGAGCAACCAGGAGCACGGCGGCATGGAATTTAAGGACTACTACAAGACCCTCGGCGTGGAACGCACCGCGACAGCCGACGACATTAAAAGCGCCTATCGAAAACTCGCGCGCAAGCACCACCCGGATGTGAACAAAGAACCCGGAGCAGAAGCGCGCTTCAAAGAAATCGGCGAGGCGTACGAGGTGCTCAAGGACACGGAAAAACGCGCCGCCTATGACGACCTCGGCAATCGCTGGCGCGAGGGACAGGATTTCACGCCGCCACCTGAATGGGGTGCCGGATTCGAATCCACCCAGGGCGGAGCGTCCGCAACAGAAGCGGCCGACTACAGCGACTTCTTCTCATCCCTATTCGGCAACTACTCCCGCCAAGCCGAGTCCGCGCGTGCTCGTGGGGAAGACCACTATGCCAAGATCTTCATCCCCCTTGAGGATGCGTTTCGCGGCGGAACACAGACAATCACCCTCCGCACGCCGCAGCTGAATGCGCAAGGCCGGCCGGAGTTTCGGGAGCGATCGCTCAACGTCCAAATCCCCAAAGGGGTTCGGGAAGGCCAGCACATCCGGCTGGCTGGACAAGGCACTCCGGGAATCACAGGGGCCTCTCCCGGCGACCTCTACCTTGAAATCCACTTTCATCCCCACAAGCTCTATCAGGTGCAGGGCCGAGACCTCTCACTCTCATTGCCGATTGCCCCCTGGGAAGCGGCGCTTGGGGCAACGGCCAAGGCACCCACTCCGAACGGAGTGGTCGAAGTCAAAATCCCGCCGGGATCGCAGAACGGACGCAAACTCAGGCTCAAAGGGCGCGGCATTCCCGGCGAACCCGCGGGGGATCTGTATCTCATCCTTGAGGTGGTGCTTCCGCCGGCGGACAGCGAACGCGCGCAGAAAATCTATCACACCATGGCGCAGGAGCTGGCATTCAATCCTCGCCAGGCACTGGGGGTCTGAATGGAGAAGTCACAGGACATTCTAATAGGAACGGTGATCGGTGACGAAAGCGTGTTGTCGATCGAGGAGTTGGCCAGGGCTTGCGGAGCCGAGAGCCAATGGGTCATCGAATTGGTCGCCATCGGGGTCTTGGAGCCGGAGGGGCCCGAGACCTCAACCTGGCGATTTCATGCGACAGATCTCACCTGCGCCCGACGAGTGGCTCGTTTCCAACGGGATTTTGATGCCAGCCTCGATGCCGCTGCAGTGATGCTGGATCTGCTCGGCCAGATTGAGCGGCTCCGTGCGCGATTGCAGCAGACTGGCCTCGATATGGATGAAGCCTTCGGTGGCAAGGACACATGAGACTGCCGAGACACCGGTCCTAACAGACACGCCGGCACGTACGGTTGCCTGGCCCGACTCTCCGCCGCACGATCATGACAGACACAGCTACAACGTCGGCCGATTCCTGCATTCTCAAAGTGGTGGTCGGTTCGCACGCCCACGGACTGGCCGGGCCCGAGAGCGACAAGGATTTTCGCAGCGTCTTCATCCTACCCACCGCCGAACTCTTTCGTGTCGGCTTTAAGTATCAAGGCACGAGGATGATGAAGGAGGAAGACGACGAGACGGCCTGGGAAATCGGCCACTTTCTCCAATTGGCCTTACAAAGCCATCCGCTGGTGCTCGAAACGCTAGTAGCGCCGGTGGTGACCATGGATGACTGGGGCGCAGAACTCCGCCACTTGTTTCCACGCCTCTGGTCGGCGCAGGCAGCCTATGAGTCGTTCCTCAACTACTGCGACAACCAGCGCAAGAAAATGTTGGAGAAAAAGGATGGCCGCCCCGCGAAATACGCGGCGGCCTATGTGCGGGTGCTCTTCAACCTCTGCGAATTACTCGAACGGGGGACGTTCAGCATCAGGATTTCTGAAACCCCGGTCGGTGAAGCCGTGGCCAAGATCAAAGCCGGACACTTTCGCCCCGGCGAGGTCATCGATATGGGGGAATACTGGACAGAAGAAGCGACGCGCCGACTCCGTACCTGCTCCCAACAGGCTCGTCCGGAACTGGCCGATGCGTTCCTTCTCAAGGTTCGAAAAGCCTTTCTCGCCTAGAACGATCTGCCGTTCTACTTCGGGACCACGATCACAAAAAACCCGCTCCCGTGTGGAGATCGGACCTGCCCACTGAGCGGGATCCCTCCGAACACCCCGGCGAGTCACACAGCCTGAATGTCCCGCGCTCCCCATTCATCGGGCTCCTTCTGCGAGCCGTGCCTCCTACTGGCACCGAGATGGAAGCGCGTCCCTTCGGACCAGACCCCGAAATTGCGACAGGCGCGACCCCCGAACCACTCACGCGGCACGGAAGCGGGGGTTTCAACCTTATCCTGGCTCCACCTCCCTTCATTTCTCTTCATTTATCGGGTAACCACGCCCTTGCTCCAATCAATGAGGTAATTGGCACCATTGCAGCCCCCGGCTGCTGCCCCGTATCGCCCCACCCCGTAGATCGGTCGAAGCACGCCACTGCTTGCCCATGCTCCTAAGCAAGTGAACTTTCGCACGTCCCCGAGGCATGGCGGCCACATGTTCTTCTGGCATCGAGTCTGCAACATCTCCTTTGCAGGAAGATCGGTTTCACAACACCATCTCTCGCATGCATGACAAGACTCCTGTTTACGCGACACTGACTCACACCGCAAAGGAGGCATGATCATGAGTGGACTCACCCGCTGGGAACCATTTCGGGGACAGTTCACTCCGATGCCGACGGCAGCAAGGTCGCGGCGGACTACAAAGACGGGATTCTCAACGTACACCTACCGAAATTGGAGAACGCCCAGCCCACATCGATTGAAGTGACGGTGGCCTAAGCGGAAGGAGCCCATCATGTTCCGACATCCTCGATACCTGGACATCCCCTGGGAGATCCATTGGCACCCCGAGGGAGCATCGCACCATCACCGGTGGCTGATGGTGCTCGTGATCGTCGCGGTGCTCATGCTGATCGGTGTGGGGGTCACGAGCGGATGGTGGTAACTCCGTTCGAGTCTCGGTCTATCCGGCAAACGGCAGGGGGAGCGGGTCGTGATGTTTAGGAACCGTCAAGAAGCCGGCGAACTCCTCGCTGAGGAACTGCTCCCGTTTCGCAACGATCCGAGCGCCATCCTGCTCGCGCTGCCCCGCGGAGGTGTGGCGGTGGCGTATCAATTGAGCCTGGCCCTGCGGTTGCCGCTCGATGTGCTGATCACGCGAAAAATCGGGGCACCGGACAATCCTGAATATGCCCTGGGAGCCGTCGGCGAAACGGGGGCGGTGTACTGGAATCGTGAGGCGCTATCCGGCTTATCGCTCACCGAACGACAACTCTCAGCCGCCGTGCAGGCGCAGCAAAAGGAAGTCGTCAGGCGTGTGGCCCTGTACCGGCAGGGACGATCGTTCCCCGACCTGCACGACCGGACCGTGATTCTCGTGGATGACGGCCTCGCCACAGGCGCGACATTCTTCGCCTCTGTGGCGACCGTCCGTCAGGCAAACCCGCGCCGCGTCATCGGAGCCATTCCGGTCGGCCCGCGCTCGACGGTTGAAGTGGCGCGGAAGCTGGTTGACCAATTGGTCGTGCTGCGGATACCGGATCCCTTTTATGCCGTGGGGAACTTCTACCGGGACTTCGGACAGGTCGAAGACCGGGAGGTACTGCAATATCTCAATCTGGCGGAAGAAGCATTCATCAACAAATCATAACCTCAGAGCGCCGACCGTAGGCCGGAGCCCGGACACAGAAAAGGAATCACCCCGATGAACACACCAACAGAAGGCGGCCACGCAGCGCGCCACGATCGATTCGTAGAAGAATACCAGCACGACTCGTACAAAATGCCGGGCAAACTGAAGGAACCGACGGTCTGCAAGACCTGCGGAGCGCTGTTCCATAAGGGGCGTTGGACCTGGGGCGCTAAACCGACGGGGGCCGATGAGATCGTCTGCCCGGCTTGTCTGCGCATCCAGGACAAAAATCCGAAGGGATTCGTCACGCTCAAGGGACTCTTCAAAGACCAACACCGGGACCAAGTCATGGGCCTGATCCACAACGCGGAGGCGCAGGAAAAAAAGGAGTACCCGCTGGCTCGCATCATGACCATCGAGAACCGCGCGGAGGGGCTTGTCGTTCTCACCACCGATACCCACTTGCCCCGGCGCATCGGCGAAGCGCTGAAACACGCACACCACGGCGAATTGGAACTGCGATATGACAAGGATGAAGATTTTGTTCGCGTCACATGGATCGGGTAAGCGCGCATACCATCGACAGGCAAGCGTGATCATGGATGGAGCGGAACGGATGCGAGATCGATGGCACGGGTTCCTCGCCGCCGGATTGCTGCTGATCACCGTGACGGTGTCTCCGGCGTCAGCCGAAATGCAGCTCCTTCCGGGGGCAGCAGGAGACCTTGATCAAGCCACCGTCGATGCAGTCCTGGCGACGTTCCGACAAGCCGAACAGGCGCTAGGGGTCGGCAATGTGGACGGACTCATGGCCCTGTATTCGGAACAGTACGATTATCACGGGATGAAGAAGGCCGACATGCGGAAGGTCTGGACCAACCTGTTCGACGAATTCAGAGCACTGTCCGACATCCATCATTTTTCCCGGATGAGCAAGGTCGGATCCGGAACCAAGACCATCATCGAGGTGACCTGTACGGGCACTTTGTCAGGCCTCTCGAAAACAGGCGGGTTACGTGTGCCGATCGACAGTTGGTATGAAGAAGTGCACTACATGACGATTGAAGAAGGGCAGTGGCGCATTCGCGGCAACGTCGGCGAGTCCCCGCGCTTCATGCCCTTTGGCACGTCACCGCATCCATTGTTCTAGAAGGCTGCCGTCACACTGTCTGCAGAACCAGTGTGACGGACAGGCCAGACATGTGGAAAGACAGATGAATATCTTCGCAAGATGCTCACAACTTCAGCCTCTTCGTCCGTCATTCGTGACACATCGTTCGGCTCTCGTTGCAGCGCCGGCTGCGACAGGCTCACGAGAGACGCGTCACGGGTGACGAGCACGACACGGGAAGGCTGTTTCAGCATCCTGCCAGCGAAAGGAGTCTTATGCGCGCCCTCATCGCACTCGACTGGTCGGAACAGGCGTTCGCAGCCGTTCGTGAAGTCTCCTATCTGTACGATCTGCAAGAGGTCATCCTGGTGCACGGTATCGACCTGGGCATGTTTCAGTATCCGATCGTCGCAGAAGTGAGCAACATGCAGGGGTACGATGACTTCCGGACAGCCATGGAAAAGGCGGGACAACAATTGCTCGACCATACCTCCACGATGCTGCCATCCGATGGCCTCTCCATCACACGGGTGTGCGAATTTGCGAAACCGGCCTCGCTGGTTCTGGACAAAGCCAGGGAAACACATGCAGACCTGATCGTGATCGGAGCGCGCGGACGAGGCCGCGTCGGCGAATTCGTGCTGGGCAGCGTCTCCCATCGCGTCGCGCTCCATGGAGACTGCACGACCTTGATCGTGAAAGAACGAGAGGGGCCGGTCAAACGTGTGACGGTCGCCATCGAAGGACATGAGGATGGAGCCCGAATCAAAGCCTGGCTCCTCAACCATCCGTTCAAGAATCCGGTCGATCTCACCATCGTCAGCGTCGTACGCCAGATTCCTTCCACCGATCCGTTCAGCCTCTTTCCACTCCAGGATTGGACCGGAATCGCCGTACGCTCGGCCGAAGACCTGGTGAAGAACGTGGCCGCCTCGGTCATGAATCACCGGTATACAGTCGGCACCCAGGTGACCGTCGGCGATCCGACCGATATCCTCACGGAGCGCGCCAAGTCAGCCGATCTCTTGATCATCGGTTCCCATGGACGGAAGGGACTGGAGCGATTTCTTTTGGGAAGCATTTCCCACGCCCTCTTGCACCACGTACCCTGTCCGGTTTTGATCGTACGATGAATCTGGACTCAATCCGGCGCACTGCGCCGAACCATAAAGGAGCCTACGCATGAAAACGTTCAGCATTCTGTCGGTCGTCTGCCTCGTCATCCTGGGCAGTACATGGGCCACCGCTCAAACCAACCGGGGCAATCCGCGCGAGGGACAGGCCATCTATGAAAAGCAATGTCTACGCTGTCATGGAGACAAACTGGATGGGGCCGGTCCGGACGGCCAATACCTCATTGTGCGGCCCGCGAATTTTCAATCCGTCAACTCGCGCGCCAAGACCGACTGGGAACTCCTGATCACAATCGCGAACGGCGCACTCTTCAGTCCGATGCATGGATATCGCGGGAAGCTGACCGACCAACAAATGCTGGACGTCTTGTCGTATATCCGATCGGTCGCGACACCAGACTTCGTCAGCTAGCCGACAGACGCCACAGGCAACGCGATGAGTCGGCAGAGGAGTCTTGACGCAGGTCTGCTCTCGCCTGCCTGTGGCGACCCGGTTCAGAAGTGTCTCCTCACGCCTCCCAACCGACTGTGGACGTGGATGTCTGTGTCCGAGCCGGCTGTCCGCATTGCGACGCCGTCGAAGCATTTCTTCTCGAGCTTCAACGGCATCACCCTGCCCGGCACATTCTGTTGTGAGACCTCTGTCAGGATCAGTCCGCCCTCACTCGTTTGGAAACATTGGCGAGACAGCACGCCGTGCGTCTCAGCAATGTGTCCGCCTTTTAGTTGAAACTGATCAGCGAGACGGGCATGATCGGGCTCGGCATGTTGCTGCTCGTGAAACCGAACCTGCGCTCGGGGTAAGTCATGCAACGTATTCGCCCACTCCACATGCCGCCATCCAGGGACGAAGGTCCCGACTCCGGCCATGTCGTCCTCAGCGACGGCACGACGGCCCTCCTACGCATCGCGCAGCCGGGCGACGCGGATGAACTGCAGCGCTTCGTCGAGCGCCTGTCGCCGGAAGCCAGACGCCACCGGTTTTTCTCCGAAACTGCGCCACCAGCCGAGGTGATCCGCACGCTCTGTGACCCATCCGACCCGCGGCGCAGCCTCACGGTGATTGCCCTGCGCCGGCAGGACGGAGCCCTCCATATCATCGCCTCCGGCTCGTATCATGCACGGACTCCGCATCAGGCCGAAGTGGCCATGGCCGTAGACGATCGGCTCCATGGGCATGGCTTGGGCACGCTGCTCCTGGAGCGACTGGCACTGTTGGCGATCCGTCACGGCTTCACCAGACTCTGGGCCATCACGCATGCCGACAATATGGCCATGCGGGAGGTGTTCGCGTCTTCCGGACTCTCTATGGAAGAACATGTCGAAGGCGGCGACATGGAGGTCGAGCTCTCGCTGACGCCGACCGACCGGAGCGTGCTCAAATCCGAGTGGCGTGAACGGGTCGCCACCACGGCTTCGCTCCGACCCTTCTTCCATCCTCAAGCCGTCGCCGTCATCGGCGCCTCGCGCGACCCCCAGAGTATCGGCTATCGGCTGCTCGACGCGCTGAACAGCAGCGGGTTTCACGGCCGCTGTTACGCCATCAATCCGCATGCCGCCACCATCGCCGGTCTACACACCTATCCGTCGCTTCGTGCACTGCCGGAGCCGGTCGATCTGGCCGTCATCGTCGTCCACAAGGACGCGGTGCTCTCTGTCGTGGACGACTGCGCGGCGACCGGTGTCCGCGCGCTGGTAGTCATCACCGCCGGGTTCGCCGAGACCGGCCCAGATGGACGCCATCTACAAGACCAGCTCCTCAACAAGGTTCGTCAACAGGGCCTGCGCATGGTCGGCCCCAATTGCTTTGGCATCCTGAACACCGATCCGGCCGTGCGGCTCAACGCCACCTTCACGTCCACATTCCCCCTCGCCGGCTCGATCGCTATGTCGTCACAAAGCGGCGCCTTGGGGTTAGCCCTGCTCGCCGCATCCGAACGATTGCAGCTCGGTCTGTCCACCTTCGTCAGCGTCGGCAACAAGGCCGATGTGTCGATCAACGACCTCCTGCAATACTGGGAAAACGATCCTGCGACGCAGGTCATCCTGCTGTATGTGGAATCCTTCGGCAATCCGAGAAAGTTTGCGCAGATCGCCCGCCGGGTCAGCCGCAACAAACCGGTCGTCGTCTTAAAAGCAGGTCGCACGTCCTCAGGCAAACGCGCCGCGGGATCTCATACGGCCGCGCTGGCCGCCAATGAAGTCGGGGTGGAAGCCCTGTTTCAGCAGACCGGGATCCTGCGCGCCGAGACGCTCGAAGATATGTTCGCCTTGGCGGCAGGCCTATCGGATCAACCGCTGCCGACGGGCCACCGCGTCGGGATCATTACGAATGCCGGCGGACCGGCCATCCTCTGCGCCGATGCCTGCGAAGCGAGCGGCTTGGATGTTCCTGAATTGTCGCAAGCGACGATCTCGCACCTGGCCTCATTTCTGCCGCCGTCCGCGGCGTTGCGCAACCCGGTGGACCTGATCGCCTCGGCCGACCCCGAACAATACGCCCAATCCATCACCACACTCTTGAAATCCGACGATATCGACGCCCTCATCATTCTCTACATCGCCGTCACAGCCACCGATGTGGACCCGATCGCCGAGGGCATCAAGAAAGGCATCCTCGCCGCGCGAGCCACAGCGCCCCTCAAGAAACCGATCTACATCGGATGGATGGTGGAAACGGATCGCGAGCGGAGGTTTTCCTTCACGAGCGAAACCATCCCCACCTTCGCCTTGCCGGAACTCCCCGCGCGCACCCTGGGGAAAATAGCCGGGTACGTGCAGTGGCGCGAACGCCCCGCCGGCATGGTTCCGGACTTCGACGATCTGGACCTCTCGACCGTGACCCGCATCTGCCACGAGGCCCTGGCCACGCGTGGAGACGGCTGGCTGACGACGACTGAAACACGAACCCTGCTGAGCGCGATGTCGATTCCGCTACCGGCAGGCGGCGTCGCGACCAGCGCCGAAGAAGCCGCCCGGCTGGCCGAACAGATCGGATTTCCGGTCGCCGTCAAGCTGGCGTCCCACACCCTGGTCCATAAAACGGAGATCGGGGGCGTGCATTTGAACCTTATCGACAAAGCGGCGGTGCGCCGTGCCTATGAACAGATCGCGGCACGACTGGCTGAGGATGCCAGCCTCGATGCGATGGAAGGCGTGCTGGTGCAACCGATGGTGGCAGGCGGCGTCGAAGTCATGGCCGGAATGGTTCAAGATCCCTCGTTCGGCCCCTTGATCGGTTTCGGGCTCGGGGGGATACACGTCGAAATTTTAGGGGATGTGCGATTCCGGATTACGCCGTTGACGGAGCTGGATGCCGCCGACTTGATTCGCAGTATTAAGGGGTATCGCCTCCTGCAGGGTTACCGCGGCCATCCACCTGCCGACGTCGATGCCATCCAGGCCCTGTTGCTCAGGTTGTCACGGCTGGTCGAAGAAGTGCCCGCGATCGTGGAGCTGGACCTGAATCCCATCTTCGCCCTCCCGCCCGGCCAAGGCTGTCAGATCGTGGATGCGAGGATCAGGGTTCAAAAGACTGTTGCGAGATGAACTGTTCGATTGAGACAGAGCGGATCAATATTTGCGCGTAAACGCAGCGTTATTTCTCTGGGCCATGCCTATCTCCCACAGCTGGCCGTTTCGAAATCTGCACCTCCACCTCAGCATGTGTCACCCGTAGGCGTGAATTACGCAACACTGCGCTTACGAGCTGCCCGTCCACGCGCGGTCCGCGGTGAACGTGAAGGAAAGATCTGAGGCTGCCTCTCGACATAGGCATCGAGCAAGCGGCGAATCATGCGCTGGTATTGCGTGTGGTGCCGGGATACTTCGGCCTTGAAGAAGTCTACGCTCTTCCTGCTCAGAGCCAACGTCACTTTGACCCCCTCATCGCGAAACGCCAATTCGGCGGGAGAGGGGAGAAAATCTGGAACGACACGAATCTCGCCCAGAGGCTCATCGCGATATCTTATTTTCGTACTCATAGACGGCCTTTCCCTTTCGCCAATAGCCGGCACCGATGATCCGAATAATTGAGACCCGATAGGCAGCACTTCCTACCATATCCACATATGTCGATTATAGAGAATGATTTCACCTCAATGCAGGGTCTCACGCATACGCAGACCTAGCCCGCGCGGGATTCGCAATCACCGGTGGAAGACTCCGACTTGTGTCCCGCTTCATCCCACACCCGCCGTCTTGCGCCGACATGCATCAGTAAACATTCCGCCGTCTCCAGCAGGTCCCGCACCTGACCGGCGGAGCGATCGGCATAGTGTGCCAGGTCAAAGATCGGGATCTGGAGACAGACTTCGGCGCGATTCTTTCGTTCCGGGGAAAAGATGATGCGATGCGCGGGCGGCTGTGGATGCTCGCAGGGTTTGAGGAGGTCCAGCGTCTGGAAGAAGACCCGGCAGAGCCGTTGCAGGTCGCCAAGAATGTCACGATGCTCGGCATCATCATTAAGCGGCAACTGGGTAGGGTCGTGAAACGCTGCGTAGAGGTTTAACTGGAACCCGATTTGGACCACGTTGCCCGCGCCAGTTTTCACATAGAACGGGTCGTGATCGAAACAGATTTTGCGCGTGACGATCATGTCGCGCAGCGCTTGCTCCGTGGGAAACGCTTGTTCGAGATGTAACTGCATCGGCTTAATCCTCCTCAATCCAGCTACCCGCCGCCGTGACAGGCCAGGCACTCGGCGATGCGACCAGGCCGATGCGCCCCACGCCCCTGCTCATACAATCGCCGCACGATGGGCTCATCCCTGAGCGTCGGTCGGATCGCGACCCTCGCGCCGAATTCATGACAGGCCGTACAGGAACTGGTCCCGGTGGCGCGAAACACAAATTCACCGTGGGGGTTGGTCCTGGCTCGCTCGGTAATCTGAGCAAGCGCCCCGCGATGTTCCGTGTGGCAGGCCGTGCAGGCCGTTCGTTGTGTGACGAGTTCGCGATGCCAGGTCGCCACGGCGGGCGTCGCCCGACTCTCGAAATACCGCTCCGAATGGCACGCCACACAGCGAGCCGGACTGGGTCCACGGAACGGTTCGTGACAATGACTGCACCCGGCCTGGTCGACGTGGTATCGGCTCAGATCTCCAGGAGCCCAAAACGAAGCAGGACTTCTTACGGATCCCCAACCGATCCAGACGAGAAGCACAAGCGTCGCCAGGGCCACCACCGGCACCGCAGTTCTTGGCAGCGGATGGTATCGCATCCGTCACGAGATTCCGGCAAAGAACAGTGCGCCCGCCACATGCAACACCGCAAGCACGAGAAACATGAGCGTCATCGGCGCATGGATCGCCTGCCACACACGGAACGCTTCTTCCTGAGAAGCCATGCCATGCAACTGCGCGTCGATATCGCCGTCGGATAATCCTTCGCGCTGGAGTCGGCGGCGTTGATCGTTGAGGGCTCTCAGGCTGAATGCGTGCACCGCCTGCCCGATGATTCCGCTGAGGACCACAATCACCATGGACAACATCGCCAGGACCGGAACCAACGCGTGATAATGTGCGCCGGAGTGGAGAAAGATGAACAGCGGACCCACCACCCCCGCCACCATGTGAACTCGAAACCAGCCGCGCGGCCACCGACGGGCCGGACTGATTCGCTTGCGCAACGGATACACAAATACCAGCAGAGTCACGGCAAAGCCGATCCAGCCGGCTACATGGCCGTACTGCGTATGCCCAAAGGGGGTGGCCTCGCCGAGGCTCAACAAAGCCTCGAACAGCAGGGCGCCTGCCACCGCCACAACCACGACGGCACTTACGACAAGGATACGCTGCCGGACAGATCGCATACCTCGCTCGCTCAGAACAATCAGAAGAAGAGGCGCGCTGATAGCGTAGGACTTAGCGTCACCGACTCACAGCAGGACATCATCGACCATGGCCATCAGCCATTCGTTCCCTGGCTTACTTCCGATACTTCTCCACGCCTTTATTGCCCCCGGCATGGCACCGCAGACAATCGGCGAATCGTCCGGGGCCATGAACACCTTTGGCCTTGGCCTTGAGTTCTTGAACCAACGCGTTGTCCAGGACATGCGGACTCATCGTCCCGTCCCTGCCGGCTCGATGACAATCCAGACAGGCAGCGGCCCCCGTCGCCCGAAAGATCAAATCGCTATGCGGATTCGCCACCATGCCACCGGTATCAGCCATGGCCCACGCGACCGCCGGCCCCTCCGCTTTCGACGCCATCACGCCACCATACGGCACCGCGTGGGTCCATCGCGGCACGGACGCGACGACCAAGATTCCCAGGATACACACAGCAGCCCCCACGCTCAGCCGACTCATGAGTGCCCGTTCCCACAACAGGCCCGATATCGCTCTTCGGGAATGTCCTTCATCGCCTGGTACAACTCCGCTCGTTCCTGGTCACTGATCACCTGATCGATCGATGGGTAGAGAATGCGCTCTTCCTTCATATTGTGGGATTTTAAAATATCCAGGAGCAGCTGCTCGTCCCGGTCGCTCTCCGGATCCTGTGCCTGAACCTTCCGGTGAATCGCCTCCAGGCAATCGCCGATCATCCGGTGCTCGCTTCGCATGACCTGCGTCGGACCGCCTTCCGCCATGCCTGAATTTTCCTCCCACTTTGGAAACAGCACATCCTCTTCCCAGACAATGTGGCGTTGCAGGCCGAACTTGAAGGCAGCGAACGCCTCCTTCGCCTTGGCAACATCCTGTCGTTTCTGTTCCTGAAACGTGGTGAACAGGGCATCGAGACGGTCGTGGTCTTGCTCGAACGTGACACTGATCTTTCCTTCGGACATGCGGCTCTCCTTGGTTATGAACTGTGCAATGTGTATTCCAGATGGCAGGCGACACAGGCTTTCAGCACATGGTTTCATTGCGGCATGACGGCGCGATGCTCCCGACGGGTATCGGCATCGAGATGAACCGGGGTACGCACGTCCGGAAAGTGAACGGAAAGAGGATCCCGCCTATGCGATCCTGCACCACCGTCCATGCAACCTCCGATAGATATGATTACGGCCAGAAATAAGATCCAGATGCTTCCATTCAACGCGGTTCGTCTTTTTCCAGTGGTCGATGGAAAGCGACCACCCGCCTGATTCGGTCTCGTCCTGATCTCGGAAACAGATCGGTATCGAAACGTCATCATAACCGTCTATGAATCTTGAGTTGCGCCGATACGGTCCGACGCGCGCTGCGGTTCCACGAGTCGGAGCAGCCGTTCGATGCCGATGGGCTCCTCGGCTTGCATTGGAACCAGCGCGACGCGCGTAGCGTAGCTGGTCCGCACCGCCTCAATCTGGGCCAGTTCGAACCCAGCCCGCTGCCTCAACAGGGGTGCCGATGTTGGAGCAGCGGCCAGGCTGTTGTTGATAAGCCAGGCCCACGGCTCAATACCGGCGCGACGCAGTTCGTTCTGTAAACCTGCAGCCTCCAACATGGGCGTGGTTTCCGCCAAGGTCACAATCATCACCTTCGTCCGGTCAGGGTCCCGTAGCCGCATCATCGGCGTGGTGTGGTGCAGAAGCGGATCGATATGGCGGGTGGCCTCGCGGTGATAGGCCCCGGTGGCATCAAGCAGCAACAGAGTGTGCCCGGTCGGCGCCGTGTCCATGACGACGAATTTCTTGCCGGCCTCGCGAATGATCCTGGAGAACGCCTGGAAGACCGCGATTTCCTCGGTGCAGGGCGAGCGCAGATCCTCCTCCAGCATGGCACGGCCCTGCTCATCGAGGTCCTTGCCCTTGGTGTCGAGAACATGTTGCCGATAGCGCATGATCTCCGCGTGCGGGTCGATTCGGCTGACTTCCAGGTTTTCAAGGGATCCGGACAATGTCTCGGCCAAGTGGGCGGCGGGATCGGACGTGGTCAAATGGACGGGAAGTCCGCGTTGGGCCAATGCTACCGCCACCGCAGCGGCGAGCGTGGTTTTGCCGACCCCGCCCTTGCCCATCATCAGGATGAGGCCGTGGCCGGTTTTCGCGATCTCATCGACCAGGGCCGATAACCGCGGTAGATCAAGGGACTGAGCGGCCGGAGCAGTGGTCACAGGAATGGCTTCGTTTCGATCGGAGAAGAGACTGCTCAGCGCCTCGACTCCGACGAGATTGGCGGCCTTGAGCGGGAGACAATCCGTCGGCAGTGCTTGCAGGACGGCAGGCATTGCGGCGAGCGCCTCTTGCTCATGGCGACGGATGGCGGAGGCCAATGTGTCATGCGCCGCGTCGTGTTCCGGCAAGACGCCATTGATCACCAGATGTTGCCTGGCCAGACCGATGGCGGCTAATTCATGATACGTACGGGCGACCTCGGCCAACGTGCCCTTCTGTGCGCGAGCCACCAGAATCAAACGGGTACGGTTGGGATCGGATAACGCCGCGACTGCATCCGCGTAACGCTGCCGTTGCTTATCCAGTCCTGACAATGGACCGAGACAGGATGCGCCCCCCGGGTTGGTGTCGATAAAGCCGCTCCAAGCGCCCGGGAGTTGTAGCAGGCGAATGGTGTGACCGGTCGGCGCCGTGTCGAAGATGATATGGTCGTAGGAGCTGATCAGCGTCTCATCGGTCAGCAGGGCAGTAAATTCGTCGAAGGCGGCGATTTCTGTCGTGCAGGCTCCGGAGAGCTGTTCCTCAATGCTCTTCACCACGGAGTCCGGCAATTGTCCACGAACCGGGCCGACGATGCGTTCGCGGTACTGCTGTGCCGCCAGTTGCGGATCGATTTCCAGAGCGGAGAGTCCGGCAACCGTGGCAATCGCGGTGATGCTGTTGCCGATGGTCTGCCTGAACACCTGACCAACGTTAGAGGCCGGATCAGTACTGACCAAGAGGACCTTCTTGCCCTCTCGAGCCAGACGAATCGCAGTGGCGCAGGAAATCGATGTTTTCCCCACGCCACCCTTGCCGGTGAAAAACAGGAAGATGGGTGCGTGCTCTAGAAACCGCATGCTGCGCTCCTTATGACAGGATGAACTCAGCAGCAGGAGTCGCCACTGCAGCAGCTACCCTCTGCCTGACTGACCGTTGGGACAGCGACTAAACGAGCCCAACGGGTCAACTCAGCCCGGTTGGGATACCGCCCCGCCAAGGCCACTTCACCGTCCACGAGAATCAGCGGGAGCGAACCCTCCCCCGATCGCTCTAAAAAACTTTTCACTCTGGGATTGTTCGCGAACTGCATCGGTTGTTGCCCCAGGTTAAAGCGTTCGATCGTGACACCTTGCTGCTTCGCCCACTCAACATCGGCCGCGAAGGCTACCAACGCCTGATCCACATCGACTCCGCACACACCGGTGCTGCAGCACATTACTCCGTCGTACACCTCAATCTTCGTCATGTGGAACCTCCATGAAATCGTGAAACACGAGTGAACACCAATGCCTATTACGACAGCTGCGCAATGCGGTCGAGTTCAACCGTGAGCTGCTCACGATCATACTTGAGCCGGTCGAGCGGCAATTTCAAGAATGCTTCGATACGGACGCGCAAGATGCGATAGGCCTGCTCGAACTTCGCGTCAATGTCGGCGTCGCTCCCGGTCGCTGTGGCCGGATCTTCCACACCCCAATGGGCACGCAACACCGGACCAAGATAGGCGGGGCAGGTTTCACCCGCCGCGTTGCCGCACACCGTGATAACGATATCCGGAATCGCCGGAAGGCTGGTCCACGACTTGCTGTGTAAGCCTTCGGTCGAGATGCCTTCGCGCCGCAGGAGCGCGAGTGAACGCGGATGGACCGTCCCGGTCGGATGGCTTCCCGCGCTCATGGCGCGCCATCCATGCCCTGCCATAGCATTGAACGTGGCCTCAGCTAACACAGAGCGGCAGGAGTTGCCGGTACAGAGGAACAGGATCTTCACGGTCTTTTCTCCTATCGAATATAATCAGCCGTCGCGCGATCACCGTTATGGCAATTATCACCATCTGATCATAACAAGATTTATTGATATATCAAGAGAGACGCGACAGAGATCTATGCCATAGACAGCAGAAGATGCTGGTGGGCTTCCGGGTGACCAAAGTGGAAACGCCGACGTTCACATCCCGCGAGTAGGCTGGAGAAATCAGCTGGCCGTCCAATTCTGCAACCAGCCTGCCGTTCGCCCTCTGCGCTGAGGCTTCGGCAAGCTGTCCCTCATATCGCTCCTATCCACCATTGTTCGCGACTCTGCTTCCCACATGTGGCTTTCGTGATGTCGCAGGATCAGCCGGGGCTTCCGACGGCTTGAGAATCCCTTCGACGGCCTGCTGCAATCGACGCAGAATGCCCGCGTTGTCGGTGCCCCGGATGTCGACCGACACACCATGCTTCTCATTGAAACCGGTTGCGCGAATGAGTTTCTTGAACAGCTTCTCCTGGGACGGCGTACATGTCAGGCGCGATCCGGCTTCTCTTTCTTGAACGCTTCCTTCCCCGCCGCTAACGCTGCGGCAATCGTCGCCTCGGTTTCCTTCAAATATCGCTTGGCTTCATCAACCGTGCGGGAGAGGTCCGCACGGATCTCTTTGGCCTTTTCCAATACTTCATCCTCTGTCCGGCGCACATACCCTCGCAGCGCGGTACGAGTCTCCGCTCCGGATTTCGGAGTATAGAGAATCGCCGCCACCGCGCCGATGAGGGCGCCGCTCAGAAACGCAATCGACACCCCTACCCCCGAACACCCCTGATGCTGATCAGCCATGATGACCTCTCCTTCTCAACTGCTTGTTTTTTGTAGACCTCGGCCTGCCTCCGAGATAATTCCTTGCTTCTAGAAAGCAGAGGACGTGCCAGGAAACAGTAGTGATAGCGCGAACAAGCCACTGTTTTGGCAAGTATTTTCGGGAGACGGCCACACGTACCGGCCGAGCAGGCATTTCATTGGGGAATTCCAGAACCGGTCCGGACCCGACACTGACGCAAAACGCGCCAGTTGTGAGGAGATCGCTCCGTCCTGCGGCCCGACGGACACCGTGAAAGAAGAGACAGGAACAGGAACGATCCATTCTAGCGAGAGAGTGGCCTGTCAGATCTTGCTGCGGACCCACCGCACAATATCTTGAAGCCCCAACGCGCCGGGCTGTCGCGCCAGTTCACGCCCGCCACGCAGGAGCACCATCGTCGGGATACTGACGATGCCAAACCTCGCGGCCAGCGCCTGTTCTTCCTCCGTGTTCACTTTGGCCAAGCGAACCTGAGGCTCCAGCATCTTCGCGGCCTGTTCATAGGCCGGGGCCATCATCCGGCAGGGACCGCACCAGGGCGCCCAGAAATCCACCACCAGAGGAATTTCCGCGCGCTGCGCATGAAGTTCAAAATCCGCCGCGGTCAACGCGATCGGGTGCCCGGGAAAGAGGGGCGCGTGGCACTGGCCGCAATTGGGCTGCTCCGTCAGGCGAGTTGTCGGAACCCGATTGATACTCCGGCAATGCGGACAGACCAGATGGAGCGTCTCCGTCACAGCGTTACTGGCTCCATGCAGGACCCAGCCCGATTACCGATTGCACTGTTCTCCTTCACAACTCCCGCCACCGCCTCCCATCCCTCCATGCCCCATGCCGCCCATGCCTTCTCGCCGCCCCCTGTGTCCCATCCCTCCACGCGGGCCCATCATCCCTTCACCGTGGCCATGTCCTTCGGCAAACGTGCGTTCATACTGGATCAAGACCCAAATTTCCTCGTCGGTGAGTTGCCCGGCGAACCCGATCATGCTGGTGCCGGGCGATCCGTGCTTGATCACCCAGAAAATTTCTCCCTCCGTGCGATGGCGCCAAAATCCAGGGTGCTGAAAATTGCGGGGGGATGGATTCAGCTGGGACGCCACCGGCCCATCGCCCGCTCCCTCCGGTCCATGACAGTTGGCGCACGTCCCTTTCCCGTGATAGAGGGCCTTGCCTTGTTCAACGATAGCAGGCGCATCAGCCAATGGACTCGTGAGCGCCCTCGCCTCGGCCAGTTTGTCGGCCGGTACCCTGGGCTGGAGCATATGTTGCTGGGCGGTCGAACCCATGGGCATGACCGTCGCCTCTACAACCACCACGACCGCAAGCGCGGCCCACAGCCGGTTCGACCTCCTCTGCATCAGAAATCCAATTCCACCATCTTGCGATGGAAGCGTGTAATCACATTGGGGTCGGGCGTCAGCCTGATCGCGGCTTCCTCCTTCCCTTTGTAGGGCAACAGGTTCAACACATAGCGCAAACTTTCCAGCCGTGCCGCCTGCTTGTCGTTCGCCTTGACGATAATCCAGGGGCTGAAGGTCGTATGCGTCTTGCTGAACATTTCTTCTTTATATCGAGTGTAGGAATCCCACATCTCTTGCGCCTTCTCATCGACAGGGCTGAGCTTCCACTGCTTGAGCGGATTCTGCCGGCGCGCTTCGAATCGATTGGCCTGCTCCTCTTTAGAAATCGAGAACCAGAACTTAATGATCGTGACGCCGTCCTCGTAGAGCATATGCTCGAATTCCGTGACCTGCTGCAAGAACCGCTGATGCTCTTTCTTGCTGCAAAATCCCATCACCGGTTCGACGACCGCGCGGTTATACCAACTGCGGTCGAAAAACACGATTTCGCCTTTGTTGGGCAATTGCCGGATATACCGCTGGAAGTACCACTGTCCACGCTCATCATCCGTCGGCTTCGGCAACGCCACCACACGCATCGCGCGCGGATTCAAATGCTCGGTAAATCGGCGGATCGTGCCACCCTTCCCGGCCGCATCCCGTCCCTCGACAAGAATGGCGATACGCTGGCCATCCGTCTGCACCCAACGCTGAAGCCGGACCAGTTCAACCTGCAGCTGCCGCAGCTCCTGCTCATACAGCAGTGTCTTGCGCACCTCGTCGAGATCGATATTCTTATTCTTGATCAACTGGAGGAGGCCCTTTCGCGTGTTGACGCGTCGGAGATCTTCCTCCGTCAAGGTGCGCCCCGCCTCACCGATCAATCCAGCGGTTACTTCCCCTGCGGGTTGGGTGGGGGGCTGATAGCCATCTCCTTCGCGCGGCACCGCCGTGGCAATAATCTCCAATTCATCCGTTTCCAGTTGCCCGTTGTTCTGCGCGACCGCGGCGATCGCGTCTGCATTGGCGCGATCTTTCCGCCCCTTTGTTTTCCCACCCGATTGTCCGTCGACTGCCATACGAGTACCCATCTCCTTCCCGGCGAATTAAAACGCCACGTTCCGGTCACGTTCGGCCACGGCCTTGATGTAATCCGGCATACCTTTAATAACGGCCCCTGTCACGAGATCACCCGGACCGATCTGCCGGGCGACGGCACAGGCTGCGCAGACCCAAATTGGAATCTGAGCGGCTTGGACGGCTGCCAGCACATCTTTTAGCGGCGTCAAATTCACGCCCACGATATGATCCGCCGACCCTTTGCGCGCTGAAGTCACCGCCTCGTTCCACAACCACAATACCACATCGTGGCCCTGCTCCTTGGCGGTCTTGGCGGCCATGAAGGGAAGAGATGCCATTGTCGGATCGTCCGTGCCCCGACTCCCTGAAATGATAAACATCGCCATTCGATCGTCCTCCATCAATAGACGTGGCGCACCGCCCGATGACGGTGCGCCACGAGAGTCCTCTTCGCTGCTCGCTACTTCGCCAAACTTCTTACGTAGGCGATCAACTGCCACACCTGGTCATCCGGCAACCCGGCGAACGACATCATACCGGTTCCCGGCGAGCCGTTCTTGATGATCCAGAACAGTTGCCCGTCCGGAAGATCTTTCATCATCGAGCCGCACGTAAAGTTTCGCGGCGGAGGAATCAATGCCGCCCCCATGAAGCCCTGCCCATTGCCCTTCTCTCCATGACACATCGCACAGGCCACCGGCTGGGCCGTCTGAAGAAACAGCGTTTTCCCTGCCTGGATAGCCGCGTCCGAATGTGGCAACGGATTGGTTTTGGAGAGGAAATCAGCCGGCGCCTTCGCCGTTTTCCTCGGCTGCGGGCACACGCCGGTCGGGCCTTCGCCGCTTCCCGCCGCCTGCGCCACCTCTGCTCCGCCCTTGAAGGTGGCTCGTAAATAGGCCATCACGTCCGCCACGCCCTGTTGCCCGAAAGTCAGATTCCAGTAGGGCATATTCGGCGATTTTCCCATCGCCGCACCGCCATGATTGATCACATTGTAGAGGTAATCGGTCGGCACCTTGTCGAAGGGGATGTTCGCATGGATCGCCGGCTTCGGCTCCAGACCGGATGCAGCGGGCCCATCGCCCTTTCCAGTCGCACCGTGACATTGCGAACAATACTCCTTGTACAACACCTTCCCCCGATCCGCACTCGCCATCCCGAACTCCGGAGCCGTCCAAGGCTCGTAATATTTGAAGTCCTTCACTCCCTGCACCATGAGGAACCCGATGACGGCCCGAAGCTGCGGTTCCGTCGCATCGGCCAGAAATTCTCCGCTGTGAGGAGTAAAGTCCTGCGGATTCTGCCCGAACCGGAAGAGCCAGTCCTTGTCATACCGCTGACCGGCTGCCACCAGCGAGGCGCTCTGCGGTCCGCCGATGAGTTTACCATTCTCCTCGATCAGGTGACAGCCAAGACACGCGTGGGCCTTATAAGCCATACCGCCGAACGTGGCATCGAACTTACTGACCTTCGAGAGATCAAAGGCGCCGACCTTCACCCGAGGATCCTTGTTGTGCTGCTCAAAATACTCGGCGAGACCCTGCGCTTCTTCCTCGCTGACCACCGGGTGTCGCGTCGGCCCCTCAGACAAATCCCATCGATACCCTTTGGGGTACAGCGGAGCCTCTTTCCCTGTCAGGTATCGAAGCAGCCACGTGCGCTGATACTTGCTCCCGGCCCAGATCAGATCAGGGGCCTTTAACTTGAAGCGCGAATCCTCTTTCCCTTCGAGGCGGTGACATCCGGCGCAGTTATTCTGAATCAGCTCTTTGACACGAGTCTGATCACTGCCCAACAAAAGTCTGGGGAACGACAACAACCCCACCACAAACACCAAGGCACATCCGATCAGCACCGTCCGTCTTCCACCCATGAGGCACTCCTTTCGTATGCGACTGTGGATTCGCCGGCTTATCGTGTGACAAGCCAAGCATGAATATCCGCGATCTCCTGGTGATTCAACACTGCGCCCCAGGCCGGCATAGGACCACGACCATGGAGTACCGTTTCCCAAAATGCTCCTTCGTTCTTCAAGATCGTATTACGCGCCAGTTTCGGTCCCGCACCGCCGACCGCGCCTTCGCCATGGCAGGCTTGGCAATTATGTGCAAACAGCCTCGCCCCTCTCGCCGCCACACCGGTCAATGGACCATCAGTCGTGGCACTTTGCGCACGAGACGGTTCCATGGTCGCCAACTCGTGCTCAAAGGACGGCAACTGGTCCGGCGCGCCGGGGTGATTTCGCCCAGCGAGATATCGCACCAGCAATGCCGCATCGTCCGGGGAAAGGTCGGCGCCCCAATGCACCATCTTCTCCACCGTGACCGTCCAGCGATCCTGCGGCAACCGTTGCTGAGCGATCAGGTCGGTGGTATGGCACACCGCGCAGCGGGCGAGGATCAACGTGGCCGCTTGGCGTGCCAGGGCAGGGTCGACGGTAGCGCGCTCCTCTTCCTGGGCAGGTGCGACGGCAAACGCGCCAAGCATAACCAGCAGCACAATGAGTGCAGAGAACGCAAAGCCGGAGGACGTTGGTACCAGTCTCATGCCGCCACCGTGACGGTCAAGCGATCCCACCCATTCCAGAGAAATCCGCCCGGATTCCACGGACTCGTCACCGGTTGCTCCTCTCCTTGCGCATCCCTGGCGCGGCAGAGAATGGCGGTAGGCCCCAGGGCGCGAGCCTGCCACACGAATTGCCATTGCCGCCAGGCGTAGGGCTGCTCCTCTCCCAGCAGGCGTGCCGTCTCCCAGGTACGGCCGTCGTCGCAGGACACCTCGACGTTGGCCACCGCCGCCTCACCGGCCCATGCGACTCCCCGGATCGTCACCGGACCGGGCCTCACCGTCTCGCCCTCCGCCGGTGCGGCGATGAGCGATTTCACGAGCATTCGTTCCACGGGCACCATCGCACTTCCCGGCAGCCCGGATGACAGCCGAACGGCCGTTTCCGGAATGCGATAGGCTTGCTGCATGTAATAACCAGGCGTTTCATCCGCTCGAACCGTAATCTCGGTCAGCCACTTCATGCAGGATTCCGCCATCCAACCGGGAGTGATCACTCGCAACGGCGCACCATGCAGCAACGGCAGCGGCCGCCCATTCATTTCATACGCCAAGAGCGTGTCGGGATGAAGCGCCTTGGCCAGGGGAATACTTCGTGTAAACAGCGGCACCGTGGCCAGCACCGGTCGATCCGCCCCTTGCAACTGCACGTGCAGTCCTTGAAGTTTCACTCCGGCTCGCTGCAACACATCACGCAGACGTACCCCGGTCCATTGTGCGTTGCCGACCGCGCCGCGTTCCCACTGGACTCCCGGCACTTTGGGACGATGGTGTGCACGCCCGTTCCCGCTGCATTGGAGCACGGCCGTCAGGGTGGCGGCTTCAAATTGCTGGAGGTCTTTCAGGCTGAGCGTCAGCTCTTCTTTGACCAGTCCTTTGACCGTCAGTCGCCAGGCGTCGGGCTGTATCGACTCGGCGGAAGGAGGGCCGAAATGACTGCGCACAAAAAACCGTTCGTTCGGTGTCAACCAGGAGGCAAATTCCCGGACAGGCGTTTCCGCATCGAAGGGCCGCGTGACCCGCACCGTGAGGGGACCGGACGCCTCGCCCGACCCGACTTCAACCGCCTGGCCCTTACCACCCAGAACCAACGCAGCCCCAGCCCCTTGCAATAATGTGCGTAACAACGCGCGACGGGAAAGCTTCATAGGTAACCCTTACGTCGACGTCTCCACATGACTGTGTGGGTTCAGGTCAATGGCGATATTGATCGGCAGGGCGAGGGATTGATGCACGGTGCAGCCGTGCGCCACCTTCAGCAGCCGGTCTCTCAGCTCCGGTGTCACTCGATGGGGCAGGCGAATAGCCAGCATGATCTGCCCGACTCGATGCGGCGATTCCGCCATCGCCCATTCGGCCTCCACCTTCAGCCCTTCGCGTGAAATATCGTGCCGCGCACAGAACTGGCCGACAAAATACCCGACGCAACTGGCGACGGAGCCGACAAACAATTCCACGGGACTCATCCCGGCATCGCCTCCCCCATCCTCAACCGGCTGATCCGTCACAATCCTGTGCCGGTCGCTGAGGATGTCATAGCGCGTGCCCCCCTGGTACGCCACGCTCAGTTTCATCTCGTCCTCCTCCGCTCGTATCGCACACGCCACCTCTCGGTATTCTTTGCCAATACGGATGCGTCACGAGATACGCATTCCAGGCGCGTTTCGCGCGTCTAATAGGGCACATCCGCCGGTTTTTCCCCCTTCGGCGAATCATGGCCCTTCTCCTGAAAGTCCGGACGCGGTTGGGAGTTCACATACGCCGCCACATCATAGGCATCCTGATCAGACAGGGCCCACCCCCTGGTCCGCGGCATGTTTGATTTGATGAAGGAGGCGGCCACCGGCACTCGCGCCATTTCCGCCCCGACCGTATAGGACTGTGGTCCCCACAAAGGCGGCGCCGCCATCGTGCCCTGCCCATCAGCCCCGTGACAAAACGCGCAACGGGCAGTGAAGACTTTGCCCCCGTTGACCCCATCCGGCGGCTTGGGGGATTGAATCCTCGAGATACCGCGCCAGGCCATCCGGCTGCCGGGCGGGACATCCTTCGATAACCACTCGATATAGGCCACGATCGCTTGGAGCTTGTGACTCTCTTGCGGGATCGGCTTGCCGTTCAGGTTGCGCTCAAAACATTCATTGATACGGTCGGCCAACGTCACCACGCGACCGGTCCGGGCACGATATTCCGGATAGGCCCGCGCGAGACCGACATAGGAGGACGAATTGGGATCGAGCCCCGCGTCCAAATGACAATTGGCGCAGGTAAGTCGATTCCCTACGTAGGGGGCGGCGAATTCCTGCGTACGGACGACGAGCTCATACCCCAGCCGGATCTGCTCCCCGCGCTGCCCGCCGGGGATGGAATCGGGCGAGGGGTGGCTGAAGAGGGCCTCCAACCCGTCAGGCCCAGCGTGATTCACCGCAGACTGTGCGCCGCTTCGGGTGTCCTTCGATTCGACGCAACCTGCGATGACTCCGACGATCACCATGGCACTCAACAATATGACTCTCATACTCAGATGGTCACGCAAACTACATACCACACCGACATCAAATCGTCGAAAAGAATTGGCTTTTGGACTGCATGACAGAAGCGTGTAGGCCTCTACACTTGGCGAGAAAGGCTACAGTCCACTCGGCTCTCTGCGGCATCGTGCTACAGCGAACGCTGCAGACAGATCCTCCTAGAACTGTAGGATTAGGGCCAGATTGAGTGGAAAGGATTCAGAATATTAAACGTATGCTTCTGAGGCGCCATCAGCCTTGGACGACGAGCAGCCAGGGGACCCGAGACCGGCGTCGCGCGCGGATGACATCGCTCTCAGGCGCCCCGGTCCGAATGTACCGAATCACGTCCCGCTCCGCGCTTGCCGTCGACAAAGGCGCAGACGGCGCACAAGGGTTTAGTTCTGCCGGACATCGGGCCGGGGGTCCTGAACAAAACCATTGCGGTTCGGCATACGGATTTCCGGGAGGGCCCGCGCATCCACCACAAACTCTTCGGCAATAATTCCATTCTGATACAGCAGCCAGGCCACCACCGAGTACACCTCGTCCGGCAAGAGGCTTTGCGGCGCGGACAAGGGCATGGCGCGATGCACATAGTCGTACAACGTCGTGGCATAGGGCCAATAACTGCCGATGGTTTTCACCGGCTTCGGGTCGCGCAACGTGCCGATGCCTCCGACCAGGCGGTCCATCGGGCCTTCCTGACCGGTCGGCCCATGACAGGAGGCACACTGAGCGGCAAAGATCGCCGCCCCCTGCTTGGCGGTGCCACGACCACTCGGTAACCCCTCCCCCGTCGGCGCAATATCGATGTTCCACGGCTGAATGTCCCGGTCCGTAGCGGCCCGACCCCACTCAGGGGCATGGGTCGATTCGCTGCGATCCGCCGCGTCACTGTTCCAGATCCCTTGCGCACTCAGAATGGTCAGCACCCCCGCGATCAAGACGTTACGCATGGACATTGGTCACCTGCCCGTCCGCCGCAATCTGCCAACTCTGAATCGCATTGTAGTGGTAGACAGAGTTCACTCCGCGCACCGCAATTAATTCCATCCGGCTGGGTTGCCGATAGCCGGTTTCATCACGACAGCGACTCTGCACAATCGCCTCGTGGCCGTTCCATCTCCATGGTAAACGGAATCGGGTATGGCATTTCGGAAGGATCGGGTCTTGCAGAACCGCCTCCTGCCAGGAGCGGCCCCCATCGGTACTCACCTCCACCTGCGCGACACGGCCTCGACCGCTCCAGGCCAACCCGCTGATCTCGATCGATCCGGGGTGTATTCGCTGCCCGCCGGACGGTGACGTGATCACCGATTTCGCCTCCATGACCATCGTGAATTGTCGCGCCGTGCCATCCGGCATCAGATCCGTATATTGCGACGTTTCTTCGCGAGTCATGAAGGGCGCGGTGCCAAGCTTGAGCCGTCTGAGCCATTTGATGCAGGTATTCCCTTCCCAGCCGGGCACAAGCAAACGTAAGGGATAGCCCTGTTCAGGGCGGAGCGGTTCTCCATTTTGCGCATAACAAAGCAGCGCTTCCTCCAGGAGCGGCGCCAGTGGAAGACTACGAGTCATGGCCGCCGCATCGCCGCCTTCAGCCAAGACCCAGGACGCGTCGGGGTTGACCCCAAGTGCTCCGAGCACGGTCTTCAAGGCCACGCCCGTCCATTCACTGGTACTCGTCAGGCCATGGGTTTGTTGCACCGTCTGTCCGGTCGGTGCCCGCCATTCGATCGCGGAATTGCCCGAACATTCGATAAATGCCAGCCGTGAGACGGAAGGGAATCGCTGTAATTCGTCGAGCGTGAAGACCCATGGCCGTTCTACCAACCCATGAATCATAAGCCGGTGGGCCGTCGGATGAATGACCGGTACCCCGTTGTGATGCCGTTCGAAATGCAAGGCTGATGGGGTGAGCATGCCGTGCGACGCTTGCAGGGGCGTCAAAGACGCCCACCACGAACGCGGGACGCGGACAGCCTGCTCAAACGGTGAGCGTTGCCCATAGGCCGTGGGAGCGGCCCCGGGCACTCGAGTGGCATCATCCGGCACAGCCGGAACGACCACCTCGGCGGATTGCGCAGCCGTCCGCATCATCATCGCGCCGACCATCCCGACGGTACCGGCAAGAAGACTCCGGCGATTGATCGACAGCGTCTCGTGCGTCTCGGCTGGGGCAGGAGGGTTGTTCGGCTTGTTCGGTTGTCCAGACTTCGCCATGGATGTCTCCTTGAACCGGTGGCGAACAATCAATCCGTCGCAATGTTCACTCGACATGGTCCGCCGCCGCGGAGGTCGCCAATCCGCCACGACACACAGATCCTTACGATGACGCCCGACGGTCACTCCGGCATCGGAATCGAGATCAGCACCGCGCCGAGCACATCCCGAAGTTTATAATCCCGCTTCGGGCTACGGGCATCGGCGTTGTGACAACTCACGCAGACAGACGAGACCGCCAAATCCGCATACACGGCCTGGAAGTATCGCGCACCTCCCTCCGTGACCGGGCCCTTATACGGCTGGTCGGGATGTGCCATGACCGCCTCCAGCGCCTTGCGCTCGAAGTCGCTGCGAGGCCCGTTTTGTTTGCTGATCGGATTCAGACTGATCAATCGATATCGTACGGAACTTCCCGTCAACGTGGCCAGGCTCGATGCTTCTTGAAAGAATTGGACCGGAAGCGGAAGGGCACTGATTTCACGCCATTTCTCCGACGCTTCGATCACACCTCTCCGCTGCATCCGCTCTACGACGTGGACGGTATAAAACGTCCGGTCTGCCTCCAGCACCGAATGGAGATAGTCCACCACAGCTTCCAGCGGGACGCTGCCCGCCGATGGCGCCTCGGCCGACACGGTCCCCCACATTCCGAACAAAGCCAGCGCAACCCCCACTCCGGCGAGCCCCTTCTTGATCGACATGATAGCCCTCCTTCGAGACGGCCTCTCCGGCCCGGAGACCTATACAGGATGAAATCTGCCGACTTCCCCTCCGCCCCTCGTTCGAAACAGGGAGAACTCCTTCTTGAGGATCGGATTCGAGGCTCGCGGGTCGCCCCTTCAAGCCACCGGTGGATGCCGATCCTCGACAGAATTCCCCTCATCGAGCCTCACGATTGAAGGGAGCGGATATACGCGATCAAGTCGGCCAGCTGAGCCTCTTCGAACGCACCCGCATACCCGACCATGGCCGTACCGGGCCGCCCCTCCAGGATAATCTTGCGCAGTTGTACATCGGTCTTCGCTTGAGCCGCCTTGGCAGTGAGATTGGCGGGCGGGGGAGTCAGATACGCCGCCATGTCGCTGTCGCCCTTGCCCGTCGGTCCGTGGCAGTTCTGACAACTCTCGAGATATAACTTCTGACCTGCCTGAGGATTCCCCTTTTCGGATGCGGCCAGGCTGATTGGAATCCCCCCCAGCACGATCAGCATCGTGAGGCTCACCTTCACTATTGTTTGCATAATGCTTCTCCCTATTCGGATGTCCAGGAACAGACGCATCGACTCACGCCTTACGTGGCGCGCTTCAAACTCAACATGTAACTGGTCAGGTCATTGAGCTGTTGATCCGTGAGCGGGAACTTCGGCATGAACGATCCCGGCGACACGGACTGCGGATCGCGAAAATGCTTCAGATGCCAGGCTCGGTCCGGTCTCGTGTCCCCGATCGTGGACAGGTCCGGAGCGACGGCACCCCCTTCTCCATGAATGCGATGACAGCCGACACAACCCAACTGAGCATAGATCGCTCGACCTTGTACGACGGCGGGATCGGTCCTCGGCACGGCATAGAGGTTCTTCATCGAGATACCCAGGAGACCGAACACGACCAGCAGAAATAACAGTCCGCTACCCAGAGCAACCGGTCGCCGAATGGGATTGCGCACGGAATTGCGATCGATGAACGGCCAACACAACATGATCAGGATTACGCAGAGAGGCAGGACCCAGGTCGCAAGCGGCTCCAGCGGTCCATGCACGTATTTCAGGAGTTCATAATAGAAGAGGAAATACCATTCTGGTACCGGCACGAAGCTCGTATCGGACGGATTGGCTTTATCCGTCAGAGGCAAGGGAATGCTGAACGCCAGCGCGGCGACGATAAGAAACACCGCAGCAATCACAACTGCATCCATGTAGACCTGGCGCGGCGCGAAGGTCTTACTGCCGAGCGACGCCCGATCGTCTGTCCACGGTCCGGCCGGCCCGACTCGCCGCAGCACGAACAGATGCAGGGCGATCCCGCCGATCAGAATCGCCGGAAGGAATAACACGTGAATCGCGAAGAACCGTGAGAGCGTCAACGCGCCCAGGATTTCACCCCCGCGCAGGACACGCGACACAAAATCGCCGATGAGCGGAACGGTACCCGCCATATTGATGCCGATCTGCGTCGCCCAATAGGCGGTTTGATCCCACGGCAATAAGTAGCCGGTAAACGCAAAGGTCATGACGACGAGGAACAGCACCACCCCGACCATCCACATCACTTCGCGTGGCGTTTTATAGGCGCCGTAGAGAAACGTCTGAAGCATGTGGAGCCCGATCGCCACTACCATCGTCGACGCGCCCCAATGGTGAAGTCCTCGCACAAACCAGCCAAACGTGATCTCGGTTTCAATGAATCTGATGCTGTCGTAGGCGTGGTCGGGCGTCGGCGCGTAATACAGCGCGAGGAACATGCCGGTGGCGGCTTGAGGACGAACAGAAACAACGTCACGGAGCCGAACACGTAAATCCAGCTGGCGCCACCGGGAATCGGCTCATCGAGCAAGGTGCGCTGAACCGGTTTCAGGTTCAAACGACGGTCGAGCCAATCATACAGCCGTGACGACATAGTCCTCGTGGGGGTGGGCTACAACTCCACACTCTGTGGAAGGCCGGATTTGAAGTCTTGATACATCACGAGGAGCCGGCCACCCTCCACCTTTGCGGGCAGCCTATCCAACGGACGCGGGGCGGGACCGCCCAGCACGTGACCGTTCACGTCAAACGAACTGCCGTGGCAAGGGCACAGAAACTTTTTTTCCGTCGTTGTCCCAGCGATACCCGCATCCCAAACGTGTGCAGATCGGCGAAAACACCGTCACATCACCTTGCGGTTGCTTCACCGCCCACACCGCTTTGTGCGACGTGGCTTTCAGCCAGCCGTCGTGAACTGTCGTGACATCGTCCAATTGTGCGGGACGCCCGACAGGCAAGGCATCGACAGGACCGACATCCACCCACGCCCGTCGGCGTCGCGTGAACGCCGGTGAAATCAGTGAACCCAGCAGCGGAATAGCCAATCCCACGCCAACCACCGCGGCGGCGGCCACCGTCACCCAGTGAAAAAATGTCCGCCGCGACCCGACCGGTGTGGAAAACCCCGCCCCTTCACCCTCTTGCAATTCGTCCGGATCACTCACGTTCGCACTCCATCGTCTCGCTTGCGCCCGGAGTGAAAGGAGGGGAGCGGCCCTGCGGCTCCCCTCCCCTCCTCCGAAATCCAAACTGTGCAATCGGGCTCTTAGGACGCCGGGTTCTCGATATCCAGCCCTAACCCGACCCAGGCCCGAAGCAAATCATGGCGCGTCAAGGTATATTGAATAATCCCATCCTTCTCGACGGGAAGATTGAGCAACCGCTTGTCTTCCATGAGCTGCACGGCGTCATCGATCGATGTCTCGGCCGTGACCGTGATTCGATTCGTGACCATGACCGCTTCCACCGTCAGCTGATTTAAGTCCTTGCCCGACTGGAGCGCTTTCAATAAATCGAACTCACTGATAAACCCGACATACTGACCGGCATCGTCGACCACAGGCGCACCTGGCGTGTGGGTCGTCAACAGATCCACAGCAACCCCCAGCGCATTTTGGTTTCGACGAACCCGCATCGTGTTGGTCCCTACGATCTGCCCAACCGCCTTAAAACCACCCACAGGAACACCTGGTCTTGCTATCGTCGTCATCGTTCGCTCCCCCTCCGATACTCCAGTGACGGAATTGTCACCGGCCCCACTTCCATACGCTGCCCTGTCCACTCCGCAGCCCAAACGTCCTCTCGCAATATCGCTCGTACCGGATTAGGATTTCTTTCCCGACCTCTCCATCGAACAGGTATTGATCCCCAACAGCGTCCATACCGGACAGAAGCCCAATGCGCCTGTGACCAGCGCAATCGTTCCCATCGTCAGCGCAATTCCCGTACCGACCGGCGGAAGGCCTGCAAAGGCGCCGATGCCGATCAACAACACTCCGAGCACAATCCGGACCGGTCGTTCAATCCCGCCTACATTGCATGACATAATCTGCCCCCCCTCCCTGAGACGACGCTACCAGCTTCCAGCCATGAGCGTCCTGATTCAAAAAGTGTCGGCTCATCGTTCACTCGATGGGTATGAGTCACCACATGGGGAAAGGATTCATCTTTTTCTCATTTTTTTCTCAATCCGCTCATCGCTCGCCTAGTGGGTATAAGTCATCGCATCGGAAATGGATTCAATTTATTCTCAACTGGTTGCTCTCGATTCTCCGATGCCCCCCTCCTGCCGACACCTGCAGACTGATCGCGGACCGCTACCTGACTATCGCAAACCGATACATGTCGTGACAAGCGGTGCATCGCGCCGTCATACTGGACAGACGATTGAGGATTTGAAGGGAGGTCTCACCCTGCGCGATGCCATCCGCCAGCCGATCCATATCCTTGTGAATCGACATGCCCATTTGCTTAAATGTCAGCGGCAGTTTCAACATCACAGCGGGGTTCACATCGGCCGCCATTGCCATGCCAGCCGAGCGGGCTGTGGATTCAGCGGCCTTGAGGTTTTGATCTGGACTCCCTAACACCGTCACCACGCCATGCACCGTCTTGAGTAATTGTCGCATCTCTGCCAGGATCAGATCCCGCTCCGCCTGCGCCAGGACAATTTCCGTACGCCCATCGGTCCCAGGCCTCGTATGCCCTTGAACAAATAACGCCACCACCACACCCATCGTAACGATCCACAACGCCGCCGTTCCCAAACCGATCACACGCCAGTTCATCAGATCATCCTTTCTATTTGATTACGGGAGCGTGCGGATCGCGCTACTCCCAAGCACCCGTACGTAGGCCGTGACGTCACGAATCTCTTCGTCGGAAAGAACAAACTTCCAGGCCCCCATGGCGGTGTCTTTCCGTCCGTCGTGAATAGCCTTCATGAGGGCGGCATCCAACTTCTCCTGTGTCGCAGGAGCACTGAGATCGGCGACCGGCGGGCTGAATTTCATATGCGCGTCGCCCTTTCCCTCGACCCCGTGGCAGCGGATACATAGATTGGTGTAGAGCACCTTCCCTTTCGCCGCATTCCCCCCGGCGGCAAACGAACCACTGCCGACCGCCGCCACGAGGAACATCGACAGGAGAACCGGACCAGCGAGTCTGGCGTTCATCATTTTCTCCTTGGCAAACAACGGCCGTGCACCTGTTGCAGCCTCCACATCAAGCCATACGAGTGCGATCCTCGTGCCAGTTGGACGACAAGGGGCCACGGAGGAACCTGCAGTGAGAACCACCGATTCACGAAAAAAGCGAACGCATAGCCGAAAGTCGTGGAGAGAATCACCCCACCCCCCCGATCCCGGCTGGTGCAAGATGCCCCAATCTAGCAGGCGTCGGAACAGGCCGCCAGCGACGTGCCTCCCATGAAGCATGCGTCATGAGGCGTCTCTCGCGAACATCCCGCAGCCGGTTCTGCAACGCGTGACGAACGAGAAAGACGGCTCTTTGCGCATCCTGCGGGCGACGCTGACGCCGACACGGCACCTGAGTTGATCGCGACCTTTTGTGCACACACCGAGCATTTCCGCAGCCTGCCGGAGCGCGAGGTGATGGTGGATTCGAGGATCACGCGATGTGCGGACGTAACGTCCTACTCGCGATCTGAATGTCCGCTGGGAGCGACACAGAATCTGTCAAGAGGTAAAAAGCCGCGCTGGTCGGCCATTAGAACCGAAACGGTCCGAGGAGGGTGTTATGCTTCCGCCTTCTACTCACGCACTACGCGACGGGTTGTAACCTGGTGAGGGGTGAATCATAAGCGTCGCTTGAACCGACGACCATATCCGGGACTCACGACATACAACTTCCCACTGGCGGTCCGCCAAGAAAGGGGTGCGTCGATGGCCATCTCAGAGGTTCTCAAAGCGTATCTCGATCACGAACATGTTCACTATGATGTGTTGCCTCACCCGGAAGCGTTTCGCGCCGCGCTCGTCGCACAGACACTTCGTACCCCGATGAAGGAAATCGCCAAAGTGGTGGTGGTCAAGGCGGATACCCGTTTCGTGATGACAGTCCTGCCGGCCAGTTGGAACGTGAATCTCCCCCGACTCCGCGATCTCTTGATGTCCCAGCATGTACGGCTCGCGACCGAGGATGAGATCAAAAACCTATTCCCCGATTGCGAGTTGGGTGCGATGCCTCCCTTCGGAAATCTGTATGGGCTTCATGTCTATGTGGATCAATCACTGACGGAGGACGAGGAAATCACCTTTCAGGCCGGCACCCATTCCGACGCCATTCGCATGCGCTATTGGGACTTCGCGGCCCTCGTGTTCCCGGTGGTGACGGAATTTCACCAGATGTCCTCAGAGGTCGCGTGATCATGTAGTGCCTGGCATCGACCGTAATGCGCGGTTTGTTTTCCCGCCTTCCTCCTCGGGCGCTGTCACACGGCGCAGGGTACCGAAGTCGGAATGAGCGAGCTGTGGCCCGGACCCGTTCCAGACAATCCGCTCATCGCGCGTCGCTCCTAATTGATGGTCGCTTCCAAACTCACACGCGTTTTCATCGAGTTGGAGATCAGGCAGTTGGCTTCCGCCTTTTCAATGAGCTCCTTCGCTTTTGCGGCATCGCTCCCTGACTGCAGCGCGATGTGTGGGCGTAACGTAATCACCGTGACCTGAAACTTTCCGTCCACGAGTTCCAGACGCCCCTCCGCCTCGCACTGATAGGACGTGAACGCCAACCCGGCCCGTTCGGCGACGGCCAGAAATGTGGTCATCAGGCAAATATTGGCCGCCGCCACATACAAGTCTTCCGGCGACCAGATGCCGTCATGCCCCTTGAACTCCGGAGGGGTCGCGACCTGGATATCCGGCTTTCCCTCACACGTGATCGTGCCCTTTTTCTGTCCTGTCCACTTCACCGCCGTTCGATACGTATAGACCTTGCTGCGAACTTCCATCGCTCCCTCCGGATTAGCTTGTGGATTGTGAGTCAGTGACCGACGATGAGACGTGCCCTTCAGCGAAACCAGCGGAACACGAGAGGACTCCCGGGACCAGACCTCACGCGAAGACGCTGAAGCCGGTCTCACCCTTGAAGCAACCATTCACCTCGGCCATGTGACGGCGACGCCTTGCGCGCCTCACGTTACCATAAACCGATCGGACGAACCGGACAAGGCCATCCAGAACATCAAGGGCTTCGCTCGCCACACCTAAACCGGACGTCACCCAACGTGATCGCAACAGCGAATGAGTGATCCGGATATCTTCGGCACCACCTACCCTAGAGATGGTAATCGCCTGCGGCTTCGGGTTGGTACAGGATCTCACTGATACGCACAGTTCGCACCCCGGCCGGCACGGGCCAATCCACTGTCTCGCCCGCCCGCACCCCCAACAGGGCCGTCCCGATCGGCGCAAGGATGGAGAGCTTCTTCTCCGGGATGCTGGCATCGGAAGGAAACACCAACGTATAGACAGTCTCCGTACCTGTATCGACGTCTTGTATCCGGACTTGTGAGTTCATCGTCACCACATCCTTGGGAATGGCGGATGGATCGACGACATGGGCACGATCGAGCTCATGTTCTAACGTATCCAAGTGATCCCGGTCTCGCGCCCCAACACGGAGGCGAGCCTTCAGGACATCTCTGAGACGAGTCACATCGAATTCCGTAATATAGATATCGCGCTGTTTCATAGTTCTACTCCCTTACTGTCGGTCTCTCTCATCGCTGACGGCAACACCCGACGGTGTCCCTCTGCGAATGTGTGCGTTTTCACCGTCACAATCGGACAGGTCGCCCGGCGCAACACCGCCTGCGCCACGCTTCCAAACTGCGCTTCGGACACCTCGCGGCGACCATGCGTCCCCATGACGATGAGATCCGAGTGACGCCGCAACGCGCAGGCCAGAATCGCATCGGACGGCAGGCCGCCTGAAATTTCAAGGTCCGTCGGCAGCCCAAACGATGTGATGACGTCTCTGAGGTCCATCAGTTGCCTGTTCCAATAGTCACGCTTGCGCGTTTCCTCTTCAATCAAGCCAAGTCCGCAATCCAAGTCGTAGCCCACCGGCTCCAACACATGCATCAACGTCAACGCGGCACCAAGCCCCTTGGCCAGATGAATGGCATATTCGACAGCATCCAACGAAGGGCTCGAAAAATCCAGTGGGGCGAGGATATGCCGGATCAATCGTCCGCTTGCCGATGATGTCCCACCTGTTCCTTCACGCTGCCCCGGTACAGCAAACACCGGACATGGCCCTTCCTTCACAAGCCATTCCGTCGTACTGCCGATGAGCCCGTGCAGCAAGTTGGTTTGTCCCTGAAGCCCAAGAACGAGCAGCTCCACCCCCGTATCCTTGGCGGCGAGACAAATATGCTCGGTCGGATTCCCTAGCACCAATCGAGCCTTCGCAGCCACACCATCTCGCGCCAAGTCATCACGTACCTGGTCCAGCTGCCGCGCAGCCTGTGCTCTCGCCTGCGCAGTCGCAGCGAACATCTCCGCCTCTGCACTCGACCAGTGAGGCCCCTCGATCACATGGATGACATCCAGCGTGGCATTCCACATCGTCGCGAGATACCTCGCATACTCCTGCGCCCATCCCGCGTCATCCGAAAAGTCGGTCGCAAAGAGAATCCGTGTCACCAGCGGAGTAGTCATGGTAGCTCCTGTGCAACGGTTGGGCGACTCCCTCCTACACGGATGACTGAACCATCACGTCGCGCAGCAGGCAATGGCCTCAGTGGATGTTGGTGATAGGAAATACCGGCGGTGAACAGCTGATACCGTCTGAATGCAGCAAGACCGGTGCCATCCGCTCTCAGACTCGTGCATACGGTAAACCGGTGAATAGTCTCCTTACCCGGGAAGCGGACAAAACCCCTGCACCGCCCTCTCTGTTGCCATTTGCCTCAGCATGTCATCTTGCGGTGAGGCAATATCCCCTCCGTAACGATGCGTTCATGTTCCCTTACCGGATGGTGCGCAATTCTCAAGCCCAATCCTTTTCCGCACGCCCTCGGCCAATGCTCGAAATACGTGTAGAACGATGCTCCGCTGCCTCAGCACTCAGAGGCCGGGCGACCGACGTGGAACGTGAGGCCCCGCATTTCCATTACCGCCGTATCGCCTGGCACATGCGCCAGGAGATCCCGGGAAAAATTCAGGGTCGGCATGCGTTCATAAATCGCGCGCAGCACTTCCGGCTCCTTGGGTGTATTAATCGCGTCACCAAGCCGTTCGAAGTGGGCCATCATGTCCGGCAGTACCCGCCGGCCAAGACTCCAGATGGTCTCCACATTCCCCGCCATCAGGGACGTGTTCCACAAGGCGCCGGAGAGATAGGCCAACTGCGCCAACGCCGGCTCCGGTTTCTCCACAAACCTTGCGACAGCCCGGATCGGACGAGTGATGAAATGGGCCAGATCGCCGCCTGGCTTAATCCACCCAGAATCCGTCTCCGGCCCGGTAGGGCGTGCCGCGAGCAACAGCAGACGTGTAGGCACCTTCTCCGCAGCCCGGATGGCAAAGATGACTTCTCCGAGAAACCGTTCCTCGGGAAAGACAAAATGATCGGAGGAAGAGATCGCGACCCTCCCATGAGGATCACGCGCCCGGATGTAGGTCAACGGCAGAAAAATTCCTGGCGCCGTGTCTACGTCGCGTGGCTGCACCAACGCCCATCCCGGGGTCCCGCGCGCCGATCTCCGCCCAGCCCCACGGTGTCCTCGGCTGACGACCACCAGCGTGCGCGCCGGATGCGTGAATCGCATCGTGCGATCGAGCGTATGCTGGAACAGCGGATTGAGGGCCCACGAATCGACTGTCTTGTTGGGGGAGTCGCCCAACCCAACCACCGCCAGATTGTCGGCCGCATCCGAACGCGCTCGTCCCCCGCCAGCACGATGGACCAGCGCCGTCCACCCAATTCCGGTCGTCCCTGCATGATGAGTTCCTTCCGAGGCAACACGACCCGATGGCCCTCAGGCGTTCCGCACCCATGCCTCGCCCAGCTTGCGTCACATCGACATCAGCCTGACGGTCGAAAGTGCGGCTCCCTAGTCGGAATGATCCAGAAGGGATAGGCCCCGGAAGACGACGATTCCTAACGCGGTAATGACCAACAACACCAGCAGCGTGACCGGTGCAATGGTTTGTACAGCCTTCATCTCAGACACCGTCGCTCAATCGATCCGTGGCCAAATCGTCCTGTATGCCTCCTATCATAACGGCAATGTAGGCCGGCGATATGAAAAGATGACGAAGGATAGATGAAGAAATGTCCCGACCGGATCACTTGTGGAGAAAAGGGAGATGGTACGGCCACGATTGCGGCCGGCTGAATGACGGGCGCAAGCCGGATCGGTTAGGAAGAGATGCTCGAACAGCGCATGAGTGGTCGGACAACTTGCTGAGCACAAGCCCTCCATTCCTTGGTGTGTGATCGATCGGCTATCCGAATGTCACCAGGCTCGACCGCACCACCTGCGTCAGCCCCCACAGCAGAAACAGTCCATACACCGTACCGAAGAACCAGGGAAAACTGATCGCTCGATGTGCCCACCATTGACGATGTTGCCGAAACGCCCAGGACGGCTCGAACAGGCGCGGTTCATTCGTCTCATCCACAATCGTTTCACGATGCTCGCGCAATCGATAGAGACTGCTCACCGGCTTCCGGTCCCGCCACTCCGGCATCGTTTCGATCCCTCGCAATTGCCACTCCCACAAGGCATTTTGTCCGGAGAACCGGCCGAGCACGATCGCCATCTGCGCGCTCATGAGGATCCCGATCATGCTCAACAACACGATGACAATCGTAAAAGGAAGCGCGAGCGATTCTCGCGACACGAGGAGCCCGATCACCGCAACAACGATTGAATTAGCGGTCAAGTAATCCGACAACATGGTGTGATAGTCCCGGACGCCGGAGGTCCAGAGCGTCAGCAGGTGATTGTAGTCGGACTGCATGGAGTCTTGATTCATGAAATTACGCGCCATGGGCGGACGGCTCCACGAATCGATACGCCGTATTCAGCGTGCAGTCCCCATCCAGATTGGCCTATATCGCTCCGCAGCGTCGCCCTTTCCCGCCTTTCGGTCACTGCATCTTCACGTCCCTTGTGTATCAATCGTCCTCATGAATCCGTCTCCAACCGTCTACCGCTACACTGCTACCCGAATGTCGTGCGCACCCATCCACCGAGATAGTGCGTGATCGCCACCACGCAGAGTCCGATCACCACATGCTCCCCGATCACCTTCCAGGGCGGCACTCGTTGCGCGCGCGCCAGCGCATAACTGAGCACCGCCAACAGCGACAACCCCCAGATGAGACTCGCCGTCACAGCCAGATCTAACGGCACGAACAACACGGGAACGGCAAAGGTCGCGGCAATCACGAACTTCGCCACGAAGGTCGCCAGCGTCGACTCCCAAATCTCATTCGTATTCCCATGGTTCTTGGATTCTTCGGCGACGTGGATCCCCAACGCATCGGACATGGCGTCAGCCACCGCAATGGTGAGCAGCCCGCCCAGGACCACGGACTTCGAGTGGGTGCCTGCATGCAGCCCCACCATCAACCCCAGGGTCGTAATCACACCGGACGTGAGCCCGAAGCTGAACCCGATCTTCAGCGATGTGCGCATACTCCATGCCTTGTCGACGTAGCCTGTCGATCGACAGAGTGCGGCCCCTCGATGTGGACGCTCAACAGGACTCCTTCCCCGCACCTTGCAGACAGGATGAGAGCCAGTCGTTCAACGATTCAAGCACCCGGGTCACCGCACGATTGGCCGCCAGCACACCGCCATAGGCATCCTCACTCGGAGCCGGCTCGAACGATTCTAGACTCCTAACACCCAGGATCCGCTGTTCCTTCGTCTCCGTCAGTTGGGCGCGTAACCGTACCCTGGTGCCGCTTGCGCGCTGCAGGAACTCCTGCTGCAACACCAGTCCGGAAATATCCAGCCGGTAATCCCCCCGGACCGCAGTCGGCATCGGTACCACCACACGCCAGAAGTTCGTCCGCTCCAGCGACTGAAGGAGCACCGGGGCCACCATGCGAGCCGGGGTATCAACCCACACATTCGTGGCGTAATAGCTCACTTCATACGGTCGCTGGAGGTAGGCCATACGCGGCTGTTCGAATCCCGCCTCCGCCTGCGGCGCCCCCACGACCAGGACGCCATGGATGCCCGGCGGCTTCGCGCGAGGGTTCGTCCTCAACACAGACTCGTCCACTGCCAGCACAAACGTATGAACCGGATTGTCGGCTGATCGCGGCACGACACAAGCCGTCAGCACACAGGCCCCTAGCAGGACGCCAACCCATTGCAGAACGCGCCGGTTTACCCCCATTGCTTCCTCACTCGCCGGGCCCCTTCGTTTGGGAGGATCGGCCAAGAACCAGGACATTCGGTTGTCGTTCGACTTGTTGCGCCACGCGATTCAACGTGGCCGTCAGTTGCCGGAGCTCCGTGACGAGCGACCCGGCGTCGGCCAGCGTCTGCCGAGAAAACTGTTCGATACCGGGCCGACTGGCGCCGACCATCTCTCCCACCGAGCGGCTGGTCCGAGACAAATCCTCCGTCATCTGCTGTAATCCGGCTGCACTTCTGCTCAGACGATCCACCAATGTCGGAAGCTGCTTGCCGAGTTGCTCCGTCACACGCACCGACTGGTCGGCCGCCTGCACTGCCTGCTGAACTCCGCGGTCAATCTGGCCGCTGCGTTCCGCCAGCACCTTTGTGACCGCCGACAGATCTTTCAGGATCTGCTTCAGAACCTTGCGATTGTCTTCATCCAGCGTAGAAGACGCATTGTGGGCCAGTCCGTTCAGATTGGCCACGAGAGTCGACAGGCCTTGCTCCGACAAGAGGTTCGCCAGCGTCCCATCCAGTCGACCGAGTAACGAGGGCACGCTCGTGATGACCGGATAGGCCTGCCCGGAGACCGGCGTCAAGGGAGGCGATTCTCGGCCCCCACCGGTCAAATTGAGCGTCACTAATCCCGTGAGTCCCTGCGTCACCAACACGGCCTGGGTATCGATCTTAATGGGGGTCCCGCCGACGATGTCCAACGTCACCCGGACCTCTTCCGCATTCTCAGGATTCAGGATCACTTCCTTCACCCGCCCGACATCCACGCCACGATACTTTACCGTCGAATCCACACTGAGTCCGGCGACGGACTCGCGGGTATAGACGTAATACCGATCATAGATTCCACGATAGTCGGTTTTCCCCAGCCACAAAATCGCACCGAGGATGGTCAGACCCAACAGTACGACGAACGCGCCGACCAAGGCATAGTTGACCTTCGGCTCCATGCGATACCTCTCAGTCCCGTTGCGACGCCGTCCCGGCATGAGTCAGGCTGGCCGCGCGCCCGCGGGGCCCGTGGAAATAACTCCGCACCACCGGCTCCTCGGAGCGTGCCAACTCTTCCATGGTCCCTACCCCCATCACCTGCCCATCTCCCAACACCGCGACGCGAGTGGCAATGCGCCACAAGGAATCCAGATCGTGGGTCACCATCACCACGGTCAACCCCAACAACCGTTTTAGATTCAACACCAGATCGTCGAATCCGGCGGCAATCATCGGATCGAGACCGGCCGTCGGTTCATCGAGAAACAATAGCTCCGGATCCATGACGATCGCACGGGCCAGCGCCGCGCGTCGCCTCATACCACCGCTGAGCTCACTCGGAAATTTGATCGCGCTGTCCGGCGGCAATCCAACCAGGGCAATCTTGAGCGCCACGATATCCCGAATGACGTCCGCGCTCAACGACGTATGCTCGCGAAGCGGTACCGCCACGTTTTCGGCCAGGGTCATGGAACTGAAGAGGGCGCCATGCTGAAACATCACGCCGAACCGTCGATACAGCGCACGACCGTTCGACTGGGTCAACTCACGGCTGTCTGTGCCCAAGAGGCGAATCGTCCCTGTCGTCGGAGTCAATAACCCGATGATCTCCCGCAACAGCGTCGATTTCCCGCACCCATTGCCGCCCGCGATGGCGAATACCTCTCCACGCAGAACGGTGAGACTCACATCTCGATGCACCATCGCCTGGCCGAACTGCGTCGAGACATGGCAGACCTCGATCACGGAAACGCCAACCTGCTCTGCTGTTGCGAGCGTCGGAGGCAACTCATGCATACGCGGCCTCAAACCTTCAGCTCCACGGGATGTTCACAATGGTTTCCTACGAGGCCGCAGCAAGCAAAGAGCCGAGGCGTACTCTTGTGGTACGCTGAGGCTCTGCGCGACGCGAGAACGAAGCTGGGAGCCATTTTCAACATCCTGTAGCTACAGGTTCCACCAGTTGAGCAAGATGCTACAGATCGCATCGAAGATAATGACGAGAAACGTGCTTTGCACCACGCTGATCGTCGTGTGCCGCCCCACATCGTCCACCCCGCCGCGGATCTGGAACCCCTGATAACATCCGACCAGCGCGATGATGACCGCAAAGAAAGGCGCCTTGCCGAGACCAATCAGCAAATGCCGCAAGGCCACGGCTTCGTCGAAGCGCGAAAGAAAGGCCGTGAAACTCACGTTGAGTTGATTCGACGCAATCAACATACCGCCAAAAACACCCAACACATCGGCATACGCCGTCAGAAGCGGCAGCGCCACGACCAGCGCCAGGACCCGTGGCAATACCAACAGCTCGATCGGCGACAGGCCGAATGTTTGCAGCGCATCCAGCTCCTCGGTCACTTTCATCGTGCCGATCTGCGCCGCATAGGCCGACCCCGACCGCCCGGCGATCAGAATCGCCGCAATCAGCGGGGCGATTTCTCGCAGCAGCGAGATGCCCACCAGGTCCACGATGAAAATGTTCGTCCCGAACTTCCGAAGCTGCTCGGCACCCTGGTACGCAATCACCACGCCGATGAGAAACGTCAGCAGTCCGGTAATCGGCAACGCATTGACCCCATCCAGCCGGAGACTATTCAGGCAACTGCGCCAACGCATCCGACGAGGCGCCGCCACCAAATGAACCAGCGCGGTCGTACTCTCTCCGAGAAACTGCAGCCCCTGAATCATCCGCGCAAGATGAGTGCTGATCGCCGTCTTGAGCCGCTCGCCCCCGTTCGGTCGCGGAGCGACCTCGGCGACGATCGCCTCCCAATTGGACGACACCAGGCTCATCAGCTGCGCATAGTCCGACCGGAGGCCTTCGATCGAGACTTCGCACCCCCGGCGTTTGGCCTCCATCAGGGCGCGAAACAACACGACCGCCCCACCGGTATCGAGCGCCTCGATGCCGCTCGCGTCAAAGACCAGCGCGCTTCGAGCGGGCCAGGCCATTCCTTTGAGCGCACGTTCGACCGGCGCCACATCGGACATGGTCCAGGCGCCTCGACAGCGGAGGGTCCGTCCCTCCACCAGCGTCACGCCAGCCGGATGGATGTGGTTCGCTATGGATCGATCGCCGTTCATCCGATGCTTCGCAGCACGCCTTACACTTGATTGTGTTCCCGCAAGGACCCGACAAGCTCCTTCTTGCTAATCAACAACGCGCCCAGCCCGAACAGTACTGTCGACAGCGTCACCAATCCGCCGATCACCGGAAGAAGCGACAGCCCTGAATAGAGGACCAGCCCCGCCACGAAGGGCCAGGCGAGCGACGACGAGTCGTCCTGCCGGCGAATCAGCATTTGCCCCACATAGGTCATCGCATACACTCTCGCCAGATAGACGGTCGCACCGTACAACGCGAGCAGGAACAGGCCGATCGGCAGCGCGAACAAGGTGACGACGAAACTCAACGCGACCACGGGCGTGGCAACCAGCGCGACCGTGCCCCAACCAAGGGACGGGGCCGGACGCTCGCGGATCGTCGCGGTGACCCGCCGGGCAAACATCGGATAGACCCGCAAGAGTACCAACCCCAGGATCAACGTCGAGACAAAGCTGGTGAACGCAGCCATGAGCCAGATGCCGACGATCCCCTTGCGCGCCCGTTCGATACTCCAGCCTTCGGGTAACGGCCGTTGCGTCATCTCACCGCGAACGGTCGCCTCTTCATCGATAGAGGGGGCCGCTTCCCCCCAGTACCGCAGCCTGCCTCCGACCATGGCCTTCGAGGTGAGACGTACCGACCCCGCCGCCACAACCAAATCGCGCTCAATCTGGTTCGAGACCGTCGCGGTCCAGGCCCCGACCCTTGCGTCTCGACCGACAGATCCGGCAAGTTGCACATGACCGCCGCCGGCGAGGAGGTTCTCCCGCACCTTCGCCGTCTCGCTCACATGTACATCCGCGCCGCCAAGGGTGGCATTCCTCCCGATCGTTCCACTCACGGTCACCTGCGCACCTACGACCCTGGCATCCTGGGCCACGGTGCCGGACAGGATCACTTTGGCCCCTGCCACGATCACATCTCCGTTGACCACTCCATCCACAAGCACCTCACCACCGGCGGCATACAGGTCACCGTTGATGATGCCGGAAATTTCCACATGCGGACCGAAGGCAAAATAATCCCCCTGCACGACCTGCCCGGCGCGTAAAACGGCCCGCTCCTTCCATGGCGCGCGAGGCGCCGGTTCATCGGCCTGGACAACAGCCGGCAGCATGCACAGGATCAACAACATTACCCTACGTGTCGTCATGTGGATGGCCTCCTGAATGCTCACAGCATGAACCCAACTCGGGACCCGCCTTCATCGTGGCAGAACACCTGCGCCGAATCGATAGACCAGATCTCCGCCGAAATAACTCGCAATCAACAGGAGCAGCCCGCCGCTCAGGCCGATCACCAGCGCCAGCTTCGGCTGCTCCCGTATCCAACCCATGGAGGATGCCACACGCAACCCGAGCAGACCGAGAAAGACCCAGAATACCGAGCCCCCGAGCTCCTCGTGAATTTCGATGGCCTCTTTCGGAATCCCGATGCGTTCAGCCGCCTCTTCGGCAAAATGTCCGGTGATCACCGCGACTCCGGCCGCCAGGATCCCGAGCACCAGCAGAGAGAAACTAGTGTCTCGAAACTGCTGGCTCCGCCATCGAAACGCCAAGACATCAAACAGAATGCTCGCCAACAACAACGCGATTGGAAAATGGACGACCATCGGATGGATTGGATGCATGCCTTCTCCTTCCTTCAACCGGGTGACTCAACGCAGTCTTTTTCAGTATCGCCACGCACAGAGGCCTCCTCATGATCGGCGCCTTCCGGATCAGAAGTGCAAGGATGGAGCCCTACTCCTTGCAGGCGCAACGGCAGCTGAAAGCTTACAGCAAGACCGGAGAGGAAAAGAAGAGAACCTGACAAGGCGAGTCAGAATCGGGGAGGACTGCTACAGAGAGACTCCTCGCCCCTGTGGCAGAATGCACCAGAGGCGAGGGATCAGAACAAAACACCGCATCTACTTCGCATGCAACCAGCGAGTCGCTCCTTCAGCTCACAGCACCCGGGCGGAGGTCTGCTCCTGCACGGAGAGCAGGAACAAATGCTTGCGACCAGGTTGCCGAAACTCCTGCAGTCTTCCCACGACCAGCCCCGCGTTCGCCTGTAGCGCAGCGGCATGTTGTTCTTCAGTCACCACCCGGATAGCCCCATGTTTGCGCACGGCTTCCAGCACCGCATCCTGACTCGACAGATCCGGTACCACTGTGTCCCGCTTCAGGTAATACAGCGCATCTTCATTCTTCGGCCATCCGGGGATATACATGAACAGGATGGGCTGCGTTCCCAGCGCCAGGGCTTTGATTTCCTCCACGGCCTTCCGGGGCGACGCGGCCTGATCGATCGCGGGAAACACGTAGTTCACCACCAGCACTACATAGGCAACCGCCAGCGCTCCGACCACCGTGAGCGCCACGCGGACGCGTGATCTGACGACAGCATAGAGCAACAACCCAGCCAATGAGACAATCGTCGCAATGAACGTCGGCGACACCACGGCAGTAGACACCAGCCAGCGGCGGCGAAGCGGCGCGGCGCCGAAGAACATCCCGGCGGCAAAGGTCACCGCCAACACCGCCAGCAAAACTCTCAGGAGCGGAGCCATCGCGCCGGGCTCCTCGGCTGAGGAGAAGACCCGGTGATAGTAGTATCCGATCATCAAGCCGATACCGGGCACGACCGTCGTGAGATAGGGCTCACGTTTGAGCGTGGCCAGGCTGAAGGCTGTGAAGAGGCCCAACACCCAGACCAGCAAGAGCAACTCCGTGGGGTGAGAACGAAACGGCCGTTGCGCCCACAGCAACAGGAGCGCTGACGGAAGCACCGCACACCAGGGGAAAAAGTCGGCCCACATCATCCCCAGATACCAATAGAGAGGATGCCCGTCTGTCGCCGCGCCGGACGAGCGGCCCCACCCGGTATTCCACACAGACTGGATGGCACTACCGAGCTTGAAATGATGCTGATAACCGGGACCCAGCATCTGCGCATATCCCGCCATCATCGCGACGGCCAACGCCAAACCGGCCCAGAAATAGCCGTCCTTCAACATCCGCGTATCGCGCTGGATGGCGGCATAGAGCGCCATGACCAGCAATGGCAAGAAAAACCCATGCATCTCTTTCAACATTGACCCGAGGGCCATGCTCACGAAGGCCAGCAGATACCATCGCGAGCTTCGTCCCAGCAATTGCACCTGAATCCAGGCAAAGAGGGCGAGCGTGACCAGAAATGTGAGGGTCGAATCGAACAGCACACGACGGCCGTACCACAGAAAGACATGGCTGGTGGCAACGACGAGCGCCGCCCAAAATCCCGCCGTCGGCGACACCAGCCTGACCCCAAGCACATACGTCAGGACGATAGTTCCCGCGGCCGCCAGGGAGCCAGGCAACCGTAAGGCAATTTCGTGGTCGCCCCAAATCGACGTTGAAAGATTGAGCAGCCAAAAGAACAGCGGCGGCTTATTGAAATACGGCGTATCGTGATAGGTCAGGTCGAAAAATTCCCGGCGGCGTCCCATTTCTCCCGCAATACCGGCATAGAGACCTTCGCTACCTTCCAATAACGACAGATGGAGATTGGCAAAATAGGCCCAGCCTCCGACCAGCGCCAACACCAACATTTCAAGATGCTGACGACTGGCGAAACTCCACGGCTGCTCTTGCTCCACAACATCCTGGCTCATCACCCTTCCCACCGACATATCTCCCCGACCTCCCCTTCAAGTGAATGGATCTCCGTTACGATCCGTCCGACGCCGCACGTGACGCAGTATAAATTGTCATGCGCCTCTTATAAAGTGTGATGAGCCTCTTGAGAAGACTTTGTTCGACTGCCCCTTCACACACGTCACAACCTGTCGAGGTGCGGAGCCGACACCACGTCGACACGACAACCTTCAAACCCATCGCTCTCAACAATACGAGCCGAGTGTCATCGCATTATGTGGACAGGCCGCTGACTTGTGAAACTCTACACCAGCGGCATCGAGGGGATTGAGACGGAAGGCAAGGGAGCGCAGGCACACCAGATTCCGATGATTCGGATCAGTCGTTCATGCCGGCCGTGGAAGTTCGGCACGCTCTTGGTTCGGCACAACCGACGTGGGCGTGGTCCGTCGTCCGCCACTCCACAGATAGTAGAGCACCGGAATCACAACGAGCGTCAGAATCGTCGACGCGCCGACGCCGAATAATAGCGAGACGGCCAACCCCTGAAAGATCGGATCAAGAATAATCACGAAGGCGCCGACCATCAGCGCCGCAGCCGTCAAGAGAATGGGGCGGGTCCGGATCGCTCCCGCACGAATCACCGCCTCAAGCCGCGGAATACCCTCGGCCTCCTGGTGCTGGATGAAATCGACCAACAGAATCGAATTACGCACGATGATGCCGGCGAGTGCGATGAATCCGATCATCGAGGTGGCGGTGAAATAAGACCCGGTCAGCCAGTGACCGGGCAGAATCCCGATCAGGGTCAACGGGATGGGCGCCATGATCACCACCGGCGTGAGAAACGATTGGAACTGCGCCACGATCAGCAAATAGATCAGCAACAGGGCCACCCCAAACGCGATACCCATATCACGAAACGTTTCATAGGTGATGTGCCACTCGCCGTCCCACTTCATCGCGAAGCGCTGCTCCGACCAAGGTTGCACCGCATAGTACTGCGTCAACGCATAACCTTCCGGCAACACGACCTGTTCGAGCTTCTTCCCGATCCCCATGACGCCATACACAGGGCTCTCCCCCTTGTCCGGTCCCGCGCCGCCCACATCCGCGATCACGTAGACGACCGGTTTTTGATTCTTGTGATAGATCGCCTTATCGAGCACCGTCTGTTCCACTCGAATAAGCTCGGACAGCGGGACCATATGGCCGGCGGTGGTTCGCAGTGCAATCTCTCCGAGATGCCCCAAACCGGTTCGGCCAATGATCGGCAGGCGAAGGCGCACCTGCACCGGCCGATTCTCCTTCGGAAGATGTACCAGGCCCACGTCGGCGCCTTCCAGTGCCAACCGCAACGTCCGCACGATTTCCTCCGACGGAATCCCGGCCAACGCCGCCTTCGCACGATCCACAGTGAACATATACTTCACCTGATCGGCTTCGAGGTAATCATCGACGTCGACGACGCCGGCCGTTGTTTCGAATAGTCGGCGCACGTCCCGCGCAATCTCAATCTGCCGCTCATACTCAGGGCCATAGATCTCAGCCACCAGCACGGACTGCACAGGAGGGCCCGGTGGAACCTCCACCACTTTCACATTCGCCCCGAATGGGCGGCCGATCTCCTGCACCGCAGATCGAATGCGTTGAGCAATGTCGTGGCTTTGCGTGTGGCGTTGTTCCTTGGCAACCAGATTGATTTGAATATCCGCCTCATATGGTTGGTCCCGCAAATAGTAGTGCCGCACCAACCCATTAAAATTGAACGGCGAGGCTGTGCCGACATAGGCCTGGTAGTCACGCGCCTCTGGAATCGTGCGCACGTACTGCGTCAGCGCCTTCGTCACCCGGGCCGTCTCTTCCAGCGTCGTGCCCTCCGGCATATCGATCACCAGCTGCAACTCGCTCTTGTTGTCGAACGGCAGCATCTTCACCACCACCGCCCGGGTATAGAACAACGCAACCGAACCGGCCAGCAACAGCGCCACGACCGCCAACACCAGGTAGGCCATGACCGGATGCGACAACACCGGGCCCAGCAGTCGTTGATAGAGGCGATAACTGCGGCTGCCCTCGAACGATTCGTGATCGACTCCGGCCATGTGCACACCGGGCCGGTAACAGGTCCCGCACAACCAGGGAATGACGATGAATGCCACCAGCAGGGAGACGAACATGGCAATCGAGGCGTTCACCGGAATAGGCCGCATGTAGGGGCCCATCAGGCCGGAGACGAATGCCATAGGCAGGAGTGCGGCAATGACGGTGAGGGTGGCGAGAATCGTCGGGTTCCCGACCTCATCCACCGCAAACAGCGAGGCCTCGCGGTGCGGTCGAAGCCGCAGCGTGAGATGCCGATACGTGTTCTCCACCACCACGATGGCGTCATCCACGAGAATGCCGATGGAAAAGATCAACGCAAACAGCGTGACGCGGTTGATGCTGTATCCGATCAGCATCGAGATAAAAAGGGTCAGCGCAAGCGTGAGCGGAATCGCGAGTGAGACCACCAGTGCGGGACGGAACCCCAGCGCCAAGCCAAGAAATACCACGACGGCGACGACGGCGATCAGGAGATGCCACAGCAGCTCATTGGCCTTTTCATCGGCGGTGTCCCCGTAATCGCGCGTCACCGTCACCCGGACATCGTCCGGGATCAGGGTCCCCTTCAGTTCTTCGACTTTTCGAATGACGCCCCGCGCGATCGTCACCGCGTTGGTGCCGGCCTGCTTGGCTACAGCCACCGTCACAGCAGGGGCTTCCCCTTCCACGCGGGACGAGCGACCTTCTCCGGGACCCTCGCCATGCCACACATAACTCGTCGCTTCAGTCGGTCCGTCGGTCACCTCTGCCACTTGGCGAAGATACACCGGCCGTTGTTCATTCACGCCGACGACCACTCCCTCCAGATCCTCCTTCGAGTGGATGAACCGGCCGGTCTCCACGAGAAAACTCTCGTTGCGGCTTTCGAAGCGGCCGGTGGGCAGCGCGAGGTTTTCGCCCTGGATGACACTCGCCACTCCCAATGGCGTCAGGCCATAGGCTTTCAGTCGTGATGGATCGATCTGCACACGCAACTCGCGGCCGCGGCCGCCCACCACAAACCCGCTTGCGGTGCCGGGGACTTTCTTCGCATCCTCCAACACCCGATCGCCCAGTTGCCGCAACTGGAAATCCGTGTACCGATCACTGGACAGGGTCAAGGTAATGATCGGGACATCGTTGACATCTCTCGGCTTCACTTGAAACGGTTGGGCGCCCGGGGGCAGGAGATCTTGGTTCGACATCAATTTGTCGTAGAGATCAACCAGGCTCTGCTCCATCGGCTCACCGACATAAAAACGGACGATGATCAACGCCCCGCCCGGGCGGGAAATTGAGTAGACGTACTCGACGGTCTTGATTTCCGAGAGTTTGCGCTCAATGGGCTTGGTGAGCTGCTCTTCGACTACCTTCGCGGAAGCCCCAGGGAACGACAGCCACACGTCGGCCATGGGCACGACGATCTGCGGCTCTTCTTCGCGCGGCGTCAGGATGACGGCGAACAGTCCGAGCAGAAGACTGGCAATGATGATCAAGGGAGTGAGTTTGCTGTCGACAAAGAGTGCCGCGAGGCGGCCGCTCACGCCGAGGGGAGCCGGGGAGTGTAGGGGAGCTGAGAGCATATGGCTTATAGCGTATGGATGGGAGTTGACGCCCTTCGACGGATCAGCCTGTTTTCGCTTCTGCCATACGCCATGAGCGATACGCTCTGAGGCCGAGTCACGATCCCGGAGACGGCGATGCGACTGCCGTCATCTCCTGCACCAACGCCCCGTCCCGCCCCTTTGTTCCGTCCACGATGACTCGCTCGCCGGCATCGACACCGGACAGAATCTCAATCCCCTGCTCAAAGGTGCGCCCGATCTTGACCCATCGAAGACGTGCGACTCGGTCGCTGCCGACGACGAACAAACTCGCCAGCTCGCCCCGCTCGATGAAGGCCGATTTTGGGAGGAGCAGCGTCGTGGTCATCCCTTTTTCAAGGCGGAGCCGGCCGAACATTCCTGACTTGAGACCAGCCGTTTTAGGAAGCTCCACCTTCATCGTGAAGGTGTGAGTCTGGGGATCACCGGCGGGAAGAATTTGCGAGACCTTCCCCTTGAGGGGATCGGTCCCCAGGGCATCGATGACCACCGGGACCAAGAACCCGACCGACACCACCCGCACGTCGCTCTCAGCTACGGTCGCTTCCAGCCGCAGTTGTTCAGGGTCTTCCATCTTGAGCAGCGGCTGCCCGGGGGAGGCCAGTTCACCGATCTCAACCTTTTTCTCCGTGATGACACCGTCGAACGGTGCCTTCACGATCGTATAACTCAATTGTGCCAACACGGCCTTGCGCGCGGCCTCGGCCACCCGCAGCCCGCGCGTGGCATTCTCTAACTCCTGCTTAGACACCGCATCCTTCCGGTAAAGATCCTCCATACGGTGGCTGTGCGCTTGAGCATTCTCGAGCTCCGCCGACACACGAGACAATTCCGCTTGGAGATCCCGATTGTCGAGCACCAGCAACGTCTGCCCTTTCCGCACGACACTGCCCTCGCGGACCAGTAGATTGTCGATGGTGCCCTGAATACGGCTGCTCAGCGTCGCTTGATAGACCGCCGTCACCTGCCCGGTCACCTCGACGGTCACGGGAACTTGACTGGTCTTCACTTCGATCACCGGCACCTGAATGGCGGGCTGAATCGCCGTCGCGGACGGGGTCTCTCCCGGCCGAGACGGCTCCTGCGACTGTCCGCAGCCCGACAGGACCAGGAGCACGAGCCCCAACCATCCGGCCTTCACAGACGCTTTGTTATTCCTGAACACCCAGCCTCCGCAAGAGAGCCATCATCGGACACCAGCCGGTAAAGGCCGACTGAATCAAATTCACCGCCACGAACGCCGTAAGATAATTATAGTAGGGATGGACCGTGGCGCCCAGCACAACCGCGAGAAGCACCACGCCCCCGGCGATGAACCGAAGCCATTGATTGATCGTCATCGCTTCTCACCTCCTCTCCGTTACCGGGTAAGAGGCGGACGGATGGAAAAGGATTCCTCAGCCTTGCAGCCCGAACAACTTGGCCAGATTGATCACGATCAGACTGACTGCGATCATGACCGTGATCGAAGCAGTGACTCGCCCCATGACGGTCGCCGGCAACCACGCCCCGAGGCGCACGCCCAGCACCATGCCGGTCAAGCTCCCCAAAAGCGCATAGGCCGTGAGCGGCCAGTTGACGGATCCGAACTGCAGATGCCCCACCACCCCGCCGATAGAAATCAGCGCGATGATGCTCAGAGACGTACCGACGGCCGATCGATTGGGAAATCCCAGGAATAAGATCAACGCCGGAACAACCATGAATCCGCCGCCCACCCCGAATAATCCGTTCATGATTCCCACCGCCAACCCGATCCCACCGACCTTCAGCCAGCAGGTGCGCGGGAACTGCGTCGCACACGTTTCTTCCCTGCCGGCCTCCGAGGACACCGACCCGCGCCGCATCATCACGATTCTGACCGACAATAATAAGAGTCCGAACAGCAGCAACAGGACTTCCTCGCGAACCACGCGATGCCCGAACGCGCCGCCCCACGAGCCGATCGCGCCGGTCCAGCTGAAGGCTGCCGCAGCCTTGGCCCTCACCAACCCCTGTCGACCATACTCCCACGCCCCGAACATCGACGAGGTGGCCACAATCATAAGCGACATCGCCGCGGCCTGCTGCACGGGGATCCCGACGAGATAGACCATCAGCGGAAAACCCAGAATCGCGCCGCCTGTCCCCGTCGCGCCAAGTTGCAAGCCGACAGGTATGCCTGCCAACACCGCACGCAACCCCTGGTCGATCATGTCACGCCCTTCGTGACCGTGGCCACGCGATGTCCCCTCTCGCTCCCGATTACGCCGGCCCTTCCAACTTAGCGATCCCCAGGGCTTTTAGAAGCACCTTCTCGTAGTAGGGCTCACTCACGCCTTTTTTCATCTTGCGCAAGAAATACTTCTCCAGCGCAATTTTGGCCAGATGCACCCACTTGCCCTTCTTCGCCCACGTCACATTGCGCGGTGCCATTTGCGGCAACGCGACAAAGGCCACGCCGGTGTCCCCCATGTCGGCGAGACAGATCGCATTCCATGTTGCGGTTTCGCGTTTCGGATCATTGTCGATGTCGGCCTTGATGTTGTGCACCGCCGCCGACACCATCGACTCGATCATGTAGCCGGTCTTGGGCGCACCGGTCGGAATCGGAGTCTGCTCCACCGGCGGAATGGCCACACAGACCCCGACCGAATAGATATTCTTATACTTGGGATTCGCTTGGTAGGCATCGATATTCACAAATCCTTTGGGGTTGCACAGCCCCGGGGTCCCCGCCACCGCATCGACACCGGCGAACGGCGGGATGATCATCGAGTACCGGAAAGGGACCTCCTGCCCTCCTTCCAGCAGGACTTTACCCGGCTGCACCTCTTTGATCGCGGTATTGGAGAGCGGCGTGATCGAATGCTCGGCAAACTCATCCTCCATTATGCGGCGGGATGCGCCCACCCCTGCGAGCCCCATATGACCGAGATAGGGTTCCGGCGTCACAAAATAGATCGGCACCTTTTTACGGAGTCGTTTTTTGCGGAGATCGGCATCCAGGATGAAGGCCATTTCATAGGCCGGGCCGAAACAGGAGGCGCCTTGGGCCGCCCCCACCACAATCGGGCCGGGATCTTTGAGAAAGGCTTGGTAGCTTCCCCAGGCCTGCTCGGCATGGTCGACACTGCACACGGATTGTGTGTATCCGCTCGGCCCCAGTCCGTGCACCGCGCCGAAGTTGAGTTTCGGTCCGGTGGCAATGATCAGGTAGTCATAGGGCACGTCACCCTTTGAAGTGATCACACGATTCTGTTCCGGCTCAATCCGCTCGGCCATGGCGTGAATGTAGTCGACCCCCTTTTTCTCCAGCACCGGGCCTAGCGCAAAGCTGATATCCTTTCGGGTTCGCCAGCCGACGGCCACCCACGGATTGGACGGGACGAAGTGGAAGGACTCTACATTCGAGATCACCGTCACCGTATGTTTCTTCGCCAGCAATTCCCGGGCTTCATAGGCTGCCGGTAACCCGCCGATGGACGCCCCGATAATGACCACCCTTGCCATGCTTCACCCCCCTGTCAAAGTCATGCGCCGCTCCATCCTCAGTTGTTAAGAGCCACGCAGGGATACATTGGATTCAGAAAAAGACGAACAACCGAGCGCATGGGCAAGTGGCACGCGACGACCATTCGATGGCCCCTCGCATCTCCCGAACATTCAATCCGGTCCTCAACGGAACATTCGGACAGAGCTCGGGACACCTAGGAGCATGTGTCGGGTTGACATCGTCCCTCAGCAGTCGTTACTCCTATAATGGACGTATTAGTCTCAGTCGGGAGGTGTCCCTATGCTCCGTCGAATCTTCGCCGGCAAAGGCCTGATTGTTGCCCTTGTCGTAGGATTTATAGCCGTTGAGTCCATCGTCGCGGCCTGCTTTCTCAGCCTAGTGCATTTCAAGACTTCCAATAACTGGGCCACCAAAAGCGAGCAAGTGCTGCTTGAATTGGAACGCATGCTGAGCACTGTAACCGGGGCTGAAACCAGCCAACGCGGGTACCTCATTACCGGATCCGATGACTACCTCACGCCCTATCGCGACGCGCTGACGACCCTGGAGAGCCAAGTCAGCCGGATCGGAGGCCTGACCAGGGACAATGCTGTCCAGCAGGATCGGGTCGCCTATCTTGCCACGCAAGTTGAGCAACGATCAGAAGAAATGGACCATGCCATCGTCACACGCCGCACACAAGGGCTTCCCTTTGCCAAATCCGTCGTGGCGGTCAATCAGCAGAACCGGACGATGGATACGATCCAGGATCTCACCGCTCAAATCAGGGAAGAGGAAACCAGGGTGCTGCAACGTCACCGGGCAAACTCCGACGCCTGGGCGTTTACAACCGGCTCGTTCGCAGCGGTGTTCTTCCTGCTCAATGCAGTGGTGTTCACGCTCTGCGGCGTCATGATCAAAATGGCTCTCACCAGCCAGGCCCAGGCTGAACGCCTCCTCCACTCGCTCCAGCGCCACTAGTCCGGAGTATTCATCCATACTCCTGGCTACACGGCTTCAGCAACTCGATACGGACGGCGGCGCAGCAGCGCGACAGGCTACAAGAGTGGCTGCGTCGCTGTCCACTGACACCCGTCACGTACAGCGTCCCCCGCTGGAGACCGGGCCGATGGCTCATGGCACGGGCAACGAGAGGACCATCGCTCCTCCTCGGCCAAAGCTGTGGTCCATACCCTAGACGCTCTTCGACGAGCAAGGAACGACACTTCACCAACGACGAGAATGACTCATGTGGTCATTCGGCTACGTGCGGGCAAGAACGACGGCCAGTAGGAGCACCAGCAGCGCAATCAGTAACGACATACGCGGCACGAGTACCGAATAGCGGAGCAGCATGCGGTCCCGCGCAGTCCTCTCGGCTTCAGGGGTTCCCAGACTTCGTCGCACCTGCGGCCCGACGACGAGATCGTGCAGCAGCGTCAACGTAAACAGGAGGGTCACTAATCCAATCTTGGCGACAAAAATCGTCGGCCAATGCGACGGTTCGGTCAGCGGAATCGATCGGCCCACGGCCAGCGTGAGCCCGGTGGCAACCAATATTCCCATCGCTCCCCACACGACAGCCCTGAACCGATAGGCGACCGTCCGGAAAAGCAGGGCATGCTGAGCGAAAGCGCCATCCCGCCTCAACACCGGCACCAACACGACGGACAAAAACACCATGCCTCCTACCCACACCACAGCGGCCAACAGATGAATCCACACCAGTGCAAACACAGGATTGTCCTTTCTCATGAATGAGTAACCTATGACCGAGGAGAGAACGAAGCGGCACGGCAGGGGGCGTCAGAGGTGGGCAGGACGGCGCAGATTCGGACACCAGTCTATTTCACCCAACACGGCCAACACCTGTGCCTCTGGATGGACCATCGCAGTCGATGGATGCCTACCGATCGGGGTGCACTGACGACACAGAAACTGACAGGGAGCCGAACACAACTCCACGCTGCAGTTCAGCTTGGCCCGGAGCGTACCGACCTGGCTCGCACAAAACGACGGCCTGTCTGCGACGGCGAGGCTCTGTCGATAACAATCCAATCGATTCCATAGCGCCACCAGACTGGACATGCGTTGTCCATTCACCGTGGCCCAGGATCCTGGAATCCGTACGGATTCTCCGATCACCTGTAACGCGACCTCAATGTACTCAGGCAACCTCGCAAAGGTGACGACCTGTGAGCGCCCGGATTCGCTCTGCTCGAGGCTGTGGATGAACGTATGTCGCCACGCCTCTTCACCCAGGGGGCAGGGCAAGGAACAGTCGACCGGAAGATACACCGCGATCTTCACCAAAGCCAGACCTCGTGAGTCCTGCGTCTAGGACCGCTGCCATACCGATCGGGTCGCTCGACGCCGACCGGCATGGCAGCGTGGCAGTCCTTTGCCTACAGCCGAATTCGCAATCCTGAAACAGGGTGTCGTGGCTATCCTCTCCATTCCCTCCTAGAACGAAATCCCGACATACGGCCCGACCTGGAAGTAGTCGTTGTTTGTGCCGGTCAGACGCGCCGTCAGGTGATACCGCGCATCGACGCCGACTTTAAACGCCTTCCAGACGGCGTATTCAAATCCTCCACCGAATTGCACACCAAGGTCGAGATACTGCGTCCGGTTCGACGGGGGACTGATCACATGGATGTCCAACCCGACCGGAATGATCCAGGGCCTGAACGCGCTGCCTTCCATAAACTTGATCTTCGGCGCCACGTCGATCGTCACCATGGTGAGCTGTACATCCCGGACATCTGTGACGAGGGTGTCGTTCAATGTCCGATTCACAATGCTCCCGGATGCATTATTCACGCGGGATGAATTGATGCTGTTAAATTGAACCCCGATTTCACCGATGACCCAGGTTTTGTCCATTCCGCCCCAGACATCCTTCGACATGACCAGATCCAACCCCGCACCGGCATACCATCCGGCATTACCTCCGTTGGCGCCCGCGATCCCGGTGGTATCCGTAAAAATCTGCCCGCCCCGGTCCTGGTTCAAATTCATGAACCCGCCCCTGAAGAACACCATGTTCCCGGTGCCTTCCTCAGCCGATGCCGGCTGCGCACAAGAAACACCGAGCACCGCGGCGATCGCAAGTGCCGCACAAACAACTCCACCGATCCCACGTCTCATCCGTTTCTGCATAATGCCCCCCTCCTTGGGCTGTGGTGACGGGAGAGCCATCATGGCTCTCCCGTTGGCTTGCTGCATAGCGCTCGCCGGCCCGAGGCATCAGCATGTTACGTAATCGTCCCATTCTGTCTCGACTATTTTTCCACCGACCCCGAGTAGGACACGGGGCTCGCGGCTCCTTCTTTCACGTCCTGCGCGCAACGGAAGCCCATCCAATTGATCTTCGTCTTCGGATCAGTCCCGTTCCGCATCGCTGCCCGCATCGTGGTGGTGCTGTCCATCCACCCACCGCCGCGAAACGCTTTCTGCGAGCCGGTCTCCGGCCCCTTCGGGTTTCGGCCCGGTGCCGTCTTGTAATAATCCTGGTCGTACCAATCGGAAACCCACTCGGCCACATTCCCGATTGTTTGATACAAACCGTACGGGCTCAGCGCATTCTCATACTTGTCGACGGAAATGATCGGCGGATAGAGCAGCAACCGCTCCGGACGATCCCGCACCGGCCCGGACAATCCGGTTCTGCCGAAATTGGCCCGGGTCGGACCCGCATATTCGCTGCCCCACGGAAACAATCTCCCGTCTACCCCACGCGCCGCCTTCTCCCACTCAGCCTCGGTCGGCAACCGCTTTCCCGCCCATTTGCAATACGCATCCGCGTCGTACCAGTTGACATGCATAATGGGATGGTGCGCCATCGTATCCTGGAAGTTTCCTCCGTCGTACCGCCAATCCAGCTGCGGCAGTCGATCCGTGGCCAGCACAAACTTGAGGTATTCAAGCGCGGTCACTTCATACTTACCGATCATGAACGCATCCAGGTACACCGAGCGCTGGGGAATCTCGCTCCGATAGGCCAGACGATCCGTCTTCTTATTGCTCCCCATGAGGAATTCGCCGGCCGGAATGAGGACCATTTCTTCTTTGGTCTTCCACTTTGCGACCCGCTCCTGTGCAATCTTCTTACCTTCCGCAGTCCACTCGATGACGATGTCCTGCGTATCCAACGCTCGTGCGGCTGGGGCCAGTGCAAAGAGCGCCGCCCCGATCACAAGCGCCTGTGCCAACCGTACCCGTTTCTTCAATATGCCGATTCGTTGTCGTCTCATCTCTGGCCTCCTTGTTGTCCTGCCGTCAAACCTCATCGATCCGCATTCCTCACACTGGCTGAATCGATGGACGAGAGCTGACGACCACTCTCACCCGATATTGCGCAGCGAAACCCCGTCAAATAACTCCAGTGGTCCAGCCCCCCGGAGTTACGTCCGGCGGAACGGGCCACCTCAGGATCTTCATTCCATGATCCTCCGCGAAACACTTTGTCTTGGCCCGACGCAGGCCCCTGGGGATTGCGGTTCTCCTGGCGTCGGTAATACTCCGGATCGAACCAATCGGAGACCCACTCACTCACATTGCCGGCCAGCTGATGCACCCCGTACGGGCTTACGCCATTGTCGTAGCGATCGACATTCGCCAGCGGCGGATATTTGGCCCCGCGCTTCGAACCTGGATGGGCGATGTTGCTCTTGATCCAACCTGCCGGCTCATTACCCCAGGGAAACATCCGCCCGTCTTCACCTCGCGCCGCCTTTTCCCATTCGGCTTCGGTCGGCAGACGAGCCCCGCGCCACCGGCAATAGGCATCGGCTTCCCGCCAGGACACGCCGATCACCGGATGTTTGGCCATCTTCTCCGGAAACGGCTGCGCACGCCAGTAATGCGGCCAGGCCGCGCCCGTCGCCAGCACGTACCGGAGGTAGTGCACGTTGCTGACCTCGTACCGGTCGATGTTGAAGGCATCCACATAGACCTGATGCTGAGGCAGTTCCTGCGGCCCCGCTGCCCGATCAAACTTCGGATCGCTTCCCATCAGGAACGGGCCGGCCGGCACCTCAGCCATCCCATTTGGCACCTCGATCAGCGCCAGCCACTCCACATCATCAAGCGGAGACCAGAGCGGCGGCGGCTTCGGCAATTCATGGTCGGCGTGGACTAGCCCCTGAGCCTGGAAGCCCATCAGGAGTACCACTGCCAGCACGATGTTGATTCCCACTGTTCTGGTCATGGCCGCTCGACTTTCAGCTATCAGCCGTCAACCCACGCGATCAGCTCCTGATCGCGTGGGTCGACCGCTTCCGTCCTCTTTCAATGCCCCTGCTTTTGGAGCAGCGGATCGATTTCCTTCTTCGCTTCCTCGGTCACGTTGTAGCGGGTATAGGCATGGTCCAGCACCTCGTTGGCATAGAGCCGCCCTGTCGGCGCCGGAACCCCGACTGTGGTCTCAACGGTCCCCTTCGGACCAATGGTGACAGTTTGCTCCGTCGCCGTCCTGACATAGGGATGCCAGACCACCAGCTTGTAGGTGCCCGGCGGTACATCGGTCATCGTGAACCGGCCCTGCTCGTCCGTCTTGGCAAAATACGGATTCGTGATAGCCACACCCCAGCTTTCCATATAGGCGTGGAAACCGCATTGCATGACGAAGATCCGGCGGCCTTTGCTGAGTTTCACCAGCTCTTTCATCGGCGGACCGGCCATGTGTTTGTGATACATCCCGGCTTCGGTACGATCCTTAAAATTGCGCGGATGTTGCGGATTCATGGGAAGCGGAACGTTGAACAACACGCGCGCACCTAAATTCGACGTTTCGTAGGCCTGAATGTCGTGCATGACCGGGTCCATGTTGACGACCGTCACCGACTGATCATCTCGCACCACGGTCGTAAACGGCAGGAACAGGCAATCCTTCGCCTCAATTTGAGGCACCTCTTTTTCAGCGAACGGCTTCCCTTTATCCACGCCCTCCAGGTACACCACGACTTCACGAAACTCGCCCCCCGGTCCGACGTTGAACGGTTGCAGAATGCGCCAGCCTTCCCCGTCGGAAATGCGCCCGCAATAGAAGGGGTCAGGTAGCGTCGTGAGGTTGTATCCTTTCGGTTTTGGAACGGTGCCCTCCAGCTTCACGACTCCCGTCAGTGTCCCCCCGTCCGGCACGGTGATTTCTTCATAGGCTGACGCAGGACTGCCCGCAAGGGACGACGCGAGAGCAACCGTCGCCAGTCCTAGCATCCACCCGAAATAGTTCTTTTTCATCGTCTGCTCTTTACTCTGAATGATGGTACCTAGTGTCACGTCCGGCCTCCTCTATGATTGGTCCAGGTATGATCAACAGACAGGCTCGATCATACCTGGAACCCATCACGTAATTCCTCTCGACACTCAAAACACAGATGGGGGAGCTGCGTGATACAGGCAGCTCCCCCATCCGGTGTTACGCCATGACTGACCCGCTTACTTCATGGCAGTCGGAATCGCCTGCGGCTCAGGCAGCACCTCGGCTTGACGTGCACCTGCGCCACTTGCGCTGAGAGGCTGAATCCGCGAATCGCCAGTCGGCAAGACGCGCAGATAGCCCCACTGTCCGGACTGCGTGTAGGGCAGCCGTGCATTCGACCACACGAAGTCACCCACTTGACGATACGGTCCGCCCGCACCGCCACGGATGAAGACATCGAGGATCTCAGACCCGGCATACTCCACCACGCTGATCATGTCGGCACCCGGCATGTACGGTTCGATCGGCCACTCGTGGCCTTCGACACTGAACATGCCGTTCTGCTCGCTGTTCGCCCCGATCACATGGATACGGAGCGCATCACCCGCATGCGCCTCGATCAGAGGCGTGACGGGATCTTCGGGCTTGTCTACCGCGCAAGGCTGGAAGATTTTGCCCAACGAGCACCCTTGTTCTTCGCGGAACTTGTACGGTTCGGCACGGTAGTTCACCGATGTCAAACCGGCCACGTTCTGCACATAGGGCATGAACGCGGTTCCAATGATGTTGTCCTCATCTTGGAAGAAGAGGGCCACGTCACGGTAATTCCGCTTGCCGACGTTTTCGGAAATGGTGGTGTCGACAATGACGTCGGCCCGCCATGCATTCTTCTGCGACACATCGGCACCGGTGACTGGATCACGATACTGCGATCCCTTCGGACCGATGACGATCGCGCCGTACAATCCGTTACGCGGATTGACGACGATGTTGCCACCGTCCCACACCAATGACGTCGTTTCCTTGTTCAAAGGATGCGCGTAATAGGTATAGGTGCGGCTTTCGCCCGGAGCCACAGTCTGCTCGCCGGCATTGTTGCCGACGTTCAAGCCCTGGCTGTCTTTCGGATCGAAGGCCAGACCCGGCGCAAAGAACGACGCCCGGCTCGCCTTCATCTTGTTCTTCAGATTCACCTTGATGCAATCGCCCAGATTGGCGCGCAGCGTGAGCGGATTCGGCATCACGTTGCCCGCAACGGTCGCGGCTTCTTCTTCCAGCGCGAAGATCTTGCCTTCCGGCATGGTCATTTCGATCTTCCGCTCGAAGTCCACCTCGATCGCATCCGGCGCCTTCGGATTGAGCTTCATCGGGCGATCCAACGCCACGACGTTGAAGCTCTTCACCGGAGAATCCGACGGACAGACGGAATTGGGAGTCGCTGGGATCCCGAGAGGATTGGTTCCTCTGGGCAACGGCTTCAAGTCCGCCACTTCCTTGTCGAGCACCCGGATGATGCCCCATCCACCTTCGGCGAAGTGTGACGTTCTGCCATTGAAGTGGATGTAGTCACCCGGCATCCCCTGGAATCCACCCGCCTTGGTGACGAGGTCATACCGCTCGGCGATCCCGACGTGAATCGAGTTCTTCCGATTGGCATCCGCTGCATACCGCTCCGTGAGGAAGGTATGTCCGGCGATCGTCCAGACGTGGGATTCGTTCATCAGCTGATGCAACAGGCGGAACACCATGGTGTCGCCCGTGTACGCCCGCAAGAGCGGGGTGCCCGGATCACCGTGGATCGCGCTGCTGAACAGCTTGGAGGTGTCCGGATTGTTGGACAGGCGTTGTGCAAACGGAGCCGCGCGGAAGTTGAAACCGCTACCGGTCGTGTGCGTACCGCCGTTGATGTACTTGTTCGGCGCATTCAGGATCTTGTCCGGCATCTGGAAGGACACCGTCTTTCCTGCTTCCAACGCCACTTCGATCGGCTGTCCGGGAGGATTGCCGGCTTCGATGACGTTGACAGTGTGCGGAACCGTGTCGTGGATGGAGACCATCAACTCACGGAAGCTGCCGCCCACACCTGCACCGATCGGCTCGTTGCTGTGAATATCCGCGATCGGACCGCTATACACCAACTTGCCGTTCTTCGGATCATGATAGGTGGATCCGAATGGCTCCACGATCGTCACGCCGAACCCGCCATGGGGCCAGGTCGTCGCACCGAACGCGTGGTCATGCCAGAACACGGTACCCATATCCACGTCCACCCACCACCGATAGCGCACAAACTCCGGCGACACGAGATCGCCAGCCGGGTGATGGTGCTTCAGTGGCTTGAAGAACGTGACCATATCGCCCTTGATGTCCTTCACACGAGCGACTTCCTGACAGCTCTTATCCCGCGGCAATGAGGCCGCCGGATCGTTGCCCTTCTCCAAGCAATCCATGCCCACCATCAACTCGGTGTTGACGTGGAACGCCGTGGCGCCGGGCGCCATCTGGATCTTCACGGAGGAAGCGCCGGCCTTCACCTCGCCGACAAGCTTCGCAACCATCGGAGCCGGCAATCCATGCTTGGTCTTCTTCCCCCACATGGTGAACGGCCGGACCGACATTTCATACTCCATCCCGGAGATCACACCGTCCGAGTTCCCGGTGTCGAACTGGAAGAAGTGAGGATGGATGTTGATTTTGGACGACTGGAAGTTCGTGTAATCGTCGTCGTCCCATTCACTGGTCAACAACAAGTCCACGCAGTCATACACGTTGGCGCGGATGACAGCGGGGAGTTTCAGATCGTCATTGGCTCTGGTCAAACGCTCTTCTTCGTGAAGCACGTAGATCAGACCATCTTTATCCACCATGGCCGGCTCTTTTCCCTGCTTCTTGGCCAGGGTGATCGGCATGCGGACAAAGTGAATGTTGTAATGCTTCCGATTGGCGTTGTCAGGGCACAGGCTCCAACGACCCTGTTCGCCCGGCATCGCCGGCTCGGAGGTCCGCTCACCGTTTGCATCCTGGTGAATCGGCTCCAACCATGGCGCACCACTGTGGTTCGCCGAGAACGGCACGCGCTTGCCGAAGTGCGGCTTGAACAACGGCCAGGCCATTTTCCCTGTCGTCGGATCGAACAGGATCGCCGGTCTGGTGCTGTCATCCCACTTCGCGGCCCATGCATACTTCGGATTGGGAGCGGTGCTTTCCCGCTCGCCACGGGCGATGTTGCCATCCCACTTCCAGTCCCACACCGTCGAATCGTAGGCCATGATCTGGCCCTTCTCATCATTGGTGTGGCCCGGTTGACCTTGGGCCGGGACGAACATCTCGACCCAATCCTTGATGTTCACGATCACAGGATCGGACTTCCAGTTCGTCTTCTGGCTCTTATCGACGATCTTGAAGGTCTTGCCGAACCAGTCGACGGTCGAACCGATCAACTTATCCGACGAGACACCCTGCTTCATACGGCCCTGACGATCCGGCAACTCGCGCATATCCGGCATCGTGTCAGTGTGGGCATTGCCCACCTGCAAGGTGTTGTAGAACCGGCCGTACCCCCACATACCCGCGACATAGTGATGCGCCACGTGGCAGTGATAGAGGAATTCACCGGCCAGATGCTGACAGCCACCGCCGCCGCATTCCGGTTCCAGGTCGAGCGCTTCGGACGGACCAACCACTTCCACGTCCACCCGATCGGACTTCGTTCGGACCACCGGATACTTCACCGGTCCGTCCTGTCCCTTATACCAATGCTCTTCCTGATCGGCACGCGGGCTGCGCTGCCAGCGGATCGTTCCGCTGTGCGGATGGTGGGAGTGGAACACTTCTGATCCACCGTGCACCAAACGCCACTTGACCGGATCACCGAGGTAGCCACGGGCCACCGTGGTGGGCGGGTCACCGAAGGTGTAGGCGCTGTAGGCCAGCGACTCATCTTCGAAGCCGAAATATTCATGTTGCAAATGCATCTGATCGATGCCGAACGGCTCGCTGCGATAGTTGATCGCACGGCCACCCGGACGATAGGCATCCGTCAATGGATCGCGCTGCGGCAAGAAGTCACCCTTCTTGTTCAGCGGACGGAACGCTTCATCGCCGATTTCGTGATAGAACAACACGAACTCGCGGAAGTCCGGTCCCGAGCCGTTGTCGACCATGACCTGCCATCCGCTGGTCGTATCGGGCGCGGCGCCCGTGCCGAGCGGATCGAGGTACTTGGAGCCCTTCGGCTCAACGATGAAGGCACCGAAGAGGCCCAACACCGTCAACTCGCGATCGTGGCTCCATGAGTGAAACTGCCGCACACCTTCCTGCATGTTCGGATGGATATACCATTCGAAATCCTGCGTCTTGCCCGGCGAGACAACCGTATCCGGATTCGTCGTCGTCGCAGGCTTCCCCGTGGCGCTCACGATCATGCTGGAGGCCTGGATGACCAAGCTGCCGTCCTCGCCCTCCAGTTGGTTACGCAGCGTCATCTTGACGCAATCGCCCTGGTTGGCACGAAGCACCAACGGCTGAATCGCATCGCCCTGGTTTCCAGTGGTCACCGCTCCAGGATCGAATCCGTCCTTTTCACGTGCCTCTTTGTTCTTGGTTTCCTCGGCGCGAACTTTGTCGATATCCCCGGTGTGGACGTACATATACCCAGGATAGAAGTCGAGCCACCGATTCAAACTGATCTCGATGTTGATCATCGAGACGTCGAATTTCTTGACCGGCGCATTGGCGGGACATTTCCCCCCTGACGTCATCACCGGTTCGCCCTTCGACGAATCGGACGCCAACAGGAAGCTGCTCCCGTCTTGCCCCATATATTGGTGCATCATCGACATTTCATTGAATGCACCGGAGGTCTGCTGCGCCTTGGCATCCGTCTGCGCCTGTTGTTCCAACTTCTCCATCAGGCGGTGGTGCTGCATCTCCATCTTCTCTGCATTACCCGCACGACCCTCCATGGCGTTTTCCACCACGGTCTGACCCTTCAGGGTCTGGGTCCAGCCCGGCATGGTAACCGGCGTCGCATGTCCCTCATGCGACTGATCACCCGGCCCGGCCGCAAACACCCACGGCGCCGCGAGCAAACTGCCCGTTAGCAGCGCCGCCTGCAGCTTACGCAACGCCCCAGGGCGTATGCGCTTGCGCTGTGACACATGCACTGAAGACCTCATATGTCGGCCTCCCTCCTTAATAAATTCCCGCGCCCTTCCGCGGGAGTGGTTAAAAAACGTGGTCGTGTGACCGGCCTCCGTCAGGCAGGACCCCGGCTACCCCCGGCCTCTCCTCGCTCCCTCCACGAAACGCTCCAAAAGGAAAAAGGGCTGGTGAAGGATGTCCTCAAAGTTTGAGGGAGCAGGTTATTCGGAGGCCGGTCCTAATCACCCGCACCTTCACCAGCACTGCGGCTACAACGCAATTGATATGCCCAGAAGGCAAAATCACTATCAACAGACTTTATTCTATATTTACAATATGTTGAACGCTCTCGTAGGAATAACGGAACAGGCGTGAAATGCTACAGTTTTCCAGGCTATTAGACAGCCGATCACGCCACCAACGATAACGCTTATAAAACAATGATTTACACTGTCCAAAATGATGGACGGTCGATCATGCTTTTTGGGGCAAGAAGGGGCAGACGCTCATTAACACGAGCTGGAAATGAAGAAGGATCTGGCTGATTAGAAAGAAGAATTGAGTGAATTACGAGAGGAGAGGCGACAGAAAATCCTGGTACGCACCTGAGCTATTGAATGCCCAGGTCGTGTAGCTTGTTATAGAGACTCGCCCGACTGATCTTGAGTAACCGGGCCGCTTGCAGCCGATTCCCTGAGGTCTGTTGCAGCGCCTGAAGGATACGAACCCGCTCAGCCTGCCGCGCTGCACCACGGCCAACCGTCCGGAGGTCGCCACCATCAGCAGGAGCAGATCCCACCGCGACCAGATCCGCACACGTCAGCTCCCTGTGAGTCGTTGTCACCACCGCGCGCTCAATGTAATGCTGCAGTTCTCGCACATTTCCCGGCCAAGGCGCTGCAGTCAAGGCGCGCATGGCTTCTTCGCTCACCTGACGCAATTCCTGACGATGCCGCTGGCAGGAATCCTCGATAAACTTGTACACTAACAAAGGAATATCGCCTCTCCGGTCACGCAAAGGCGGCAGATGAACGGGCAACACGGCCAACCGATAGTAGAGGTCTTGACGAAACACCTTGGCCTTTACAAGATCCGTCAAATCCTTGTTGGTAGCCGAAATGACGCGGACATCGATTTTGATCGGCTGCGTTCCGCCGACTCGCTTGATCTCCCCTTCCTGCAAGACTCGCAGGAGCTTAGCCTGGAAGGTCGGAGACGTATCGGCGATCTCATCTAAAAAAATCGTGCCCCCGTCAGCCTCTTCGAATAGCCCTGGCTTGGCCCCTGCCGCCCCTGTAAATGCCCCCTTCACATGGCCGAACAGTTCACTCTCCAACAACGTTTCCGGGAGCGCCCCGCAATCAACCACCACAAAGGGCTTATCGCGACGATAACTGGTCTGGTGAATCGTCCGGGCCACTAGTTCTTTTCCCGTGCCGCTTTCCCCCTGGATCAACACCGTGGCCGAACTGTCGGCCACCAACCGGATCATCTCAAACAACTGATGCATGGCCTGACTCGCGCCGACCAGATCGCCCAATCTCGATTCGGTCCGTTCCGGGCGCGACCGCCCGAGCCTTTGCTGCGACAGCGACGTTGGAATGTTGAGCAACTCCGGCCGCTTATGAAACAACACGAGGACCGAGGCGACCTCCCCTGAAGACGATACCAATGGAAATGCCTGGTGCATACCACAGGCCGTCCCATCGCCGGATGTGTTGCAGGAAACCGTGAGCACCTCTCCCGTCGTAAACACCGACTCAGCGGGACAGGTCCCGCAAGGATCGGTCATTTGGACAAACGCTTGATAACACTTGGCTGGCTTGGTGACTGCGGGCGAGGCCCCGGATTCGGCCCAAGCGGCGTCATTCGCGTACACGACATTGAGTTCCCGATCCATCACGACGACACGGTCAGTCAGCCCACCAGCCAATTGCTTCAGAGCCTCTAAACGAGCAGCCAGAATCGGATCGGTAAAGGGAGAATGGGACGTTGCCTGTGATTGAGATCCGGCCATCTCATCACTCCTCGTTTCGATGGGAACCACGCGGGGCCTCTCTACACTAGCGAGGCCCCCTTTGTACTACGCCTGCCACGACGAAGACAACCCTCCCCCGTTGGGGGGAGACCTCGCGAAAACACGTATCCGCCACCGCCGATGTTCAATGTACCAGTCCATCCGCCGGTCGGCCTCCGGGATGCTGCAACAGTTGCTTCACCGTGGCTTTCAATTCCGACAGCCGAACCGGCTTGTCGAAATAGGCCGTGGCACCGTTTTTCAGCGCCTCGTCTTTTGTCTGGGCATCACCAAAGGCAGTCATCACGATAATGGGGCACTCAGGCACACAGCGCCTCAATCGATGGACATATTCGAAACCCCCATCCGGCATCTTTAAATCGGTCACGATCAAATCAGGGGCCGCCCGCATGACCGCAGCCAGCCCTTCTTCACCATTGCTCGCTTCACGCAAGTGATAGCCCTCTCCCCACAACTCATCGCAGAGCAGGCTCCGCATATCCTTGTCATCCTCCACCACCAGCAACACCGCTGGTGTGGGCCCTTCCGCACGCGATCCTTCAGAATACGTCACCATGAGCACAAAATAACGCAAACGATGTGCCATTTCCGGCAATTCACAATAGGTCCCAAATACTTGAATTTAAATACTAAAATCTATGAATGGTTTACCAAACAGGGGGCACAGGAATCGGGTTCTGGCGAGAAAGGCCCCACCCCCGAAAAGGCCCTGTCCCGAAGCGCCACAGCGGGAGGGGCGGAGCTCATGGCGAAGAGCCGATGCCATATGCGATAGGCTATCAGCTCTTATCGACCGGCAGGCATATGGTGAAGGTCGTGCCCTGTCCAGGCTCACTCTCCACCTCGATCGTACCGCTGTGCTCCTCAATGATGCCCTTCACCACCGTCAGACCCAAGCCGGTTCCCTTTCCGAACTCCTTGGTGGTGAAAAACGGGTCGAACACCTTGGCAATCACGTCGCGGGACATCCCGTGACCGCTGTCCGCCACCGTAAACCGGACCATCCCACGGTCCGGCGCCAATGCCAGCTTCAGGACCCCTCCCTCAGGCATCGCATGAATCGCATTCATCACCAGATTGATCAGGACCTGGCTCATCTGATCGGCATCGGCGTGCACGAATGGGCAGGCGTCGGCAAATGAGGTTTCGACGCTGATGCGGCTATGGGACAGGCGTTCTTGGAAAATTTCCAGGTTGTCCTCGATGGTCCGGCGCAAGTCCAAGGCACGGTGTTCGATCGGACGCCGACGGGCAAACGCCAGCAACTGATTCATCACCCGCGTAATTCGCTCGACCTGACTGACGATGGTCTGGAGCCCCTTCCTGACCGGCTCCTCCTTCGTGCGCTCCATCAGGTATTCGGCCCGGCCCAGAATCACGTTCATGGGCGTGCCGATCTCGTGCGCCATGCCGGAAGCCACCGTTCCAAGCTCAGCCACTCGCTCCGTCCGACGCAGTTGCGCTTGGAGGCGCTTCCGCTCCGTGATGTCACTGGCAATGCCATCGATCCGCAACGGACGGCCCTCTGCATCCTTGATGATCCGTCCGCGGTCATGCAACCACCGCAGGTCGCCGTCGAGCCTGACGATGCGATACTCCACATCGAACTCACCCGTCGTCAGAAGAGCCTGTCGCGCCTGTTCGGCAATCACGCGATCATCAGGATGAACGACCTCCAGCCATAACGAGGGTCGGGCCCAAAACGCGTCGGTGGAGCGGCCGTAGATCTCCCTGACGGACGGACTGACATAAAACATCGTGGATTGATCCAGCGACGAGGACCAGATCACATCCTCCATCGCCCCCAATAAACTTTGAAGCCGCTCTTCGCTCTCCCGCAACTTCTGCTCCGCCGCTTTGCGCATTGAAATGTCCCGCAAGACGACCAGTATCCCCACCCCATCCTCGTCTTGGAACCGAGCGGCCCGGACGGCCACATCCACACTCACCCCATCCAGCCGCACAATCTTTTCCTCGACTTCCGGCACCGTGTTGCCTGGCTCCAGGAGATGCCGGATACGTGCACCGACCAACTCGTGGTAGTCGGGGTGCGCCAAGTCGTAGAGCGACTTTCCGAGGATCTCCTCTCCGGACCGGGCTCCGAACAACCGAAGCCCCTGTTCGTTGATCAAAATGATCCGGTCCTCACGGTTGACCAGGATGGCATCCGGCAAGACCGCCAGGAGCCGGCGATACCGGTCTTCGCTTTGGCGCAGTCGCGTTTCCGTTTTTTTCCACTCGGTCACATCGCGCGTCACTCCCAAGATCGCGGTGACAGTGCCATCGGCTGAACGCAGAGGCACCACGTGCATATCCAGCCACCGGGGAGTCCCCAGGAGACCGACGATCTGAACCTCCAATCGCCCCACTTCTCCCCGTCCGGCCTGACCGACCACTTCACGGACGCGCGATCGACACTCGGCGGTGACCAGAAAACACATGTCCCGGCCGACGACCTCGGCACTGCTCGTCGCCTCGAGCATGGCAAGCCCTGCCGCATTGATGGTCCGGACCGTGCCATCCAGATTGAGCAGTTTCACACAGTCAGGCTCGGTCTCGATGATCGCCCGTAAGAGGGCCTCGCGTTCCGCCAATTCCTGTTCGAGCCGTTTCCGTTCGGTCATATCACGGAGGATGACGGTGTAGTACCGCGTCCCATCCGTCCCGATCTGCGAGATCGCGGCTTCGATCGGAAATTCCTCCCCGTTGGCCCGGACCCCCGTCACCATGCCCAACGCGCCCATTTGCCGCGCCGTGATACCGGAGCGGCCGAACTCCCGGATGTGTTCATTATGGACACTACGGAAACGCTCGGGAAGCAAGCGATCCAGCGGCCGTCCCAATACTTCCTCGGCGCCCCACTGAAACATCTTTTCCGCCGCCTGGTTGAACAGCACGATCTTGTGCGCGTCGTCGACCGTCACGATGGCATCCATCGCCGAGTGCACGATGCCTTCGAAACGGAGCTTGTCTTGATGCAGTTCTGCTTCGACACGGCGTTCTCCGAGCGCTGCACCGACCTCCGCTTCTTCAGCCAGGGCACGCGCGTCCGTGGCCAGCGCGTCGGCGGCCTCCGTTCGATGTCGCTCAGTCTGTGCCGTCGCGAACGTCCCGTCCGACAGGCCGGATCTCGTATCCGGGCTCAGAAGAGAAGACCGACGGCCGACGATCAACGCGGCCACGATCCCCATGATCCCGATGCCGAAGAGACGATTGAGCCATGTGAGGAGCGGCAGGGACTCGGCAGATGACGCAAGAGGACCGATGAGCGCCAGCAACACCACCGCCCCCATACAAGAGCGGGGCACCGGCCCGAGGGAGGATGCGGCAATCAGAGTCACCGGAATCGCATAGAGCAACCACAGGTCGATCCCGGTGGGCGCCGACAGATCCAGGGCGAAGATCCCGATCGTCAGCAGCAGCGGAACGCCGTATTGGCGCAGGGGAGATTTCTGATGAGGGGACTGCACGCCGATGGCTCCCAGCGCGAGGGTGAGACGATGCATCTACGCGTCTGAGTGTGGTTTGCCTTCGATCTCAGCGAGTTTCCGGTACAGGGTCTTTCGATCGATACCCAGGACATGTGCGGCCTGATACTTATTGCCGCCCGTCTTTTCCAAAATTTTCACGATGTACTCTTTCTCCACCTCGTGCAGCGGCAGGGTGTGCTCCGCGGCTTCATCGAGAATCCGGCGATCGCCGCGCGAACCTTGCACCTGCACCGGCAAATCGTCTGCACCGATCACGTCCCCGTGGCTCAGGGTCACGGCCCGCTCTATCACGTTCTCCAACTCCCGCACATTCCCCGGCCAGGCATAATCGGCCAACATGGCGAGCGCGGATTCGCTGAGTCCCTTGACCTGCTTGCCTCTGCTGCCGGCGCACTTCTTCAAAAACGCATCCACCAGGATCGGAATATCCTCCCGACGTTCCCGTAGCGGCGGAAGCCGCAACTCAATGACATTGAGTCGGTAGTAGAAGTCTTCACGGAACCGCTTGTGCTTCACTTCCTCGGCGAGGTTCAAGTTCGTGGCGGCGATGATGCGCACGTCCACAGGAATGGATTTGGTCGCCCCCACGCGGCGGATCTCTCGTTCCTGAATCGCGCGCAGGAGTTTGGCCTGAAGCATGAGCGGCAGTTCACTGATTTCATCCAGAAACAACGTGCCCTTCTGAGCCTCTTCAAAGAGCCCGCGCTTGTCCATCTTGGCATCTGTAAACGAACCGCGCATGTGCCCGAAGAGTTCGCTTTCCAGCAGCTGTTCTGGGATGGCCGCGCAGTTGACCGGGACAAACGGAGCATCCCGCCGGTCGCTATTGTAATGAATGGCCTTGGCGACCAGTTCTTTTCCCGTCCCGCTCTCGCCGGTGATCAACACGTTGGTCGGGCTGTCGGCCACGCGTCGAATGAGATCAAAGACCGCTTGCATCGGCTTGCTCTTGCCGAGAATCTGATGGAAGCTGTACTCCTTGTGGACCTCTTTTCGTAGGCGGCTAACTTCCCGTCGGAGTGCTGCCTCCCGAATCGCGCGCTCGACCACCCGCACCAGTTCCTCGGTTTTCACCGGTTTGGTCAGATAGTCGCTGGCGCCATGCCGCATCGCCTCCACCGCCGTTTCCACAGATCCAAAGGCCGTCATCAAGATCACGCCGATATCGGAATACCGATGTTTCACTTCCGCCAGCAGCTCGGTGCCCAGCATGCCTTTCATCCGGAGATCGGTGAGGACCACGGCATAATCTTCCTCGCTCAGCTGCTGAAGCGCCTCGTCGCCGCTCCCGACCCCTGTGCACTGATGCCCACGGCCCTGCAAGACATCGCACAGCAGGCTGCGCATCTCCGCATCATCGTCGACCACCAATACCGCGCCCCATTCTTCAGTCATACGGGTCCCTCACTTGATCCCTCAGCGGACCGGCCTGCAGCGAGCACGGGCACAGACTAATCGGCTTTCTCCCGGGCGGTCAAGGGGCGTCGTGCCGCAGGCCTGTATGGACGACTGTCGCCAATTGCCCCATCTTCCCTCGCAGACCAGCGCTCCCGCGCTACACCCACGAGGCCAACACGCCACGTCATCGAGCTGTAAACCCACCCCGCAACGGCATTTCTCTTGCGTCTTCCCTGACGAGGCAGGAGGTCATTTATGGCAGCAGATCACCCGGCACAGGGCCCGCGGCAGACCACCCACCCGACACCGGCCGTACTGGCTCCCATTCCGGTGGTGCAAGGTCAAGGCCATGATCGGGCACCTGCCATAAGCGGGGCGAGAGCCCTTCCTCCGCGAAGAGCCTATGGCTGATAGCGAATGGCCATGACATGAATGGATGCTTGGCACGGGGCAGGACGTTCACCATGGTCGCCCGGCTAGGCCGGAGCGAGGGAAAGGGCAAGACGTCCATGTGAGCCGCGGGTTGAGATCTAGAAAGACGCAAGAACGACGTCGGGGGCCATTCTCAGTATCCGGCAACCTGCTGTTCCGCGTGGTAGGAACTGCGGACTAACGGCCCCGATTCGACGTGACGAAACCCGAGGGCGAGGCCTTCCGCTTTCAAGGCGGCGAATTCGTCCGGGTGGTAGAAGCGGGCTACGGGAAGATGTTCTTTGGTAGGTTGCAGATATTGACCGATGGTCATGATGTCGCAGTCGACCGCGCGCAGGTCGCGCATCACATCGCGAGCCTCCTCCGTCGTTTCGCCCATACCGACGATCAATCCCGACTTCGTCGTCATCCCCATCTGTTTCGCCCGGCCCAGCAGCTCGATCGACCGCTGATATTTCCCCTGCGGCCGGATCGATGGGAACAAGCGCCGCACCGTTTCGATGTTGTGATTCAAAATGTCCGGTTTCTCTGCGGCGACCAGGGCCAGCGCGGCTGCATTGCCTTCAAAATCCGGAATAAGCACCTCAATGGTGCAACTGGGAATCAACCGCCGGATATGCTGAATCGTCTCGGCAAAGACCGACGCGCCGCCGTCGTCCAATTCATCGCGGTTCACCGACGTAATCACGGCGTGTCTCAAGTTGAGAGCCTGGACGGCCTCCGCGACCCGTAACGGCTCCTCGCCATCGACCTCATGCGGCCGACCGGTGGCAACCGAGCAGTAGTGGCATCTCCGCGTGCAGATATCGCCGAGAATCAAAAAGGTCGCCGTGCGGGCGTTCCAGCATTCCCACATGTTCGGACAACGGGCCTCTTCACAAATCGTGTGCAGGTTGAGCCGATCCATGGTTGTGCGAATATCGTGATAATCCGGGCCGGTCTGAAGCTTTACCTTGAACCAAGGCGGTAGGCGGCGAGGGTGAGACGCTGATGGCTGGGTCCCGTCAACCGTCGGCCTGGGATCGATGTGTATGACGCTCATGGTTCCACCACCGGCGCCACCAGTTCCTGCGGATGCTCCAGCACACGTTTGAACTCCTTCAGGAACTGCGCACCCATCAAGCCATCGAGCGCCCGGTGATCGCACGACAAGGTGACCTTCATGCGCCGCCCGACGGTCACGGTCCCTTTGGTCACGACCGGCACATCCCGAATCGCCCCCACGGCGATCGCCGCGGCCTGCGGCGGCATGAGCAGCGCGATAAAGGTATCCACGTCGAACATCCCCAGGTTGGAGATGGCAAAGGTCGCCCCTGTATATTCCTGCGGCTGCAAGCGCTTTTGCCTGGCCCGATCGATCAACGTTTTGGTCTCCGCAGAAATCTCGGCCAGCGTTTTTGCGCCGCAGTCTCGAATCACCGGCGTGATCAGACCGTCTTCCATGCCGACCGCGACCCCGATATCAATCTGTTCGTACCGTCTGATCGCGTCACCGGCAAAGGAAACGTTGATCTCCGGGTGCCGACGCAACGCCAGCGCCGATGCCTTGATGAGCAGATCGGTAATGGACGGATGGGTCTGACGGCTCTGTTTGAATTGGCCGCGAACCTGCTCCGCCTGCTCCATGTCGATTTCGACGGTCAGATAAAAATGGGGAACCGGCGCCTTGCTCTGCACCGTCGCCCTTGCGATGGCTTTTCGCATCTGGCTCAAGGGCTGATCGGTACCGGCAGGCAATGCCTGCGCGGGTAGAGCCGAGGCCTGGATCACATCTTCTTCAATAATTCGCCCGCCCGGGCCGGTGCCGGTGAGGGTAGTGAGATCGATACCCCGTTCAGATGCCAGCGCCTTGGCCCGCGGCGAAGCAAATGGGCGCGCGCCATCCGGACGAGCCGCTGTAGCTGGGGCAGAGACCGCTCCTGGCGCGGCACCGGTCTTCGCACCATTGCCGATCGATGGCGCGGCCGTCACGCCGTCGGACAAGGCCGAGGTAATGTCTTCATCCGCCTCGGCGATGACCGCGATCAACGTGCCGGACTGCACCGTTTCACCGTCTCGCACGAGAATCTTGCGCAGGATACCGGGGGCAAACGCTTCCAGATCCATGACCGCCTTATCGGTTTCGATCTCGGCGATCACTTCGCCCGCATGCACCGGCTCACCTTCGCGCTTCTTCCAGGCCAGCAACACACCCTCTTCCATCGTATCCGTCAATTTGGGCATGACCACACGACTAGCCATGGATTCCCCTCCAGGAGGCAGACCATCGTCGAAGTCCGGCGCGGACGATGCGGCGACCGTTTCTCATGCTGCACCACAGACTGATTTGACGGCAGCGACCACGCGCGGCACATCCGGAATGGCAGCGTCTTCCAGCGGGCGGCTGTAGGGCATCGGCACCTCCTCACCGGTCACACGGACAATGGGGCCATCCAGGTAGTCGAACGCCGCCGTGTAGATACTGTCGGCAATCTGCGCGCCCAGCCCGCAAAAGCGCCATCCTTCCTCGACGATCACCAGGCGCCCGGTTTTCTTGACCGAGGTCACGATCGTGTCGAGATCCAAGGGTTTGAGCGTGCGCGGGTCGATCACCTCGACGTTGAGCCCGTCACGACTCAGCTGCTCCGCTGCCTCCAGCGCCACCAGCAACATCTTGGAGTAGGCCACGAGGGTCACATCGTCCCCCGCCCGCTTGACCTCGGCCTGACCGAGCGGAATCGTGTACTCCCCTTCCGCCACTTCGCCCTTCGTGCCGTACAACAGTTGTGCCTCAATAAAGATCACGGGATTCTGATCACGGATCGCGCTCTTCAGCAACCCCTTCGCATCCTGAGGTGTCGACGGCGCGACCACCTTCAAGCCCGGCACGTGACAGAACCAGGCTTCCAGGCTTTGGGAATGTTGCGCCCCCAGTTGATGCGCGGCACTGCCGGGACCGCGGATCACGATGGGAACGGACAGTTGACCGCCCGACATATAGCGGATTTTGGCGGCGTTATTCACGATCTGATCCAGCGCCACGATGCCGAAATTCATGGTCATCAGCTCGACGATCGGCTGCAATCCCGCCATGGCAGCCCCGATGGCTAAACCGGTAAAGCCCGCTTCGGTGATCGGCGTATCGACCACCCGCTGCGGGCCGAACTCCTCGACGAACCCCTTGGTCACCTTGAACGCGCCTTGGTAATAGCCCACTTCTTCGCCGATCAAAAAGATGCGCGGATCGCGGCGCATTTCTTCTCGCATGGCCTGGTTGAGGGCTTCTCGATAGGACAACAGCATGGGTAATTCTAGTCCTCCGCCATCACATCGTCATGGAGCGTGGCGGGATCGGGAAACGGGCTCTCGTCGGCGAATTTCACCGCCGCCGCGACGATCTCACCGACCTCCTGCTCAAGCGGTTTGAAGTCGGCTTCCACGCAGAGCGCCTGATCCAGGATCTGCTGTTTCAACAGCACCAGGGGATCCCGTTTGCGATGTTCCTCGACTTCATCCTTGCTCCGGTAATGGCCGTGCGAAGGATCGGCCATTGAGTGGCCCATGAAGCGATAGGTCATCGCCTCGATAAAAAACGGCCCCTGCCCGGCACGCACCTGATCCACCACGGTCCGCATCAACGCCCGCATCGCGAGCACATCCATGCCGTCCACACGTTCGGCCTTGATGCCGTAGGAACGCGCGGCCTCCGCCACGTTCTCGTACAACGCCACCGCCCGATGCACCGGCGTGCCCATCCCGTATCGATTATTTTCACAGATGAAGATCACAGGAAGTTTCCACAAGGCCGCCAGATTGAAGGCTTCATGCGCCTGGCCGCTGGGCACCGCGCCTTCCCCGAAGAAACAGACGGTCACCAGGTCCTGCTTCTGATATTTCGTCGCGAAGGCCAACCCTGTGGCCAATGGAATGTGCCCGCCGACAATGGCATAGCCGCCCATGAAACGGTGCGCAAGATCCACCAGATGCATGGAGCCGCCCTTGCCCTGGCACAATCCGGTCGCTTTCCCGAAGAGTTCAGCCATCACCTTGCCCGGATCAGAGCCGCGAGCCAGACAATGTCCGTGGTCGCGATAGGCACTGATCGCATAATCCTCCGGCCGCAGCGCGGCGATCGCCCCGACGGCAATGGCTTCTTCGCCGATATAGAGATGGAGAAACCCGGCGATCTTGGCGAGCGCATACATCTCCGCCGACTTTTCTTCAAATCGGCGAATCAGCAACATCTGGCGATAGAGCGAGAGGAGATCGTCTCTGTCCATGTGGGCCATTATGCATGGCAAGACAGGTGGGCTCAACCCCGAAGTTCGCGGAGGTCTGAGCTGAGAAGAATGTGAGGGAGAACACGGCGGGGAAATACAGGTGAGGGGCCAGTCGACTCCGGTGCGGGCGCGATGCCTGCACCGGAGCGATAGAAGTTTACTTCACCTTGGAAAAGTCGGCATCGAACTGCATGGTCTGACCGTCCTGCAAGGTCACGATCACCGTCGTCTTGGCATTCGGGTCAAACGACTCGTATCCAAATCGGGCCGTAAACCGCGACCGGTACGCCGGGCCTGCGACCTCGTTTTTTCTGCCCCGATCGGCCGGACTGATATCCACCGGCCGGATATTCTTTCCCTTTTGCTGAAATACGATGTCGGCCTTCTCTGCGAAGTATTCATCGTCGCCGCAGAGCTGTACTTCCACTTCCATGTTCGGCATGTCCACGACTTTCTGGATGAATTCCTCGGGCATGCGGACGTCTTTCTTCTGCTTCTTCGATTCCGCCGCTTCCTGCCGACCGAACGCCTCCAGCCGATACCGCTTGGTGCGCAGGATGGCACTCGCGCCGCATTGATCTTTCTCGGGATCCGCTCCCACCCGCGTAACCATCGAGGCCTGCTGCAAGACCTTCTTCACATCTTCCGGTGAATTCGCTTTTTCCATCGGCGCCCGCCCGGCTTCCAGGGCTTTTTTCGCCTCTTCGGGGGACAACTTGATGTCGATCGCCCACACTGGCCCGCCGACCGCCCACACCATCGCTCCAACAACCAGCCCGATCATCCCGTGGGACCGCCAACGCCGACTGACACTGTCATGATTAGCGCACATGAGTACCTCCCTGACGAGTCACTGAACAAGGGCGCATTGTAAAAGGATTGCGAAGGCTACTTCAAGGAGAAAGCCCACGATGCGCAAGCCTGTCCTGGCGTTACGCGGTTGAACGTGATCGACAACGCTGTCCGTGACGCAGACAACTATCAGGACATGAAGGACATTCAACGCACCCAGCGAGCAGCGGCTGCGGAAGCCCTCCAGCAACACCAACGTTGCGCGCTGTGTACAAGAGGCTGGACGGATGAAAGGTCCGAGGTGTTGGCTTTCCTCCCTCTTGATCAACCTTCTCGATTTTCCTAAGCTATATTCGCGGATATTCCACCGGAGAAGGAGGAACTATCTATGAAGCTGGATTTAACGCTCGAAGAGGCCCGTGTGCTCGATGTTGCCGTTGAATACATCAAGCGGCACAGGGAGATAGCCACCAAGATCTACGCGGGGTACGAGGATGAGATTAAAACGATCAATGCGGTTGGCGGAACCATCCGCGCCGCCTACTTGAATGGAAAGAGAGAGTTGACGGAAAAGTGTGCCCCTCGCACCTGAGCATTCTTCGTCCCTCTGCCTGCACGTGCGCGTGACGCGTGATGTGACGCGCGGGCGCTCGTGTCATTCTGTGCGCGTGTAGGCGACCCCTCAGCTTCTCTTTGCGCGAGGGGTATGGGGGAAACGCGAGCTCCGCCCAATGCGTGTGCCCTCACAGATTGTTCTCCAAACGTATGTGCTTTCAAAAGAAGGCACCGAGGGGCTAACAGAGCGACACCCTGCCATCTATTCTCCATGGGCCACCACGCACTCTTTGCCTACCCCCTGAAATGTGTTCGTTCGATATTCGGCGCTCCGTAGTTTGGTGATGCCGCCCACGCGTATGGCTTGGGCAAGAGTCACATCAGGGCTGGGACCACCAAGTCCGAAGATGATGGTGGTGCAGTCCTGACCTTGTTTCGCATCGGAGATAGAGGCATTGGGGTACGCCACCGGTATCGTATGGGACAAACAGCCAGGGAGAACTAGGAACGCTGCACCGATCAGCACTGCTCGTCCATTCATAATGGCACTCCTTTAGATGATTTGTGGCCAGCGGAACTCGTCGCAGATGCCCGATCTTATCATGTCGCCACTGTTGGAGGGGTGAGCGGGGGCGCCCATCGCAAGCGGACTAAGGCAAACCAGGCCACCGAGACGAGCGGCCTGCACCGGCTGCAGGAGAAGTCTTCGTGAATACTACGGGCTAGGAATTGAACCGAGCCCAGTTGGGGTAGGGCTTGCGAGCATAGAGTTGATTGATATCGATCGGACAGGCCATGCCACGTCGGGACAGCATCTCAGCGACTATCCGAAGCGGGAAGCCTACCGCCGCCGTATAATCGCCCTCAATCCGCTCAATCAGCTCAGCACCTCCGCCCTGAATAGAATAAGCGCCGGCCTTGCCCAGACTATCCTCAGTCCGTAGGTAGGCGGCCAACGCCTCTTCATTCAAGGGTTTCATCGTGACCAGCACCGTAGCGGTCTGAACCTCGCACGATTCCGTCTCAGAGCCTACCAGCGCAACGGCCGTGAAAATCTTGTGTCGCTGTCCGGCCATACGCCGGAGCATGGAGGCAGCATCGGCTAGATCGACCGGCTTCCCCAACACGTCCGATCCAAGGCTGATCAGGGTGTCACTGCCGAGAATGAGCGCAGCGGGACAGTGCTTCACGCAGGATCGGGCCTTGCCCGTGGCAAATTCGATCACCTGCTGCTCGGCAGACACATTCGGCATCACCCGCTCGACAAACGGCGGGGCAACAACGTCGAAGGGCAATCCCAGGAGCGTCAACAATTCCTGCCGTCTCGGCGAGGTGGAGGCGAGAATCAATCGCATGGGGATTACACCGTGGAGATAGACGGTACCTGCGTCACGAGCGAAGTGGGAACAGACGCGTCGTGCTCCGCCTGCATGAGGTCCTGACAAAACTCGGCGACGATCTGCTCGACATCCTGTACGTTGGACGCCCCGAACATCTTGCCGCGCATCGCCGCGGCATGGGGGAATCCTTTGCAGTACCAACCCAGATGTTTACGAATGGACCGAAACCGTTCCAGTCCGGCAATCGCCTCATACTGCCTGGCATGATCGAGCATGACCTGCATGCGATGGCTTACTGAGACCGATGGCTCCCACGCCGTGGCAGGCAAGGTGGACAAATCATCCTGCTCGCTGAACGCCCGCCGGGCCTGCTCTTTTTCGCGAAAGAACCAGGGCGACCCCAAGGTGCCTCGCCCGACCAATACGCCCTGCACCTTGCTCTCGGCCGCGCGTCGAATCGCCTCGACTAACGTCGTGAGATCTCCGTTTCCCAGCATCAGCGTGCCGGTACCACGGGCCAGCTTGGCGGCTTCGGCGATGGCCGACCAGTCAGCCGTCCCCCGGTACATCTGCTGGAGGGTTCGGCCATGCACGGTGATAGCCGCAGGGCGAGCCGCCAATAAATGTTCGACCCAGCGCTCAACCACAACGCAATCAAACCCCAGCCTGGTCTTGATGGACAACGGCAGGAGCCGACGCTGAACGACCGGCACGCCGGAACGGCGATGGTTCAGCGTATGAATAAATTCGATGCGTGAGGGTTTAAACCCCTGGCTGTGGATGGACTGACCGGCAGCCCAATCCTCTAACCCCTGCTGAGCAGCCCGCAAGATGGCATGGGCCAGATCGGGTGTCTTGATCAACGCGGCGCCGGATCCTGACGCCGCCACACTTTTCGACGGGCAACCCATATTGATATCGAGCCCATCAAAGCCAAGTTCGCAGACCACCTGCGCGGCGCGATAAAACTGATCCGGATCCTTGCCGTAGAGCTGCGCGACAATCGGCCGTTCCGCCTCGCTGTAAATCAACGACTCCAGCAGATGGTCCGGTCCACGACAAATCTCATTGACGTTGGTAAACTCGGTGAAGGTGATGTCGGGCCGCCCCTGCGACGCCACCACGCGCCGGAAGGCGGCATCGGTCACTCCATCCATCGGCGCCAATCCGAGAATAGGCTGTGGCAGCGTCGACCAGATACTCATGCGCGCATCTCGGCCGATCCAATTGGTTCATTTGCCGCCTGGTAGGCCGCCCGCAGTTCCTCTGCCTCTTCCCGCACGGTCACGGCCGCCGAGGGACAGTCATGGGCGACGAATTCGATGAACCGATCGATCTTCAGCAGGAAGAAGTCATAGTCTTGCTCGTCAGGCCTCGACCGACTGAACCAGAAGGACACGAACCGTTTCAACGGGAGTTGGGCTGCAGCCAATACGCTGCAGGTCCGTGGAAACATGTCCTGCAGCTCACCGCCCCAGTGCAGCAGCTCGTGAGGCAGATAGGTGTCACGATATCGCTCCAGGTCCGTGAGCAATCCACCGAGCAAAGACAGAGGCTCTGCCATCGACAGCGGCGGCCCGGTTGTCACGAATTGCACATAGGCCTGGTACTGACTGCGTAGCGCCGCCTGCTCATCCATTGTCAGAAGCTGCTGCATGTCAGCGCGTTGGCCCGCCACGGGTTGCGCAAGAGAATGCGCCGAGCCGGCCTGCTCCACCTTGGTGACTCGTGCTTCAAATCGATCACAAAACCGCCTGAACTCTGTGACGATCGTGTCCACCGGCTTCGTATCGACCTCCAACGCCACGCCTTTTACAGCCGTCAACCGTGGATGCGCCAAGACCTGAGCCAACAGATCAAACAGCACTTCCGGAATCGGAACCCCGTGGGCATCGATCCAATGCGGCAACGCGCCGCCATCGGCCGCCTGCCGGGAAGGCTCCGACACCAAGAATTCGGCCAAGCCGGCGACATGAATTTCGATCACCCGTTCCATCGGGAACGCATCTAAAAATTCACCGGCAAAGGCCTCCAGTGTCTGACGGCGCCAGGCTCCAGTGTACCGATACACCGTCCACAAATGCCCGATGTCCAGGACCAGTCCGCAGGCCACTCGGTCTGTCACAGATCGAAAGAACGCAGGAATCGCGAGAGAACCGCAGCCAAAATAGGTCAGCGGCGGCATTTCCAAGAGGACGAGCGCGGGATCAATCCCATGGCGACGAGCCTGCGCGTCCACCTGTTCCTGGAGAAATGCCAGATTCTGGGCCGTCATCCTGGCGGATAACTCCGTATACAACGGCGGCAGATAGGTCCCGAAGGCATATCCAACCATCTGCTTCGTCGCACATTCGTGATTCAGCCAAGCACTCCCCAGGGCCAAAATTTGCGCGCAGGCCTCCGCAACCCCTTGCCTTCCGGAGGCACTGTGTGGAAAATCAGGCTGTGTGACCCACAGACCTTCGCCATGATAGGGCAGCTGCATCTCCGGCAGGTGCCCCCGCACCCACTGCATGGCTGACGTGGTCGCCTTGAAGACTTCCAAATACCCGGGCTGCAGGCCTTCGTCCCGCAATGATTGGACGAGGTGCAGCAGATCAGGAGAATAGACATCTACCGACAGTCCTAAACCATGTGCGGCAACGGCGTTCGCACGTTCTGTGAATTCGCTTTGCATCAGATCGCGTTTGGCATATTTTGAAGCAACCATAGTGACTATGGTTTATGTGCAGTCTAAGCGCCTAACCTCTTGGTTGACAAGGAAAGATGGGGAACCTAACCCGGCAAATCGATCTGATATACTTCCTTTCGACGTGGTGGTCGCCGGGCCGACGCGTCAGCCCCTCTCACGGCGAGAAACAGGCTTACCGATGACAAAAACCGGCTTCATGCTCCGCGACAAACCGAGGCATTACTCAACCCCTATGGTGGCCCACATGATGACACCCGGCGTGGTACAGGTTCCCGGGGATGTCTCTGTCAGCGAAGCCGCCCTGCTCCTCGACCGGGAACGGATTCCCTGCCTGCTGGTGAAAGATAGCGAAACCACATTCGGCATCATGACCTCCGCCGATATCGTGAAGAAGGTCGTGGCCCAGGGACTGGAGCCCCACGACGTGGAAGTCCGGACCATCATGTCGAAGCCCGTGCATTCCGTCGAATGTGATCAGATCCTCGATGACGCCACCGGCGTAATGGCCTCCACCGGCGCCTCGTTATTGATCGTCACGAAACAAGGCCAGCCGGTCGGTATCCTGACGGCGCGAGACCTGGCCCTGGCGCCCAAACGCTGCGAGACCTGCCTGCCCGCCACGATTCGCGTGACGAACGGGGAAGGCGAGGGAGCCAAACACATCGCCACCATTCGACAGCTGAGTCACGTCGGCGCCTTCATTGAGAGCCGCACGTTGCTGCTGCCCGGCACAAGCGTCATCCTCTCATTCATGCTTCCAGGAACCGACCAGAGTTTCTCCGTGCGCGGCACCATTCTCAACAGCAATTATGAGCCGGAATTCCACGAAGACCGGGGCGTGCTCGGGACCTATCCCGGGATCGACATCCAATTCGCGCCCCTTCCCTCCTCCGACGAATCGAAGATTCGCGCCTGGGTGCTGCAAAATCTGCCCCGTGCCTCCGACCTCTCCTAAGCTTCGCTCCATGAATCTTTTGCTTCATCCGCATGAGCTTGTTATGATTTTCATGCTTTCCTTCTCCGACGATTCACGTCCGGAGTTTACCGTGCCTTAGGTGACAATCCATGAAAAGCCCCGCCGCTCGCTCCAAGCCGACCCCGACCAAAGACGAAATTCTTGCACAACTCAGCACCCTGCTCGACCGTCCGGATGACGACCTCCAGGCGGCGCTCATGAAGGAAATTCTCGCCGGGGTGATCCGTCTGTCGGAATCGCAGTTGGACGTCCTGGACCTCAAAATCGTCAATCGGGCCCTCAAGGAACTGCGGCATGCCTTCCGAGTGTTCCAGGGCTACCGGCACCGCCTGAAGATCAGTGTGTTCGGCTCCGCCCGTACGCCTGCCGATGACCCCAACTACCAACTGGCCTTTCAGTTCGCCCGGCGGATGGTGGAAGAAGGGTACATGACGATTACCGGTGGCGCAGACGGCATCATGCGGGCCTCGCAGGAAGGCGCGGGCCGCGAGCATAGTTTCGGCGTGAATATCATGCTGCCGTTCGAGCAAGGTGCCAATGCCGTCATTGCCGATGACCCGAAGCTCGTCACCTTCAAATACTTCTTCACCCGCAAACTGATGTTCCAGAAAGAGTCGCACGCGATTGCACTGTTCCCGGGCGGATTCGGGACCCATGACGAGGGATTTGAGATCATGACCCTGGTGCAAACCGGTAAAAGCGATCCCAAACCAATCGTCTGTCTCCAAGCGCCCGGCTGCGACTACTGGAATCACTGGAATTCCTTCATCACCGACCAATTGCTGAAGCGACGCCTGATCAACCCGGAGGACCTCTCTCTCTTCACCATCGTCGATAACGTCGAAGACGCCGTCACGGAAATTCGTACGTTTTACCGACGCTATCACTCGCTGCGATTCGTCGGGCGCCAGCTCGTGATCAGGCTGAAAACCCCGTTGACTGAGGCGCAGATCGAAGGGGTGCAGAAGCAATTCAGCGATATGCTGACAGATGGGACGTTTGAACAACGACCATCGCTTGCTGAGGAAATCGATGAACCGGGGCTGAAGGATCTCGCGCGATTAACCTTCTCGTTCAACCGCCGAAATGCCGGACGACTCCGACAACTGATCAACCACCTCAATCAGCTTCCTTCGACGGCATAAGTCGCCACGTGAGGCCGGTCCCTCGATCGGCCTCACGCGCTCTCCCCAGATTGCCCTTTAGTCTCCATGAACGGACATGCTAAGGTGGAGGGCCTATGAGCGCCGCCGTTATGCGAAGCCGTGCCACTTCTCCTCCCACACTGATTCTGTACCACGCGGAATGTGCGGATGGGTTCGGTGCCGCCTGGGCCATTTGGCGGCGCTACCCTAATGCCGCATACCGCCCCGTCAAACATGGCGATGGCCCGCCGGCCGACCTGGCCGGCCATCATATTGTCATCGTGGATTTCAGTTACGCCCGGCCGATCCTCGAAGCTATCGCCAAAGACGCAGCCAGCCTGGTGGTCCTGGACCATCACATCACCGCCGAGCACACGCTGGCCGACCTGCCCTACGCCTACTTTGATCAGAAGAAGTCCGGCGCGGTGCTTGGATGGGAATGGGCGCATGATGAACCGGCGCCTTGGCTGTTGCGCTACATTCAGGACAAGGATTTGTGGAACTGGGCACTCCCGAACAGCCGGGAGATCAGCGCGGCACTGGCTTCGCACCCGTTCGATTTTCAACTCTGGACGAGTTTCGAGCAACCGGAGTTAGAGCGGGAAGGGCGAGCGATCCTCCGCTACGAGAACGAACTGGTCACGAAGCTGGCCTCACATGCAACCCTGGTGCAGTTTGAAGGGGCGATCGTGCCCGCGGTTCAAAGCGCCGTCCTCACCAGTCAGATCGGCGAGCGACTCTCCGCCGCGCACCCATTCTGCCTCATCTGGCATGACCGTAACGGACGACGGTACTACAGCATGCGTTCCCGCGAAGAGGGAACCGACGTAGGCTCCATCGCCGCCTCATTCGGCGGCGGAGGCCATACCCATGCGGCTGGATTCTCCATTCCATTGCAAGCCGATGGCTCGCTCCCTTCCAATTCCCGACTTCCTCACCCGGCGCCATAACGAACCGCACCGTTAGGAATCGCCATGCTGCCCCTCAATGACGATAACCCGACCGAATCCACCCCGGTCATCACCATCACCGTCATCGTCGTCTGCTGCCTCGTGTTCCTCTACCAAAGTTCGCTGGCTCCGGCTCCCGGCGAAGCCTTTGTGTATCAGTACGGAGCCATCCCCTCCGTCGTCTTCGGGCACGCCGCACTCCCGCCGGAGGTCGTCGCGGTTCCGGCGTTCGCGACAATCCTGACCAGCATGTTCCTGCACGGCAGTTGGATGCACTTGATCGGCAACATGTTGTACCTCTGGGTCTTCGGCAACAACATTGAAGACATCATGGGCCATGCCAGATTTATCGTGTTCTACGCCATGTGCGGCGTCCTGGCGGCATTGAGCCACGCCCTGATCGACCCGATGTCCACGGTGCCGATGGTGGGGGCAAGCGGAGCGATTTCCGGCGTGTTGGGCGCGTACCTGTTACTGTTTCCCCACGCCCGGGTGTTGCTGCTCGCTCCGGTGGTGGGCACGACCTATGTGCCGGCCGGCATCGTCCTGGGATTCTGGATCGTGATGCAGCTCTTGAACGGTGGGGCGACCCTCGGCTCGAAAGGGGGAGGGGTGGCCTTCTTCGCGCACATCGGCGGATTCATTGCGGGGATGCTCCTGATCGGCCTATTCAAACGGCCGGAAGTGCGGTTCTTCACGCCGGCCAGGACGAGATCCTGGCACTAGTACGGCCCACTCAGCGGCTCACACGTCCAGCAACTCACGGATTTTTCCAGCCAGGTCATGCTGTCGGTAGGGCTGCTGCAGGAAGTATTTCTTATTGACCCGATGACTGGCGATCGTGTCGTCCGAAAATCCGGACACGAAGAGCGCCTTCATCTTGGGATGTTGGAGCACCAGACGCTTGGCCAATTCTCGACCGCTGATTTCCGGCATGGAGAGATGGCTGACCGTGAGGTGGATCTGTCCATGATGCTGCTGAGCCACCAGCAGGGCCTCGACGGCCGATCCCGCCTCCAACACATGGTACCGATGACTCTGCAGCGTGGAGGTGGCCAGCCTTCGGGTGATCTCGTCTTCCTCCACCAACAACACGGTCTCCGCGCCCTTCGACAGCGCTTCGCTGAGCACTCTCGTGTCCCGCACCACCCCGTTCCGCTCAACCAAGGGGAAGTAGACACGCACCGTCGTGCCTTGCCCAGGCTGACTCTGCACCTCCACCGTCCCCCCGTACTGCCGAACGATCCCGTATACCAATGTCAGCCCCAGTCCAGTGTGAGTTTCCTTGGTGGAGAAGAACGGCTCGAACATCTGCGATTGCACATCCAAATTCATCCCGCCGCCGCTATCGCTCACGGCAATGCGTGCCATGCGCTTGCGGGGATTCTTTTCCAGTTGCTCGACCGGAAGTAATTCCCCAGTGACGACTTCCAGGACGATCTCCACGCGCCCCGTCTTTGGCATCGCATCACGCGCATTGGCCACCAGGTGCAGCAACACTTGCTCCAGCCGATCGTGCCCGATTTCTACCAACACCGGGGCCGAATCGTTCGCCACCCGGATGTCGATACGACCGGGCAGCACCGCTTGAAACGTCTCCCGCATCGATTCAATCGCGGCACCCAGCGACAGGGTGTCTCTGATCGACGTCTCGTGAACGCGGAGCGCCAACAGTTGCGCGGTCAGGGTTGCCGCCCGTTCCCCGCTTCGAAAAATCTCTTCCACAGGACGCTGCAACGGATCATCCGGTTTCAGCTTGGAGCCAATTACCCCCGTCTGATTGCCGATCACCGCCAAGACCTGGTTGAACTCGTTGGCCAGTTTGGATGCCAGACGGCCGACCGCCTCAAGCTTTTGAGCTTCCCGAAGCTGTCGCTCTAGTCCGGTCCGTTCCACCACGCCCTGCCGAATTTCCTGATTCGCGCGGGAAAGCCCCTGCTTCAGTCCCTGCACCCGGGTTTCGAGTTGTGTCCGTCGTTCCTCCAACACCTGCTCAGACTGTTTCAATCCCTGCACATTTTCACGCAACAGACGATTCCGTCGGCGCTCAGCGGCGACCGTCTCCAACGTGACTCCATAAAAGACTGACATGATCAGCAACACGGGAATGCCAAGCAGATGTTTCACCGCCAGCATGCCCGACTGCATCGCATGCTCATAGACCAACACGCCATATCCGCCACAGATGATCACCGACAGGCCCAACAGCTGCCGGAGCGAGGGTGCCGAGGAGGCGATCAAGAGGAGGAGAAAATAGGTGAGATAGAGTTCCGAGCTGGCCGTCCCCGACAGATAAATCGTTCCCGTCACCAACAACGTATTCAGGCTGATCAACGCACCGGGAAACCAGGTACTCTCGAGCAGCGTGCGCGGCAACAGCATGATGCCGCAGCTGATCAGGATCAACCCGATCGCCACCAGACGGCTCACGGCCTGTCCATAAATCGTCTCGCTGCTCACCAACAATTCGTACGCAAGAATCCCCGCAACCAGACTCTGCAGGAACATCGTGCGTATGCGCGAATGGTTGAGGAACCGGCCCAGTCCCTGCGTGGTCGGGTGCCGCCCGGTTTGATCAAGTTCGGAAGAGGAAAGTGGAACGCTCACAACCCGTACCCGCCTTCAGTGGAAGAATGTGAAGCCGGCTAGGACATCAGCAAGTCCTATACCCTGCGTTCACCCGGACAAATCTTCGCAAATTCAAGGACGGCAGATTCGAGGGTGGCCATGAACGGCCGGAACGATCTCATCGCCTCACAAAAACGAACAGGCGCACATCGACGGCGCCGCGAGAACGGAGGTCAATGAGCAGTATCGGCAGGAGCACAACACGTGTAAGACGAACGGAATCTAGGCCACCTAGCTAGAGGCACGTGCCGGAAAGGTGCGACCGGAAGGCCGACGCTTTCATCAGAGCCTCATCGCGGGTCGGGGCAAGAAAGCTGATGTGTCCCATTTTTCGTTTCGCCCGGATCGTGCGTTTTCCATAGAGATGCACTACCGCTCCGGATTCACGGAGCACCTCCTGCACTCCGGGCGATTCCGTGGCGAGTCGCACGTCATCACCGATCAAGTTGACCATGACCGCAGGAGTCAGCAGCCGCACCTCCCCCAGTGGCAAGCCACAGAGCGTACGGACCTGCTGTTCAAACTGCGACACCGTACAGGCGTCCAACGAATAGTGGCCTGAATTATGGGGCCTGGGTGCCACTTCGTTGATCAACAATCGGCCGTCGGCCATGAGAAATAACTCCACACAAAACACCCCTATGCCGCCCAAGACCTCGACCGCACGACACGCCATCGTCGCAGCCTGATCGGCCACCGTCGCCGACACATCCGCGGGGATCGTACTCTGTCGGAGAATGCCGCCTTCATGAACATTCTCGACGACCGGATACGTCCGCATCGTGCCCTCCAGACTGCGCACGACCAAAATCGACACTTCGCGTTCGAACGGAAGCCAAGCCTCCAAAATCCATCGCAACCCGGGACGCATGATCCGCACCAAGTCCTGCTGCACCACAGCACACTCCTCGGCACGAGCAATCTTCCATTGTCCCTTGCCGTCATACCCGGCCGTCGCGGTCTTGCAGATGAGCGGGTATCCGAGCACCGTCTGGCGACCGAGTTCCTCCGGAGACGAGATCGCATGAAACGTCGGAACAGACAATCCATGAGTCTGAAGAAAGGTCTTCTGTTCGATTCGATCCTGAATCACACGAAGGACTTGGCTCGATGGTCGAACCGGCACCTCGCGCTCCAATTGCTCGCACAATTCAGCCGGGACATTTTCCCATTCATAGGTTACAGCACGAACGCGCCGGACGAAATCCTGACGCGCGGAAGAGTCTGTAAATGGTTGCAGGAAGGAATGATCGGCCAGCCGATGAGCGGGCGCGTCAGGGTCAGGGTCCCAGACCGCAATGGCATATCCGAGACGCCGGGCCGTGGTGGCGAACATGGCCCCGAGTTGACCGCCTCCCAGCACACCCAACGTCGCGCCGGGATCGATGACCGTCACGTTCACGATCGGCGGCTCATTCGGGAGCTTCGGCTCATCCGCAAGGGAGGAGACAATCGGGCATCGTCCTGTGAGTCGAGCACCGACTGGGTTTGATTGGCGCGAAACCGTTCGACACGTTGTCTGATGGCGGCCGACCGGAGCCCGAGTATTTGCGCGGCCAGGATAGCGGCATTTTCAGCGCCCCCGATGGCCACCGTCGCAACCGGAATGCCCCGAGGCATCTGCACGATCGACAACAAGGAGTCCAACCCCCGGAGGTTCTCCGTGGGGATGGGCACGCCGATCACCGGTAGAGTGGTCTTCGCCGCCAGCATGCCGGGAAGATGAGCGGCACCGCCGGCGCCGGCAATAATCACTTGAATCCCTCGATCAATCGCCTGCTCCGCATAGGCAAAGAGACGATCCGGCGTGCGATGCGCGGAAACCACGAGCAGTTCGTTGGGAATTCCGAGCTCGTTCAGCATAGCCACTGCTTTCTCAAGGATGGGAAAATCCGACTTACTGCCGCCTAACACTCCGACGGACGCGCGGACTGCCGAGCTGTTTTTTGACATGCGCGAGGCCACCTTTGGCTGAAGGAAAGAATGATGCGGCGAACCTTAGCCCTTCTCCTGTGACAGGGTCAAGCCGCGCCCCGTCGGAACCCGTCATTGAATTGACCAAGTCCTTCGCAATCCACTATGATACGCTGTCCCCGGTGTCATAATTGACCGGGCCTTGGAGAGAACACGTGCAGCGTATTCGTGAAGGGCTCAAGAGTAGACTTCGCTCGCTCGTCACCCAGCGCACCGGCCTGGATGAAATGGCGGTCGACGATCTCGCGACCTCGACCAAGCTTCAGTCGTGGGAAGCGGTCCAAATTCCCGAGCGGCTGCGGTTTTCGTCCCGACTGGCCATTCTTCTCGTGGTCTTCTTCATTCTCATCGTCGCCTTCGTGCCCTGGACCCAGACCATCACGGTGACCGGCCAGTTGTCGGCCTATACCCCCTTTGAACGACCTCAGGACGTCGAAGCACAAATCACCGGCCGCATCAGGAAATGGCACATCTACGAAGGCGTGCGGGTGAAAACCGGCGATGTGATTCTCGAACTGGATGACTACGACCCGAACTTCATGGCTCCGGACCTCTTGAGCCTGCTCGATCAACGCAAGAAAGCGCTAGAGGACACTCGCAAAGCCGCGTTGAGTCGCGCCGATCAACTCGATAAGCGGATCAAGGAAATGCAAAACCTCGTGAAGGCCGCCGTCCCTTCCGCAGGCGCCCGCGTCCTCGAGGCCGAAAGCAAGGTACGGGAAGCGAGGCAGAAAATCGAAGCCTCCAAGATCGCCGTCTCCACGGCCGAACTCAACGTCGAACGGCACCAGCAACTGGCACAACAAGGCCTGGTCTCCCAACGCGAATTGGAACTGACGATTCAATCCGCCCTCGCCAGCAAAGCCGACCTGCAAGGCGCACAAGCCAATTTGAGTGCCGCCGAACAGAGCATGAAAGCATTGAGTTTCGGACGAGAGCAAGTGAGCGCTGAAGTCCTGCAACGTCTCCTGGACGCGGAAGCGGCCCGCGACGCATCCATCGGAGAGGCGGCGCGCGCCGCCGACCAAGTCGCAGACGTCTCGTTGCGGCTCTCCAACGCCAACCAACGACGCGTGGCCAGCCGCATCCTCTCCCCCATCGACGGCACCGTGGTGAAAATGGCGCAGGCCGGCGCAGGTGAAACGGTACGGCCTGGAGATAAACTGGTCAGAATTTCCCCGAACACGACGGACAAGGCCATTGAAATGGTCGCCGACGGCATTGACGCGCCGTTGCTGAATGTCGGCCGGAAGGTCAAGATTCTTTTCTACGGCATTCCCGCCATCCCGCTGCCGGCCTGGCCGGAACTGATGGCCGGAACGTACTCGGGTGTGGTGAAAGTCATCGACCAGGTGGACGACGGAAAAGGCAATTTTCGCTTCTGGGTCGTTCCCGACTTGGAGGAACGTCCCTGGCCCCCGCAAGAACACGTCCGCCAGGGCACCAAAGCCATGGGGTGGGTCATTCTCAATCGAGTCCCGCTCTGGTACGAGCTGTGGCGCCGCTTCAATCTGTTTCCACCGGACTACCAGGAACGGCCTCCGAGCTTGATCGATACGCTCTTGCCGAAAGCCGGTCGAGGGGCCAAGTAACTCAGTCCTTTCCCCACGGCATTCGACCCGGAGCGCACAGATCCTTCGACACCCATTCTCTTTGTATCGGAATCAGAAAGGAGTGCGCCGCATGAAACACTATGTCTGGGTCCTTGTCCTCACCGCCTGTGCGTTGAGCTGGCTGCCGGAAACCGGCCTGTCCGCGGACGAGACGGCCAAATCACGGGCGCTCCCGCCGATCCCCCTGTCTTTGAACGAAGTCCACGCCTGGATCGACCGCTCTCATCCGCTGCTGAAGGGAGCCGGCACCGAAAAAACCTCGGCCCGCGGGAAAATGCTGAAAGCACTGGGCGCCTTCGAACCGATCCTGGTCAATGATACCGAAGTCGAACGATTCATCGAAAAGGGAACCAACAAGACGCAAAGCGTCGGCTTCAACGATACCCTGGTCGAAGCACGCACTCCGTGGGGATTCCGTGGTAGCGCGGGGTTCCGCCAAGCGATCGGCGACGCAAAGATTCCCGACCTCTCCTTCGGCAACGGCAACCAGCAGGTGATCCTCGGCGGCTTTATGCCGCTCCTCAAGGGGCTCATGATCAATCCGGAAAATGCCGAACTCCAGCGGTCGGAGTTGGCTGACCCGCGCGCCGATGTCAAAATTTCCCAAACCCGACAGGACCTGTTCCTGGCCGCCGCCACCCAATTCTGGGATTGGGTCTCTGCAGCCAAGTATGTCGACGTGCAGCGCCGGGCGGTCGCAGTGTCCGAAGAACGCTTGCGGCAAGTCGAAGGGAGAGCCAAAGCCGGAGCCGTGGCCCCTCTCGATGTCGTGGAGGCCGGTCAAGAAGTCCAGCGCCGGCGCGAGGTTGCCATCGGCGCACAACGAGCTGTGGAGCAGGAGCAGTACAGAATGTCGATGTTCCTCTGGGAAAACCAGACGCCGACCGCGCCGCAACTGGAGCGAGCTCCTGATTTCCCTCCGCCGGCCGCCGTCCCCACGGCTGAAATCGTTCGAGCCGACAAGTTGCAGGCCAAGACTGATCGGCCGGAGATCCGCGAGGTCGACATCGAAGCCAAGGTCAACAATATCGACTTGGAACTGGCCAAAAACAACCTGCTACCCAGCCTCGACCTCGAAGCGGCCCCGGCGCGGGCACCGGAAAAGTTCGTGCTCGGGTTGGGCTACCGGTTCGGTGTGGAGTTACGCATGCCGATCCTGCAGCGCAGGAGCCGAGGTGAAGTCATGGAAGCACAAGCGCAGGCCGATCGGCTGGTTCTTGTCCAGAAATACCGCGAGCAACAAGTGGTCGTGGACGTCGACAATGCCTTTTCGGCCATCGAACGCGCGAAGGAACGGGTGACCGCCGCTGCCGAATCACTCCGCATGGCCAAGATGTTGGAGGAAGGCGAACGGTTCCGTTTCAGCCTGGGTGCCACGAGCGTATTGTTCGTGAACCTGCGCGAGCGAAACTCCGTGGATTCGGAAATGCAGTTGGTGCGGGCCAAGGCGGACTATCAGAAGGCACTGGCCCTCTACCAATGGGCTACCGGCACGTGGGCACGCAGTCAACCATCCGCCACACCGGTCAATTATCGAGTCGGCGCGAGCTTCTCCAAATAGTGGCATTTTGCGGTCTGCTCTGATAGGTTTTAGCCAGCGACGAGGGCCGGCAGAAGCTGGCCCTCGTACCGACCAAGAACTGTTCTCGCAGGGACGCAGTCAGGGGCCCAGTCAGCTGTTGCAGAGGTACCACGATGGCCCAGGACCATTCCGATAATCAAACCAATCTGTTCCAGGCAGTCATCGGCCATCTCGGGGTCCTCTTCCGCCTGGAACGGCGCATCCTCGGGCTCATCGTTTCCTATTCGATCGCCATCGGGCTGTTCTCCCTGATTGTTCCCCTCACGGTTCAAGAGCTCGTCAACACCTTCGCCTTTGCCTTGCAACCCATTACAATCGTCACCCTGGCAGCCGTCATGGTGGCCGCCCTGTTATTCGTCGGCGCGTTCCGCGCATTGCAGTATTACGCCGTGGAAGTGTTGGAGCGCCGCATTTTCGCCCGGGTCGCCATCGCGATGGCCCAGCAACTCCCCTATCTGCGGTACCAGGGATTCAAACCCCGCTTTGCCAATTTTTTCGTTGAGACCATTCTCATGCAGCGGGCAGTCTCAGTCCTGCTGGTGGACTTGATCAACGTCATCGTCGGCGGAGCCGTCGGCATGACCATCTTGGTGTTCTACCACCCGTACTTTCTGTTGTATAACGCGATTCTGCTGGTCGGCTTCAACGTGGTCTTTTTCCTCATGAGCCATGGCGGCCTGAAGGCCGATATGGAGCTTTCCCACGCCAAGTACGACACGCTGCACTGGTTTCAAGAGATTGCCTACAACTTGCTCCATTTCAAGTCGACGGACAGCCAGACACTGCTGGTGAAAAAGACTGACCAGCTGGTGGACACCTACATCGACATACGCCGAACCCGATTCGGGATTTTGATCCGACAGTATCTGGGCTCACTCGGCTGGCAGGCCATCGCGCATAGCGGCCTCATTGCCACGGCAGGCTGGCTGTTGGGTATTGGGCAGTTGACGCTCGGACAATTTGTCGCCGCCGAAGTGGTCGTCAGCGGCATCTTGTCGAGCTTCGACGGGGTCGTGAAACGAATGGGCCATATCTATTATTTTCTCACCGCGCTGACGGAGCTGAGCTTCTTCTTCTCGCTCCCGAAGGACCAGGATACCGCAACGCTCTCGATCCCCCTTCCGGACCCGACCGTCCACGGGATTCGAGTCACCTGCAAAGATCTGACATTTGCCCCTGCCGGCGGCCCGCCCATCTTCGAACGTTTCAATATGGAAGTCACGCCCGGTGAAAAAATCGGCATCTATGCGGATACGACGGTGGCCAAAACGGCGTTGGCCCGTGTCTTGGGCGGATTGGAGTCACCCACGTCCGGCGTGATTCGCTACAACGGCGTCGACCTTCGGCACCTCAACCTCGACTCCGTCAATCGATTCCGAGGGTTTATCCTGGATTCGCAATTGTCGCTCTTTGAAGGGACTCTGGAAGAGAACATTGTGCTCGGGCGGGACTATATCCCCTATAGTGACGTGCGGTGGGCGCTTCGTTTCACCGAGCTCGAAGAGGAAGTCGATGCCTTACCCCAGGGCCTGAAGACTCACGTCCGCTCGGCAGGAAAAATCTTCGCCCCGACTCACATTGTTCGCATCCTGGTCGCACGGGCGATCTTGGGCCGGCCGCAACTCCTCATTTTCGAGGGCATCCTCCACAACATGCACCCCGCAATGCGCGAGACGATTCTTCGGCGCCTCTGCAGCAAAGAGGAGCCCTGGTCAGTGATCTTCGTGTCGAACGATCCCAACCTGACTCCGCACGTCGACCGCCGAATCATGCTGAACTAGGTGGATGCCGCCGTTGCTCAACGTTCTGTTCCCTCCGATTTCATGTTCTGACCCTTCTCACCATCGAACCCGATCTGCTTGACAGGCATTCACCAATCGCCCACACTGCAGCCCACCGTCGACCGATACGAGTCATTGCGTGAACGCCAGCGAACCACCCATTTCAACCCCCTCCGCGTGGACCATCCTTGCTCGTCTGAATCTCCTGATCGGGCTTGAACGCCGCATTCTCGCCATCGTGGGATCCTATGCGATCGTGATCGGCCTGTTTGCGTTGATCGTCCCGCTCACCGTGCAGGAGCTGGTGAACACCTTCGCATTTGCCATTCAGCCGGTTATGATCGTGACGTTGGTGGCGACCATGTTCGGGGCGCTCCTCTGCATGGGCGCGTTCCGCGTCCTGCAGGCGCGGGCGGTGGAGATCCTGGTTCAGCGTCTCTATGCACGGTTAGCCTTCGCCTTCACCGAGGCCTTACCCCGCTTCCGCGAGAACGTCTTTCTTCCTCAACATACCAATACGTTCATCGAAGCAGAGTTGTTGCCGCGGGCGTTGGTCGCCATGCTGGTCGACATCATCAACGTGTCGGTATCGGGGATCATCGGGATGGCGATCCTGATCATGTACCATCCCTATTTCCTGGGATATAACACGCTGCTCATCACGGGCTTTGCTTTCCTGCTGACGTTTTTCGGCCGAGGCGGGCTCCGCATCACACAACGAGTCTCCCGGCTGCATTACCAAACATTTCATTGGCTCCAAGACATCGGCATCAATCGACTGCACTTCAAATCCACGGATAGCCTCCCGCTGCTCCTGAAGAAGACCGACGCGCTCGTCCAGGCCTATGTCATGGCGCGAAAAACGCGTTCCGATATCCTGACCGGCGCGCAATACAAGAGCGCGGTCATTTTTCAGGCTACGGCGCACAGCGGCATGATCGGGCTCGGCGGCTGGTTGCTGTCGATCGGCGACATCACCCTCGGGCAGTTCGTCGGGGCGGAGGTGATCGTCGGAACCCTGTTGCTCAATCTCGACACTGTCGCCCGGCGCATGTATGCCGCCATCTCTGTCGCCACCTCACTCCAGGAACTCTCCACGCTCTTCGAGATGCCGAAGGAAGATGTGTCCGGCCCAGTGGCGGCCTGGCTCCCCAATCCCTCGCTACGGGGAGTGCGCCTGACGTGTAAGGATGTCTCGTTCGCCGCCCCGGACGGAGCGCTCCTCTTCGAACGGTTCAACCTGGAAGTTATCCCGAGAGAGAAGATCAGCGTGCTCTCGGGAACCAGCAGAAGCAAGACATCGCTCGCGCTCATCCTGGCCGGGCTGTACCATCCGACCAGCGGCGTCATCCGCTACAACGACGTCGATCTGCGCGATGTCTCGCTGAATTATGTGAACCGCCACCGAGGCTTGATGCTGGATTCCCATCCCACACTGTTCGATGGGACGCTGGAAGAAAATATGACGTTGCAGCGCCCCTCGATCCGGTTTGAAGACCTCAGCTGGGCACTCCGCTTCGTGGAGCTTGAAGAAGAAATCGACGCCATGCCCATGGGACTGGAAACCCTGGTGCACGGCAACGGTGCCAACCTGACTCGAAGCCAGGTGCTTCGCATTCTCCTGGCCAGAATGATCGTCACCCGGCCGGAACTGCTGATCTTCAACGGCAGTCTCCACAATATCGAGCCGGGGCTCCGATTGACCTTGCTCCGTCGGCTCTGCTCCAAGGAAGAGCCCTGGTCGGTGGTCTTTGTCTCCAACGATCCGGAAGTCAGCCAACTGGTCGAACGCCGCGTGCTGCTGGACTGATCATCCGGGCTACCGTCATCACGACGCCGCTTCTTTCTTCCGTGGCGATCTGCTAGACTGAGCCGAGGTGTTGCCTCCGGCCTGACGAAAGGAACGCTCGTGTCACTGGCATCGCGCCTCAAACTGTCCTTTCCCAGCACGAACCAATTGATTATCAGCCTCCTGATTGCGGGGTTGGGGTGGGTCAGCGGGCAGGCCCTCAGCCGTATCGATCAGGATCTGCGCATCATGTACACCGAGTACACGCTGGGTGCGGCGGACCTCGCCCATATCTCGGCGGACGTCATTCGATATCGCAACACCATCATCCGGTCGTTGGAAGCCGAGAACCAGACCACCTTCGAACGGATTACCGAATCGTTGCCGGCCCAGCGCGCACGCATTCAACATGCGGTGGATCGATACGCCGCAGCCGGCCTGCGCGTGTCACGGAGCGGGCGGAGCGAAGAAAAAGACATTCAAGCGGTTCGCGAAAGCCTCGATCAATACTTCCACGTGGCCAGCCAAACGACGGACTTGCTGTCGCAGGAATGGAGGGCCGGCTCCGCAGCTGAAGCCGCGGAACTCCGGCGCAAAGCCGAAATTCATGCCGCCGACAATGGTGGGCCGAAAGTCATGCAGGTCAGTCTCGCGCTGGATCGACTCCTGGAGACGGTCGCGGAGGTCGCCAAAGACATGCGCGACGAAGGCACCAAGACGATCCTCTCGACAGGGTATTGGATCGTCGGCGGGAGTTTCTTCATTGCGTTGTTGAACCTGGTTCTCATCCGACCAGCACGCGTACAAGAACGGCCCTCTTCAAGCTCTGAAGAATCGCCCCATCCGGAATCACCACGGAGCCTTCCGAGCGAGGGATAACGACAAGCCCTCCAGAGCGATTCAGCCCAACGCCCCATCTTTGCTCACATCGACGGATCAGCCGGCCGGCCGAGAGCCCGAAAGAGTCGGCGACGTTCATCGTGGCTCAAATCCATCCACTGCCCGGCATGCAAACCCTCAATGGTAATGTGCATGATGCGCACCCGATGCAATGACACGACCCGATAGCCGAGCGCCTGGCACATGCGCCGGATCTGCCGGTTACGCCCTTCCGTCAGGATGATGCGGAAGCGGCGGGGCCCAAGCCGCGCCACGGTACAAGGCCTGGTGCGCTCCCCCAGAATAGTCACCCCCTGAGCCATCCGAGACAGAAACGTCTCATCGAACTCCCGTTCCACTTCCACACGATATTCCCGTTCATGCCCGTGCTCGACCCGCAAGATCTCATTGACGATATCGCCGTCGTTCGTGAGCAGGATGAGGCCCGACGAATCCTTGTCGAGACGCCCGATCGGGAAAATTCTATCGGGATGGCCGATTTCAGCAATGATGTTTCGTCGAACATGCAACTCAGTGGTGGTCGTCACCCCAACCGGCTTGTGATACTTGAGATACACCGGACGATGGCCGCGCTGGAGCATAACCCCGTCGCGCGCTACGAGATCCTGCGGGGAGACCTGATCGCCGAGCTTGGCCACCAGGCCATTGATGGTTATCCGCCCGGCAGCGATCAGGCGATCGGCCTCCCGACGCGAACACAGGCCCTGCTCGGTAAAAAATTTATTAATGCGCATGGCAGGGAGATGAACTCGCGTGAGTCGTTCCTCGTCAAGAGTGCAGGGTCAACGGCGTCACCCCAAAACACGGGCTGACGTCACTCTGTACCTGGGCCTTCCGTCAAGAGCGTTACGTTACGTTCCACTCCACAACGAGAGACACTTCACGAGCGACGGTTCACAATGTGAGAGTCAGTGGACACGGCGGCCGGCACGAATTCGCCCCAGCATCCGATAGATCAAGCGGGCGATACTAAACTGCGGAGCGACGAACCCTTCGATCGGTGCAATCTCACTAATATCCATACCGACAATGCCCGGCCCGTTGGCTAGCGCGGTCACCAGCGCGAGGGTGTCGTACCACCCCAACCCACCCGGCTCGGGTGTCCCCAACGCCGGCACCAGGGACGCATCAAGCCCGTCACAATCAAAGGTGAGATACACCGGCCCGGTACAGGCCGCCAGAATGTCGGGAATCCAACGAGCGGCCCGCCCCTCATAAGGACCGGAGGGATCGAGAATCGACGCGGCAAAAAACGTGTGGATCCGCGGAGTGTGTTCGATCAGGTCGATTTCTTCCGGACTGATCGAGCGAACACCGACCTGTACCAACGGCAGGCCGTCCTGCACGACACGAGCCATCACGCTTGCATGGCTGTAGGGATTGCCCTGGTAGGCTTGGCGGAGATCGCCATGCGCATCGATCTGTACGACGCACATCCCCGGATATGTTCGGGCATGCGCGCGAATCGCCCCTAACGCGCCGGTATGTTCACCGGTCAGGGTCACCAAGAACTTTCCCCGACCGACATGTGGTTGAACAAACTCCTGAATCGCCTGCACAGCCGGCCCATCGACTCGCCCGTCTAGGTTTAAGGTCGCAGCCGTTGCGACGCCGCCCCACTCGCGGTAGGGTTCATAGCGCAGCGTCTCATCGTACAACTCGACCTGTTGGGAAGCTTCGATGATCGCGGAGGGGCCTCGATCGGACCCGAGGATATAACTCGAGGTATGCTCGTAGGGAGCCGGGAGGACGTAGACTCCGGCCTGATCGGGATGACACCAGGGCTCGTCGATCCCGAGAAAATTATCGGCTTGCCCAAGCCACCCGGACGGAAGCGCCATAGTCGCCCGCCGCTAGGCTTTGTCCCGAAGACTCTTAGGGATGTTTTCCGTGGGGATAAACACCGCCAATGCAATCACGCAGGTCCATCGATTTGGACGGCCGACTGCCGATTGCGTGATATTCAAGGTTCGCACGATCTTGCCGCCCATCTTGAAGACCTGTTCGCGCTCTTTCCAAGCCACATCGGGATCGAACTCGATGCCTTGTGTGGTCGCGAGCATTTGTGCCGCCAAATCTTCCGTGTATTCACCGGACTCTTCGTCGGTCTCGCCGTACGCATGGTGTTCAGAAAGGTAGCCGTACGTATCGCGGTCCGTCGGAATCGCTAATCCGATCGACGCGGAGATCAGCCGGTTGCGCTCGTTGGTCTCCGATCTGGCCATGACGCAAAACGTGATTTCACCGGGGTTCAGCAATTTCTCGCCGCGCTTGCGAGGGAGGATCTTGCAATTGGGAGGGAGGATCGAGGAGACGCTGACGAGGTTACAATAGGCCACGCCGGCGCTACGCAAAGCCTGCTCAAACGCAGCCAGCTTTTCCTTGTGCACCCCGACGCCCCTCGTCAAAAACATGTGTGTTGGTACCATGTAGGTCTCCCTCTTCATCCCGCGTCGAAATCACTCCGCCTAGAGTGTTCGAAAAATTGTCAGAAGCCTTGTGCCACGCACTTGATCATGCGGTGACACGCGCGAAAGTTGTATCAAGTTTGCCGGTCATCCGCAATATGGCGGCCGGGTTTTTTTGCCGTACGCCAGAGGGCTGTCACGGCCGGCGTAGATTCAGAACCAACAATCTGGGTTCGGTCATGTCCTCGATCGCGTACCGAAGACCTTCACGACCGATCCCGGAGTCCTTCACGCCACCATAGGGCATGTGGTCCGCGCGGAACGTTGGAATCTCGTTCGCGAGGACGGCGCCGACCTCCAGCTGCTCGAACGCCTGGAAGATGCGTCCAATGTTGTTGGTGAACAGGCCCGCCTGCAACCCATAGTCCGACTCATTCACTGCCGTCAATACACCCTCAAAGTCGCGATAGGGCGTGATCGTGACCAGTGGCCCGAACACTTCCTGGCAGGACACCTTCATGGCGGGGGTCACCTGAGACAAGACCGTCGGCCGCACAACCGACCCCATCCGCGTTCCGCCCGACAACAGGCGGGCACCTTGGGCCACAGCATCCCCGATCCAGCCTTCGACACGCTGCGCGGCTCCCGAATCAATCAGCGGTCCGACGACCGTGTGCTCATGGCTCGGGTCTCCGGTTTCCAACTGCTCAACACGTGCCACAAGCTTCTCCGTGAACGCCGCCGCGATCGACTCATGCACAAAAATCCGTTGCACCGAAATGCAGGTTTGTCCGGCATAGCTGAATCCGCCGGTCACACAACGCTGTGCAACATGATCCAGATCCGCATCCGGCTCGACGATCACCGCGGCATTCCCGCCCAATTCGAGCACCACCTTCTTCTTGCCGCATTTGGCTTTCAGCATCCAGCCCACCGGCGCACTTCCGGTAAAACTCAGTAACTTGAACCGAGGGTCGACCACCAATTGCTCCGCGACCTTGTTTTCGCACGGCAGCACGTTGAGACCACCCGCTGGAACACCGGCCTCTAGCAACAACTCGGCCAACAGAAGCGATGTCAGGGGGGCTTGGGGCGCCGGCTTGATCAGAATCGAGTTACCAGCCGCCAAGGCCGGAGCCACCTTATGGACGACAAGATTGAGCGGAAAATTGAACGGGGTAATGCCAAGGATAGGCCCGATGGGAAATCGCCGCGTCACCCCCCAATACGACTCCATTCCGGGCGACCAATCCAGCGGCACGACCTCACCACCGATACGCTTGGCCTCCTCCGCCGCGATCGAGAACGTCTGAATGGCGCGGCCAACCTCCCGGCGCGCATCGGTCAGCGGCTTGCCGGCCTCTGCCACCATGCTACGCGCAAACTCTTCGTGCCTCGCTTCGAGCGCCTGAGCCGCCTTCCCAAGCAGGGTCGATCGCGCGTACCCGGACAACCGGCGCATCGCGGCCGCGCCCTCGACTGAAGACACGACGGCGGCGTCCGCTTCAGCCGGACCGGCCTGACAGACATGGGCAATCGTCTCGCCTGTGTAGGGATTTCGTACGGGAGCAGCCGTGGTGGTGTGTACCCACCGGCCACCGATCAGAAATGGACGGCCATCTTCCAACAGACTCACTCCAGGAGAGGGAGGATCGCTACTGCACGGATTCCATCGGAGGTGTGGCTGCAGCCGCGGCGCTATGCGTCGCTTCATCACGCTGAGCCGCCACCGCCTTGGCGATCAACTCTTCGGTTCCCCAATCCTGAACCGCCGCCAAGGTGAACGCTTCATACGTCGAGACCCCTTGGCAGGATGGACAGGCCGGCATGGGAACCTTCCGGCAAAACGCTTCGTTCAAGCAGGACATGCACACCCAGAGATCGGGCTCTCCATCCTTCGCAGGCACGTTCCAAAAGGCTTGTTTCGATGCCATAGTGCAGTTTCCTCTTTCCTGGCTAAACGATGAGTCTCGTCACAACACTGACGCCCGTTGGCATGAGGGACGTTATTTCTGTGTCGCCCCCGGAGACGCGAGTAACTTCTCAATTTCTTCCTCGAATGCTTCGAACGGGAAGGCGCCGGGAATGGCAATGGCCGGATTCTTGGTGGTCGGCTGCTGCGTCGTACGCATCAGGACAAAGCCGGGCGTGCCATGGAATCCCCAGCCATTCGCTTCATCCCGGTCTTGAAAGATGGCCTGCACATGCGGGGCATCACGCAAACATTGCCGGAATTTCGTCTGGTCGAGGCCGATGGCCTTGGCATGTTGCGAGTAACTGTCCACGTCCAACCGTCCGTCCGCGGCAAACAATCGATCGTGCATCGGCCAGTAGGTGCCCTGGTCGCCGGCACAACGCGCGGCGAGCGCGGCAGTGACCCCGGGACCTTGATCGGCGCGGGGATAGTCCTTGTATAGAAACCGGACCTTGCCGGTATCGACATAACGCGCCTGAATCTTGGGCCAGGTTTCCTTAAAAAACTTGAGGCAATAGCCGCACGTGAAGTCGGAATACTCGATCAGCGTCACCGGCGCATCCGCCTTGCCTCGCATCCGATGATCGACGGCCGGCGCACTGGCGGCAACGGCGGCGCCTGCCACCAGCACGAGCAGGAGACACCCCATTCCAACCCGAATCAGCCATGCAGTCATGAGAGTCATGCCGGGACACTCTTCGCTGGGATGCGTTCCAATAACCCGACCATGAGCAACGGCCACACCAGGGTAGCATCGCTCAGCACTTCGGCAAACCGCCCGCCTTCGGCCGGCGGCACGAACTTGCCCCACGAGATGCCCTCTTGATAGGTGCATCCGCTCAATCCGCCCCAGTAATCCGGCTCGGGACAGATTCGGACGCCATAATGAAACCGTGGCGGTTTCACATCAAGGCCCAAACGCGTGTTACTGATCTCGATATACGGCGCCACTTGCTGCGCCCAATTCCGAGGCACGCCACCACCGATGGTGAAAATGCCCAGGCGTTTGGATCCCAGTATTTCTCCCGCATAGTGGTTGAGATCGAGGTAGGGATTGAAGACGGGACTCGCTTGGTGAAGCGCGCGTAAGACCGCCTCGTCTCCGCCGCCTTTGACCTGGCTGCGAACCCGATCCATTTGCTTCCCCATCGCCCAGGTGCCAACATCCAGCCCCATCTCGGAATCGGTGAATGCAGGGATATAAACCGGCACGTTTTTCAAGTAGGCGCTCTTGAGAATCCCGGGTCCTTCAAATTCTTCGGTCAACGTCTTCCCGAGTTCCCGGGTCAGGAGATGCGACGAGAGAGGCACATCGGGGTTGATCCGTTTAAGCGTCAACGAGACGACATGCTCGACGTAATTGAGGTTCGACTCCATCTCAAGGGTGTCATAGACGCGGTTGTAGCCCTTCTGAAATAACTCCTCGTCGCTATGAGCGGCCTCATGCCGATAGTGGAGCTTGCCCACCGATTCGCTGAGGCCATGTGCGACCAGCGCGCCCGTCGAGATGATGGCATGCACCATGTCGCGGTCGATCATGGTACTGATGATTTTCCCCATCTTCGCGATGGTCATAGCGCCCGAGAGCGTCAGCACCACCTTGCACTCGGTATCCTCGATCATCGCCGCGAGGGTTTCAAAGGCCTCGCCCAGCCGCCGGCCGCCGAATGCCGTTTTCCGCATCGCTTCCAACAGCTCCGAAAAGGTATGAATCTTTTCAGGGTCGAGAGGCTCAAGCGCCTCCAAGCCATCCGTGGCACCGTCATGAAATTCCCGTCCCGCCATGATGAGAGCCTCCCGAAAAAAATCACCCTTCCGATCAAGCAGATCATTTTATACACAACCGAGCGGCGCGGGGTCAATTGAAGCGGTGGTCAGACCCTTCGAGGGCAGGCTGTCATCCGTCAAACGTGATTCATCCCGCCCGCTCAGGTGCCTCACCCACCGAAGCAATCAACGGCGCGCAACCGCGCGAGGAAAAGACAGGAGGGAGTCGCGAGAACAGGCGGTCAGCTTCGAACGCCGCTGACGAGTGTGAGCACCATCGCCGTGAGGTACATGAGACTGATCCCAGCGAACAGGCCTGTCGCCACCTGCACCCGGCGCGTCGCCGTATACGACATCACGGTCAACGCGAGGATCACATAGAGCAACGAACCGGCCGCCAGGGCGTAGAAGCAGATCGAGAAGTAGGAAGAGACACCTTGCCCGCTGAGAAAGGTCCCGACACATGTCGGCAGCCCGGCGATCAATCCCAGCAGGATGACATCCCGCCCGGAGATCGGCGTTTTTCCCGAGGCACCCACAATACCGAATCCCTCGGTGCCATTGTGCAAACCGAATCCGGCCACCAACAAGAGACTGAGCGTGTACTCGCCGCTGGCATAACTGGTACCGATCGCCAGCCCTTCTCCAAGATTGTGCAACCCCATCCCAACGGCAATCATGTAGGGCAATGACAGCACCCGATTCCCTGCACGACCGCCGAACACCTGGCGGGATTCCAGCGCCACTAAACCGACGAAACTGATCCCGAGGCTGCCAAGAAACACCAACCACGAGATGGGGTCTCGTGCGCCCGTTTGCTCAGTCGCTTCATGCATGAGATCGAAAAAAAGGTACACTAAGACACCGTTCGCCACCCCGATCAATCCACTCTCCCAAGTCCGCGGCAACACCTTGCCCAGGAACAGGGCTGCAAGGATGCCGACGTAGACTGGAATGAGACCGGCGATCGCGCCCAGTCCAATAGCATTCACCATGGCAACCTTCTACCAGAAGCAGGGGGAAGGAAGAAAGATCGGGGTGAAGGCTGGCACGACGTTCACAGACATGACAGCCCCTGACAATCAAGCCAGGAGATAGGCCCCATCACAGACTCATGATGGAGCCGACAGCGCCGGCGGGTGTGGCACAGGGCGTCTCACCACCCACCGGCCTTGAGGCTGCCGACAGACGCGGCAGGAGAGGGGCAGTACAAGGCGTGGTTACCGTCCGCCGGACAGTTGGGCCAGGACCGGATGTCCACCCATGACGTCTTGCAACGCCTTAACGACGGCAGCCGAGGATGTCTCACCGGCCTGAACGAGCACCTGATACTGTTGCTGGGTCAGCGCGAAAAACGCCGGGTGCTGGTCGACCGGCACCCCCATCAACGTCGCCAGCGCGGCCAAATGTTCCCCACCGCCCCTGGCCATGTCCCCGGAAATCGTTTCAAACGTGCTGGCAACAAACAGGTGGGTCTGCTGTTCGGCCATCACCTTGCCGTCATTGGTACAGCCGGATGTGCCGAAGCTGATCCCGAATGTCTGACTCCCGAACGTGCCGTTCGTTGTCGCCATCATCACTTGAGGCGCAATATTCTTCGGAGTCTTATAGTCCGCCCACGCCAGCTTTCCCAGCCCACACCCAGGTCCATTGTCCGGAGTCACTGCGAACGCCACGCTGACCTGCCCGCCGATCAAGATCCCTGTCAGCGCGACGAACAATCCTTTTTTCATGTGCTCTCCCTTCTGTGCTTGCGCGTTACCGCATCCTCATCAGACACATCATGCCGACATCGCTGTGCGGCCCCCCTTACCTTAGCCGTCTTTTTCGCCCTGTCAATCGAAGGGCCTGTTTTCTCGCAGATGTCCACGCTCATGGCTGGACCACTCGGGAATCAAGGCGGCGGGAGCATGGAGGGGCAGGCGTGTGAGCACACCTTCCTCGCCCATACGAAGGACGGTGGGTGATCGCGACTTCGCTTGAGTCCAAGCAGGCGTGGATCACCGACGGAATAACTTCCACCGCTACTCCGTCGGCACCCGGGCAGACTCAGACGTAGGGACTGTTCCCTGGAGCCGATGGAGAACCTGATACAGTACGGGGACCACCAACAGAATCAGGACCGCCGAGGTCAGCATGCCGCCTACCACGACTCGCGCCAGCGGCTGTTGGGATTGGGCACCGATGCCGCTCGCAATAGCCGCCGGCAGCAGCCCAATGGCCGCAGCCAGCGAGGTCATCAGCACCGGCCGCATCCGGACCTCGGCGCTTTTCAAGATCGCCTCTTTGATCTCATACCCGTCACGCAATAGATCTCGCATACGACTGATCAGGATCAATGCGCCCTGCACGGCCACGCCGAACAGCGAAATGAATCCCACCGCGGCCGAAATGCTGAAATGGGTCCCCGTCACCAACAGTGCCAAGACGCCACCGACCAATGAAAATGGCACGGCCGCCAGCACCAACAATGCATCGCGTAGACTGTGCAGGACCAGGTACACCAGAAAGAGAATGATGAGCAGCGTGATGGGGACAATTTTGGCCAACCGTGCCTTCTCTTCTTGCAGTTGATCAAACTCTCCGTGCCATTCGATCCGATAGCCGGATGGGAACTGGACCTGCTTCGCAATCCGTTCTTGCGCCTCCCGGACGGTCCCCTCCAAGTCTCGTCCGCGAACGCTGAACTTGATGGGAATGTACCGTTCATTGTTTTCACGATAGACGATGAACGCGCCGGTCTGCTCGGTAATTGACGCCAGCTGTTTCAGTGGAATGCGCGCGCCGTCAGGCGTACTGACGACGATGTTGCCGATCGACTCGATATCGCGCCTGAACTCCGGGAGAAACCGGACCACGAGATCGAACCATCGCTCCCCCTCATACACTTGCGTGACGGCCTGGCCACCGATCGCCGCCTGGACGACATCGTTGACATCGCCCACCTTGAGGCCATACCTCGCACACTCCTCGCGGTTGACCTCAATCACAAGATTCGGCTGCCCCAGCAAATGCAGCACACCGAGATCTTTGACACCCTGCACATCCTTCATCACCAGCTCAATCTGCTTCGCCAATTGCTCCAGGGTCTGGAGGTCGCTGCCAAAGAGCTTGACTGCATTTTCCCCCTTCACCCCCGACATGGCTTCCTGCACATTGTCCTGGATCGCCTGAGAAAAGTTGAAGGTCACACCCGGCACCGCTGTGAGGCGCTGTTCGATCTGATCGATCAAGGCTTTTTTCGTCGGCACCTCAGCGCGCCATTGTTTCAACGGCTTCAGGGTCACGAGGAATTCCGCATTGAAGAAACTCGTCGGATCGGTTCCGTCGTCGGGACGCCCCAATTGCGAGGCTGCACTGATGACCTCGGGGAATTGCCGGAACACTGCCCGGATGTCCGTCACCAGATGCGCCGCCTGCTCAAACGAAATATCCACCGGGAAGGTGGTGCGCATCCAAATATTCCCCTCTTCCAATGCCGGCATGAACTCACCGCCGATGAAGGGCACCGCCGCGATGGTCAGAACCAAGGAGAGGATGGCGATTCCGATCACCAACCATTCGTGCCGCAACCCCCAATTCAGCAGTGCCAGGTAACCATGTTTCAACCACTCCACCACTGCGGTGTCACGCTCCCGAATCGGTCCGGCGAGCAGCAAGGAACAGAGGGCGGGTCCTAGGGTAAACGCCATCAGGAGCGCGCCGCTCAACGCAAAGCCATAGGTCAAGGACATGGGCGCAAACACCTTGCCCGGCACCCCCGTCATCGTGAACAACGGTAAAAACGCCACCACGATGATGGTGGTCGCAAAGAAAATCGGCCGCCCCACTTCGCGCGCCGCACGCAGGACAGCCGCCGGCATCGCGCTCTCAGCCGAAGGGCGATGCGCGAGGTGGAAAAAGATACTCTCGACCATAATCAGGGTGGAATCGACGATGATCCCGAAGTCGACGGCCCCCAGCGAAATCAGATTGGCCGATTGCCCGGCGAGCACCATCATGCCGAAGGTAAACAAGAGCGCCACGGGAACCGTGAGCGCCACAATCATCGCCGTCCGGAAATGACCGAGGAACACGTAGAGAATGATCGACACCAGGACGACGCCGGCAATCAAAATATCGATCACCGTTTCAATGGTCGTATGGATGAGGACCGTGCGGTCATAGAAGGTCTTGATCCCCACCCCCGGTGGCAGCTTGCGAGTATTGAGGTCTTGGATCTTTTCATGCACCTTCTCCAACACCGGCAGGGCTTTGGCACCCCGCTGCAGCAGCACGACACCTTCCACGACATCATCCCGGTCATCGATACCGACCTTGCCCAATCGTATGCGGGATCCGATGCTGGTCTTGCCCAGATTCCTGACAAATACCGGCGTCCCTTCTTTTTGAGTCACCACCGTGTTGGCAATGTCGTCGAGTTTCTTGATCAGTCCCATGCCGCGAATGTTAAAGCTCTGCTCACCCATCGACAGGTAGTTACCGCCCACATCGGTATTGCTCTTTGCGAGACCGTCCATGACCTGATCCAGCGTCACGTTGTAGCTCATGAGCTGCCCGGGGTCTAACTCAACGTGGTATTCCTTGGTCGTCCCGCCGTAAGTACTGACATCAATGACACCGGGTACGCGTTTGAACTCGCGGCGGATCTGCCAATCCTGGGTCGTCTTGAGGTCGGTGAGCGACACATGGTCGCCGGTGAGTTCGTACCGAAAGATTTCGGCGATGGCCGACCAGGGCGAAATCGACGGCTGCACGTTTTGAGGCAAGGTAGTGAGTTGCAGGCGATTGAGGATTTCTTGCCGGTCGCGGAAGTACTCGGTGCCGAAATCGAAATACACCTTGATGTCGCTGAGACCAAAGATCGAGAGGGAGCGGATTTCGGTCAGCCCCGGCATGCCCTGAAGTGCAATTTCGATCGGCAGCGTAATGGCCCGCTCCATTTGCTCACCCGACCAACCGGGATACTGGGTAATCACCTCGATCATCGGCGGTGATGGATCGGGATAGGCCACCACATCAAGCAGATGAAACGCATACAAGCCGCCGAATAAGAGCGCGAGTCCGGCGAGGCACACCATCAACCGCTGTGCCAACGCCAACCCTACCAGTCGTTCAATCATATGGTGTGTCCTCCGCACTTAACTCAGACATCTCGCGCGAACGCACAAGACGGCATCGATAACTCCCATCAACCACTGCGATCGAGAGCTACACGGAACCTGACTGACAGTTGAGGGGGTCTATACGCGGTAGACAGACAACCTGGAGAGCAGACAGTGCCTGGGATGAGTGCCCCGGTGCGAGGCAAGACCGGCAGCATGAATCAACGCAGGCTGGACCGAAAGGCTCTCGCCTGAATGCTCCAGCTCGATTCGAAGGGGCGCGGCTTCGTCACGAACCTCTTCGAGCTCAGATTCGAGCACCAATTGTAAGTCGGTGAGCGACCGCCCCACCTCGTCCTGCAGATCAAAGAGATCTGCCGAGGAGAGACTGAACACGACCACCCACGCAAAGAGCAAAAGAACCATCCTGAAACGGAACGGGTGGGCAGCGAACGATCTCAAGAGCACGGCTTCTCAAACTCCCTTACTGGGTCACCGTCGACACAATGCCACCAAACTTTATCATGGCGACCGGCGGGCAACAAGAATACTCAGAATGAGCGCATGGACTTGACCAGCAACGAACCTATCCTCCTAGCCGTACTGGGCCTGCTGCCGGTTTCACAGACACCGAGTCAGGTGTATCAATGAACTCGGAGGTGCGCCATGGAGCGACGCAAGGTTACGCGAGCGTGTACGCGGGAGGCGGTGAAACTAGGCCGAGACGTGGCGGGACGGAGGCCTGCCACGGCCTCATGGGCCACACTTCATGGTATGGCGGTGCGCTACGGAATTGACGACCCCGCCTTGTCTGATAGAGTTGTGATGCGACCGCGTCTCTGGCGTATGCGCCGGGCGCTAATTATCCGTTCCACTGAGTACCTTTCGGGCACCGCACAACCAAAGCACCAGAGCGCTGCCAGAAGGAGGGAGCTTTACGCACAGCCCGTGCAGTTTCTATGGAAGAGATCGTGCGGCACTGGGCACATACGCACGTCCTTGAGTAATTCCCTTGAATGCAGAATGTCTCAAACGATCCCGATGCACGCGGCCGCGACATGAATAATCGTGCCTCCTCTACACACAAGCAACTAGGGTTGCAGTCCCGGATGAGGCACTACCGCACATTGGTATGGCACTTTGTCAAACGTGATTTTTACCTCAGACATACCGGTTCTGCGTTGGGAGTTCTCTGGTCGCTGATTCTTCCGCTGGCTCAACTCAGCGTCCTCTCGTTTACATTTGGAAGCATCATTCGGGTCGATATCGATCACTTTCCAGCCTTCGTCTTTAGTGCGCTGTTGCCTTGGACTTGGTTCAGCAGTGCCCTCGCGTCCGCCGGTCCGCTGTTCTTTACTCACCGGGATCTCGTCAGAAAGCCTGCCTTTCCGCCTGCGGCTCTCATACTCGTTAACACAGTGTCACACCTCATCACTTTCCTGCTGAGTCTCCCTCTGCTGTACGGAATTCTCTGGTGGTATGGCCGATTGGTGCCGTGGAACCCCATCGCGCTGCTCACGCTATTGGTTATTCAAGCCGTCCTCATCGCAGGATTGAGCTTTATGGTGGCCACCTGGAATGTCTTTTACCGTGACGTGGCGCAGCTGGTGGGCATCGCACTCTCCCTCCTGTTTTTCCTGACCCCGATTTTTTATAGACCCATTGTGTCCAACGAATATCTTGCCCTCCTGGCTCTCAACCCCTTAGTACCTCTCATTACTGCCTATCGCGCCGTCCTGTTTGAAGGCGTGAGTCCGTTATGGGCATCGGTTGCCCAGACAGGAGCGATCAGCGCGGTGATCTGCGGACTCGGTTATTGGATGTATCGGCGTTTCGAACCTGACGTCGTTGACGCTGTTTAGGAGTGACGGTGCGGCCTTACGCGATCACAGTGAGACAGGTCTCGAAACGTTTTATCGTCCAGAGAAACCGTCCCTCCAGTATCAGAGATACGGTGCACCAGGTGGTGACCGGGCAATGGCACAGACGGGAAACGCTCTGGGCGTTGCGGAAGATTAATTTTACCGTCCGGCATGGTCAGGTCCTTGGAATCATCGGCCACAATGGGGCGGGGAAAAGCACCCTGTTGCGGCTCCTGTGCGGGCTCGGGGTGCCAACGTCTGGAAGCATCGTGAGCGACGGACAAGTTGGCGGCATTTTGGAATTAGGCGGTGGTTTTCATCCTGACCTGACGGGGCGGCAAAACATTGAAACGGCGGCGATCCTGAACGGCGTCGTTGAGGGCCTCCCTGAATGCGAACGAAACATCGTGCAATTCGCCGAGATGGAAGACTACATCGACCAACCCGTACGGACCTATTCAAACGGTATGTACCTGCGACTGGCTTTCGCGGCCGCCGTTGAGTTTAACCCGTCGGTGTTAGTGATGGACGAAGTGCTTGCGGTTGGAGACGAGCGATTTCAAAAGAAATGCATGGATCGCATCGCGCGATTCCGGAATGAGGGCAAGACGTTAATTGTGACGTCTCACGACGCCGAGCAGATCAAGGCGTTGTGTGATGAGGTGCTGGTACTGGACGAAGGACGAGTCATGATCCAAAGCGATCCACATTCTGCCTTGGCCACGTATCACGACCTCATGCGACAGCGAACCGAACGGCGCGCCGGGCAGATGTCCGTCGCCTCCCGGTCGTCGCTACTCCGCGTGACGCAGGGGAACCGAGAAGGAACGCAGGAGTGCAGTATCTCTGCCGTACGCGTCTACGATGACAAAGGACAATTAACCGAGTCGGTGGAGACCGGAAGCCCGCTCGCCGTAGAGGTGGACCTTCACCGAGGTGACCATATCTTGGACATGGCTTGTACCGTCGGCATATTCAACGAGTCCCACGCCAAGTGCTGGGAGGTTGCAATTCCTTCCCTGATAACCCTTGATGGCGCGCTCCAGAGCAAGCACACCCTGCGCTTGGATCTCACCTCACTCCCACTCGTCCCGGGACGGTACTTCCTGAATCTCGGCATTTATCCACTTGATTGGAGCTACCTGTACGATCGCCACTGGCAGATGTATCCCTTACACATAACCGGCGCCAGAACCTCCGGGCCTGGCGTTTATGCGCAAGGCATGCTCTTCCTGGATGTTCGCGTTGGTGTTAAAGGCCCAGCCCTTCTCGATGTCAGTTCAGACTCGGTGCCTCGTGATGCGATGGGCGCCTAAGTCATGAGAGAGGAATAGGATATGAAGGTACTCATCATCTCAACGTATCCGCCTGATCCAGCGCCCGAAGCGAATCACGCGCTTCACATGAGTGAATGCTTAGCGCAAAGCGGCCATATCGTGCATGTGGTCTGCAAAAAAGGAAGCATCGCCGGGACGCTGCCTAATATTGTCGTCCATCCCACCATTGATGAATGGGCGTGGTCTAACCTGCCAAACCTTGTCCACGAATTGAAACAGTGTCAACCTGATGTCGTGCTGTTGATTTACATCGGATGGATTTATAACCACCATCCGATGATCACGTTTCTGCCCTCTATCTGCAAATCCGCGCTCCCGGGTGTCCCGGTGGTGACCCAGTTTGAGGCGATCGATGACGACCCGCTCACGCGATCCGTCTCGTCGCGCATTCCACGAAAGATCATGGGTCTGTGGGCAGGTGCCAGGGATAGTCATTGGCGCTTTGGAACACTCCTCCGAGACAGTGCCCGCATCATTGCGCTGAGTGGCCCTCACCGAGACCGCCTCAACCGTCAGCTGCCAGGCGTTTGCGAAAAGATCACCCTTCTCCCCCCGCCTCCACTCATTCGATTCTGCTCTGATCCCCCGGAGAAAGCTCGGCAGAGGGCGCGTCAGGCTATCGGTGCCAAGGCAGACGACTTCGTCTTAACGTATTGGGGCTACATTTACCCCGGCAAAGGGATAGAGACTCTCTTCGAGGCGTTTCGGATGGTGTGTACGCGGATGCCGAACATGCGGCTCGTTCTCGTGGGGGGCTACCTCGAGATACCCACTCGCGCCGCTGAGTGCAAGCGGTACCATGACATGGTGCAAAAACTCCCGGAGACGTTTGGGATTACGGAGAAGGTCACGTGGACTGGAAACTTCACTTGGGATAGCGACGAAGGCTCCCTCTATTTGCGCGGCAGTGATGCCTGCGTACTGCCGTTTGACTACGGCGTCACCCTCAATAACAGCTCCCTTGCCGCAGCCACCACTCACAGCACGCCTATCATCGCGACCGAAATCCCGGGCGAACGAGATGAGGCTCTGGAGCATGGACGGAACGTGTACCTCGCTCGTCCCAAAGACCCCGACGCGCTTGCGGAGGCGATCGAACTCATCAGTGGTTCACGAGATTTTCAAAACTTATTACGCGCCGGCAGTGCACGCCTCGCGCAGGAATGGTACAGCAGAGAGACCTTCGGAGATCGTTTAGCACACATCTTGACGTCTGCCATTGGCGCCACCGAAAGACACAGTGGCAAGACTGACCTTCAAGTGAGTCGAAACCTCGTGGCTCGCGACTGCATCACAGAAATACCGTCCGCCTCGTCCACCTCCGCCATGAACTCACCAGGCCAGGCAGACGCCATCCACTCTATGCCATTCGTGTCCGTCATTGTCGCAGCATACAATGTGGAGACCTATCTCAGTCATTGCTTAGACTCTCTCGTGCACCAGACGCTGACCAACATAGAAGTCCTAGTCATCAATGACGCCTCAACGGACAATAGCGGAAAAATCGCCCACCAATATGCGATGAAGTACCCCTGCGTGCGAGTCTTTGATTGCGAGACCAACAAGGGTCTGGCCAGCGTTCGTAACATTGGCCTCAGCCATGCCAGAGGTCAGTACATTGCGTTCACCGACGGTGACGATTGGGCCGACATCCGAATGTGCGAAGTGCTCTACAATAGAGCACTGGCCGATGACCTCGATGTGTTGGTCGCCGATGCTACGGTTCTCTACGAAACGACCAAAACGTTTGGAGACCATTTTGATAAACACATCCGGCAATCATTAGACCCCAGGCTGAGAAAGCGGCCCTTTGAGATCACCAATGAACCACGCGGCCTTCTGTTAGAACCCGTTGCCTGGACCAAGCTCTATAAGCGCTCCTTCCTTCAAGAGCACGGCATGCGCTTCGAAGAGGGAATGAATTCTTATGAGGACGTCTGCTTTCATTTCTGGGTCATGTTAAAGGCCAAGCGGATCTCCCTCATAGACCAAGCCTTTTTATTTTATCGACAAAATCGCCCGGGACAAATCTCCGGAAGAACCAATCGAAAAGTCTTCGAGGTGTTCGAGGTCTTTCGCAAGATCCATGGCAATCTCACTACCTGGCAGGTGTCCGATGACGTATGGGCGATGCTGATTAGGGTGCAGCTACGGCAATTTGATTGGATGCTCAAAGATAGAGTTCAACCGGCAGACCGGCGAGAGTTTCTGGCAAAAGTTGCGGAGGCCTTCAATAAAATTCCGGAAGGAGGCTTTAAGGAAGCGGTCCATCATACCAACCCTCATGAACGGCTCATCATCTTTTGTATGCGCCGAAACAGCCTCAAGGGGTATCACAGCGTCTCGCAGCATCACTGGCCGGTGCATCCACTGTTAGACGTATACGTCAACCATCCCGGGCCTGGCGTGCTCAAGCGTTGCCTCAAACGCGCTGCGAAAAGTCTTCAGCATCACACGATTGTGTACGGTCGTTCTCTCATCAGCCGAGCATTGAACCTAGGACATCTCGAATCAAAGCTACAGGCATTGGAAGGAAAAGTTGACCACCTGATCAGCATCCGAGAAGCCACCTCTCCTGAGAAGGATCCCTTGACCGAGGTGTGTAGATTTGGCCAAGAACCAGTTTTTCTATCCTATCCTTCGTATCGGGTTGGTATGGCAGACGCCGTGTGGAGGATGGAGCATGACTATTATCTGACGAGGGTGGCGTCCTTCCGGAAGGGCGATACGGTGATCGACGTTGGCGCACATGTCGGCGTTCTGTCGATCGCCCTGGCCAAAAAATTCCCATTCCTCACGATCTATGCACTCGAACCGGACCCCCTGAATTATGCCTCCTTACAGCAAAACATCGTCAGGAATAACGTAAACAATGTGATTGCGCTCCAAGTGGCCGTATCAGCAGACGGTCTCCCGCGCACGCTGTACACCAGTGCGCGGGACAGTGCCTGGGCCACCACGGAGGCTCTCATGATCCCGCCTCACCGCGTGCTTCGCAGTGGTTTAGTGAACACCATCACCCTCGAACAATTGTTTCAGAAATATGCGATTGCACACTGCCGCCTGTTAAAGATGACAGCCCACGGCGCCACATATACAGCGTTAGAATCGTTTGACAGAAGAGGGGCGATTGACCTGTTATGCGGTGAGATTGATCTGCGCGAGTGCAGCAAGGCGAAGTTAAAAATGATCAGTTGGCAAATCGCTCGGCAACATTTCTGGAGAACCATCGCACAATCGACCGAGGGGGGAGAGCACTCATGGACGCAACAACTCCCTCGCGAGGGGGAGTTCTGTATTCCTGTCCCATTAGCCGATATCTCGCCAGGGGTAGGAAGGGGCAGGGAAGTTGCTTAGTTAACGGATCTGTATCGGGTGCAACGGTTGCTCGGTCACCGCGACGGGTACATGCGGTTCGGCTCTAGGCAATCAGTCAAGGCTGCCTCGCTCGCAGAGAGAGTCAGCCGACAGGCACCAAGCGGCCTCGCCGGGATGAGGCACCTTTCGTCGGCGTGAGCCGGCATGTCGTCGCACTGAGATCCAAGGTTCCATCCAGCGCACCGAGCAACCGGATCAGGGTACCAATCCCGGGCCGTTGGGCACCACTTTCCAGTCTTGCAAGCTGCGGCTGCTTCATACCGACGCGTTTCGCCAATTCTGTCTGACTCAACCCGCGACGTTCTCTCAGCTTAGCTAGAGCAACCGCAAGGACCACATCTTTCTCTGCCTCGGCCAAATCACCGGCAAACGAAGGTTTCTTACGAATCTGCTCGTCGACATATTCTCGATGGGTTTTCATCGCTTCACCTCTTCAGTGTATCGGCATACCGTTGTTCCGCCAGCACAATGTCTCCCTCCTTCAGCTTCTGCGATTTCTTCTGCACCGCATGGAGAATGACAAAGCGCTGCCCCATGATCGCCTCATAAAAGAACCGGTATTCGTTCCCCGACCATTCCGAGCGGAGTTCCCAAATCTTTCCGCGAACATGTTTGGCAATTGCCGCGAGCAGCCGGGTGCCATCTATTTCCAATCGACTGATATTAGGCTAAGCACTTCGCTCGAGCTTTTGGAGAGAGGGCAGCGAGAAAGTCCTCGATCGGTGTCTCGCCGGTCCGAGTTTCGTAGTACACCACCGTGCATGGCATGTCTGACCTATAACACTTCTGTTATAGGTCATCAAAAGGCAAGACGGAAGGCAACATTCCGCAGATATAAGACGCGAGGGCAGCGAGCCTCACTCTATGGCCGCTGCTCAGCGGGATCATAGGGTAGTGGCCTCGTGACGCCTGGCGCGCCCTCGCCCACCACTGTCACACAGTGCGAGCTAAAAAAGATAAAGAAGAACAGATCCGTGCTGACGCTGCGCACCTTTTGAATCGTGGGACTCGCGTTTGCCATGGCTTGTTCGACCGTGTTGGTGCCATAACCGAAACCCATGACAGCATACGAGCAATCACTCCCCTCAGTCATCGGCTTGACGGCCTGATTCTCAGGGGTAATCCGAGATGAGATATTGACACACCCGCCAAGGAGCAGCGAGACAGCACAGCAACCAGCCGCTATCAAAGCTCTAAACATTTCATGCCTCCCCGATTTGACCTGAGACCCAGTCTGTCAAGGGCTTAGAGCAGCCTCCCGACATCGTGCCACTCTTCAATGACGCTCACTTTCGCTTTTCTGAATACTCCCTCGCAAGTCCCGCGCCGCCTTTTCCAGCAGCTCATTCACATAGCTGTCCTGATCTACAGCGAGGGTTTGTCAACAGTCTGCCCGAGAACTCCCGCTGAACCATTTGGCCTATCGAGCGTTGCGCCCAGAGGTGGCAGCCATCGAGGGGCCCATATTCGCCAATTGGTCTGCCGATGCGTTCGGTCATCAGTGGCACCGAACCTGTAAGGCAGCCAAGGTGCAGGACCTGCACTTCCACGACCTCCGCCACACCTTCACGACGCGACTACAGACCCTGGGGGTGAGCCTGGAGGTTCGCTCCGCGCTGCTCGGGCATAGCACGAAGGCGGTCATGACAAGCCAGTATTCACACGGCGGCCAAGGCTGGAATCTCAAGCCCCGCGACGCAGTCACGCAGCTAGAAACTACTTACACCACGCCTGTTTTGTCCTATGGATTGTCCTATGAGGGATCAGCCCTCATCACGCCAGAACTCAGGAAGGTTACCAACTCTGCGGAAGATCAGGGGAAAGGTTGGTGGTCCCAACGGGATTTGAACCCGTGTCTGAGCCTTGAGAGTCGATACTAAGTAGTTTTCATACTGGCTTGATTTTGCGACGGTTTCCCCGTTTTTACTTCTGAATTGAGCGGTTAACGGCATTCTATTGATTCTACTAATTCGAACCAATTTAAGCGGTTGTGGAGATTTTTAGCACAAATTTAGCACACGCATTCTATGGTCTCGGACGAAAGGAGCGACGTATCCAGCGGGCGAGGCTGAAAGGAAGTGACTGGGCAGGGACGGGCACAATTGAGTTGTTCGAATATGCAGCGACGAACAACGGTCAGCGGTTCGCAAGATCGCCGACTGATGACGAAATAGCCGCAGCACCATGGTATACTACCTCCGGATACACTGGATGCGCTGCTGATGAAAGCCGTGAAGTACACCAAAGAAGGCGTGGTGATTCCCTCCTCCTGGATGAAGGGGTGGGGAAAAGCCGTCGTGGCACATCGCGACTCCGACGTCCTGATCTTGGAGTCCCCGGCCAGAGCGGCGAGTCGCAAGAAGCTGGCCCGTATGGTCAGCAAGCTGCGCCGCGCCACCCGCGAACTGGGCGTCACACCCGAACAGATTGCCGCTGAGGTTGCAGCGGTTCGACGCGAGCGTGCGCGTCGTTCTTGATACCAATATTTTCGTGTCCGGCCTGTTGTCCGCCGCAGGGCCTCCTGCACGGATCATCCAGGCGGTCTTACAGCGCCGCCTCATCCCCATCATGAGTCCTGATACCTTCGCGGAACTAGAAGCCGTTCTGCGACGCCCCAAACTCCAACGCGCATTTACCCGAGCTGGGGTGAATATCACGAGCTTTCTGGAAACAATCCAAGCCGAAGTGCAGTTCGTTGATCCCCATCCCACCAACACTCCCCTGCGTGATGCGCATGATCGACCGTTCCTCGATCTCATGGCGACCACACCTGCCCCCCAATACTTCGTCACCGGCGATAAGGATTTCGAGGCCTCACACTACAGCGGAGTGCCGGTCATTTCAGCCGCCGAATTTGCCCGACTGCTCGCGCTGGTGAGTCGATCCAGCTGATCGTAGCCGAAGGCCTGCGGCCCACGCCGATCCGTCAGGCTCGTCCGATTGCCGACCGGGTTATAGACGTAGTCGGCTTTGTTGATGGGCATGCTGGTGGCCGTGAGTTGATGCAGGATGCTCGTGACCTGACTGGCGCGATCGTAGGTATACGCTCGGATGCCATTGGGCATGGATCATAACCATGCGAATCGAGCGCACGATTGTGCAACCAACATCTTAATTTGGGGAAAGACAATCATCTGGATACCATGTGCATCCAGTCCTAGGAATCCCACGAGCGGTATCTTCATCTATTTCACAAAGTTCGCCCGTAGTGATCTCCGGAACATCTTCCGGCTTGTTGAGGAGGATTGAACGTAGCTCCTCAATAAGATTTCGTTCAATAGTTGAAGCGGCCTGAGCCGGATCAGTGCCCTGAGCTACTCTTGTCGTAACAAATCCTAATCTCTTGCAAGTGCCATCAAGATTGGCCCAACAATTTCTACCCTCAACAATGGCCTTATAAATCTTCATCATGGTTACTCCATACTGTCAGTATGTGCTGCTACTCCTGCACTGCACACTTGTCGCAAACTGGAATAATCATGTCATCGTCTGGCTCAGCCGTCGCAGATGCTGGTCACTTGGTTGAAAGTCGGTTCATAGGTAAACGTGGTGGTGGCACTGATGGCCTGTTCGGTGCTGGTGACCTAGTAAACGGTGCGGATATTTAACTGTGGTTTTTCTTCTCCCTTTTGAGGCGATACGACTCATAGCAGGTTATTTCGTCGACATGGCCACTCTCATCCAGATAAATCTGAGGAACGGTAGCCATGATTGCCGGAGCCGGGTAGACCAATACCCGGCCTTTCCCAGAGTTAGCAACCCTCTGTTCAGCCTTCTCTGGCTCACCCATCAGCTCACGCACCGTCAGTTCAGTGTCTCCTAGTTGCACCTTCTTGCAAGCCTCGAGTGTTCTTTCGTATTCCAAGGATTGGTCATTACAGCTGGTGTTCACGAGCAATCCCAATGCGAACAGACACACACCTCCGGTCCATGTCCGACATTGCTTCATAGCAACTACTCCCGCCTACTTTTTCATTTGCACGAATTCACTGGATCGAGAGGACATGCGATGTGTTTCCGTTTGGCGAAGAACCCTCGAAGCTGTTCTCGGAAGTTCTGGCTAGGATCAGCGGTAGCAAAAAAGCTTGCGCCGAGCGCATTCGAATAGAAGTCTTGAGAATCAAAAGCGCTGGCTCGCGCTTTAGGATTACTCGATAGCGCTTGACCAATCTCGACACCCAAACCGAACAATTCACCCTGCTTTCCGACTACGAGGAAATGTCGCATATCGATCACACTATTAGGGTCGGCTGGGTGATGTAGCGCTTGGTCTGGCCATTCGCGACCTTTTCAATCCGTCTCCCTAACCCATCATAGCGATAGCTGCTGGTCGTGATCGCCGTGGAATTGCCGGCGGCAAATTCCTCGACTTTCACGAGCCGGTTCTCGGCATCATAGGTGTACTGGCTGTAATTGCCCGTCGCGAGCAGCGTCTTTCTCGTCAGATTGCCATTGTCGTCATATTGATACGCGAAGTTCGCATCCGCCGTGAGTTGATTGCCTTGGTTGACCACCGTCCCGCCTGTCGTCCGGTTCCCCACCGCTTCATAGGCTACGTTGGTTGCAGTCATGGCCATTGGTAGATTCGAAGCCGCTGCATTCTGGCGTAGCTGCATGATCCGACTTCCGTTCTTGCCGTATGTGTGCATCAGCGACTCAATCGTCGTCGGCAGCAGGGTTTCATTTCCCTCTGATCCTATCCCAGAAAGGGGGGAATGCCTTCCAAACCTTTTTTTCGCGCAAGGGTCAAAAACGAGCTGATTTTGGTTTGCGCGATGTTCCGGCTCTGAACGATGCTCACAATCGCCGCCAGCAGCGCAGCAACGCGCACATACGCATCCTTATGCCTACTTCCCTTCGTGGTGTAACTGTCCGAGAATCTGTCCTCTGCTGTCCCCTCGTGTCCCCTAGTGACCTCTTCCGGAGCCTTGGCTTCGCTCCGGTGATTCGCCTAGGGTGAGACGAACGGGAGCAGAGCTCAACGGGAGGGAACGATGTCCGAGTCGGAACGCGTCACACAGCAACATCGTCGTCCGTGGTCGGGAGACAAAGCCGGTCCGCGCCGCATGCCGGCAGGCTGCGGGGCGGACCGGAATGGCCCCCGTCTTGGTAACACGGGGGCGCTACCCACAGCGCTCCGTACAGGAGGTCGATAGAGTCCATGGAGTCTGGCTTCACCCTCACCATCGACTGGCTAGCGTTTACCGTCCTGGCCAGCAATCCCCAAGAGACCATCCGGGTCCTGGGTGGTGAGTGGAGCAAGGCCAAAGGCGGGTTCCGAGGCTATCCCCTGTCCTGGATGAGGGCTGACGGCCTGCGCGGGGTCGGCAAATTGGGCACCAATGCGCCTCGACGCCCGAATGAAATCCATGTGGATCTGTCGGGCGGCCTGGCGTCCGCCCTGACACTGGATCAAATCCGAACCCTGCTCAAATGGGTACAGGCCCAACAAGGGCACGTCACCCGCATCGATTGCGCTCTAGATGATCGAGCCGGGTCGGTCCCGGTCAGCACGATTCGAGAAGCAGTATCAGCAGGCCAATGTGTGACGCGTGCGGCACAGGTCCGACATATCGTCTCGAACCTCACCCACGGCACTGGGGCCATCACGGGCGAAACGATGTATTTCGGCAGTCCTCAGAGTCAGACCTTGTTGCGCATTTACGATAAACGGCTCGAACTCCAGAGCAAGTGCCAGGAGAACTATCAGGACTATGGGACTCGGTGGGAGTTAGAACTCAAGAAGGATCGCGCCGAACAATGTGCGAGAGCCTTAGCCTCGTTAGACGAAGCCGATTGGAAGGAGTTGGTGGTCGGCTTGCTTCGATCGTATGTAGATTTCCGACAGATCACCAAAGAGACAGAAGACGAAGACCGATACCGGGCTCCCATGCTGGAGTGGTACGCCCTCCTGACGGAGGGATTTCAGAAGGGGCGATTGGCCCAGGAGAAGCAGGTGCAGACCCTGCAGCACGTGAAACGATGGGTGAGCAACACCCTGACGCCGATGTTGGCGGTCATTTGTGCCACCCCTGGAGGGGAAGAATGGCTACTACAGGAAATTGTCAGGGGCATCTCCAGGTGGAAAGACCGACACCGGAACTTGCTCACACGACCCACTCGGTTTCACCGGTCTGCCGGCGGCAACGCGGGCAGCCCATGTTAGGGGGACTGGGGGTGTCGCGAGACGCCCCCGGTAGATCTGCACATGCTTACCGTCAAAGAGCTGTCCGCTTGGCTCAACATCAAAGAATCCACACTCTACCTCTGGGCCTCAGAGAACAAGATTCCTTGCCGCCGCATTCACGGCCTCGTCCGCTTTGAACCTGAAGCCATCCAGGCGTGGCTGAATGGCTTTGGAACAAGTCCCATCAAGCCCATCAAGCCTTTCCCGCTGCCCATTCACCACGATAGCCGCGACCTCAACGACCTCATTGAAGCCGCAAAATCCGAGGTCTATACTGCCCGGCACGGGGAAACTAGACCGAAATCAGGCCTCATCCAGAAGGAGGATGCAGATGGGGCTGTTTAAGCGCAACAAAGTGTGGTGGATGACGTTTATCTATCAGGGACGGCAGGTCCGACGGAGTACCGAATGTACAGACCGCCGACTCGCAGAAGCGGTGCTCGGAAAGATCAAGGTCAAGCTCGTCGAAGGTCGCTATTTCGACCGACTCGAAGAACAAGAACGGACCTTTGAAGAAATGGTCGAGCGTTACGTGGCTGAGCGAGTCGTGGGAGCCAGCCGTCACGGTGAACGACGGGCACGAGGCGTCTTGGCTCACCTTCTACCGGTGTTTGGCAAAAAGACCTTGGTTCAGGTCACACCGAAGGAGATTGCCGCGTACAAGTGGAAACGGCAACAAGCGGGAGCAGCACCGGCCACCATTGTGAAGGAATTGGCCTTGATGAAGACCGCGTTCAATGTGGCCATCCGAGAATGGGAATGGTGCCGAGACAATCCCGTCTGTCGCGTGTCGATGGGCAAGGTGAACAATGCTCGCGTCCGCTACTGCGATGACGAAACGTTGGCGAGAATCTACCAAGCCTGTCCGACCTGGCTGCAACCGATCGTGATGCTGGCACGCTATACCGGCCTACGCCGGGAAAACGTGGTGTGCTTGCAGTGGGAGCAAGTCGATTTGGCTCGGGGTCTCATTATTCTGGATCACACCAAGAACGGTGATCGCTTAGGCATTCCCCTGTGCGATCCTGCGATGAAGACGTTGGAAGCCGTGAAACCCTCTCGACCGCTCGCAAGCGGCCCCGTGTTCCTGCAACATACCGAGGATAGGGAACCGGTGACGCCTGATATGGTCACGACGGCCTTTCGGCGGGCCTGCGAGTCCGTAGGCGTGACGAACTTTCGCTTTCACGACCTGCGGCATACCTTCGCCTCAGCACTCGTGCAGCGAGGCGTGGATCTCTATCGGGTGCAGCGATTGCTCGGGCATCGCGATGGACGGATGACGCAACGGTATGCGCATCTGGCGCCGGAGAATTTGCGGGACGCGGTGCAGGTGTTTAAGGACGACTATCACAAATTTAGCACAATGCCGGGGGTGGGTCCGACCCGGCTTGTGCTAACTGCCTGAAAAGGTTGGTGGTCCCAACGGGATTTGAACCCGTGTCTGAGCCTTGAGAGGGCTCCGTCCTAGGCCAAGCTAGACGATGGGACCAGAGAGGCAATCTGCGAGGCAACTGAAAGAGCAGGACTGTACCATAGCGGGTTTTGGCTTTTCAAACAGCAAGTCACCCGGAGTCGGACGGGTGCCGGCTGGGAAAAGGGCGGGACGTGAGCTCGGCTCACCCTCCTTGCGGAGCGTCTCGAATTAGCCTAAAGTAAGTCTATGTGTTTCGTGTCTCTCAAGACCCGCACGCTGGTGATCGCGGGGCTGCTCCCGGCATTCCTCTCACTCGCCGGCTGCGGCGCAAGCTTCCTGGAAGGAACCATTGCGCCCCCGAATTCCAGCGCCTGGACCAAGTGCGGAACCACCACCAAAGTCCGCGTGAAACCCCCGCAGTCCACCGTGACCGTCGCCTACACCGAACCCACGACGGGAACCGACGGCAAACCGTTGACCAACCTGGCCCACACGACCATTTATTATAACGCCGGGGATGGGCCCGTCATCGCGAAGGTTGTCCCTGCGTCACAAAAGACCGGTGGAGGAGCGGTGTCCCAGGTTCTGACCATTCCACTCCGTGACCAGTCCGAACAGGAAATCACCGTCTGCGTCTCAGCTACCGATGTGGACGAGCGTGAAGGTCCCGCCTCTCCATAGTCACGGCCAGAACGGACTTGACAGCGTCCTGCTAAGAGCCTACCTTGCTTCCCACTTGTGCAGACAAGAACGTCTGGTGGAATGCGTCGCGCAACAGATTCTCGCGTCTCCCTAGCTCTCTACGCATGGAACTACGCAAACCGGACTCAGCACATCCCTCCCACGAGGCCGAATCGGAACGGCAGAAGCATCGCTTGGAAATCCGGCTCGGCTCCAACATTTTTCGAAACACCAACGGGGTCATTCAGGTTCAAGGCAAAGAACAACTTGTGTTGGAGCTCGCGCCGGATCAGGAGCGCATCCTGCTGACCATCGATCTCTATGACGGCAGCGGCAATCATGTGGCCCATCTACGGCGCAATCGCTGGGCATTTAACGACGGCAACCGCTTCTCCCTCGACACAAGTGAGTCCCCACCGACGCTCTTCCCCAACTTGCCGTGGCTCAAAGTCACGGACCAGGAATCAGGCGAGACGGTCTTAGAAGCCGCAGTGACCCCCGGTGAAAAAGTCCATGTGGCAACGGGAAAATTCTATTCGCACCGCGGACAACTGATCGAAATCACCTCACACTTCTGCCGCATCGGATCCACCCATACGCTGTTCGGGGATGTGTTCGAAGCCCGCGGCGGCACAGCGGTGCTCGGCTGAAGTCGGTCGGGTCACATGACTGATGTCTCGACTCCCAGCGTGCAGGCCTTCTTGGTCTGCGACTGCATCATCGAAGATAGTCTGACCAAGAAAAAATCTCTGATCGGCCTCTTCACCCACCTTCAGGCGGTGACATTCCCGTTTCAGCACCAGCAGCTCGGCCTCTACTTCTGCATGACCGACGCCGAGGGGGCGTATCACTTCGAAATCGACCTGGTGTATGTGAATACAGACCAACTCGTCTGCCGCGCATCGCTCCCTGAGGTCGTCGTCGGCGACCGTCTGCAGATTTCCGACTTCGGCATTAATATCCCCGCACTCCTGTTCCCCGTTCCCGGTCGTTATGAGTTTCGCCTCCGCATACAGGGCCGCGTCGTGGCACAAAAAGACTTCAATGTGATCCAGGTCTCGGCTCCGCCCACCGTCTGACATCGCACGCATGCCGTGCGAAACCCTCGGCGACCGTGAAGCGTCGTTCGTATCTCGTCGCAGGCGAACCTATGGCCTGTCGCGAATGGCGCAGGGCAGAAACGAAGGGGCCGCGCGCTGCTACCAACCAAGCGCCATGTGCGCTTGGCCGCGCCGAGGGATGCTTCGCGTTTCATGAGATATGGTGCTGATCAGGGGCAGGACCCCATCGGCGGGCCGGAAGTGGAGTTCCGAACGGCCCTAACTAAAAAGCCGTGGCGACTTCGAGGCAGGCGGCGACATACTCGTCTTCGCCCTTGCGGCAGGCTTGAGCGCGTTTCTCTTTATCGTCGAAAAGAGGAATCACCATTTCACCCACAGTGGCATAACAGTCTTTCTTGAACGGCCCATCCAGGCTGCGGCAGAGCGCGAGCCCCGGGTCGGGGTTGGCATCAGTGAGAATAAAGTCCTTCACGGCCCCGATAAAACATTGCCGAATCTGGTCGGCCTGCCCCAGCCGACACAATTCATTCACTCGCACCGCATCGCGCAGTGTATAGCCGCTGATGTCACGACCGAGGCTTCGATAGCAGGTCGTCTGATGTTCACCTTCCACGCGGGCGCACTGCGTGAAGGCCTGCGCAAAATCATAATTCAGGAAGGTCAGCACCGCGGAGGTCTGCATGAGATAACAGGCCCGCAGATATTTCTCATTCAGCACGGAACAGGGGTACAAGAGGTCTTGGGGATTGAGGAAACTCGTCGCCTCATGATGGTGATGGCCGCCGACCGGCTGCACCCCGACCGGTTGCGCCCGTTGGGCCTGCTGAAACGTCACGATGTTTTCCATGAAGACGCCCCCATAGCAGGATTCCCGGTCCCAACTCCCCGGCAAGGCATCACAAAAGGCCAGACTCTTGAGCAGATCAAAGCGAAACTGAATGGTCAGACCATGGCCCAGCCCATGGAGACAGTTATACCGTTGAAATGAATAGGCTGAGACGGTCTCGCTGATCGGACACAGCAGCACAATGTGCTGTGGCTCAACGTTCGGAAGACTGCTGAGGAACGCCTGCAGGACCCCGTGGTAACAGCCCGACCAAAACACATCGCGGCAGTGCGACAATGCAAGCGGCGCCGTGCCGTAGCGGGCAAACGAACGTTGGCCGACGTGATGAACAAGCGGATGGGCTTCCCGCAACGCCTCGGGATCCTGGGCGGTGATCTGCTCCAATACAGTCAGCGCTTGCTCCGTACCTTCTGCCTGGAGCACCGTTTCCAGATGCCGCTGATAACATTGCATCTTGGCGTCGAACGGTTGGGCCCGACACCCCTCCAGGGAGTCCGACTCCGCCGCCTGAATTCCGCCGACCCAGATGATGCCGAGCAGCACGACCAGTCCCCATGCGCTCCATCGACCACTCATAGTCTTCTCTCCGTTACCACTCGCCCAGTAGATAATCCGTCTGTCACAGAACCTCGATTCTAAAATAGTCCTGACAATCGATCCAGGAAAAATCGACTCGCCACGATCCGATACGCCAGGCCCTCTTCTCCCACCCCGCCGTTCTGTGATAGAACGAGGCGCGTTTCATCATCTGCAACTCGACGGAATCGCTACAACTATGTCTACCACGCCGGAACTGCCGACCCGTTCAGACTTCATCCGCGAGATCGTCGCAGCCGATCGCGCGACCGGCAAACATGCCGGCCGGGTCGTGACCCGCTTTCCACCCGAACCGAACGGGTATCTCCACATCGGCCATGCCAAATCGATTTGCCTGAACTTCGGCATCGCCAATGAAAATCTAGGCGGCATATGCCATCTCCGCATGGATGATACCAACCCAACAACTGAAGATCCTGAATACGTGCAGGCCATTCAGGACGATGTCCGCTGGCTCGGCTTCGACTGGCAGGACAGGATGTTCTTCGCATCGGATTACTTTGAGCGTCTCTATGGTTATGCCCTGGGCCTGATTCAGAAAGACCTCGCCTATGTCGACAGCCTCACAGCCGACGACATGCGCAAATACCGAGGAACCCTGACCGAGCCCGGCCAAGCCAGCCCCTTCCGCACCCGGAGCATCGAAGAAAACCTGGACCTGTTTCGGCGGATGCGTGCCGGCGAATTCCCAGACGGAGCCCATGTCCTGCGGGCCAAGATCGACATGGCCTCGCCGAATATCAATCTTCGCGATCCCGTGCTGTATCGAATCCGACACATCGCCCATTACCGCACCGGCACGACCTGGTGTATCTATCCGGCCTACGACTTTGCGCATCCGCTTTCCGACGCGATGGAAGGCATCACCCATTCGATCTGCACGCTGGAATTTGAAGACCACCGGCCGCTGTACGACTGGGTGGTCGAGAACTGCGAGACGCCCCGGCGGCCGCAGCAGATCGAGTTCGCCCGCCTCAACGTCACCTTCACCGTGATGAGCAAACGAAAATTGCTCGATCTGGTGGAACGCAAACTGGTGAGCGGCTGGGATGATCCTCGGCTCCCGACGCTGAAGGGCCTTCGCCGCCGCGGCTTCACACCCGAGGCCCTGCGGGCCTTTTGCGAGGCCATCGGCGTCGCGAAACGGGATGCCGTGGTCGAAATGCAGCTGCTGGAACACTTTGTCCGGGAAGACTTGAACAAACGCGCCCCCCGCGTGATGGCAGTACTGCGCCCCTTGCGGCTGGTGATCGAGAATTACCCCGAAGGACAGGTCGAGCAGCTTGAAGCCGTCAACAACCCGGAAGACCCGTCGGCCGGGACCCGGCAGGTGCCCTTTTCGCGCACCCTCTATATCGACCAAGAAGACTTTCGAGAAGATCCGCCCAAGCAGTTCTTTCGCCTTTCCCCAGGACGCGAGGTGCGCCTGCGGTATGCCTACATCATCACCTGCGTCGGCGTGGTGAAGGACCCGGCCACGGGCGAGGTCACGGAGGTGCGCTGCACCTATGACCCTGAAACCAAGAGCGGGGGAACACAGGCGCAACGGAAGGTGAAAGCAACGATCCATTGGGTATCAGCCTCACAGGCCGTCGATGCGGAAATCCGGCTTTATGAGAGCCTCATGCTCACGGATCCGGGGAAAATCCCGGCTGACCAGGATTGGACCCAGCACCTGAATCCCCATTCGCTGGAGCGACTGCTCACCTGCAAAGTAGAGCCGAGCCTGGCCTCGATCGCCCCCGGCACGAGAGTCCAGTTCGAGCGCGTGGGATACTTTTGCGCCGATCCCGATTTATCACCCGACAAGCTGGTGTTTAATCGAACCGTCACACTCAAAGACACCTGGGCCAAGATCGAGAAAGCTCAGACCCCGCGCTGATCGAACCCGTCCACATTCAATCAAGCCTATTCACCGTCCCACACAAAGTACGGGGAGCACCAACCTTCAGCCCGCTTGATCCCTTCCGCGTCGGTGAACGACAATCACCCCTCGCGCGATCGGTATTCACCAGAGCACAAAGGAGCCACGACGATGGTGACGGGATCAGGCAGCGAGGAGCATCCCTCGGAATACAGTTCCTTTCGCGAGCGCCTCTCCCTACTCGAAGCCGCCATCCCCGGCGCAGCAACCGACGCGCAACCGCTGTTAAGAGATATCCACCGTTCGACTCGTCGCCTGCACGATCAACTACAACGCATTGATCCCACACCTCCCTTGCCGCGATCCGTCGTGAGTCAGGTGCGCTGTTTCGATTGCGGGCGTTCCAACATGGACTCATTCCATACCTCCAAACAGGGCGGATATGACCTCTGTCCGACCTGCTTTCAGCAACGTCTCCGAACGGGACGCGCGAAGACTGCTCACTGAACGTCGCCTGTTGCCCGATGACACGAACCTGAACACCCGCAAGTCTCCCTGCGGCATCCTGCTTCCTCAACTTCGTAAAGCCGCTAGCTCCACACCCTCCCCACACCGTATACTGCACTTTTCCCTTTTTGACGTGAGGTACCGAGGGTATGGCCCCGAACATTCTGTTGAGTTGCGAATCGATCAGCAAAAGCTATGGAGTCAGAGCCCTCTTTACAGATCTCTCCCTGGCACTCTCCGACGGTGACCATGTGGGATTAATCGGCCCGAACGGGTCCGGCAAGTCAACCTTACTCAAGATCCTCGTGGGACTCGAATCCCCGGACGAAGGGACGCGCACGCTGCGGCGCCACACCCGTGTCGGGTATGTGCCGCAGGAACCTGTTTTCCCGGCGCACCACACCATTGAACAGGTCCTGCAAGACACGTTGACAGAAGATGGCCTTGACCCTCACGAACAGGGCGGCCGGATCGCCAGAGCCCTCAGCATCGGAACCTTTCCCGACCCGGAACAAGCCGTTTCGACACTCTCCGGAGGCTGGCGTAAGCGATTAGCCATCACCCAGGCCTTACTGCTTGAGCCGGACGTGCTGCTCATGGACGAGCCGACGAACCATTTGGACTTGGAAGGCATTATCTGGCTGGAGCAATTGCTGAAGAATCGCGCCAAAGCCTTTCTCGTCATCAGCCACGATCGCCGATTCCTCGAATCAGTCACCACCCGCATGGTGGAACTCAACCGCTGTTATCCCGAAGGCCGGTTCGAGGCTCGCGGCTGCTATAGTGACTTCCTCGAACAGCGCGATGCCGCGCTTCAAGCGCAAGCCGACTACCAGGCCTCATTAGCCAACCGTGTCCGACGGGAGGTGGAATGGCTGCGACGCGGCCCCAAAGCCCGCACGACCAAAGCCAAGGGCCGGATTCAATCAGCGGGCAAGCTCATCGATGAATTGAACCAGGCCGAATCCCGCTCGGCACAATCGACCATCGGCATCGACTTCTCCGCCTCAGGCCGAAAATCCAAACAACTCGTGGTCGCAGAGCAGGTCACCAAGAGCTTCAATGGCACACCCGTTGTCACCAACCTCGACCTGCTACTCGGACCCGGCCAACGGCTTGGCCTGTTGGGTCCCAACGGCAGCGGCAAGACCACCGTCTTGCGGTTACTGGCCGGGACACTAGACCCCGACTCCGGCACCATCACGCGAGCCGACGCGCTGCGCATCGTCTCCTTCGAGCAACATCGCGAGTCCCTGGACCAATCCACGAGCTTACGGCGAGCACTGGCCCCATCGGGCGATGCCGTCGTCTATCAAGATCGCTCGATTCACCTGGCCTCCTGGGCAAAGCGCTTTCTCTTTCGTCCCGAACAGCTGGATCTCCCGGTATCAAAACTGTCCGGCGGCGAACAAGCCCGGCTCCTCATCGCTCGACTCATGCTCCAGCCTGCGGATCTCCTCATTCTCGACGAGCCGACCAATGACTTGGATATTCCCACCCTCGAAATTTTGGAAGACAGTCTGCTGGAATTTCCCGGTGCGCTCGTGCTCGTCACCCATGACCGATGGTTGCTGGATCGCGTCTCCACCATCCTGCTGGCGCTGGATGGCACAGGGCGCGTGGACTGGTTCGCCGACTATGCCCAGTGGGAAAGTGCGCAGGAACGGGCCGGCGGGTCCGCCCCGGAGTCGAAGAGTGACGGGCGCACGGCTGCCACTCAGGACGAGGGTGCCTCGGCAACTCCCGCTCGCAAAGTCAAAAAGATGAGTTATCGCGAGCAGAAGGAATGGGGCACAATCGAGGAAGACATTCTCAAAGCTGAGGAACAGGTTACGGCCTGCCAAGCCGCAATACAGGATCCGGCCGTGATGTCGGATGCGGCAGCACTCCAAGCACGAAGCCAGGCACTGGTCGCGGCACAGGCGGAGGTAGAACGGCTCTATGCCCGTTGGACCGAACTGGAGGAGAAACGCGCGCAGGCCGTGCAGAGCTCGTGAGGGATAAATTGGCTGGGGGACTAGGAATCGAACCTAGGTAGCCAGCTCCAAAGTCGCACAAGGCACCCTAGAGACTGACAGCGATCAAGAAGCACATATGAATATTTTCTCTTTATAGATCAATGGCTTTCATATGTCATGATGAGGATCAGTGACGACGGAGGCATACCTGTAATCGGGGCCAAAACCGGGACCGAACCGTGACCAAAACCGGGACCAAAACATTACTTAGAACATGAGGACAATTTCTAGTTTGAAGTACGGGATGGCTCCGCGATCCTTATTCCAGTCGCACGATTCAATTTGCCCTCTCTCACATCCGGAGATACTAGCCGTCCTACGCTATGCTTTTATTATAGTAAGAATGGATGGACATGCAGTTTCTCTCTGTTAAATGTAGTAAGCTGATGGTTCAGGACAGGATCAACAAATTCCATAGCAATTTCAGCGATTTCCTCAGAGCTCAATTCCTTCAAATCCGTGTCCTTAGCGCCCAGCCCATTCACCGAAGTGCTTAGGTTAAGCCCAATCCCTTCAGTTAGAAGGAAGCGGCTGTGTATTGGACTTCCACCAGACTTCGTCCCAACTATGACGATCAAGGTCCATGGTGGATCGCTATCGGAAATGTCCTTCCACGCATCTCTGAATAGTTGCTCAACCATTCTTTCACCTAGACCCACACCTTTTTGAGCTTTCCATGTTGTTATTATGTAGACCTTAATGTCTGTTGTTACGGACTTCAGAATGTCCAGGTCGGCACAAGAAAAATATGGGTCATAGATTTTCAAGTACGTATGGGCATTTGTTTTGATCCAATCTTGTACAGCACCTCTAGCTTCCTTCTTTGACCCTGCTTTAAAAAGACTGACCTTTGCAGGTAGAGCAACTGTGCTTACCGTTGCGGAAATGCTCTGAATTCCACCCAACGCTTTGCCTATTTCCAAACAAAGATTAAGCGTGTCCACCAAGACTTTAAATAGGGTGCCGATTTCCTCCGGAGACTTTCCTTGTCTAATGCTGTTCTCAAGCGTCCATGCCACTACTTTCTTCGTATCTTCAAATCTCGCATTGACCATTTGACCAAGCCATTTAGGCACAACCGCTGAGTGCGGAAGAGTGCCCGTCCCTGCGTGATATTCCGCATTCATATCTTCTGCTGCTTGAGCCAGCATATGCTGGAAATCTTCGGACATTTGCTTTTGATCCACTTGCATGTTCTGAGGAGACTTTTGGAGGGTTTTGGCTCCCCAAGACAACCGAGCGCGATGCTCAGCAATAGGGTTCTCCATTACCGAGGCTAGGCTGCTAGCGAAATCAGGGTCGACAGAATGCGCCAATTCCATCACTTCACCCACAACCTCGTCCCGATTTTTGGTAAGAGGTACCGCCTCTAGGGCGCTCAAACTGTTTTTTAGTAGATCTTTGACCGCATCACTTCGTCCTAACTCTTTCCACCTTTCGGCAATACTATATAGGCGTTCAGCTCTATCCATTGGATTTCGAATGTCTGCAATACAGCTTTCTGCCTTCTTGAGAATTAATTCTGCAAAGGTGGGCTGGCATACCGACATTTGTTCTGAGATGCGGGCATAGACTAAGACTCTGTCGGGGACATTTGCGATCGCGTCCGCATCCTCGACTATCGCTTGCCACTCATGTCGCTCAGGGGTTCTGCTTTGTGCGGCAGCACGTAACCTGGCAATGATTGCAGATGCACTGATGAGCCAACCCTTATGCTGGATATTGTTAGGATCCGGAAGCTTCTGATTTGCAATATCTTGGAGTTGCGCAGCCATTTCTAACGCGTCTCGCTCGATAAATCCCCTACAGCGTTCACGATGCTTGTCGTAAGAGTCTCGAACGATAATGGAGTCAACGAATAACTCTATGGTAGCAACGATGCAGGAATCCAAGGACATCTCGCGAATAAGCTCAATAATTCTGCGCGCAATCTTTATGTCAATGTCTGCTTTGAGCTTTTCGAAATTAATAGGATCATCTGGGTCGCAATTTGCTAGCAGATATTTAGTGACTCGCAACAAGATTCTATCTCGGTCGGCTTTGGGCAAGCTCCTGATGCGATCCAAAAAATGTAGCCCATCATATTCGTAGAGAACAGGTGCCATACGTGCAAAGGAGATGTACTTAGAGTCATTGTTTAAACAATTCTCGTATGAAGGCAGTAATTCAGTTTCGACTATTTTGTTGAACTCAGTGCTGTAGCCACTCCTAAAGATCTCCAGGGCGAGCTTGGCTAGTAGCCCACATTGGGCACTAAAAGATGGGATGTTTTTGATCAGAGAAAGAACTTGTTTGCAATCAGCCCAAACGAAGGTTTTCTGTGTACTGGACCGAGTTAGTAATTTTATGGCGAGCCCGAGACATTCTTGGTAGATTTCCGCAAAAAAATCCTCAGATAGGGGGGATTCAGTTCTCTTTTTGTACGAATATTGCAAGAGCTCCTGCCCGAGTTGGGGCGCCTCCTTTCCGAGCACCGAAGCAAGAGCAAACCCGAGGCTTACCTGATCCCATGTAGCGTCTACTCTCTCCATCTCAGCCAAAATGTTTTTGTACTGGCCAGCAACAAAACCGCTATCCCCAGCTCGCTTCATAGCATTGATTGAGAAGGCCATTCCATAACACTTGTTCCAAGGATGATCTACGCTATCAGAATCTCGGAGGAAGGAACGCGCTTTAGATATCTTATGAAACATATCCGTTTCGGATAGTATATGAATTACTTTGACACGCGAATATTGGCGTAACGACGAATTTGAAATTCGGGCCAGAGTTCTTTCTACGAATTCAAGATCAGTTTTTTCTCCAGCAGCCTTAGCATAGCTTTCCAATATCTTTTGAAGCGCTTGGTTCCTACAACGTTCCTTGTTGAGGTTTTGTGAGAACTCTACAGCCAAAACATGATTGTTTTGGGCAAGAGTACTTAAGAGGCGCTCTGCAATTGCCTCATGATCTGCTGACGACTCTAAAAGTGATTTGAATTTATCTTTTAGCGACTGTTGCGCTTCATCTCTCAAATGCAGACTATCCGAGGGATCAACAAGCGGAGCCATAAGAACGATTCTGAGAAGTGCATAACACTGCGCATCGAGATCAGCGAGTGATTCAACATCAAAGTATGCTTTCAGCATACGATTGTTGCCTTCCTCTCGATCCCATTTCCCCTCAAGCCGAGCAAGGACCATCTCAATATAGACAACCTCTTCGGCAGGAGTCTTTATTGCAGTCGCCTTTAGAAGATCGATCCTTTTAACAAGCTTCTCCGCCTCCCTTGATTCACTGGGCTTGATTGATTGGGCTAATTGTCTGAGAGTTCGAATGGACGGAGCGTAAGTTTGATCTCCTGTAATTACTTCCAGTGCAATCTCAACCACTCTGTGTGCAGATTCATCTTCTTTATGCTCGGTACACCAACTTTTTAGACATGCTATTTTGGCTGAAACATCGTTGATCTGTGCGACTTCAGCGATAATCTCATCTGCCGCTAATTGAGAAATGCGGGGAGAGTGCGCTGTTGTGAAATCACGAAGGCTTTGGTCGGTAATGCGAGAACGAACAATATCCCCTGAGTCCTTGTCCAGAAACATTCCTAACATCGCTCTTGCGAGGTCGAGAGAACGTTCTGAATCCCCTGCGATTCCTGCTCGCTCGACAAGACCGACTGCAGCCTCTGGAAGCAAGTCAAATAAACTTGCCGCGATCTCAAGGGATCGTCTTTTCAAGGTGAGAGGATCGACGGCTCCGGCCATTTGTTCGAGGTCTGTGAGAATTTTTTCCGGAACGGAAAGTCCGGCTTGTTGCATCCTACTGCCAATTAAGGATGCAAGCTGTAGCTTATCCTCAATCAGGAGGGAGTCATATGCGACGGAGAAGGCTTGACCATAATCTCCAAGATCAATGAGAGCCTGAACCTCCGATGTTGCAATAGGCTTCCTTGATAAGCTGGTGAGAACTGAGCTGACTATTGTATAGGTTAATAATGAGCGTAGATCGTTGTTTTGCTGCGCTTGATCTGCGGCAAGGGCTAGCGTTTTTCTTAATGCAGCAGCATCACGAGACGATTGTAGAGCCCTCGAAATATAATCAATTGTTATTAAGTCGCGAAGTTGTTCGTAACTGCCTTGCGCAGCCAAATATTGCGGTAGTAAAGCCAACGATGGTTTAGAGAAAGGATTCGCGTAATAGTGGGTGATTAAAAGTTGCTCAATTTCTCCTCTAAGATGGCGGAGACGTTCACTAACAAATTGCCTGTGGGCATCTGAAACGAATCCAATCTTAAAATCCTTACGTTCAATGCGTAAGAAAGATATCCTTTGAAGTTTTTCCCTCAGCCTATCCGTTTCTGATTCCCCAAGATTTAATATAGTGACAGTCTGCGCTAGGGTTAGTGGTTCTGATGAGTAAGCGAATAGTGCAAGCATTTTTTCTAAAGAGCTATTCACATCCCCGATTCGATTCCACTCCAAATCAAAAATTTCCTTAAGTTCATACGGTAAGCTCTCGGTTATTTCTTTAAATACAACTCCGGAAGCCAGCAATCGTTTTAAGCCTGCCAAGTAACCAGGCATTCCTTGGCAACGTTTGTGTATCGCCTGGATATCTTTGGGAGCTAACCCAAGCCCCTCTAGGTATGACTCAGTCTCTTTTGCTGAAAAGAAGACCATCGGAGTAGCGTGGGTTTTGAATGGGAAGGTGCGACCGACTTCTGAAGAAAGGAGCAATCGAATGTTAGCTTTTGGCTCGCCAGGGAGGTAATCGACTATGCTGTGCCCACCATTTGACACTGACAGCCACTCTATTCCATCGACGATAAAATAGTATTCTGTTTTTCTCTGCTTACTCAACTGACTAACTTGGCGAAGCAGGTCGAGGTAAAGGGTTTCAAGCTTCTCAGTGCTATATTCTCCGATATTGTCTATTTGTCGGCCGAGAGCCTTCCCCATCTGCTCACACATATCCATATGGAACGCTCTCGGATGAGAGGTCGGGAATGTCGTGCCTGCAAAAAACGAGAAGCTTCGGTCAGAGAAGGTTCTGGCGAATTGACCAAGAAGAGTCGTTTTCCCTGAACCCACCACCCCTTGAACAACTATTACTTTTTGATCTGACGAAAACTGGTCTTTTATATAACTAATTAGGTTGTCACGAAGTATTTCCGGGCTAGTGACTTCTGGAAATGTTGAGCTAAGAACTGTCAAATCGCCTTCCATCGATCCCACCTCCTAAACTCCTCGACAAACTCAATTAACACTAAGAGTGTTAGCCAGGGTTCTTATTAATGTCCAAAAGCCGAAATAGAAAATGAGGGTGTGAAGGACGATAACGTAGTCTTACTCCCTACGGCGTGTCTAGTGTTTAACTCGAAGGTGTATCAGGCAATGGTCCTACTTTGACCATATGAATCAAGTGAAGCGGGGGCTGCGCCCCCGATCCCCCCGGCCGTCCGGTCCAGTGGTCCGGAACGGCCGGGTGACCTTCCCCCCGAAAACTAGACCATTGGCTTGGAAGTGCACCTGTGCTGAGATGGGGCCCACAGGAGGGGCCCATGACTCGAAAACGGCACACGGAGGAACAGATCATCGCAGTGCTCAAGGATGCCCAGGCGGGCATTGGGGTCCACGAGCTCTGCCGCAAGCACGGCATCTCGGATGCCACCTTTTATAAGTGGCGGACGAAATATGCCGGGCTCGAAGTCAGTGATGTAAAGAAGCTGCGCCAGCTGGAAGATGAAAACCGTCGGCTGAAACAGATGGTCGCAGAGCAAGCGCTGGACATTCAGGCGCTGAAGGCCGTCACCGCAAAAAACTGGTAGCGCCCAAGGCGAAGCGAATGGCGGCGCAGTGGATGGCCGAGCGCTTTGGGCTCAGTCAGCGACGAGTGTGCTGGTTACTCACGCTCGACCGGAACACGCTGCGGTATCGCAGCCGACGCCAGGAGGATGCGGCCCTGCGGACGCGCATCCGAGAAATCGCCGAGAGCAAGCGGCGCTATGGGTGCCCCCGAATCTATGTCCGGTTACGGCGGGAAGGTTGGCGCGTGAACCATAAGAGAGTGGAACGGATCTATTATCGCGACGAAGGGCTGTCACTACGGCGGCGACGACGGAAGAAGACCGTGGCGGTGCCACGGGTCGTTTTGCCAACACCCACGCAACCAGGGCGCTGTTATGCGATGGACTTTGTCCATGATCGGCTCGTCAGGGGCCGGCAGTTTAAGTGTTTGACGATGACGGATCTCTACTCGAAAGAAGTCCCGGTGATTGAAGTAGATGTGTCGATTGGTGGGGCGCGGGTGTGCCGAATTCTCGATCGGGTGTTTCTGACTCGCCCGCTGCCCGAGACGCTGATTCTGGACAATGGCCCCGAATTCGCAGGGACCGCACTGGATGCCTGGGCGGCTCAGCACGGCGTCCATCTCCACTTCATTCAACCGGGGAAGCCGACCCAGAATGCGTTTATTGAAAGCTTCAATGGCAAGTTTCGAGACGAATGTCTCAACGAGCATTGGTTTCTGACGTTGCAGGAAGCACAACTCGTGATTGAAGCCTGGCGACGAGAGTACAATGAAGAGCGGACGCACAGTGCCATCGGGAATCTGACACCCATGGAATTCATTCTCAATCATCACAACCGGCCCCAGGCAGCACAGGAGTTAACTTCGTTGGCCGTGGTGTAACAAACGGGGGAAGGTCACGGGCGGCCTCGTTGGGCGGATCTGTGCGTTCCTAATCTCCCCATGGTTTCAGTATCCCTCTTCGCTACTCTGTGTTTGTAAGCAATCATCAGACAGAACGGCGGCCAAGCTGACGCATCGCCGCCTTGTACAAGGCAGGACCATTATTCCCTCTCACCCGTGTGGGATAGTGGACGGGTGACAGGGACAAACTGATTAGATTGGCTGATCCTCATCGTCGCCGCGTGAGCCCCGCACAATCCGCACAGAGCCAGACCTCACTGAGGACATCGTCCACGACATAACAGAGTCTCGCCCAGGCTCGTTCTGACTGACAGAATTCACAGAGTCGTTCCTTCGTATGCTCAGGACAGAGCCAGGCTTTGCGTGCTCGATCATAAGTGGTCGCTTCCCGTCCGCAACAGGCCGGTCCAAACAGGCTTGGCAGCTTGAGACTACATCGATGCCCAATCATGGTCACACCTCCTGATAGACGAGCCCCTTCCCCAGCACCAGTTGCAGAATGGTGCCACTGAACCAAATGGGATGCCCCGAGAGCAGATCCTCCCAGGTCTTCAGGAACACGATCTTTGGGATTTCGATCTCGCCCCTGATCCGGCGATAGGCGTTCCTGCTGGACCATTGGCTCCGCATCTCTTCCCACAGCCGACTGATGGGAAACCCAAGGGAGCGTTTCCAGGACCAGCACATATTCACGTAGCCGCATTGATCCTGGACATATTGGCTGATGACATAGCGGCTCAGGCGGTTCCGGGAACGATGGCTCGGCTGATAGGCCTTGATCCAGACGACTGGAGCCCCGTGGAGGGCTTGCCATTGCGATGAGAGCCATCCCTGCGAGATCCAGAAGCGTCGGGCGCGTTCTCCGTCCGGCACCCGCCAGGCCCAGAAGATATGGAGCACGCCATGCCCTTCCTCCGTCCGAACTTGGTAATACTCCAACCCCTGAAACCCGAGCTGGCGCTCGATCCGTTGGCGCAATTGCTTGTGATGGTAGGTGAGTTTCTCGGCATCCCCGCCTTCCGCCGTCGAGAGCGTGACCCAGAGGACTTGGAACTGATGACATTCCCAGAACCACAACAGCGACCGGACCCGTTGATAGCCTCGTTTCTGCTTCCTGGTCCATTCGCCGGCGACCGGCTCCCGCCGGAACTCCTTCCAGCGGCTCATCGGACACCTTCCGCCTGAGGGATGGCAGGCCTGAGCCCGGCAGAGAGAATCCGTTCCAACTCTTCGATAGGAATCCGCACGGCACGGACCGAGGGCTTCACATAGGCGATCTGCCGTTTCAGGATGTATTTCCTGATCGTGCTTTCCTTCAGCCCTAACCGGTTCGCCGCTTCTCGAATGGTGATCAATTGTGTACTGGGGACCATGGGACACCTCCCTGTGAAAATGATTGAGAAGAGATCACGCCTAAAACATTGTTAGACGTGACTACTCTTGACAGCCATTAGCAAGACAGAGGTACACTTGCCAAACAAATTCATCCCTAAATGGCCGTCGTGGCCGAGACTATTTTCGATGGTGTTGGGATCAGGAATACGAAGAGGGTTCGGCGTGAGAAAGGAGCGGAAGGCATGAGCGCACAGGGGAAAGCCGAGCAGGCATTTCAACAGGAGTACGAGAAAGCGACTGAGCGCATCCGCACGATGCCGGATGGCGCCGTCGGGTGGGCACTCAGGTTCCTGCAAACGGACCTAGAAGCCCTGACACCGACAGAGTGGACGCTGGTGGCGTTTGAGGTCGCGGCGTTCGTCGATGAGACGGGGGACCGATTCGGCGGGATGGTGGCACCAGAAAGTGGCTGGAGCGTGGAAGGGGTGCCGAATGCAAAGAACTATCAGACCATTCCCAGCCGGAAAGAAGCCCAGGACATTCAGGCCACCGTCCTGCATCAGTTAGAACTCTACTGGCACGAAGGATACACCACCTTCACCTTTCCCCAGATGACACTGGTCGTGGTCTCGCCGGGTAGCTTCTCCGACGAGGCCGGGACAATCTTCGTGAGCGCGAAACGCAAGGCCAAGGAGTTTGAATACCGCTTTGTGCACCTCTTGGCCCAATCCGGGGACTACATTCGGCGCTGCCCGGAATGCGCCAGGATCTATTTAGCGATCAGACGTGACCAGCTCTACTGCCAGCCGCGCTGCCAGAACCGAGTCGCGGCGAGAAAGTGGCGAGAAAGCCGGAAGACCGACCAAAAGACCGAGCGAGGAAAGGAGGACCGCCATGGCAAGAAAAGCGGGAAAGGATAGAGGCATCACCCAGCGGAAGGGCCGCGAAGGGTGGTGGGTGCGACTATATGCCAACGGACGGGAGCGCTGGCATCGCTGTGATACGAAATCACAGGCCAAGGCCTTATATGGACGGCTGAGGGCTGACATTCGAGAGGGCAAATATTTTCCGGAGAAGTTTTCTTCTGGGAAGGACGTGACTTTACGAGCGTGGGTGAACCGATGCCTGGAGGGATCTACGAATCGAGGCGTTGAGAATGAGCGGCGTTACGGTCGCCGCTGGTCACTCCTCTTAGGAAAGCGTTTGATTACCGAGATCTCGACAGAGGACTTGCGGCGCGTCCAAGCGAAGATGAGGACAAGGCTGAGACCACGTGCAGCAGATACGCCAAAGGATTCCGAACCGGAACGCCAGTGGAGTGACGCGACCATTAACCGGCATTTCACATTCCTCCGTCATGTCCTGATGTTGGCTGTCAAAGATGGCAAACTGACCCGCAACCCGGTGTCGTCTATAAAGTTCTTGCCGGAAGTCCGGCGCACCAGGTTTCTCACTGATCAGGAATTGTTTCAACTGGAGCAGATCATGCCTCCCGCCGCCTGGAAGCTGGTCGCATTTGCTATCGAAACCGGCATGAGACGAGAAGAACAGTTTCAACTGAGGTGGGATCAGATCGACCTTGAAGCAGGTGTCGCGACCATTCCGCTACCCAAAGGTGGGAAAACCCGTCATGTGCCACTCAGCGAGGGCGCAAAGGACATCCTGCGGTCCCTGGATTCGTTCGTACGATCTCCCTGGGTCTTCCCTAGCCCCAAGTTTCCACTCCAAGCCTGGAACCCGCAAAGCTTCGTGAACCACTTCTACTCGCCCTATTTGCAAAAAGTCGGGATACAGGGGGTTTGCTGGCACACATTGAGGCACACGGCGGCCAGTCGTCGGGTTATGGCCGGAGTAGATTTAGTTTCAGTCAAAGAGATCCTTGGACACAGGGATATACAGACCACGCTCCGATACTCTCATTTGTCTCCTGGTCACCTCCAAGAGGCAGTCAACCGGGGGAGCCTCACTCGAACCGTGACCAAAACCGTGACCAGCCTCCAGGCTCATAAAACGAACCGGGACCTGGAAGGCTCGCAAGTTATTGAAAGTGTGGAGGGATAAATTGGCTGGGGGACTAGGAATCGAACCTAGGTAGCCAGCTCCAAAGGCTGGCGTCCTACCGCTAGACGATCCCCCAGCGCGGTACGGAACCGAGACATCGAGCTGAAGAGCGAGGCGTGGAAAAGGTTTTGGCTGGGGGACTAGGAATCGAACCTAGGTAGTCAGATCCAGAGACTGACGTCCTACCGCTAGACGATCCCCCAACCGGTCCACACAGTAATATAAGCTTCTCTACTGCGTCAAGATCGACGCGGATTCTTGACGGGCCGAACTCAGGATCCGGAGGCCCGCTCGATCCCCTTGCGGAGTCGAAACAAAGTACGATCCCGTCCAAGCACCTCCATCACCTCGAACAAACCTGGACTTGCCGTCCGTCCTGTCAAGGCGACTCGCACCGGCTGGGCCAGTTGCCCCATTTTTATCCCCTCTTCCTCAACCAGCTGCTTAAACGACGCTTCCCATTCCTGCTTGGAAAACACGGGAAAGGCTTCGAATCGGCTTAACAGCTTGGTTAACACCGGCGCGTGAGTGGATGTGAGGAATTTCTTGGCCGCCTCATCATCAAACATGACCGCTTGGCCGAAGTAGGGCGTGACCCAGTGGACCATTTCGACCAGTGTCTTGGTTCGCTCCTTCACCAACACCACCAGCTGGGCAAGCCATTCGGTCGACACGGAGCGGACTTCTTCCTTGAGCCCGGCCTGCTCGAGGAGCGGCACGAGCGCCTGAGCAATCTCAGCCGGCGGACTGGTCTTGAGATATTCGGCATTGATCCACGACAATTTGTCCGGATTAAACACCGCCGCCGACGTCTGCACATTCTTCCAGGAGAACTTCTCGATCAGTTCTGCACGCGAAAACAGTTCCTGATCACCATGGGACCAACCCAAGCGGACCAGGTAATTGACCATGGCGTCGGGCAGATACCCCATGTCTTTGTAGGCCATGATCGAGGTGGCGCCGTGCCGTTTCGACAACCGTGCCTTGTCCGGTCCGAGAATCATCGGGAGATGCCCGAAGCGCGGGAGGGGAAATCCCAGCGCCTGAAAAATTGGGATTTGTCGCGGCGTATTCGTCAGATGGTCATCGCCCCGCACCACATGGGTGATCCCCATCAACGCATCGTCCACGACCACGGAAAAATTGTAGGTCGGATACCCATTAGATCTGAGAATGATGACATCGTCCAGAATCTGGTTGTCGAATACCACGGGGCCCTTAATCAAATCATCCACGACCGTCTGGCCGTCCTGCGGAGCCCTAAAACGGAGCGCCGCTTCGCCTGTCGGCTTTCTCAGCCCGAGGTTCCGGCACCGGCCATCATACTTGGGCGATCCGCCTGTGGATTCGGCTTCCTTCCGACGCGCCTCCAGCTCCTCCGAGGTGCACACGCACCAATAGGCATGGCCTTGTTCGAATAATCGCATCGCATGTTCACGATAGAGATCCATTCGCTCAGTCTGCCGAAAGGGCCCTTCGTCCCAATCAAGCTTGACCCAACGCATCCCGTCCAAAATAGCTTGAATGGAATCATCGGTGGAACGGCTCTGATCGGTGTCTTCAATGCGAAGAACAAAGACCCCGTTCTGCTGCCGTGCAAACAGCCAGTTGAACAAGGCCGTCCGCACCCCGCCGATATGCAGGAAACCCGTCGGACTGGGCGCAAAACGAACCCTGACCTGACTCATCGCATCACCGTAGTTCGTGTGGAAATAGTAAACGGGGGGCTATCTATAACATGGCATTCAACTGATGTACAGAACGAGCCTGTTCCATTCTGAATCCGTTTTTGCTAAGAACAGACCATGGCTGAACCGACACAAATCGCCGAAATCGTCTCCCTCACAACCTTGACTCCACACACGACGGAACTCGTGCTCCGCCCGATCGAGTACCCGCTTTCATTCAAGCCCGGGCAGTGGATCTCGTTGCAATTGCCGGTCGGAGACCATCCGCCCTTGAATCGTGCCTACTCGTTGGCGGAACCGCCGTCTACCGCCGGCCACCTCACGCTGGTCTTCGACCACGTGCCGGGAGGGAAAGGCTCCGGCTATCTCGCATCGCTCAAGCCAGGCGATCGCATTCCCCTGTCAGGCCCCTATGGCCATTTTGTGCTGCCCGACTCGGCACCTCAGCACCTGTTATTGATCGGACGTTATTCAGGGATTGTCCCCCTGCGTTGCATGCTCCGCTCATTGGCAGACCAGGGCTCGCTACCTTCGAGCACGCTGATCGCCCAAGCGCCGACCGCTGCCGAACAGCTCTACCATGAAGAATTCATGGCCCTTGCGACAAGCCAATCCCATTTCCAATATCTGCCGTTTGTCAGCGAAGCCCCCGACAGCCATGCTGAGACGGTGGATGTGATCAAACAAATCGCGGGAAATGGTCGGCAGGTGACCCCAATGATCGCCGGGGTCAAGGCATTTGCACGCCCATTACGGGCGCTGCTGATGGAACTGGGGTTCGATCGGCGGGAAGTGAAATTAGAAACGTACGACTGATACGACCCTTGCACGCCCCGCACTCGATCTGCTTGCCGTCAGTGCCCCTCTTTCGCCAGATTCTTGTTGATGGCAGGAATTTCTACCACGACTTCCACCGTTCCATTCGGCACACATTGGCAACCAAGCCGAGATTGCAATGTCGTGGCAGGCGCTTCGTCTAACTGGTCGAACTCGTCATCCGTCCCCTCATTGCACGTCTCCAGGCCTTTCTTGACCATGACATGGCAGGTGGAGCAAGCACAGACGCCACCGCACACATGTTCGAGGTCAATCCCATTGCCCATCGCAATGTCGAGAATACTTCCCGGCAGGCCCGTAGGACCGTAGGGAATCTTGTCCGGTTGTACCTCAACTTTTTTCTCCGTCTTGTCGGGGAAAATGAAAGTCACGGTATAAGATTTTTGCGGCAGCTCCACGTCTGCCTTTTCAATATAGGGATTTGTCCCACCCATGTTGCTTAACCCCTTTTGTCATGCATGTGGCGCCATGTATCGCGTGGCTTCCGTCTCACCCGCCAGCCTCCAGAGACTGACATTCTTGCTTCTCCGCCCCTCCGCTCGCTTGACAGGCCCAAAGACCACATGATACCTTTTGTACGACTGATTTGATCGGAGATCATTATAGTCTCCGACTCGAAGGATCGGCAATAGGCCCATGCTGAAATTATCGAAAAAAGCTGACTACGGGTTGATGGCACTCCAGCACATCGCCTCCAACCAATACGGCGATGTTGCCCAAGCTCGCGTGGTAAACACAAAGGAAATCGCCGAGGAGTACCACATTCCGGTGGAGCTACTTGCCAAAGTCCTCCAGACCCTCTCCAAGAGTGGAATCATCGAGAGCCATAACGGCCCCAAAGGCGGCTATCTCCTCGGCAAGAATCCGAGGGAGATCACGATTGCCCAGGTACTCGAAAGCCTGGAAGGGCCCCTCGGCATCATGGACTGTTCACACGAAAAAGACGGCGATGCCTGCATGCAGCGCGAGCACTGTAACATCCGGACCCCACTGTTGAAAGTCCAGAGCAGTATTTACCAGCTCCTGAACAATATGACCTTGCAAGATATGATGGGGGGCACCCCACTCATCACCATTCAATCCGTCGCGACGGAACAACAAGGAGTCGAGCGATGAAGTTCCCGATTTACCTGGATAACCATTCGACCACCCCGATGGATCCCCGGGTGCTGGAATCTATGTTGCCCTATTTCACGGAAAAGTTCGGGAACGCCGCCAGCCGCAACCACGCGTTCGGATGGGACGCCGAAGAGGGCGTGGAAACGGCGCGGAAACAGATCGCCAAGCTCATCCATGCGGATGCCAAGGAGATCGTGTTCACCAGCGGCGCAACGGAATCGAACAATCTGGCGCTCAAAGGCGTCGTCGAGATGTATCACGAGAAGGGCGATCACATCATTACGTCGTCCACCGAACATCGTGCGGTGTTGGACACGGCCAAATCGCTCGAAGCCAAACGCGGGGTCAAGGTCACCTATCTCCCGGTCGACAAGTTTGGCATGGTCAACCCCGAAGATGTGCGCAACGCCATCACCGACAAGACCATCTTGATCTCGGTCATGTTCGCCAATAACGAAATCGGCACCATCAACCCGGTCAAAGCAATCGGGAAGATCGCGAAGGAAAAGGGCATTTTGTTTCATTGCGATGCGACTCAGGGCGTCGGGAAAGTCCCGATCGATGTCCAGGACATGGGAATCGATCTGATGTCGTTCAGCGCGCACAAAATCTATGGCCCTAAGGGCATCGGCGCCCTCTATGTCAGAAAAAAGAATCCCCGCGTCCGCATTGCGGCTCAAATGGATGGAGGCGGACATGAGCGCGGCATGCGTTCCGGAACCCTGCCTGTGCCGTTGATTGTGGGCTTCGGAAAAGCCTGCGAACTGTGCGAGCAAGAAATGGCCGCCGATGCCGCGCGGCTGTCCGTCATGCGCGACCGCCTGCATGCCACCATCACCAAGGCGCTGGAAGACGTTTACTTGAACGGCCACCCGACAGAACGTCTCCCTCACAATCTCAATATCTCGTTTGCCTATGTCGAAGGCGAGTCGTTACTAATGGGCTGCAAGGAAATCGCTCTATCTTCCGGCTCGGCCTGCACATCAGCAACCTTGGAACCCTCCTATGTGTTGCGCGCCTTAGGTGTGGGAGCAGAACTCGCGCATTCTTCCATTCGATTCGGTCTGGGACGCTTCACGCTCGACGAAGAAGTGGACTACGCCGCAAAGCGAATTATCGAAACCGTGACGAAACTGAGAGAAATGTCGCCGTTGTATGAAATGGCAAAGGAAGGCATCGATCTGAAGTCCGTGCAATGGGCAGCTCATTAACCTGAATCATTACGCTCGTATGCGATAAATTTCGGAGGACACCATGGCCTATAGCGAAAAAGTCGTTGACCACTTCAACAATCCCCGCAATATGGGCAGTTTCAAGAAGGAAGAAGACGGGGTCGGAACCGGCATCGTTGGGGCGCCGGAATGCGGCGATGTCATGAAACTGCAGATCAAAGTCGAAAACGACACGATCGTAGATGCCAAGTTCAAGACCTTCGGATGCGGCTCTGCCATCGCCAGCTCCAGCCTAGCCACCGAGTGGCTCAAGGGCAAAACGGTGGAGGAGGCCGGCAAAATCAAGAACACCGATATCGTGCAGGAATTGAATCTGCCTCCTGTGAAGATTCACTGTTCCGTGCTGGCTGAAGATGCCATCAAAGCGGCCCTCGCCGACTATCAAAAGAAAGCCGACCCGAAGTAACGACAGGAAGGAGCGCACTATGGACCTCTCCACGGACCCCACCGCGAAGGCGGACACTCAAGCCCCGGTCATCACCCTGAGCGACGCAGCACTCAAAGAAGTGAAGCGGCTCATTAATGTCCAAGGCCTCGAAGAAGGCGGCCTCCGTCTTGGCGTCAAAGGCGGTGGGTGCTCCGGCCTGAGCTACACTATCAACTTCGACGACAAGATCGGCCAATACGATCAGGTGTACGAATTCGACGGCGTGAAGGTCATTGTGGATGCCAAGAGTGCCATCTACCTGCAGGGCACCCAGCTCGATTTCCAGAAGGACCTGATGGGCGGGAATTTCAAATTCGTCAACCCCAACGCCAACAAGACATGCGGCTGCGGGGAATCCTTTTCAGCCTGAGCGAGTGACAGTCCATGAACGCACATACCCATAACACCGATGATCGACGCGAGCTGCAGATGGCTCGCAGCATGTGTTGGCATTGCCAGTCAGAAATGGCTGGAGAATACTTTTGCGATCGTTGCGTGAAGGTCCAACCGGTCTCGAAGGATTTGGACTATTTCACCTGCTTCGGGCTGCCCCGACGCCTCGCCCTCGACCCACAGACGCTGGAAACCAAGTTCTACGAATTAAGCCGCGCATTCCATCCGGACTTTTACCAGAACAAAAGCGATGCGGAGCAGACCATTAGCCTCGGCAACTCGGCCATGCTGAATACCGCCTATCGCACCTTGCGGGACCCGATTCAACGCGCCGAGTACCTCTTGGATCTCGAAGCCGGCTCCGTGAAAGATATCCGGACGACACCGCCGGCCGATCTCTTCGAAGAGATTCTCGACCTGCAGGATACGCTTGATGAGTTCCGCGCCAGCGAACGCGCTTCCGAACATGCGTCTACTCTCCGCACGAAACTCCACGCGGATCGCGCCGTACTTGAGCAACGACAACGAGACATGGAAACCCAGCTGCAACAGCTGTTCAGCCGGTGGGATGCGCTCCAGGATCGCGCCGAGGTCACCGAGCAGGCCCGCGTCGAGCGTGGCCGCATTTTGAAGGACATGCGGGATCTCCTCTCCAATCGCACCTACGTCAAAAACATCGTCAACGATCTCGTCGCAACGATCGCTTAATCACTATGTCACGTATTGTCGGCATCGACCTCGGCACTACCAATTCTCTGGTCGCCTACATGGACCATGGAGTCCCCCGCGTCATCTCGGCACGGAATGAACGCGCAATGGTCCCCTCTGTCGTCTCGCTGACGGATAACGGACTGATTGTCGGTGATCCGGCCAAAGAACATCTCACGAGAAATCCTGAGCGTACGGTCTATTCAGTCAAACGGTTCATGGGCAAGAGCCTGGCCGACGTCCAAGGCGAGCTGGCCTACTTCCCCTACACGCTCACAGAAAAAGGCGGCGTCATCCGGATCCAGCTGGGGGAGAAGTCATATTCCCCACCGCAGATCTCTGCCATGATCCTCAAGGAACTCAAGCTTCGGGCTGAAGCGTTTCTGGGTGAAAGCATCACCAAAGCCGTCATTACCGTGCCCGCCTATTTCAACGATAGCCAGCGGCAGGCGACAAAAGATGCGGGCATGATTGCCGGGCTTGAAGTCTTGCGCATCATTAATGAGCCCACCGCCGCTTCCTTGGCGTATGGATTACAAGAAAAGACACAGGGCACCATCGCCGTCTACGATCTGGGCGGCGGCACATTCGACATCTCGATCCTCAAGTTGAAAAACGGGATCTTCGAAGTGCTCGCCACAAACGGCGATACCCATCTCGGCGGCGACGATTTCGACCAGTTGATTGCCGATCTGTTCCTCGCTGAGATCCGCACCCAGTACGGGCTCGACCTCAGTACGCATCCCGACCATATGCAGGCTGTCCGTCTCGAAGCCGAGCGCACAAAGATTCGTCTTTCCAACGAACTCAAGACGACCGCCAGCCTCGATCTGCCGGATGGGAAAGGCCGGTTCACCCGAGAACTCACCCGTGATCAACTTGATGGGCTCTGCACTGCGTTGGTTGAACGCACGCTGGGCCCCTGCCGCCTAGCGTTGAACGATGCCGGGCTGGCGCCGGGCGACATCGACGAAGTCGTGCTTGTCGGCGGATCAACACGCATGCCGTTGGTTCGACAGCGAGTGCGCGCCCTCTTCGGGAAACAACCGCACTGCGAGCTGAATCCGGACGAAGTGGTCGCCCTGGGTGCTGCGGTACAGGCCGATATTCTGAGCGGTGGCACGACAGATATGTTGCTGCTGGACGTGACGCCCCTCTCCTTAGGCATCGAAACGATGGGCGGGGTCATGAGCAGCTTGATCCGCCGCAATACCACCATCCCCGCCAGCGCCAAAGAGATGTTCACCACCTATGTGGATGGCCAAACCGGGGTGGACATTCACATCCTGCAGGGAGAACGGGAACTGGCAAAAGATAACCGTAGCCTGGCCCGTTTCCGCCTCAAGGTTCCACCATTGCCGGCTGGCGTTCCCCGTATCGAAGTGACGTTTCTGATCGATGCGAACGGCATCCTGAATGTCATGGCCAAAGACATGCGAACGGGAGACACGCAATCGATCGAGGTTAAACCGTCCTACGGATTATCGGATCAAGAAGTTGAGCGGATGATCGAAGATTCGTTTAAGTTCGCCGCGGACGATGTCAGTGCGCGCAAGCTCATCGAAGCCAGACTTGATGCAGGAGCCCTGATTATAACGACCGAAAAATCGTTGACGGATGGCGGGCATCTCGTCTCCGCAGAGGAAGTCGACGCCATTCGAGCTGCAGTCGCAACGCTGACCACCGCCAAGGACGGAACCGATCCCCGTGCCATCCGCGCGCGCATGGCTGACCTGGAGCAGGCCGCCAAAGGCCTCACCGTAGCCATGCTGGACGATTCCCTCAAGCAAGGCCTCCAAGGCAAGAAGGTCTCTGAAGTTACCCAAGAGTGAATGAGGAACTGTGATGGATTTGAAGTGGAGTGATACTGAAGAACTCGCCATTCGTCTGGTCGAGGCCCACCCGACCACCGACCCCCTGACCGTCCGTTTCACCGACATGCATGCATGGATTGTCGCCCTCCCAGAATTCAAAGACGACCCCAAGACGTCGAACGAAAAAACCCTTGAGTCCATTCAGATGGCCTGGCACGAAGAATATCAGGACTCCCAGTCCTGATCGGCCGACCGCACGTTCGCCCCTCACGACATCTCCCCATCGGCGCAACCGCGTCGCGGTCTCACCCTGTGGTCGCATCCGTATGCTTGTTGAAGCCTGAGAAGGGAGGCCGACGCGTTTGGGCTTACGGTTCGACAGGAACTGGCGGCGCGCTGTCTTGCATTTGGTCCAGTTTATAGAATTCGGTAGGATCGATTTTGGATCCGGCACTCTTGGTCGGCTCGGTGCCTTTGGTAAAGAGCTCCACCGTGCCGTGTTGTTCGTCTTGGTCGGTGAGCAGCGCGGTCGTGGGATCGACTTTGACGAACATCACCCCATCAGGAATTTCGAACGGCACGACCGGCAACTGCTTGAGCGCCTCTTTCATGAAGGAGATCCAAATCGGCAAGGCCGCATGTGCGCCTGACTCGGTTTCACCCAAGGGGCGACGATCGTCGAAACCCACCCAAGACCCTGTCGCCAAATTAGGCGTCGAACCGATGAACCAGGCATCGGTGAAGTCGTTGGTGGTCCCAGTTTTCCCCGCCACCGGCCGATCGATGACCGCCTTAGCCGCGACGCCGGTCCCGCGTTGAATGACATCTTCCATCATATTCGTGATGAGATACGCTGTTTCTCTGGACACCACCTGCCGTGGTTGAATGGCCGCCTGCTCCAACGTTCGGCCGCTACTGTCTTGCACGCTGGCCACCGCATAGGGCTCCACCCGCATGCCCTGATTGGCAAACACGCCGTACACGGACACCAACTCCATTAACCCCACGCCGGACGAGCCCAACGCCAGCGACAGATCGGCAGCCAGCGGACTCACGATACCGACCGTCCGTGAAAAATCGATCACATTCCGAATGCCCACCTTATCCAAGAGACGCACGGTCGCAAGATTGTGAGAATGAATCAGAGCCTCCCGCAAACTCACAATGCCGTGGAACCGCTTGCCATAGTTCTCGGGCTTCCAGGTCTTGTCCTCTTCTTCCTGTTCGTACACCACCGGGGCATCCAACACCACCGTCGCCGGACTCATACCTTGATTCATTGCCGTGGCGTAGATGATCGGCTTGAACGAGGACCCAGGCTGACGGCGGGCCAGCACCGCACGATTATATTCACTCCGCACAAAATCATAGCCGCCGACCATGGCGCGGATGGCACCGGTTTTAGGATCGACCGCCACAAGCGCACCCTCGACCAGCGGGGTCTGCTCCAATCGCAGATGCACCGACTCTTTCTCCAGCTTCTTCACTCCGACCTCGATCACATCACCGAGAGCCAGCAGTTGCTTGAGATTCTTGACCGGGACCGCATCCTTCGTGGGATCCTTCCCCTTGAGATATTTCGTGGCCCAGGCCATATCGTCGAATGCCAGCCGACCGGTGCTCCCGCCGATTTGGACCAGCACATGGTCCTTGGCAATCTTCGTCACCACCCCTTCCATGATATCCCCCTCCGCAAGCTTCACAGAGGGATCGGGTGCCGGCACCTCCAGAGTAGCCAAATCGACGGTGCGGAGCGGACCGCGCCAGCCCTGGCGCTTATCGACTTCGCGCAACCCATGAAACACCGCGGCTTCAGCGGCCTTCTGCATATCGGCATTCAACGTGGTGAACACTTCCAGTCCACCCTTGTACACCATCGCTTCACCGAACTTGGCCACCAGCAATTGCCGGATATACTCCACGAAATAGGGTCCGAGATGTTCACTGCCAGGACGGCGGAAGTTCAGCTTTACGGCGGCGGCTTGTTCGCGATCGGCGACACTGATGAAACCCGCCTCAGCCATCCGGCTCAACACATGCTCCTGCCGCTTCTTCGCCCGGTCATAGGCTTTGAAGGGCGAATAGTGGCTGGGGGATTTGGGAAGGCCGGCGAGAAATGCTGATTCAGCCAGCGTGAGTTTTGAGAGTTCTTTCCCGAAATAAGTCTGGCTGGCTGCCGCCACGCCATAGGCGCCCTGGCCGAAATAGATCTGGTTCAAATACATCTCCAGGATCTGCTCTTTCGTCAGCACCAACTCCATCTTGTAGGCCAGGATCAGTTCCCGAACTTTGCGATCGAACGTCCGTTCTGCCGAAAGAAACAGCGATCGCGCCAACTGCTGCGTAATCGTGCTGGCGCCTTCGACTTTCCGGCCGCCATGGCGGATATTGGTCCAAGCCGCCCGGAGAATCCCGACGATGTCCAGGCCCGGATGCTCAAAAAACCTCGTGTCCTCCGTCGCGATGACGGCTTGAGTCAGGCTTTTCGGCATCTCCTGGATAGGTTTGAGGAACCGGCGTTCGATGAAAAATTGGCCGATCACCTGCCGGTCGTCAGAATAGACACGGGTCACCAGGCTCGGCTGATAGTTCTGCAATGGATCCAGCGATGGGAGGTCTTGGGAAAAATACCAGAGAATGCCGGCCACTCCCCCGCCACCAAGCACAATGGCGAGCAACAGGCCGACGACGACAATCTTCCACCATCGCCAGCGACGGCGAGGCTTCTCTGGCTTATCGAGCAAGTGGTCGAGTTCGGACATGAAGTTGGATGGTTGCGAGGAAAGGGGTCAACCCGCGACAACCCCACCATACAATGCACACCCGACAAACTCAAGCAAGGTTCGAATCATCGTCCGAAGAAGTTTCCGCTGAACCTTCGACTATCAGCTTGCGGGAAGGCATGTGAATCGGGTATAGTCCATAGGCTTAGACGCCTTCATAGGAAGGCGTCTTTTTTTTGGCACTTTCACGGCATTGGAGATTATGAACAGCTCAGCGCCCTCATCCACCACATCAGGTCTGCACGCGCCGCAAGGTCGTCGGACCAACATCCGCAACATTGCCATCATCGCGCACGTCGACCATGGAAAAACGACGCTCGTCGACGCCGTGCTGCGCCAGACCCACGTCCATCGCAAAATCGATGACATGGGTGAGCGCATCATGGACTCAATGGATCAGGAGCGCGAGCGTGGCATCACAATTCGAGCCAAGAATGCCAGCGTGACCTATAAAGGCGTGAAGATCAACATCGTCGACACGCCGGGCCACGCAGACTTCGGCGGCGAAGTGGAACGGACGCTTCGCATGGTGGATGGCGTGTTGATCCTCGTCGACGCCAAAGAAGGCCCGATGCCGCAGACCACGTTTGTCCTGCGGAAAGCGTTGGCCCTCGGACATAAAGCCATCGTCGTCATCAACAAGATCGATCGCCCCGATGCCGTCATCGATGATGTCGTCAATCGCACCTTCGATCTCTTCGTGCACCTGGGCGCCACCGACGAACAGCTGGACTTCCCTATCGTCTACACCTCCGCCATCAAGGGCGTGGCCACCCTCGATCTCAAGCAGCCAGGAACGGAGATCTCTCCGCTCCTGGAAACGATTCTCGACAAGATCCCGGGACCGGCGATCAACGCGGAGGCCCCCTTCCAGCTCCTCGTGCTGGCCCTCGCTCAGGACTCCTACAAAGGGAAAATGGGCATCGGGAAAATTCAATCCGGCGCCATTGCTCGCCGCCAAAACGTGGTGACTCTTACCAAGGACGGCGGTCAGGTTCCGGGGAAGATTTCCGACCTTGCCGTATTCTCGGGCCTTGAACGTACCGATGTCGAAACGGCTGAAGCGGGAGAAATTGTGGCCCTCTCCGGACTCGAAGAGGTGAACATCGGCGATACCATTGCCGATCCGGCGAATCCCGTCGCGCTCCCGCGCGTGACGATCGACGAACCGACAGTGCAGATGACGTTCTCGGTCAACAACAGCCCGTTCGCCGGTCGAGACGGGAAATACCTTACCTCGCGCCACCTGCGCGAACGGCTGTTCAAGGAGCTGGAAACCAACGTCTCCTTGCGTGTGCAGGAAACTGATAGCGCTGACCGGTTCCTCGTAGCCGGCCGCGGCGAACTCCATCTCGGAGTGCTCATTGAGCAAATGCGTCGCGAAGGGTATGAGCTACAGATCTCGCAGCCTGAGGTCATTCTGCACCGGGAAGGCGATACGGTCACGGAACCGTTTGAAGAGCTGACCATTCAGGTGCCCTCTGAATATCAAGGTCCGGTAATTGAAGAAATCGGGAAACGACGAGGCGAGCTTCGCCACATGAAGCTTGTGCATTCCGAAGGCACGGCCAGCGAAATGCATATCGAATACCATATCCCGACACGCGGCATTATCGGCCTGAAAAACATCCTGCTGGCGAAGACGCGCGGCACCATCATTCTGCACCACGTGTTTTCCGGGTATGCCCCAGCGGATGAAAAGGCGCTCCTCGTAGCACCTCACGGGTCATTGGTGGCCTTCGAAGCCGGAACCAGCACGGCCTACGCCCTGTTCATGACGCAAGAACGCGGCGAGTTATTTATCGGGGCATCGGTCGAAGTCTACCAGGGCATGGTCGTCGGCCAGAACAGCCGCGACGAGGACCTGGACGTGAATGTGTGCAAGCAGAAGCAACTGAGCAACATGCGCGCAGCCGGCACGGACGAGGCCTTGGTGCTGACACCGCCACGCGAGATGTCGCTGGAATTCGCCATGGAATACATCGGCCAGGACGAGTTGGTTGAAGTGACGCCGAAGTATCTCCGCCTCCGCAAGCGGCTCCTGAATCCGGACGACCGCCGGAAAGCGAAGAAAAGCTCCAAGTAAGTCTGCAGGCGCCCAGCGCCTTGCTGAGCGCGGCCGGCATGAAGATTCGGAAAAAATCCCCGAAACCTGCACCCGCGAAGCCTCCACTCTACCTGGTCGGCTATCGCGGGGCCCCGCCGTCTCTGGACGAACTGAAGATCTGGTACGACCTTCAGTACGGGGGGCCCCTCACCTACCTCGGACATGAAGCCGGAGGCCGCGTCAGCGTCAACCACGGCTCATGGCAGTCCTATCTCCTGACCAGCATTCCTCAATCCGACGCCGCACAATGGCAACCTGTCCTCTCCTGGGATCACCAGCAACTCGGGGCCGTCTCACCAGCCACCGCCGCTCCAAGCAGCATTGCCGATACGGTGCTCGTCGCCGCTCGCCTCGCCCGCGGCCTGACACTCCTCACGCAAGGCACGGCCTTCGATGTCCTGTGCCACGAATACCTGAATCCTTCGGATTGGCATGATCGACCATTGAATGTCTTCTTTCCCCGCGACCATGTCACCGTGCAACAAAGCGAGAGTGCCGATGAATCATCAGAATGGTTCCATACATTGGGATTGAGCAAGTTCGGCCTGGACGAACTGGAAGTGATTCAGCCCCGAGGCCTTCCGGACGCCGGGACCATCGCCCTCTTGAAGGCTGCGACCGACAGCGTCTTACGGGCCGGACAGAACCAAAAAGTGGGAAGCTCGCTGGACCTTCCGGCCCTTGCCCACACCATTCGATTTATTAAACATCGCACAGCAGCGCCGACCGGCCGCATGATGGCATTCCGACAAATCACCACCGGCAGCTTCTGACCCGCCACTTCAAAAAGTCCGCAAAACCTCGCAGAATCAAATAATTACAACTGGTCCCTCTGCCCCCTAGGCCTTCTGGCCCCGTTGACAAGGTTTTTCCAGGCGTGGTACCACGAAAGAGTTTTGCGTAGTGCTGTAGGTCTAACCTAGGAGGATTCTCAATGAGTGATGTGGCTGCAGAAATTAAGGTCGGCGATACCGCGCCGGATTTCACATTAAAGGATCAGGACCAGAAGGACGTGAAGTTGAGCGAGTTCAGAGGGAAGAGCAATGTCGTCCTCGCGTTCTACCCGCTCGACTGGAGCCCGGTCTGTCAGGGCGAGAACAAGTGCCTGACCGATGACTTCCCGAAGTTTCAAAGCGCGCACGCCGAACTGTTCGGCGTCAGCTGCGACAGCTTCTTCTCTCACAAGGCCTGGGCGGATTCGCTGGACCTCAAACACCGCCTCCTCTCCGACTTCAACCGCGAAGTCGTGAAGAAGTACGGACTGTATTTTGAACCGCTGAACTGCGGGAAGCGCGCCACGGTCATCATCGACAAGAACGGCAAAGTTGCCTACGTCAAAGTTCAAGAAATCAAGGTCGCGCGGGAAGATAAGGACATTCTCGCCGCCCTCGCAAAACTGAGCTAAACGCCGGGACAAAGACCGAGGGGAAGGGGCTACTACGACGCCCTCCCCCTCGATCACCCCTTCTAGCCGAGGAGATTCCATGACCGGCACGGTCCAAGACGTTCGAGACGAGAACTATAAGGAATTCACCGAGAGTTCAGGGGCGGTGGTAGCCTATGGCCTCGCCACCTGCGAGCCCTGCAAGCAATACGATCCCATTCTGGAAGAAACCGCGGCGAAGTTTCCCACCATTAAGATCGGCAAGGCCAAGATGCACGTGCCAGGCCGATGCCGCGAGATCAAGAAAGCCCATACGTTTGAGACCTATCCCACCACGCACTTCTTTGCGGAGGGCAAACTGCTGCTGACTCGTGAAGGCGTGGTTGAACCGGCCGAATTGGCGGCTTTAATCTCCGACCATTTGCTGAAGTAACAGGCCCCTCTCGATAGGCCTCACCAAACTCCTGAACCCTGACGTGATGGGGCCACCTCGCAGGCCACGCACCCCGTCGACTTCACACTTTTCCCCGGAACAGGATACAATATGCGGGTGAGGCTACACACACCGGCCGTCTCGCCATCGCTTACCTGTCAGAGATTGCAAACTCATTTGCTCTTCGCCATTGCCCTCGCCCTATTCCAGTGCCTCCTGTTCACAGGGTCGGCCGAAACAGCAGATCTTTCACCATCTCCATCACGTGCGGTCGCTCCGATGCCGTCCATCTCTCGCGTTGCCGAGCCACCCGCCAAGCTGATCGGCACCCGCCAGGATACGCCGATGGTACTTATTCCTGCCGGCGAATTCGCCATGGGCAGCGACCGCGGTCAAGAGGATGAACAGCCGGTCCACCGCGTTTCAGTCAAACCCTTTTATCTCGATATCTATGAAATCACAGTCTCCCGGTACAGCGAGTTCCTGGCCGCCCAGAAACCGGAGACGCCGTTCAAGTGGAATGAGGCCACCGCCGGCCCTCACGAACAGAAGCCTGTGGCCGGCGTTAATTGGTACGATGCGCGTGACTATTGCCGATGGGTCGGGAAACGATTGCCGACAGAAGCGGAATGGGAAATTGCCGCTCGCGGCAACGAGGGACGTATCTACCCGTGGGGCAGTGTGCACCCGACCAAGGCTCATGCCAATGCAGGGCAAACCAGATGGCAAGGATATGACGCCCTCAGCAATGTCGGACGTTATGAATTGGGAAAAACACCGGATGGCGTCTACGACTTAGCCGGGAATCTCTGGGAATGGGTCGCCGATCTGTACGATCCCACCTACTATCAATTCAGTGCGCGCGACAACCCAAAGGGGCCTTCGGCGGGACCACTCAGAGCCTTGCGTGGAGGCGCATGGAACAATGATTCCACGACCATCCGGTCGGCGAATCGCGCAGGTTATGCGCCGGATACCCGCCGGAACGATGTCGGATTTCGCTGCGCAAGGGATGGACAGGCGATGGAAGGTCGTTAGAACAGGCGCGAGCTGAAGCTTGGCTCTTCACGAAGCCGCATGGCGTGATTGGCGTCTGCCACCTGGTCTGCGGACCTCAGGCGAATCTTAAACACCACTCGACGACTTCTGTCTCGATCAAGGACACGAGCCTCATCCATGATGGGATCTTGCCGCCCTCGCCCGCTGGCAGACGTCTTTTCGTGAAAACAGTGATAGGCCCAGGGCGCCGAATCCTGAATCACCTCGAGTCCCTTCACCATCACATTCAGCGAACGCTCCTGACTCAATTTCAAGTTGTAGATATCTGTCCCGCGATCATCGGTATGCCCTTCGATCACCAGTGAATCGATGCGATCCCGCATGGCACCGCAGAGCAACGCCGCATAGGTTGGCATCGCATCCGCGAGAAAGCGGTCCGCCACCGACGAGAGCGCGCCCTTGCCGAACTCAAAATTCAGCAACGCCTCCGGCACGACGATTCGGACCACATTGGGATCCGCAGGATCGGCATCCAGCGACAGGTCAAATCGTTGGAAATGATCCCGTAGCAGCCCCTTCATATCATCCGTCGTTATCCGGGCCACCTTCCGATCCGGCGCCGGGATGGGTGCCGGCACGTTCGCCTGTGGTTCCGTTTCGGACACTTTGGTGACATAGGCGCTGAACAGCAGAATGAAGATGACCGCGAGTGAGGTCATCAAATCCGTAATTCCGATCGTGAGCGTCGACGAGTGCTCCTGTAGGTCCGGCGAGGGGTTGATACGCATATCAGGCCACTCCCTTCATTGAGGTCCCCTGCCGCCAATTCGCAAACCAGCGCAACCCAAGCATCCCGCCGTCCGGGGTGATGTTCTCCTCCAACTCTGACGGCAACGTGTCATCAAAGCAGGTCGAGTCCCATTCTCTCGCGTTCGTCCCGACATTCGGGGCCCCCGCGTGATCATGCTTGAGTTCCTCGACCGAGCGTGCCAGCGTCTGGATCGCCTGGTTCAACTCCTGGATCGGGGCCGCCATCGTCTGCTGCATCACCCGCGACAATTCTTCGGCCAACCGATCCGGCGCAACGGATCGCCCTCCCGGCTCTCTCCGGCTCAGCACCTCCACGGCCTCCTTGAGCGCCGTCACGGTGGGACTCAATCGATCACTGAGGGTACCCACCAGCCGATCGCCAAGGTCGCCGGGCACCGTCCCCACCGCAGCCGACGCTTGTGACGGCCCTGCCCCAGGCGTGAAGTTCTCCAACATCTGCTCCATGGTTCTGCGGGGGAAGAGCTCGTCGACCATCGTGACAAACTGCTGCTGAGTCGTCCCCAACCGATGCAAAGCAGACTTCTCCAACAGCACAAAGAGGTTGGCGCAGAGCAACCCGACAATCGACGTGAGGAACTTCCCGGCTAATCCGTTAATCAACCCTTGGATCCCCACGATATGCGATCCATCCGCATGAAGCTTGCTTAAGCCGATGAGGATGGCCAGAAACGTGAGCAATAAACCGCCCCCCGTAATCAACGACGGGAACTGATGGTAAAAGGCCAGATTCAAGCGGCTATTCAACAAATCACGAGGGAAAAATTCCGCCGCGGTGCGGGTCGCAAATACTTTCGGCTCGATAAACCAGGCGGTGCGCTCCACGATGAAGGTCTTACGAAAATGTAACCAGGCCGCCTCGAGACGCGGTTCCCGACGCATCGCCTTGTCGAGCGTATGGAGATCATCCAAATCGACCCGATCCGATTGACCGCCGGTTGATTTCCCCGGCTTCTTCACATCGCTCAAACTAGGAACAGTCAACCAGTCCGATTGCAAGCTCTTACGGTCGGCTGTGAGGCTCGTCAGGGTCGGCCAGACACGGGTGTAGCACCTCTGCACCGTGGAAATGGCCGTCGTCAGGCGCCCGGCATGCCACAAGAACAGGGCGATCAGGCCGCCGGAACCGAGCCAGCTCAACATCGGACTGTGGAGCTGCCCGAAGAGCGTCACATCTTGGCCGAAGAATTCCCAGAGAGACATCATGGTGTCAGCACCTCCCGATTCAAACGAACAGAACGACCCAGCCCTCGCACAGAGATACAACTTTCGGGCCAGGCGTACAGCCGGCAGGCAGGCCTGAAACTCAGGGGATTTGTGTACTCGCGATGCGCGCGACACAGGATACCCGGCAAGAACTGCCGAGCAGCGGAACAAAATGCAGGCGGTGCAATGACGCGGCTAGCCACAGGTGCATCGGGACAGAGAGGCTGCGGGAGTGCGAGGGGAGACGATGCGAATTAGCCGGCGTATTCGTAGGAGACGTCGCGAGTTTGGACAAGCTTGACGAGTTGAAGAGTCCCCGCTGGAATGGACGAGGCAATACGATCCCAGACCGCCTTGGCCAGATATTCACCGGTCACAAAAGGGGTCGCCAACACAATGCGTAGATCCCGCCCGTCGAACGGTACCAGGACGCGCTCTTTCAGAAGGCGATCCAACGCGACAATATCCGTGACCATGCCGGTCTCACGATCAATCGGTCCATGCACTGAGACGAACAAGTCCCAGGTATGTCCGCGATGGCCGTCATGCACAGCGGTAAACGAATACCGCCTGGTCACTGAGGCCACCTCCAGGCCTGCTTCCGCAGTGAGATCAGCGCACAGGTCCTCATCCTCGTACAGAGAGAGCCGTTGAAGGGTGCCGATATCCCGCTGCACCTGAAGTTTGTCCCAGAGGACTCGCGCGATGTTTTCTGAGGTTGGGATTTGGTGTTCGAAATAGGGGAGATCCAAATTCAGGTGTTTGTGATCAAACTCTTCCAGAACCTGCAGCAAGACCCGCTTCAGATCGAAGAGGTTCACGACCATACCGGTTTGCGGATCGACCTCCCCGGCCACCGTCACTTCCAACATGTAGTTATGACCATGCCCGGGATCGTTATTACAGGCGCCGAATGTGGCGCGGTTCTTCGCTGCGTCCCACTCCGGCTTGTGGTACCGGTGAGAGGCGCAGAACTCTATGCGTTTATTCAGGAGCACAGACGCCATACGATCCAATTCTCAATGTTCGAGACCCAATTTTCAAGAGCGATCGTTGAATTGACTCTTATTGCCGTAAGTCTGCAAGCCATTCCTGTCGCGTCACCCACGGCACCTCGGCTTCGGCGTCATACCCGGCATGATGCACTGTCAACGCGACTCGCGCAGCCTGATCGGCGATGGCCGTGACCATCGCAGGTGTCGGACGAAAGCGGACGAAATGAACCGCGCTGATTTTCGTTTCATGGCTATGGCCGCCCTCGAACTCGCCGTAGACGACGTCTCCTCCGGCCCGGAGACCGACTTTCTGGCCGTGATCCAAGCCCATAAATAGATCCAGCCAGTGCTTCATCGTGTCCGGGTCCGTGAGTTCGATCAGGAGCGTCGCGCTCAACTCACCAGGGGCCGGGAGGAGGGCATTGTAAACATCCAATTCCTCCTGGACCTTCTGTGGATCGAAGATCCGCTCGACGCGAATCATTTCCTGAATTTGGAACCGCACGGTCTCCCGATTCTCAAAAACCATCGTGATCTTCTCGCCAAGACTGATCCGCCGACGCCGTTTGAGCTCAATGATGGTCTGACGATACGGCTCGCGCTGCCGCTCGTACTCGTCGTGAGGAATCAGGTCCTGCAGTGTGAGTGTTTTCATGTCTAGTCCAGAGTGAAACAGAACCCGCCCGCTGCGCAAGAGGTTACGACTTAGGAGGCACGCGGGTCTCGTGGTAATCCATAGGCATCGCGGACAATCTGAATGGGATGCTGTGCAGCTCTCCCACCCACATGGGCCGCGGCACCGGCCTGATTCAACTGAAGTCCCGCCAGTGGACAATCGGACGCCACCAGATCAGCCGGCGTCTGCTCGACCACACGCACGGCTTTTTGTGCAATCGTCATGGAGAGGGGGAAAAACTCGACCTTGGCCGACCACGACCCGTCATGCCCGGAACATTTTTCTATGACCTCAACCTTCGCCCCGGCACATTCCATGAGTTCCTTCGATTTGAAGCCGATATTTTGATCCCGCAGGTGACACGGTACCTGATACGCCACCCGCCCAGGTTTCTGCGTGAAATCCATGGCCAAGCCGCCCTCACGCTTCATCTTCATGAGGTACTCGCTGATGTCATACGTATGCTCGGCCACTCGTTTCGCATCGTCTCCGGCCACCAAACTCAGATATTCCCGCTTCACCATGAGACTACAACTGGGGGTGGGAATGACGACATCATAGCCCTGATCCACCCATGATTTCAGCGATGCGATCGTGCGCTCTGCCGCGGCCACCATTGCCGCCGTATCGCCGATATCGAACGATGGCATACCGCAACAGGACTGGTCCGGCAGTGCGACGTCTACCCCGTTTTTTTCGAGCACCTGCACGGTCGCTTTGCCCACATCGGTCGCTTGATAGTTCACCAGGCACCCGGCAAACAGAGCGGCCTTCTTGCTGGCCGTCGCCTTCCTGGACGAAGACCGGCGCGCCCACCAACGCACGAATGTTTCACGCTGATAGCGCAACACCTGCCGGTCACGGTGGACACCTAATACGGTCTGCATGACGCTTCGCACCCACCGCTGCCCCAACCCCCAATTGACCAGCGGCGCGAAGGCGCTGTTCAGTCGTCCCAGCAGGTCAGTTCGCGTGAGGAACCAATCCCGCCACCGGGTCCCACGCTCGATAGCCAGCCGCTTTTTCCACACTGCCATCAGGAGCGGAAAGTCGATGCCGTAGTGATGGGGCGGCGTATACGGGCAATGGTTGAAACAGAGCTTGCAGTAATAACATTCGTCGACGACGCGATGATGATCAGCCGCCGTGAACTTGGTCACGTCACTCGCGTATTCATCAATTCGATCCAGCAGCGTATTGAAGGAGGGACAGAGATTGAAGCAGCGGCGGCAGCCGTCGCATACGTCATAGATCCGCAGGGTATCCTTCTCCAGGTCCTTCGGGTCGATCGGGTTGATCAGGGTGAGCTGTGTCATGGAGGAGACAGGGTCACACGCGCAGCCAGCAGCAACCAGCGAGGCTATCCAATCGCGCCCTCGCTGATCGCTGATGATTGAACGCGAAAATCACACGCGCCTTAGCCTTGTTTCAAACTATCAAGACCCTTGGTAAACCGATTGGCATGGGACCGTTCTGCCTTAGCCAAGGTCTCGAACCACTCGGCCAATTCCGAGAAACCTTCATCACGCGCCGTCTTCGCCATGCCCGGATACATCTGCGTATATTCGTACGTTTCCCCTTCGATCGCAGACTTCAGATTGGCTTCGGTGTTCCCGATCGGCACACCAGTGGCTGGGTCCCCGACTTCTTTCAGGAAATCCAGGTGGCCAAACGCGTGGCCCGTTTCGGCTTCAGACGTGTCGCGAAACAACCCGCCCACATCCGGATAGCCTTCAATGTCGGCGCGACGCGCGAAATAGAGATAGCGCCGGTTGGCTTGTGATTCCCCGGCAAACGCGTGTTTGAGATTCTCATGACTCTTTGTGCCCTTCAAACTGTTTCCCATACACTCCTCCTTGGATAAATTGACGAATCTCTCCTCTACTCGCGACGCTTCATCACGTTCTCTTGCGCGTGCTGGCACTCCGCACAATATCCGCGAAACTCAACCCGATGCCCGAGCACCTGAAATCCCCGCGCCTGCCGATGCGAGAGGGCCAACTGATTCAACCCCTCATCCATCACATCCATAATTCGACTGCACCCCAAACAGATGAGGTGATGGTGCGCGGTGACATTGCCGTCGAACCGCGCCACATGATGGCCCACGTTCACTTCCCGCACCAATCCAGCTTGGCGCAACACCCCCAGCGTGTAGTACACGGTATTGCGCGACATCAACGGCTGTTGGCGCTTCACCGTTCGATAGAGGTCCTCGGCGCTCGGATGACTGGTCGTTTCCGCCAAAGCCGCATATATGGCCGCCCGCTGTCGAGTCACACGCACCGCGTGCCGACGAAAACGCGCCTCAATTTCCTGGGGATGCACCTTCATCATGTTGCTTTCAAGTCAGGAATCATTCCTACATAGCACGTAGGCCCATCTGACAGCAAGGCTGGCGCGGCTGCAGCCTGCCAGCGATAAGGAAGGATCACCTCGGCAAGATACGTTCAAGATCGACAGCGGTGACGAGTGAGTGGGTTCAGTGCCCACGCCGCCCGGAAACTGATCAAGGAAGAACGGAGGGGGGAATCGAATCAGCTGGGAGACCGGCAGAGCACTAGCGGCTGACGTACGAAGGCAATTCCGTCATCATGTCGGCCAAATACTTGTAGGCTTGATCCTTCGCCGACAACAGCGGCGTCGTGATCGGCCAGTCAATCGCCAGAGCCGGATCATTCCAGAGAATGCCGCGCTCGTCCGGCGGCGAATACACCTCTGTACACTTATACAGAAATCCGGCTTCTTCACTCAGCACACAAAAACCATGGGCAAAACCGGGAGGAATATACAACTGCCGCATGTTACTCTCGGACAGCTCTACCCCATACCATTGCCCAAATGTCGGTGATCCTTGTCGAATGTCGACGGCCACATCATAGACCGTTCCCTTGACGACCATGACCAATTTCCCTTGAGGCCGGGTCAACTGATAGTGAAGTCCGCGCAGCGTGCCGCGAACGGACCAGGAAAAATTATCCTGCACGAAGGGTTTGTCGATTCCAGCCGCGTCGTATCGTGATTCACGAAAGATCTCGACGAACTTTCCTCGGGCATCTCCGAAGACATCGGGTTCGATCTGAAAAAGACCCTGAAGCGGCGTAGGCGTAATCTGCAAGACACCTCCTAAATCACATTGAAGAGCACGCGCGCCATCATACCTCGTTCGCGCTCACGGGAAAAGGAGGCTTCGCCTTCCTCACCCGAAGTCGGATGCGTGAAGCCAAGAAGAGGCCGCTAGTTTCGATCCGAGGGACCAGAAGTCGGAGGGGGATCTGGATAGAGCTGTTGCAATCGATCAATCAACGGCTCAGCTGCAGGGCTACTGGATCGCGTCGGATCGCTAGCTGCATGCTCCCAAGTGAGCGTGGTAATTCCCGCTTCTGCAAAGAGCCGACGAATAGTGGCTACGATCGCGTCCAGCGTCAGCTCCGTACCGGATCGTAAATCCAGCACACGTTCCCGAGGCGTGATTGGGGGTGAGTCGGTACTCACGAGGGCCCAACAGGCGTCGAACACCCTCCGCCGAAGTTCTTCGGGAACGTTGAGCGTGTCCAGACCGGACGTGCACAAGGCCGACACGACCAAGACAAACTGGAGATCGGGCATGCCCGGACTCTGGATATTGAGGGATTGCATAGTGATAATATTAGTCGCGGCCGGCGTGGGGAGTCAATTTTTGCCCCTGGGTTGGGCAGCGCCACGGATACGACGACAGATCAACGGGAGGACACAGGTCGCATGATTACGATTACGCTGATGGGACAACTACAGACCACTGATGGAGAACGGGACCTCGCCTGCGAACTCCCTGCCCCGGTGACCGTTCGCCAAGTGATTCAACGACAGGGCCGCGGACTTCGCCACATGCTCCAGCTATTGCGGGAAAAGAAAGTCCTGGTTACCATCAACAAACGCATCGCCAGCGAGGATTCGCTGGTGCAAGACGGAGATGCCGTTCGATTCGTAGGGCATGACGGTGCAGGAGGCAGCGGACTCGCTCCGTCCTTTTAGCAGGCAACCGAAACAATTCCCCAGCGTCTCGCCCCCAGAACAAATCGCTCCCCCGCGGGACAAAACATAAAGGCCGGTGCTCTCCACAAACGGAGCACCGGCCCTTTAGTCTGTAGAGGAACGAGGCTGATTACTTCTTACCGAGGATCGAATCTTTGGCCATTTTCGCGACCCGGAACTTCACCACCCGCTTAGCCGGGATCTTGATCGGTTCACCCGTCTGCGGATTCCGACCCATGCGGGCCTTCCGATTGGCCAGCACCAACTTCCCGATTCCTGGAACGACAAAGGCATTCTTCGCTTCACGATAGGCGAGCGCGGCGAAATCGTCCAAAAATTGGACGGCCGTCTTCTTGGTAATCCCTGCCTTCCCAGCAAGATGGTCAGCAATCTGCGATTTCGTCATCGACTTGGCCATGCGTTCCTCCCTTTGAACAACGAATGAGTGTGAACTGACGTGTGCGGTCTGTGATCTATAAACTCGTACGTACAGAGGTGGAGCCGGAAATCTGCGCGTGTCCTGCAGAATCAGTCCGAAAACAGGGCGAGAGTGTATCCAAAGCCCTAGGGGCTGTCAAGAGCCGCAAAGCGGGCGTTGCGCATCCGAACACACGACCAGCGCGCGTCTCATGCTCTTGCGCGTCGCGTAAACCGGAGAGTACAGTACGTGAGCGGCGGGTATCCAGCACATCACTCAGGATCAAGAGGCGTCTCCATGGCTAAAGAACTCCCCATTATTTCCTCCAACGCTCAACCAGCCGAGGGGGCCGCACCCGAGGCGGTGATTTACTCACGAGTCTTCTGCAAGAATGAAAACGCTCCTCCGCTTCGCCTGTTGATAGAATTTCTCAAATCGCGCGGGCAACTTCCCATTCTCCCCCCGGACATGAGCGAGGCTATGCTGGACGAGTGGGCCTGGGTGCAAGTCATTCTGGGGTATGCACGCGAGCGCAAGCCGATTCACGTGTTTTGCGTGCGCGATCGAGGCAGCTATCAGGATGTGTTCGAGCAGGAGCAGAAACAATTCCTGGAGCATCTGTCCTCACACGATACCCTCGAGGCCAGTCTCGCCCAAGAACACGTCACCCGCGCGCGATTCATCCTCACGACGCGTATGGTCGAAGCCGACATCACCGACGAGGGCTATGATTTTAATGGATGGATTTTGGAATTTTTCCAGGAGCATTGTAACGGGATCGTGCAGATCGATCAGCAAGGATTCTTCTCCCCCAAAGGAGAACTCATCGTCGATCTCTCTCTTCCTGAGGAATAGACGCCATGGGGGCCAAGGCGTCCTCTCCTCACCCCATGCCCTTGTTTCACCAAGCCGAAGACTGGTTCCGACGTGCACGCGCCTCCCTGCTGGGGCAAATCCCCTGCGGGCGAGGCTGCTGTGACTGTTGCACAGGAATCTTCCCCATTACCCGTCTCGATGCCCTCGAAATTCGGCAGGGCCTCGATGTATTACCACCCCCTATCAAACAGACCATCACCGCGCGTGCCCGTGCGCAGATCGTCACCATCGAAGAGCGCTACCCTACGCTGAAGTCGAACCCCTCCCTCGACGAGTGGACCGACCGCACGGTCGATGAGATGGCCGAACAATTCGCCCACCTTCCTTGCCCAGCCTTGGACTCGGACGGAACCTGCGGCATTTACTCTCACAGACCCATCACGTGCCGCACAATGGGCATTCCCAACGAATCCGATGGTGTCGTCCACGGAGCCTGCGCCCTTCAAACCGCCGTGCCCATTGTCCGCCTTTCAGCCACCCTTCGAAACGAGGCCGATCGCCTCGCCGAATACGAAGCACTCTCGCTGTCTGTCCTGCGCCACCCACGATCTCAGGCCGACGACGAAATCCTCCTGCCCTACGGATTCGTGCACAATGGCGATCTCACTCCCTAGACAGCAACAGAAACGCTATGCTAATGTGCCGAATCTGATCGACGGGAGCGCCTGTAGCTCAGCTGGATAGAGCATCAGCCTCCGGAGCTGAGGGCCACAGGTTCAAATCCTGTCAGGCGCACCATTCGCTCTGTCAGGTACGAGACGATCGATACATAGTGCACACCGGTGGGGCCGTTAGCTCAGTTGGTAGAGCAGCTGACTCTTAATCAGCGGGCCGTAGGTTCGACCCCTACACGGCCCACCATTTTTCAACTACTTACGCAGTTCATTCCTAATTCAAGAGCAGCCGGTTTAAGATCCCGACTCCATCCCGCAATCTCTCCAGATACTGGTGCTCATACCGTTGCGTCATGATGGGCGATTTGTGTCCAACCACGCTTGCATCTGGTAGAGATCGATTCCACTCTGCACGAGGGTTCTCACAGACTAGTGGCACAAGTCGTGACAGTTGAAACCTTCGATCTGCGCCTTGCGAAATGCGAGGCAAACCGAGCGTGATAGACGACCGGGCTCAATCCTCCTTCTCATGCTGAACATTGAGATGCACCTCCCCGGACATGAGACAAAAATGTTTCACCGACGGAGCCAGCCGCAACCATCATCCTGCCGCCAAACAGCCTGTCAGCTCTCGGGCAGAAGGTCTCGCGCTCACAGCTAGCACAGAAAGTCCGCTCGCCCCTCAGCGCCGAGAAATTATGTGAAGATCCGGAAAGTAAACATTCCCAAGATCTCACGCATGACCTACAATGATATTGAGAATTGAAATCATAACAGACATTCACCCTGCTTCGATATTCAGCGCGACCAGGAACTGAACTGCCCGTTTATGTCCCTCGCCTGAAGACAAGGCGGCACTGAGCATGCCCATCAGTCCGGCGGAGTAGCGTGAATGGACCCGTTGGATGGAGCGCGTGAAGGGGGAACACCCCTCTACTCAAACTCCATCCAACGGCTTCACATACCAAATTCTATCCTGGAGAGACGCCGCATGAATTGCTCCCGATGCGGAGGGTGCCTTGCGACCGAGCCGTCTCTCGATTTCTACCGTCCTGAAGATCGATGGCGATGCATCAATTGCGGGGCGCATGGCTCACGTCACTCGCACCCTGTACGCGGAATGCAATCCGCATCGCGTCGCACCATTCCTCATGTTGACGCTGAAGCCCTACGAATCACGAGTCGTCCCTAGTCACACGCCAGAGGTGCCTCCATGCTCACGATCAACCCAAAAACTCCCCCATTTCTGCCACCCGCCATCACGCAAGAAACCCTCACACTATTCAACTGCACCAACCACAACCATCCCTGGTTATCCTTGTACATCGTGCTTCCTCTCAGAGCGCCTGAGGCCGCCTCTCTCGACCGCCACAACGACAATGGGGTCCATAAGGAAACACTGCTGCTTACGACTTGCCCCAATGCCAAGACTTTCCATACCTCATGGATTCGCCAGACACCCACCCTCCGAACTTCCGTGCTTACTGATCCGCTGTCTCGACTGCACCGCCCACGCAACTTGTTCGGAGCATCCGCCCAGGCCCAATGCTGCAGCGTACTGATCGCCCCCCCTGGTGCGTTGAAAGCCCATCTCACTCATCACCCCAATGACCTTAGGATGAACTCATTGAAAGAAGCCTTGATAACAAATCATCGGCTGCCCAGACCACTTCCCCTGGAAACGTCTTTCTCATGTAATAAAGGAGCATCCACATCATGCATTCTCTAAACCACCGCACAAGCCCAACCGCACTCAGCCTGTGTACCTGCGGCAAACTTCACTTCAAGTACGGCTCGATCACCTTACATTTCGAGGCCAATGAATTCACCTCGTTCGCAAGCGCCGTGGCACACCTACACGCGCAGTATACGGAAATGAAACCAGCGCAACCGTCCAACTCAGTCCCGTCGCTGCACAATGATCTTTGCCACTAATTCATGGAGGCCGCTATGAAGATTTATGATTGCCCCCGCTGCAGACACCACAGCCTAGTCCACACAGGAGGGTTCCTGTCATGCGGGCAATGCGGTTACGCCATTACGGCCTATGCCTTGGCCGCCGAGCGGCAATCACGAAACGATTCATTCCACAGCTCAAAAACATAATCGGTCCGACCTGGAACGGCATGGTATCGAACAGTCCTACTCAGAAATATGTGCGCCCTAGAATGGGAAGCGATCTGCCGGTCGCACTCAGCCTCGTCGTGTCCCTACTCATGGTTTTGCTTGCACTACTGAGCACCATCCGTTGGTGAACGTGATTGGGGGGCTAAAAAGCACGTGCGTGTCAATCAAAGTAGGAACTGATTTCGCCGGCTGTTCGCTCGCCCACTGAGTAAGCGCGGACAGTCCGCTGCCCAAGGATGTCCTATTCCAACCAGCAGGTCTGAACACCCACACCCGGGTTTTACCCATCGCTCACGCGCCGCAGCACCTTCACGTTCGTCCTCAACCAGAGCGGTATCCAAATTGATGTACTCATTATCGAATCGGATACAATTTTAATCCGGGCACTCACGCAAGCCGTATCGAGCTGCTCAACCGTCCACCATCTCACCCCAATAAAAACAATACGTTCGGCCAGAACTACGCGCTATCACGGAAATGGTACGTGAGTTGCTATTACCCATTGTGCGAACGCCGGGCCGATGACCACCTGGCCAATCACAAAGGGAGGGTACGATCATGCTCTGGGCCATTGCGATAGTGGGAACGTATGTGGCAGGGATTTATCTTCTTCGGCTGGTATGGTGGCAGGAGTAATGCCGATGCACTCGTCGAACCTGACTGACCTCTGGAGAGAAGCGCCTCCAGAATCCCAGATGGCCCCCCAGCTCGACTGAGGAACAACCCATCAGACCTGCTCACGGTCGACTACCGGGAACGAATGTCTCACCTGTGCCGGCAACGACCAGGTACCGGCAACCTCCTCCCGCCGACTACCCTCGATGAGCGAATAACCCCAACGTAGGGAGTCGTTAGTGGCTTCTTCATTCGGTAGTCGGCACTCCGTCGAATCCCTCGCCAAACTTTTGGATTCGTGTCCCAGCTGCACCGGCCGCATCTATCGCTCCGAACGTCGCGGTTGGCGAGACTTTTTCCTGTTTCTCCTCCGTCGCTACCCCTGGCGATGCCGGGCCTGCAGCCACCGCTTCTATGCCGCCAGCCGCCGATAACGTACCTGACCATCACTGGCGACCACGAGGCACGGGATTCGGCCTCGACCAGACCGCGCAAAGCTCTGGCCCCTCTAAGGCGGAATAGGATTCCGCCCTGACTCACGCCTACACTCCCATCTATGCATCCACACGTTCCTTCCTCCATTCCTTCCCCCACGGAGACAACCCTCACCTTTCAGCGATCGAGGGATCGTCTTGGCATCGTTTGCCCTATCATGTTCGCTGGGGCTCCCTTTATCGCAGAAGGCGTCATCCACAACGTCTCTCACACCGGGTGTACCGTGGAGTCCGACCGAATCGTGCTGAACGGCAGCTACCTTATCGTGCGCCTGCTTCTGCCGGATGCAACCCGTGCGCTCAGCATTGAGCTGGCCGCCATCCGATGGGTTCGTCAAGGGCACTTCGGTCTCGAGTTCATCCGAATCCCTCCTACTGATCGAGTCCGTCTAGACCGGTTTTTATTCGACCACCATCGCTAATCCCGCCCCACGCCAGGCCAATCTCATCCGGCAAGCCGTCATCCCCCCACCGACTAAAAACGATACTGCAGGCCGACGGACGTATTGGTATTGAAAAAGTCTCGACTCGTGGCACTCGAGGCTCGTTGCGACCGCTGTACTCCCAGGGTGACCGAGGCATCCGAACTAATCCGGTACCGCAGTTCCGCCGACCCGACATGTGTCGTATCAACTACGCCTCGATTGCTATCGCCTGCCAACTCACTCGTAAAGTCTTTTCGTCGATACGCGTACCCCAGATCTAACGAGAACCCCTGCCCCAGCACCAGAGTCGAGCTAACGGAGAGGAAATGTTGTCGATAGGAGACATCGTCTCTCACCTGCACATCTCCCCGACCGTCTGCCACCCCTCGCTCAAACAGATAGGCCACTGTCAGCGAGAGCCAAGCAGCGGCGTCAAATGTCACTTGTGGGCCGATCGTCCAGAACTTCGTGTCTCGTTCTGCGAACGCCTCGTTGAAGAATCGGAGCCCATACCGCCCAACGAGGGTAGCCATCCATTGCTGATGAAACCGATGTTCAAGTTGCGTCCGCCACACATGGGACGTGACTCGTTCCTCATCTAACAGCCGTGTGCCCGTTCGTCGCTCGATATTCGGCCCGAGAAAGAGATTCGGAACGTACCGATACCGAAGAAGCAGCGACGTATCCGGTGTCAGCGCCTGCTTCACCTGCAGTCGATAATTCCCATGGTTAAAGATACTGTGATCGGTATAGATGAAGCCGGCTGCCTTCATCGAGAATTCGGTCGGACCGAAGGCCGTCTCGGAGACACGCCGCACATCCAGCGACGGTTCCCAGACCACATCTCGAGGATTCTTGAGAGGCACGATGGTCGGTTGACTGGGGTCCTCAGACAACGCCATCCGCCGCGTAGCAGAGAGCTCAGACACATTGTCGGTATACAAGACCTTGGCTTCGGTCGAGGCCGACCATTCACCCGCCTGGGCGTGGAACGTTGGAGAGATTCCCGCAACCAACCAACCAACGAGGAACCATGCCCGTCGAAGTCGAGCCCGCGAGTGCACTTCCGGCCTCACATGTCATCGCCCGCCAAAGGAACGGACATACATGAGCACTTGCCACGCCTCTTCCTCGGTCAAGACCAGGGGGATAAATGGGGCCATATCCGTCCCAGGACTCCCGTTTTTCAGAATCCAGAACAGCTCACCATCCGTCCGAGCATGCTGCCATAACTTGTCGGTAAAGTTTCGTGGCAGCGGTCCTTTGAAGCTGGAATAGTCTAAATCCATTCCCAACCCCTTCCCATCCGATCCGTGGCAGGCTCGACAGAATGCTTTCCCCTCGAAAAGCGCCTTCCCCTGCTGCAGCCTCTCCGGCGTGACAGGAAAGGGATTCGTCACCGCCCGGGTCGACTCGATCTGGTCGATCGGAACACGGGGACGCAAGACTTCCGACTCCGCCGACCAGCCCAGCCTGATTCCCCCGAGCAGGAGGAAGGTGATCAGACATACCCGGCCAATATTCATCACAGCCGCTCCCTTCCACCAAAAATGACACAGGCGGAGAAGGCGCACGATGCGCCCTCTCCGCCTGATGAATCTGCGGTGCGCCGATTATTCAGTGCGATGCTTGTGGCCCACAGATTGCGGATGTCCCACCTCACCGTTGGGAGCATTGGCACCGTTGGGCCAGAGATGGAAGATAATGCCGTCGGTCTTAGCGGCGATTGCCGCCACTTCCTTTGCCTGCGCCTCAGGCATATCGAGAATCTGTACCCGTCCCGTGGCGATCTCGACCTCGTGGTCGTGATAATACTTGTTCCACGTCTCCAGAGGAACATGCGCGCGCGAGACGGATTTCGCCACAAAATACTCAATATCCGTCAACAGGGCGTTGGCGTCCGTTGATTCGAACAACAAGCACTGCAGCACTTCCGGAGAAATCGGCTTGCAGTAGTGGTGATAGGGGCCATGCACCGTCCCATCCTCGAATTTATGAGGCGCCATCACGTGAATGGTATACCCCTGTGCTGGTGTCGGCTTGGCTTTTGCCACCGCAGCGGCGGCGGGTGCCGCGGCTGAGGAAGACTTCATCTCATGGGACGTTTCCGCACAGCCGGCTGCCGTCAGCGCCGCCGCACACATTCCGATCATCACAATCGCACTTCGCATCGGGGCCTCCTTACAATGTATTCGCAAGATCGATCACGCATGACCGGCAACACTACTCCGTCCGCGGCTTATGTCCCACGGACGTCGGATGTCCGACCGATCCATCCGGTGCCTTAGCGCCCTTCGGCCATAAATGAAAAATAATGCCGTCCGTCTTGGCTGCCGCTGCCGCGACTTCCTTCGCCTGGGCATCAGGCAGATCCAGCACCTGAACCCGCCCGGTGGCAATTTCAACTTCATGGTCGTGATAAAACTTGTTCCAGACATCGAGGGGCACCGCCGAGCGTGACACGGGTTTCGCGACGAAATACTCAATGTCGGTCAACACCGCATTAGGATCGGTGGATTCGAACAACAGACATTGCAACACCTCCGGCTTGATGGCCTTGCAATAGTGATGGAAGGGACCGGCGACCGAGCCGTCTTCCATTTTATGCGGTGCCATGACGTGAATATCGAATCCGTCGGCCGGACCCGGTTTCATATCCGCCGCAAACGCAGGCCCGCCGAAGGCGAGTGCCACTGTGCTCGCACCGAGCACACAAAGGTTTCGAAACATGTACGGCCTCCTCTGGTTGGGGTTAGAACCTACCAATGATTCCACGCGATAGACGGATCAGGACGCGCTATCAGCCTGTGAGAGACACGGACAGATCAAAAGGATTCGCGTTTATTTCGGCAATGTTGGCATGCTGAATGGAATCGGTGCTCCTGTCAACGACTTCAAGAACGCAATGAGATCGGCTTTCTCTTCCGCCGTCAGATTCAACGGCTTCATGAGGGGACTCAGGTTGGCATTGTTCCCGCCACCCTGATTCAGAAACTCGACGACCTCCTCCAGCGTCTTGAACGCCCCATCGTGCATATACGGGGCAGTGTCCGTGATACTCCGAAGCGTCGGCGTCTTAAAGGCACCTCGGTCTTTTTCCGCCCTGCTGACGACAAAGCGGCCGAGATCTTCTTTCATCGGGCCGACTTGCGGCACTCCGAGATTGTGGAACTGGTTGTCGGTAAAGTTCGCGCCGTTATGGCACAGAATGCAGCGGGCCTTTCCCTTAAAGAGAGCTAGGCCTCGAACCGCCGCCTCGTCCATGGCCTTCTGATCACCCAAAACGTATTGATCAAACGCGGAATTCGTGGAGAGTATCGTGCGCTCATACGCGGCGATAGCCTCGGCAATGCCCTGCAGGCTGACGTCTGCCCCGAACACGGCCTTGAATTGTTGCTGATACCCTTTGATCTTCCCCAACTTGGCCACGACACGCTCATGCGTCTCGGCCATTTCAACCGGATTATGAATGGGTCCGATCGCCTGTTCTTCGAGCGACCGTGCGCGACCATCCCAAAACTGAACGTGATTGAAGGCTGTGTTGTATATCGTCGGCGACTGACGCCCCCCGATGCCTCCGCCGACCCCGATCGATGTCTGGCGGGGATCCGCAAAACCCGTCCCAGGGTTATGGCAGAAGGCGCAGGAAATCGCGTTATTCTTAGAGAGTCGCCCATCAAAATAGAGTTGCTTGCCAAGTTCGACCTTTGCAGTGTAGTTGAGATTCGAGACCGGTATCGGAACCACCGTCGGAAGGGGCCCGACATCCGGCACCGTCACACCATCGACCGTCACGGTGCCGTGAGGAGCGTGGCCGGACGGCGAAGCCTGCACGGAGCCACTGCCGGCCCCAACTGAGCAGACGACCAGTAGTGCAAGGATCGAGCGTGACACCGAGAGAGATTGCACCATGAAGAACACCTCCTGTTGAGACCGCACAGACCAGAACACTCTCGACCTGGGTTAGTCGACGGCGCACATTGTACGCAGATTCTCGCACTTGGTCGAGGGACTCTTTCTATGGCGGGAAACAAGGTTCGGACAGGAAGGGCAACGGGCATCGGAATCTCACATCCCTCGCATGGTTGAGCGCATGAGACTGTCGGCTTGCGGCGGGAGAAACCCCTGATACCCCTGATGCCGCTCGGCTAGTTCGAGCACGGAAAAGGGTTGCCCGTCGACCATCTCCGGGGCGGTAAAAATCTGGCGCAAGGCACCTCCCCGGGCGCCGACGATCTCACCAGCAAAGACCACGCCCTTCGCCTTCAATTTGAGAATGGCCTGCTCGATATCCTCCACCCGAACCGCCACATGGTGAAACACCTGATCGCCGAATTTCTCGACCCACCGAGGGATGATGCTGGTTTTGCCTCGATCGTCGGAGTACGCCTGATCGACAAACAGGGCGGGATACCCGCCCCGCCGGAACACCTTGGCATACCAATCGGCATAGTGAATCGTCTCATCGTAGGTATATCCCAGCGCGATGAATTCCTCGGCACGCCGATCGATATCCATCGTCCGGATAGTGACATGGTCGATCACCGGGACAAACCCAACCCCGACGTCGTCGAGTGCCCGGCTGAGCATCCGTCCCGCACTATTCTGCGACAGAAAGTCGGCGGTCATCACTGCCATCACCGCATCAAGGTCACCTGCGTGCGCCATCGCGTCCTCCTTCCATCCGCTCAAAGGTCACGCCCTGAGCAAGCGGCAACTCCGTTCCCCAATTGATCGTGTTGGTTTGCCGACGCATGTAGGCCTTCCAGGCATCGGAGCCGGCTTCACGGCCGCCACCCGTGGTCTTTTCTCCACCGAACGCCCCCCCGATTTCTGCGCCGGACGTCCCGATGTTCACGTTGGCTATCCCGCAATCGCTGCCGATCGCGGACAAAAAGGTCTCGCTATTTCGAAGGTTAGTGGTAAACAGCGACGAGGACAGCCCTTGCGGAACCGCGTTGTGCATCCGAATGGCTTCGTCCAACGTTCGATAGGTCATCACATAGAGAATCGGCGCAAAGGTCTCCTGCTGCACGATGTCCCAGTGGTGCTGCGCCCGCACGATCGTGGGCTCGACAAAATGGCCCGGTCGAGACAAGACACGTCCTCCGCACAGCACCTCCCCGCCTGCCTTTATCACGGCCTCAAGTGCAGACCGGTACCGCGTCACCGCCTCCCCGTCGATCAGCGGCCCCATCAACGAATCCGGCTGGAGCGGATCGCCGATCTTCACCTGCGCGTAGGCCGAGAGCAGCCGAGTGATCAGTTGTTCGTATTGGGATTCCTGCACGATCAAACGCCTGGTGCTGGTGCACCGTTGCCCCGCCGTCCCAACCGCCCCAAACACGATAGCGCGTGTCGCCAACTCCAAATCAGCCGTTTCGTCCACGATGACGGCATTATTCCCACTCAACTCCAGAAGGCTCCGCCCCAACCGATGTCCGACCACCTCCGCAACATGTCTTCCGACCGGCACCGAGCCGGTGAAAGAAATCAACGGAAGCCGCTCGTCTCGCACCATCCGCTCGGCCAGTTCGACGCGCTCAGTCGTCAAGAGTGCGAAGACACCGGGATACCCGGCCTCTTCCAACACACGATTGCACAGCCGCTGAACCGCCAATGCACAGAGCGGAGCTTTCGGTGAGGGTTTCCACAACACCGTATTGCCGGTCACCGCGGCAAGAAAGGCATTCCAGGCCCAGACCGCGACAGGAAAGTTAAACGCCGTAATGACCCCCACCACGCCCAATGGATGCCATTGCTCATACATCCGGTGTCGTGCACGCTCTGACTGCATGGTCTGCCCATACAGCATCCGCGACAGCCCGACGACGAAGTCCGCCATGTCGATCATCTCCTGCACTTCGCCATCGCCCTCGGCCTTAATCTTGCCCACCTCCAACGACACCAGCGTTCCCAAGGCATCTTTGTGGGCTCGTAGCGCCTGCCCCATCAGACGGATCACCTCACCGCGCTTCGGCGCCGGCACCATCCGCCAGGAGGACTGGACCTGCTGCGATTCGGTCACAAGGGCATCGTAATCGGCAACGGAACACCCATACACCTGTGCCAGTCGCTCCCCCGTTGATGGATTCCAGGACTCGACGATACCGGCGTCGGTGGAGCGACTCCATGTCGCGGAGGAAAGACAGCCCCCCTGCTCTTCCTGCGTCAACCCCAAAGTCTTGAACAATTCTTGTCTCGTCATGATGTTGTCAGGCCCGGAAACAATCCCCGAAGCGATTGTTCAGCACATCTTGCAAGCAAAAGTGTTCCTGCGTGACGAAGCCGCGATAGGCTGACGGCTGAGCCATGACAAGATCAACGACGCAACAGAGCGACGACGCCGTCGTGACCTGAATAGCAGACCAGAGCCGCCCGAGAATCGTTCGCGGGTACACTTTCTTCACGTAGGTCTCTTCGAACAGCTCACCCTGCCTGGTGCCGGTCACCGCCGCATAGATCAACACCACGTCCTGCTGCGTCTGAGGAATGGCTCGTTCCAGGATTCGCTTGAGCGTCTCCCGATCCTCATTCAGCTTGAGGTCTTTCATGAGAAATTGAATCTTTTCGCAATGCCCGGGATACCGCAGGGTCTTATAATTCATGGTTCGGACCCGCCCACGATACGTGTCCGCAAGGGTGCCAAGCCCGCCGGACGTATTGAAGGCCTCGTAGAGCAGCCCATCCAACTCAATCGTCTCGTATCCTTCCAACGGCTGAAGGTGGACCTCCTCCCCCCCTTCAATGCCGACACAGACGTTTGCATACTCATTGATCAACCCGTCGGTGGACCAGGTGAGGGAATATTTCAGCGCATTACTCGGATGAACGGGCAACGCGCCGACACGCATCTTCACGTTGTCGATGGATTCGAAGTGGCCGATGAGATCGTTCGTTACGATACTGATAAACCCCGGCGCCAGCCCGCACTGAGGGATAAACGCACGATCGGCGCCCTCGCTGATCGCCTTGACGCGACCGGTCACGGCCACATCTTCGGTGAGATCGAAATAATGGAGTTGGTGGGCTCGCGCGAGCTCGGCCACGGTCGGGTTACAAAAGTACGGTAGGCTGGAGATCACCGCGTCGAATCGGTGTGAGCCGATGTAGCCCGCAACTGAATCCGGGCGCCGCACGTCTAACGCACAGGGGGTGACTGTGGACAACGACAAGTCATCAACGAGTCGTTTGGGGGCATCGAGGGTGAGATCCGCCAGGTGAACGTGATACTGCCCGGTAGCCGACAGCAACCCGGCCACGAGGGACCCAATTTTCCCGGCTCCCAGTACCAAGACCTGAGGCATCCGTCACCTCACAGCCCATTATACTCCTTCGGACGAAAAGAACCGCCTTTTCTAACGGCGATCGGGTGCAGAGAAGAGTGGCCCGGGAAACGAATGAGCGGAAGAATCTTTGGAACTCGAGAGACTTACGACGAGGCCAGGCGTGTACGGGAGGGATTAATCAACGCGGATGCTTTTGAGGAAGGGGTGTCCATCGCCTCGAACAAAAGGCAACACTTGAGGCGACCGCAGACGCCAAGCAATTTGGGATCGTCGACAGGGAGGCCGAGTACCCTCGCTTGCTTGACAGTGACCGGCTTCACTTCGGTGAGAAATGCCGCGCAACAGAGCACGAGACCACAGGTATCAATCCCGCCCAATCGACTCGCTTCGTCGCGCACCCCCACCTGGCGCATCTCAATACGTCCCCCGAACCGACGCGCCAACAGACGAACCAATTCACGGAAATCGATGCGATCCTCGGCCGTGTACACGAAGGTCATCTGCCGGCGGTGAAACGAGCAGAACACCTCGACAAGTTTCATTCTGAGACCGAGAGCCGAAGCCTGCTCCCGGCAGGCCTTCATCCCCTCCGATGCCAACCGTTCATATCGATCGATCGTAGCCGCATCTTCGGCTGTGGCCTTCCTGGCGATCGGCTGAATGACCCGCATGGGCGGACTGAACGGCATCACCTGTGGGGCCCCGTAGACCACCCCGTAGCTTAACTCACCCGCCACCTCGAGCAACACACGATCTCCTGACACCAGGGGCACGTCCCCAGCATCAAATTTTTTGACCTCCCCTCTATCACGGATCTTTACACCCACGATCCGAACAACTGAGGGATAGGGTTTCGCGAGTTCTTGTGCCAGCAGGTTCTCGACCATTGGAGGCATGATACACCATCCCCTCTTTCAATTGAAATGCTCGGCGCTCCCTGACCAGCATCGAAAATTCCGCAATCACCGCGAACCCTCATGGGTCGAGTACAAGGCAACAGACCACAAACTACTGAAAATAATCAATTTTTAGATAGGAAGACGAAAGAGGAAATATGTTAGGCTATCCAGGAACAGGAATTCTAGGTTAAGGCCACCCATCGATACGACCGTGAGGGCATGGTGCGAATACCAAACAAAGTCGTCCTTCCATTCGGCTATCACATCATGATCAGGCAGGTCACAGACTCTGAAATGGACCGGCAGGATGCGAATGCGGATGGGATTTGGGACAATGAGGCCAAGACCATCTACATCCGCAAACGACTCCCCGTCACACGGCGGCGGTATATACTGGCCCACGAACTCGGACACGCCTGGCTCGACTGGCAACATCGATACCTGGATGACGGAAAGGCTCGCAGCTGACCTCCTGCCGAAACCATCCTCTCCCCTAACCCAGAATCGCCTCTAATCCGCTTGCCCCTATTTGCCGGCCTGTCCCCTTTCCAGCTGGAGAATGTCATTCCACTCGGATACCCGCACCGGCTGAACCGACAATCGTGAGCCCTTTCGTAGCAATTCCATCCCTTTGAGGCCCACCCGACCTCGCAGCAAGTCCAACCCCATCGGAACGGTGAATTTGCGAACAAATCGAATATCGACGAGATCCCAGCGCGGCTGATCGGGACGGCTGGCCGGATCGTAGTGCACATCCTGCTTATCGAACTGTGTGGCATCTGGATAGGCCGTTCTCACGACCTCGGCAATTCCCACCACCGAAGGAGGATTGGCATTACTATGATAAAAGAGAACCTGATCTCCGACCTTCATTGCCCGCATATAATTACGCGCCTGGTAGTTCCGTACCCCATCCCAGGCAGTCGTTTTCTTCGGTGATCGAGCCAGGTCATCGATCGAAAAGACCTCAGGCTCAGATTTCATCAACCAATAGTGCCGCTCAACTGCCATCGAATCCTCCTCAACCCTTGGTGTCTGTACGCCCTCAGTGTATGCTGAGCGCTCTATCTCGCCTGTTAACCGGGAGCGTCTATGGACCTCACCCCCATGTGGTTCGGTGTGTATAAAGCCTTGAAATACCTACTCTATCCATTCTCATGGATTGTCATCGCCGGACTATTCACCCTGTTGACCGCCTGCTTCCCTGTGTCTCCCAGGAGGACGACTTGGGTCAGGCGGTTCGCACTCCTTACCGTCCTGCTGCTCTTGCTGACGGCCACTCCGCTTCTTTCCAGCCTGTACATTGCGCTGCTCGAATCACAGTACCCACCGTTCCAGCCCACTTCCACATCGACGTTCGATGCGGTGGTGGTCCTAGCCGGAAGTGTCTATCAGAAGGGATCACTCCGTCCAATCGACGAGGTCGCTGATGCCTCGCGTCAACGTACGGCTTGTGGCGCGGATTTGTGGCAATCGAATCTTGCCCCGAGAATGTTGGTCACGGGAGGCGACGCCACCATACTCAGAACCGGTCCCAGGGTCTCCCACGAGATGAAGCGGTGGGCGCTCCGCCTCGGCGTGCCGGAATCCGCCATCCTGGTCGAAGACAAATCGAGGACCACCTATGAAAACGCCGTGCAGACCAAAGCCCTGCTTGGGTCAGGACGCATCCTCTTAGTGACCTCCGCCTATCACCTGCCTCGCGCGGTGAGCCTGTTCGAAAAGCAAGGATTTATCGTGACACCCGCTGCATGCGGCTATGAATCCCAACACACTCCACAACAAATCTGGGAACAGGCGACCCTCTTTGACCTCCTTCCTACCGCCAAGGCCCTGCTCGTCACCACCCAAGCCATCGAGGAAGTCGCAGGAATCATCGTCTATTGGCTGGCTGGGAAATTGTAGTCTACTCAAGCCCCTAGCCTGTCGAGACTCCACACAGGCACACACTCAAGACCGTGTAGCCATGCGAGGAACGACTCTCGTGTATAGGGATCATTCGCCGGAAGACTCACGCTCAAGATAGTCAATGACGGATGCGTAGGTCAGCTCACGAACACGAGCCTTGGAGGGAGGAACTGCGCCGACATTGGTTTCGAGCCACACGCGATCGGCGATCTCGTTGCGCGCGTCGCTGCAGCGTCGCCACATCTCGTGCAAGAACTCAACGGGCAGCCCGACTTGCACCCCTTCCGATTCAGTACGGTCATCTAAAATAGCCAGTAAATCCGCGATGGCGTGGTCCGCTTGATAGGGCGGTGCCGAGAAACCGAACGCCTCCTGAGCCTGCAACTCCTGCCGGGCCTGCTCGACAAGGTCGTGCATATACTCTTTCAGCAATCCGATAATGTGGCCGGATAAACGCATCGTCGACAGAGTAGCCGCAACCATCATCACGGGGCAAGACCGGAAGTCGTGCGGCGCTGGTTGACCGCGGATTCGGAGGTTCTCTATGATAGCGCCAGCCTCAGAATGGCATGAACGTCGTCGCGCCGCGACACCCATTCGAACACAAAGATCGATGGTCGTGAGCAACCAAACCACCATTCAACATTTTGAAATCTCGCTGCAGACGCCAAGCGGAGAAGTCAGCACCGCCGTGGGAGTGCCGACCGCGTTTGTGCCGGTCACCGCGATCCTCCCGCTCATGCGCAGTCTCGGAGAAGAAGCCCAGGCATTAGAGCACCGCCCGTTACTCGATGCCGGCCAAACAGTCTCCTGTGAAAAGGGTTGCGCCGCCTGCTGCCGGATGCTCGTGCCGATTTCGGCACCGGAAGCGTTTGCGCTCACGAACACCATCGATCGGTTGGATCAAAATGAACGGAATCGCCTGTTATCCAAGCTCGACTTGGCTCAGCAACAACTGGCTCGGGCCGGGATCCTGACACGACTCTCTTCGCTGGCCGAGTCTTCAGAGCCCGTGAGTGACGAGGCTATTGAGCCGTTAAACCGGGACTACTACGCGCTTCGTCTGCCCTGCCCTTTTCTCGACCACGAAATCTGCAGCATTTACGCCGATCGACCAGCCGCCTGCCGGGAACTCGCGGTCACCTCACCGGCCACAGAATGTCAGGATATGACCCAGCAGACCGTCCAGCCGATTCCCGTCGCCGTTCGCCTCAGTACGGCGCTGAGCCTCCTCTGGGCAGACCTGACCGGAACGGCACCCAGGCTGATCCCGCTCCCACTGGCCGTCGATTGGGCCAGACGGCATAAGGAAGAGCAGACTAGGCAATGGGCCGGCACAGAACTGTTCGAGAAGGCCATGGACAAGATCTGGCGGTATCTCAGCCAGGAAAAGGCTCGTCGCAATAGCGGGGGATAAGTCAGCCCGCCGGCTGGCGCTTATAACTGTTCGCCACCGAGAATTCACTTTTTACCATCCACAAACTCCCACAGGAGGATGAATGCAGAACCCCGTGATTGTGTGCCTGGACCTAGAGGGCGTGCTGGTGCCAGAAATTTGGGTGAACTTTGCCATCAAGACCGGCATCGACGAGCTCAAGATCACCACCCGCGAAATGCCGGATTACGATGCTCTGATGACACGCCGCCTCAACATCCTGGATCAGCACGGCCTTACCCTGGCCGACATTCAATCCGTGATCGACGCCATGGGACCGATGGAAGGTGCCGCCGAATTTATGGCCTGGCTACGGGAACGGACCCAGGTCATCATTCTGTCGGATACGTTTTATGAATTTGCGCGTCCGTTGATGCGCCAGCTCGGATATCCGACGATTTTCTGCAATCAGCTGGAGATCGGGCCGACCGGCAAAATCGTCAACTACAAATTGCGCCAGCCCAACCAGAAAAAACATGCGGTGGCCGCGTTGAAGAATCTCAATTTTCGCGTCATGGCGGCCGGAGACGCCTACAACGACACCGCCATGCTGGGAGAGGCTCACGCCGGATTCTTCTTCCGCCCGCCCGAGCATCTCCCGAAAGAGTTCCCTCAGTTTCCCGTGACGACGACCTACGCTGACTTGCAAGAGCAGTTTCGAAAGGCAGGGAACTTGAGAGGATAATCGCAGACCAATCTCCTGATCCTTCTGCTCGAATACGCGGACAATGAACGGATCGTCGGGTGATAAGAAAACGGCAGCCTAGTCACAGGCTTCATTCACGACGCCGAGCACTCGACGGCCGTACCGTTCCACCTTGACCTCGCCGATTCCAGGAATTTCTTGTAGCGCAGCAAGCGTCACGGGTTTGTGTCCGGCAATGTTCCGAAGGGTCTTGTCGTGAAAAATCACGAACGGCGCGACCCCTTCCTCCTCAGCCAACTCCCGCCGAAGCTGGCGAAGCCGTTCAAAGAGCTGTGGGTCGACGACAACGGTGTGCGGAGGCGCCATCGACCGACTCTCTCTACCTTCTTGCGGCTGCAGCACCGATACTCCGGGCGCCTCTGCCCTCTCTTGCAACACCAGGGAACTGGTCCCTTTCACAACTTCCTGGCCCTTCCGTGTCAGGTCGAGTGTGGGATACTCCAGTCCTTCAACCTGCAGATATCCCGCCTCGATCAGGTCTTTCACGACACGAGTCAACGCCGTCTTCGACCATGTGTGATACCCACCGTACTCGGGACAGTCTTCCGCTCCATAGGCCAGCAGCGCCTTCGATCGACTTCCACGGAGCAGCTCGACAATCCGAGTCACACCGAAGCGACCCATACACCAAGACACGGTCGACAGGACCGCCTTCGCACAGGGCTCCTCCTCACCGACAACGCCCAGGCTTGGCGCAGGAGGGCTTGCACAACGATCACAAAGGCCGCAAGGCCCCAACGCCCGTTCAGCCTCATCGCTGAAGTAGTCGAGAATCGCGAGTTGCCGACAGGTCTCGACCGACACATACCCCAACAAATCCTGCAGCAACGTCTTCATGCGATCAGCCCGCGCTGAACTGCCGGACTCCTTCGACGCCTGCTGAATGAAATATTCCTGCGTCGCGACGTCACGCTCATGAAAGAGCAGCAGACAGGCGGCAGGTTGCCCGTCACGACCAGCCCGACCCACTTCCTGATAGTAGGCCTCCAGACTTCCCGGTATATCGAAATGCACCACCAGTCGGACATCCGACTTATCGATCCCCATCCCGAACGCATTGGTCGCCGCCAAAATCCGCACTGTTCCCAGGCGAAACTCTTCATGAACCGAACGGCGTTCCTCATCCGACAACCCCGCGTGATAGTACCCGACGGACGAATACGACTGCCCCAGGCAGGCCGCAACCTCCTCCACGGCTCGACGCGTCGCGCAATAGACGAGAATGGTGCCCGTTTCATACTCACGGACCACGCGAGCAAGGGTCGCCAGTTTCTCCTGGCGGGAACGGCAGGGACGGACAGACAGCGCCAGGTTGGGCCGGCGAAATCCAGTGACCAATCGAAGTGGATCCTGAAGCGACAGCCGCTCACACAGGTCTGCCTGTACGCGTGCCGTCGCGGTGGCCGTCAAGGCCAGACAGGGCGGACTCTCGAGTTCCCGTCGTAACCGACCGATGTTCAGATAGTCGGGCCTAAAATCGTGCCCCCACTGGGAAATACAATGCGCTTCGTCCACGACCAATAACGAGACCCATAACGAGCGTAAGAGCCGGAGAAACCGCTCATGCTGCATTCGCTCCGGGGCCAGATAGAGTAATTGCAACCGGCGCAGTTTGAGATCCAACACCACCCGATCGCGCTCCTGCTCGGAGAGCCCGGAGTGGAATGCCGCGGCCGCAATTCCACGCGCCTGCACACTGTTCACTTGATCCTGCATCAGAGCGATGAGTGGAGAAATAACCAGCGTCAACCCCGGCAACAACGTGGCCGGCAGTTGATAGCAAAGCGACTTGCCCTGGCCGGTCGGCATGACCGCCATCGCGTCGCGCCGGGACAGCACTGCCTCCATCACTTCGCGCTGGCCCGGGCGAAACGTGTGGAAACCGAACTGTCGGCTCAGCTGTGTGTTCAGATCGTCCACGGTGAGGAACGCAACGCACGAATGGTGATGAGGATGACGAATCAGCCGAGTATAGAGCGCGCCACTGAGCCCGGGCAAGCCGGCAGTCTAGAAAGACCATCCAGCCGCGTGTTTACGTGGCTCAGCCTGGCACCCCGAGGCAGAAAATAGGAAACCCCGCCGGGGATCACCCGACGGGGTTTCACTGTTCGAGACAGGCAGGGGGTCTCCCTCACGCCTCGCAAGAAATGTTGCGATCCACTTCTACGGAGCGGTATAGCTGCCGTACTTCGGCACCGTATCGCATCCGGGACCTTGATCTTGATTCGCCACACACAGGTAGCGCAACGCGCCCTGCGCAGACAACCGGGCTTCCTTATGCAGACGAGCCTTGCCGTAATCCACCGCCATCTTCAACTGGCGCATGGCATCAGCTCCCACTCCGCCGGATTGAGCCTTGCTGAGCCCATCCTGCAATTTCGCCGTGGCGCTATCGATGACGGACCGGTCAGACCCCCACCGCTTGGCCAAATCGACCGTGGTGCGCTTGCCGAGAGCCGGCGCATCGGTCAACTCGACGATGGCATCGTTCACTACCTGAATCGCATCCGCGACCTGAGCCTGCGCGGTAACCGGCTGGCTGCCGATCGCCAACGCTGCGATGCCCAGCGTTACGAACATGAGTTTTTTCATCACGTGTCTCCTTTGTCTTGCATTCGCGATCAGTCGCTAAGGACTAAGCGCTATGAGCTGAAGCCTTCTCCCTAGAAGTTCATCCAGAGGGACATGTACGCCCAGTGCTGATTCTGCGTCTGATTCAGGGTGCTGGTCAAATAACCACCACCGAAAATCGTGCCGTACGCAGCCTGGAGCGCCACCTTGCCGTCAGCGAACATTCTGGTGTACGCCACGTCAATTTCGTCGCCGATGTGGGTCTTGGTATTGTTCTGATTCGAAAAGACGTAGCAGCCCTGCGCCCCTCGATACCAGCAATCCTTGGAGTTGGCGAGGTTCAGGTTCGTGTACCACAATTCGATATGGTCACGAGCGGAAGGACGGGCCTGCAAGTTGACGGACGGAGACAGCATGTTCTTCCACGCTTGCACGTCCATATAACCCATATGGATGTGGTTCGTCGGGAAGAAGTTTTCAAAGGTATTGGCGGAACTACAGGAACCGGGTGTCGCACCGCAGGTGTTATTGCGGCTGTCGCCGGAAGCGTAATCGAGATTGAATGCCAATCGCGTCTTCCACGCCGTGTCATAGAACGTGTAGCCGATCCAGTTTCTGGTCGCCCACGCGTTGATGTGCAAACACTTTTGTTCGCCTGAGCAGGCCCCAGCCTGACCCATTTGGCCGAACTGGTACGCAATTTCGTTGCTGAAATCGAACCCGCCCTTGCGCACTTCGATCCGGTTTCCGATCATGTGGCGAGTCTGGTTCGAATGCTTGGCCGTTCCAAGCCCTTGTGCCGCATTGTCCGCCGAACCATACCGATTCTGGTACAACACGTAGAACGGCTCAATGACCATTCCAGGGACCATCTTGATTTGGTTGTAGAAAATGAACATGTCGGCATCGCGCTGCGCATCCTGACCGCCGCTGCCGGCGATGTTGGCCGCGCCGCTCCCGACTGGAGCAGCCTGGCCAAGGTCGCTTTCCGAGTTACGGAACCAGCCGAAGTAGCTGTCCCAGTTCTTGGTCTGATACGCGAACATCACACCATCATGCGAATAACCGGTGTTGGCCCAGTCGAAGTGACCGAACAGAGAGTGATTGCCGAACACGACATATTGCCGACCGACCTTCACACTCAAGCCCTGCACATCGGCTAGATTTCTGATCAACATGTAGGCCGCACGGACGCCCAACCGGCCACCGTTGCCGGCTCCGCCTGCGGATGCGCCGTTGTGGTTCAGCGGATCACCACCGTTCCCCGCATTCACCGCGCTGCCATTGCCGCCCCAAGTGGCGCTGTCGATGATTTCCACATAGAAGTTTACGTCTGGGGAGAGATCATACCCGATACCCAAACGCATCCACTGCTGCACGAACATGTCGTTGCCCTTGTTACCGTTGCCGGAAGCAGCGCCTCTGGCGTTGGCGCCTCCGAAGGAGTTACAAGCTCCTGCGGCAAGCTGCGCGCCGCCGAAGCAGGCATTGTTGCGCATTTCAGGCCGCACACGCAGATCCGCGCGCATCCAGAGATTCTTGATATCAAAGTTCCGGCCGATGACCGGATCGTACAGTTCGTACGCTTCCTTTTGCGGCATGTTACGAGGAATTGCAGGAAGGTTAGTGATACGTTCGCCCGGGGGAAGTTCAAATCCGGCAAAAGCCGGGACTGTCAGACACTGCAGAGCCGTCACTGCCACAGCGCCGAAGATGGCGGCCAATCGGCCCCATCTGGTCCGTCCATGGATGCGTTTCATAGCGTTCCTCCTGTGAATTGGATGGCAACCCGTTGTGTACCCACTCACGCCGGGTGCCGCCTATACATCCAACCGCTATTGCACTACAAAGCCCACTTTGTGCGTGATGTCGGGATGCTCGAACCTGAATGGTGCCCACCATTCGGCCCCGATCCTCGTTTCAATCCTGAAACGAGCTTCTCACACCGTAAGGTCTTGTATTGTTGCTCTGGTCACCTCCCTTCGCAGCCGTAGAGCGGATATGAGGGAATTAAGCCTGCTTGGGCAAACCCGATTCCTCTGCCCCCTGCTCTACGCCCGATGTTGCGTGGTTGATTTGTTCTTCCGCTTCCTTCATCGACGACTCGAAATCCTGCTCCACCATTTTCATTTCTTGCTGAATCATATTGATCTCAGGCTCAACGGTCTTCTTCAGATCGTCTGCCGTTTCCTTAAATCCCTTGACGGCCTTACCCACCTGACGTCCGATCTCAGGCAACTGCTTGGGCCCGAAGAGCAGGAAGGCAATGACCAGGATTATGAGAATTTCACCAGCGCCAAGACCGAACATGGTGTTCCATACTGAGGGGGGTGTCCTGAAGCCCGAGCGGCGGGACGCCGAGGTCGCATCGCCGTCATTCGGTCTACATCCTCAGTTTCGCAAGTTACCCCTGCGTCGTTCGTGGCGGTGGAGCTGCACCGGCCTGCTGCGCAGGCGGCGGTGTCGCCGGCTGTCCGGTTTGCTGGATCTGTGCCGCAGGCTGAGCCGGGGCGGGTTCCGCCTCGGTGGCCGTGACGTCAATGGCATCCGCTTCGTGAACCGATTTCTTAAACCCCTTGATTGCCTTACCTAATCCCTCCCCGAGCTGAGGAATTTTCCCGGCACCGAAGATAATCAGAACGATGATGAGAATCAGCAACAGCTCCATCCAGCCAAACGAACCAAACATGGTACTGTATGCTCCTTGTTACAGCTGTGTGATTATTCGCACGACGCTGATTCACGCATTCGCGACCGCAACACCGTCTCGTGAAGAACGTCGCTTAAGGTAATCTTGCCTGCGAACCCCCATCCCGCTTGAATTCTCGCGATGCACGGAAGGGAGAGGTATCTTCTCTTAGAAATCGCGGGAAAGGCTATAGAAATGAAGTTAATTAGTCAAGCTCTTTCTCCCGCAGACATCACCTGGTGGGCCCGTTCTCCGACACGCACCAACGCGGCTTACGGACGACAGGCAAAGTGATAATACTCGACAGGACTCGGGGGTGCCCCGAGCGCCATCAGCACCGCCTCGCGCTCATAGCCCAAATCCTCCAACTCCGGTTGTGCCTGACTTAATTCTTCTTCAGTGATATACGCAATGGTATCCGGGACCCCGTTCGGTTTGAGAGAGAGCAGGATAGCCTGCGTTGCGTCGCGCTCCTCGGCCGGCATCTCACTGCGCAAGGGGAACTCGATCTTGCGTTGATACGGACTCTCATAGGTCTCGTTCAAGGTGCGGATGGTTTTGACCGTGAGCCGATCCAGTTCCCATGCCGGCACCTTTGAACCGACCATTGGGTGACAGGCCAGCAAATCCATCAGCGTCATCACATTGGTGACCAGCCGACTCCCGACAAACTCGCGCTGCGTTTCAATCGTGACCGAGTTCAGACCCAGATGCTTGGCCACCGCCTGAATCAAGGCCAGGTTCACCATGAAGCTGTACTGACCGCCGAACTGGCCGTAACAGGGCTTGTCCGGATCGTTAAGTACGTCCATATCCGCCGTCCCGGCATCGAAGCTGCTGAAACCCACCGCATCCGGGGCCAGCACCCGCTTCGCTTCCTTGAGGGAGGCAAAGGCCCCGAGATTGACCGGCACTAACACCTCATCGTCGATCGCCTTCATGAACTCGGTGATCGTCTTGCGATAGGGGACGTCTTTCCAGTCCACCTTGTGGTATTCGCGCTCCCAGATCAGATCGTCCAGAAAGGGCGGGAATTGTTTCAGTCGTTCGATGTCCTTCTCGTCGAAGGCGCGGATAAATCCCGACCAATCGGCGATCGCTGCGGCCTTATGCTCATTGAGGTTCGGCCGGAGGTGCTCCTCTTCGAACTCGCCGGCCTTCTTGACCATGAGCTTGGTCGCCAACTCATTCCAGAGTTCGTTGCACAGAATACGGTCGACGGTGCCATCGGCAATGGTCGTCATGTTCTCGACCTCCGCACACAACGACTCCACCTTCGCCAGATGGGGAATCAGATCCGGATGGGCACGCGCCCGGTCCAACGCGTGGGCCTGGGAATCGACCAACAGATACCGCACACGCGGATATACCCGCCCGTCCTTATCGAGACGCTGCAGATGACTGAGAAAGCAGGCGGCCAGATTGCCGTTGCCGGGCCCCCACTCCATGACCGTTAACTGTGGCTGGGAACTGGAATCGGTGGACGGCGTCGCAGCCGGCCCGCCTGATGTCCCACGGGTCGCAGCGATTTTCTTGTCACGCTTGGTGACCTGTTCGAAATAGTCGGCCGCCAGCGCGTGCGCCAATCGATAGTCGGCCGAGGTGAATGTCTGGTAGAAACTGCGTTGCTGGTCGCCCCGCAACTGATAAAACAGCGTATTGATATGAGCCTGCCAATAGTCGACCGGCTTGTACTCCCCAAGCGGTTGCGGCAGTGCGTCGGGATCCTCTAACGGCGTCATGAGGTGCTGTTCCATATCTGTCCCCCTGTAGAAAGAGGGAAAGTCTAACAGGAAGCAATTTTCGCCCGCAACCTACCCCGCGCGATTCCTCGCCCCGCCTCGCCGCGCAGACCTCCCACTTGCCACGCGAACCGTCCGGTCAGAGAGCCGGCATGGAGCCGTTCCTTGACAGGCCGGCCGGGCAGAGTGTACCAAGACGGGATGAGGCAGTCGCTCTGGTTCTGCACTCCCATCTTCCTGCTCTCCGGCTCCCTCCTCTGGGCCGAAGATCTCCCGCTCACTCGGAATGTGCCGATTCCGGATTTCCAGAATCGCACGGAGAGCCCAAAGCCGTATAATTTCGACGCCCCACCCGAAGGGATGTTTCGCCACATTGTGCTCGCCGAAGGGTTTGACGAGGAACTCGGGTTTCAACGGACCCACGAAATTGTTCCCGTGAGACCGACCGAGCAGTTCCCTGCCGGCCCCAAACCGGTCTTCATTGTCTTCGAACTGCACCAGCATTACCAATCGTTCCAAGTCTTTGGGCGCTGCTACCCGGAGAACGTAGCCGGACTGGACGAACGCACCGTGGTCACCGAAGATGCGATGTACATCGCCCTGGAGGACCAAACCGGCTACCTGAAGCTGTTCCCCACAGACAGCGGCTGGAAGCCGGGCCGGTATAAGGTGGAGATCCACGCCGGTGAGCAGGTCAACGACATGAGCCTGATGGGCACCATGCGGTTCACCATCACCGCCGCGACGAACTCGGACTCCCCTGCCCGAAACCAATAACCCCATCCCCCACCTGTGACTAGATTGACGCCCGCTCCGGCACTGAGCTATACCGGTCTGCGCACCCCAGGCAAGAGCCCCAGGATAGAGGGTCGGCCCGCCGCAGGCACCTTCGGCCAGACAGGAGTCGTATCGCCTTGCAGTGGGACATTCTCGCCACCATCCTCCTCACGGCAAGCATCCAGTCACTCTTCGGCGTGGGAGTGTTGCTGTTCGGAACTCCGATCCTCCTCGTGCTCGGCTATGACTTCATCACGGCCTTGACCATCCTCCTCCCGATCTCGCTGACCATCAATCTCTTGCAAGTCAGCAAGGACTACCGGCACATCCAGAGGCCCTTCTACAAGCACATCCTTACCTTGTCGATTCCCTGCGTGGTGCTGTGTCTCTTGCTGGTCACGAAACTCAAGCTGAACATCGGGAGCATTGTCGGACTCTTCTTGATCGTCGCGGCGCTCAAGAGCGTTTATCTGCCATTCAATCGGTTGATCGAATCGCTGGTGCGTTATGAACGTACCTATTTCATCGTGATGGGCATCGTCCATGGCCTGACTAATCTGGGCGGCTCGCTGCTGACGGCCATCATCCACAGCAAACCGTACGACAAAGACCAAACCCGCGCCACGACCGCCGTGTCCTACGGCACGTTCGCGCTGTTTCAACTCATCACGTTGGGCATCTCTCTCGGTCCTTCCGCAATCGCCACCTCTGCCACCGCACTCTACATGGCGGTGGGCGTGAGCATGTTCCTCACCACGGAACTGCTGCTGTACAGCAAGATGAGTACGGAACGCTACCGCACCACCTTCGCCGCGTTTCTCTTTCTTTCCGGCACAGCCCTGATCTTCAAGTCGCTCTTCCTTCGTTAACCGGATGCGGGAAGCGCCGGTTGTGTTGACGCAAGACCGGATCTCAGTCTAGACTTCGCTCAGTTAGAGCAAATCCACCAGGTGATGGAGTTCACCGAGAACCGCCGGTCGCGCGCCTCGCGCTCGGCTGATAACTCCTACCAGCGCCCACGCGGTAGGAGTGTTTGTGCATCAGGGTCCCACCACAACCCCAACCTATCCCCAGTATCAACTCACTGAAGTCCTTCGCGATATCTTCGCCCACCTGGGGATGTTGCTGAAACTGGAGCGATCGATCCTCGGCATCATCGCGTCTTACTCCGTCGCCATCGGGCTCTTTCTCCTCTGTGTCCCCATTGCCGTTCAGGAGCTCGTCAGCACGTTCTCCTTCGCGATGGAACCCCGCATGATCTTTACGTTGACACTGTTCGTCGCCAGCTCCCTGACCGGGGTCGCGGCGTTCCGTGTGCTGCAGGCGCGCGCCGTGGAGACCTTCCAGCAACGAATCTACACGCGCGTCGCAATCGGATTCACACGCCTCCTACCCCGCCTCCGCGACGATACGTTCGCCACACCGCAGGCCTATCGGTTCATGGAGGCCGACTTGCTGACCCGCGCCTTGGTGGCCATGGTGGCGGACCTGTTTAATGTCGCCGTAGTCGGTACGATCGGGGTGACCATGCTGATCTTGTTTCACCCCTTCTTTCTCCTCTACATTCTGGTATTGATTCTGGGCTTTGTGGGATTACTGACGCTCTTCGGGCGCGGCGGCTTCTTCATCACTCTGGAGATGTCTCGACTCCACTACGATATTTTCGGTTGGATTCAAAACATTGCGCACAATCTCCCCCATCTGCGAGCCGCAGGCGACAGCCCGTATCTCCTTGAACGCACCGATACCCTGACCCGCACCTACGCCCGAATTCGGCAGCGCCGATCCGACACACTGACCGGGCGACAGTACAAAGCTGCAGCCCTCTGGCAAGTCGTCGGCCACAGCGGATTGCTCATCACCGCCGGACTCCTCGTGGCGGATGGACAACTCACCGTCGGGCAATTCGCCGCCGCCGAAGTGTTGGTCGGCAACCTGCTGCTCAACATGGATACCCTGGCCCGACGCATGGTCGCCATGTTCTTTACCTTTGTCTCTTGTCGAGAAATTGCCGCGGTCTTCTCCCTGCCGACCGAGGAGGACGGCGCGCAGGAAAACGTCCCGGCGGCACAATTCGGAGCAGCCGGCATCCGCATGACATGCCGGAACCTCTCTTATTGCGGTCCGGATGGTGCGCCGATCTTCGAGAACGTGTCTCTCGATGTCGCGCCTGGGGAGAAGGTGGCCATCGTCTGCAGCACGAACAACACGAAAACCGCTCTCGCCAAGGTCCTGGCCGGACTACACCCACCGACGGCCGGGTTCATTCGATACAACGATATGAGTCTGGTCGAGGTGAGCCGCGACTCGATCAGCCGGGTTCGCGGACTTGTCCTCGATTCCCATCCCACGTTGCTGGACGGAACGCTCGAAGAGAACATCACTCTTGGCCGTCCCACGATCGACTACCAAGACCTCCAATGGGCGCTCCGGTTCGTCGAACTGGACCACGACATCGATGCGCTGCCGCAGGGATTGAACACGCGCGTGTCCAGCCTGGACAACACCCTCTCCATGAGTCAGATTCTGCGGCTCCTCGTCGCCCGAGCGATTGTGATACGGCCGCAATTGCTGATCTTCGACGGCACGCTCCACAACATGCTGCCGGCCACACGTGAAGTGCTGCTTCGCCGCCTCTGCGCCAAAGACGAACCCTGGTCGGTCATCTTCCTGTCCAACGATCCGAACTTCTCGGCCTTTGTGGATCGTCGAATCTCGCTCGATTCATGAACACAGCCACACAGCCTGGGACAGAACCGTTTGACCGCCCCTCTATGCGTTTTGTAGAATGGGCGCCGTGCACAGGGACAAACCGCTGCGTGAAGGAACTGTTTCCGCTCCATGACTGTGACCCGCCCATGGGCCTCCGTAGTCATCCCCATCAAGGATGAGCGCGACAATCTGGTACCCCTGACTGAGCAACTTGTGAAAGTCCTGGACGGCCGGGAGGAGTCGCGATCGGCTCCGTTCGAATTGATCTTCATTAACGACGGCAGCTCGGACGGCAGTGCGGACATCCTCGACGGACTGGCCGCTCAATACCGCACCGTGAAGGTCTTTCACTTTGATCGGAACTACGGGCAATCGGCGGCGTTCGATGCCGGGTTTAAGCAATCGACTGGGGAATTGGTCATGACCATCGACGGCGATCTGCAAAACGATCCAGCGGATATCGCCACGTTGCTCCCGCACATCAAGACCTTCGACCTCGTCTGCGGCTGGCGAAAAGACCGCCACGACAACCTCACGCGCAAGATTTCCTCCCGCATTGCCAACAACGTCCGCAGCGCGGTTACCGGTGATCGGGTGCACGACACCGGCTGTTCGCTCAAGCTATTCCGCCGCCCGGTGGTGGAAAAAATGCAGCTCTTCGAGGGCATGCACCGCTTCTTTCCAGCCCTCGCCTTGATGCACGGGTTCACCGTCACCGAAGTGCCGGTGCGCCACTATCCACGCACCCGGGGCACGTCGAAGTATGGCGTGGGCAACCGCCTCTTCAAAGGCCTGTACGATCTGGTGGCTGTGCGATGGATGCAGCACCGGTGCCTGCGCTACCAATACCGTACCGCTCCGACGACATCATCGCCTTCGGTCTCGGCCCCCACACGACTATGACACTCGACACCATCTGGCTGATTATCGGATTCCTAGGGCAGGGAATCTTCTTTATGCGCTGGGTCGTCCAGTGGATCGCCTCCGAGCGCCATGCGGAAAGTCGCGTGCCGACCGCCTTCTGGTACATGAGTATGATCGGCGGGCTGATTACACTCGCCTATGCGATCTATCGGCAGGATCCTGTCTTCATCGCCGGGCAAAGCATCGGCAGTATCGTCTATCTCCGCAACCTCATGCTGATTCACCGTCCCAACCACACCGACTCCGGCACGGCATCCCCGGCGACCAAATCCTAATGGAACTTCACATGAACGGACAGCACCCGTCCTCGCAGACGCCGGCGCAGGCCGACCGATCGATCCAACCGTTGGCGCTCGTCCTGCTATTGGCTCTGGCGGCCGTGCTCTTCTTTGTTGGACTTGGTTCCCTCGGGCTGACCGATCGAGATGAGGGGCGGAACGCCGAGGCCGGCCGTGAAATGTACGAAACGGGCAATTACATCAGCCCCACATTCAATTACGAGCCGCGCTTCGCCAAACCGGTGTTTGTCTATTGGTTGATGAGCCTCTCCTATCACGTCTTCGGGGTGAGTGAATTCGCCGCGCGCTTCCCGTCGGCCATCTTCGGTATTGGGCTCATCCTGCTCCAATATCTCTTTCTGACGCGCTGCCGAGGACCGGTGGTGGGCCTCTTCGGCGCGGCCATGCTGTTACTGAACCTGGAAATCATCGGCCTCAGCCGGATGGCACTGACCGACAGCGTGTTGATCTTCTTCACGACCCTGTCGCTCTATGGATTCTGGCTGGGCTTATATGGGGAAGGCCGTGAACGCCACTACCTGTGGCTCTTCTACATCGGCATGGCGCTGGCAACCCTGACGAAAGGCCCGATCGGGTTTCTGATTCCCATGTTGGCCGTGGGATTGTACCTGTGGCTCACCCGTTCCTGGTCACACTTCTGGCGTCAGGGGTTTCCCATTCCCGGCCTCGTACTGTTTCTACTCCTGGCGTTGCCCTGGTACCTCATGATGCTGAATATTCATGGACAGCGGTATACGACCTCGGCGCAGGGCGACACAATCGGCCGGTTCTTCGGCACCATGGAAGGACACGGCGGCACGCTCCTCTTTTACCTCCCCGTGTTCCTGCTTGGATTTTTCCCCTGGAGCAGCCTGCTGCCCTTCGCCTGGTACCAGGCCTATCGCAGCTGGAAGGACTCGAAACAATCCGGCGCGCTGCCCCCGTCGCAGACCTCGGTGTTGGATGTCCATCCTTTGCCCCACGCGCTCGAATGGTTCACGGCCGCCTGGATTCTGGGAGGATTGGTGTTTTTCAGCCTGTCCTCAACCCGCTTGCCGCATTACATCGGTCCGCTGTTTCCCGCGGCGGCGATTTTGACGGCCTCCTACTGGAACCGCTGCGTGACCAACCAGACGACTCCGGGCCTGCGTGCCGCAATCCACACGATGACAGCCGTCGGCTGCATCTTGGCGCTGGCCTTTGCCTCGTTGCCGCCCCTCTACGCCAAATTCGCAGGGAAACTAGTCGATGAATTCCCCCTCGCAGGGCAAGTGACGCTTGGACCAGGCCCCTATACCGTTGCCTCGATCTTCCTGCTGGGAATGGGCCTGATTGCCTATTTTGGATTCAGCGAAACGAGGCGACCGGCCGTATTCTGGGTTGCCGGTGGATCACTGGCCCTCGTCGTACTCGCCGCCACACAGCTGACTTTTCCGCTGGTGAACCACTTTGTCATCGAACCGCCCCAACAATTGGCAGAAGTCGCAGGCGTCAATCTCGGGCCCAACGACCGGCTAATCCTCTACGGACAACCACGCCCCTCTTTGGTGTTTTACGCGAAGCGGAAAGCTATCGTGGTGCCGAAGAATGAAGAAGCGAACATCAAACCCTATCTGACTCAACCCGGACGCACCATGATCCTCTTACCGGCGGCGCTGAGAAATAGATTGCCGTTCGAAACGATGGACTACCCGGTTCTGCTCGAACGGTACGGCTACATCTTGCTGGCCAACCAATCGCTGATCCATGTGCCGGAAGAGGCGGAGCAGCCGCCGATTCGCATTCCAGGACATTGACATCCTGCTCACTCTCTCTTCACTGCAACGGCACAAGCCCTTTACACGCCTGGATCACGACCACCACAGCAAGAACTCCTCCCGCATAAAGGACGTGGCCTGAGGAGGACGGCGAGGCCGCCACGCACGCGTCCGTATAGGCGACTCTCCCATTCCATCGTGCGAAACACAATAATCCGGCCAAGCCGATGATGACCGGTGCGCCGGTCACGACACCTAACCCCAGTCCGACCAGACCTTCTGCCGCTGCAACTCTCGTCATATCACCGTCGCTCGCCGGATTCCGACGTCCTCCCATTCGCAACGCCACACCTCCGACTACCAGCATGATCCCGGAGGCAAGCAGGATGTGATCCGTCAGCGGATCCACGATTCGATGTGTCAACACCCAAAATAGGCCCGTGAGCAACAGGACCACTGGGGCGATACGAACTAGCGCCTGCGCACAAGATCGTCCCCACCAGCGCAGCGGACCATTAAAAATCGAGCCCACCACAAACCCCAACACCATCCCCGCCACCACGTCACCCGGAAAATGGGAGCCACGCCAGACCCGGCTGGCTCCGACCCACGCGGCCAGGGCAAACGGCACCCATCGATACCGGGGTAACGCCCTTGCCAGCACAGTCACCACGGCCACGGTCGCGGAGGTATGGCCGGACGGAAACGAATCCAAACCGGAATCCAGCGATGGCCACCATTGCCACCCGCCCGAATGTGTCAGCCTGGGTCTCGGACGGCCGATGATGTGCTTCAGCCCGTTCACCAGTATTGCCACCACCCCATGCGCCAGGAGGCTATCCAGCGCCACGCGTGTGAGGGGCTGGCGCTTCGCCATGTACCCAATCCCCAGGAGCACGAGGCTGATGGTCACGAGCGTGCCACCATTGCCGAGCTTCTCGCCCAGATCACCTAACGATTGGAGCGCCGATAGATTGTGCGACCGAAGGAACCACAGGATGGGGATGTCGATATAAAACAGCGCCGCGAACGACCCAAGCAAGGCAATCACCGAGAGCAGGACCGCCGAGATCGGTGGGCTGGCCGGTGGTGGTTCAGGCTGCACCGTCACCGGCGCAGCCGACCCGTCACCTGATTCGATCATGGAACCCAATCGGCGAGAAACACATTGAACTCTCCGGGCTCCTTGGCACCTCGGTCCGACACCCATACCAGGGTCTTCCCGTCCGGCGAGAACATCGGAAAGCTGTTGAAGTGTCCATCGACCGTCAACCGCTCCTGACCGGATCCGTCTTCGTTGACCAGATAGAGGTGAAAATCCGGTCGCCCCGATGCGTTTCGCGTCTCCACATTGGACGCAAAAATCACCCGATGGCCGTCGGGATGGAAAAACGGCGAGAAGTTTGAGGCGCCGTTATTGGTCACCTGCTGCTTATTCGACCCGTCGGCATTCATGATGAAAATTTCCAGTCGTCCGGGCTCGACCAGATTTTGAGCCAGCAGCGCTTTGTACTGATCCAGCTCCTCCTGATTGCTTGGATGCTGGGCGCGATAGACGATTCGCTTGCTGTCGGGCGAGAAGAACGCGCCGCCGTCGTATCCGATCTCCTGCGTCAACCGTCGAGGGTGGGTCCCGTCCAGATCCATTGCGTAGATATCCAGATCCCCATCGCGCATGGAAGTCCATACGATGGTCTTGCCGTTGGGAGAGACTGTGGCTTCGGCATCGTACCCCGGCGTGTTCGTCAACCGTTGCGGGTCCAGCCCGTCGATCCGAACGGAAAAGAGATCGTAGTCATCCAACGCCCAGCGATACGCTCCGTCGCGCTTTGGCTTCGGAGGACAGTTGGGACCTCGCAGGTGGGTCGAGGAGTACAGGACCCGGCGATCGCCGGGAAAAAAATACCCGCAGGTCGTGGTGCCGGCACCGGTGCTGACCATCCGGATCTTGTCGCTTTCGAGATCCATCACGTACATTTGATAACAGCCGAGCGGGACGTCGGACGGATGCATCGCCGCGGCAAACGTGTCTTTCATCCAATTGTTCGTGGACTGGAAGATCAGTTTATTGCCGCTGAAGGAGAAGTAGGCCTCGGCATTTTGTCGGCCGAACGTCAGCTGCCGGATGTTCGTCAGATGTCGTTCGGACGAAGCAGCGGGTTTCGCCGGGGCCTGCGCACGTTTCGGCTCAGCTGCTGCCGGCGGAACCATCGAGGTGGCAACCAGCGCGAGTCCCAGCATCCCGATCATGGCCACCTTAACGTGTTTCAATTGGCACCTCTGCACTCATCATATCCTCCCAATCTCCCCGTGCAACCACGGCTCCTTCATGAAAAACCACATAACTCTGCCACCCGTAAAAAAACAAGAGTCGAGCCACACGCCCGAGCGCCTGGGGCGTCACTCCATACAGCAGGGTTACCACACTGCCGGGATACTCATCACGCCGACAGGAGACCAGCAACGCCATGGTGGCGCCTTCGTACGTCTTACCCGCCACGGAAAATCCGTCCTCGAGGAGACGGACTCGTTCGCCGCAAGAACGCAAGGCTTCTGCCGCCACCGGATTCTCGCGCGGATCGCCCAGCAACAGCAACGATCCCGGCGGCGCAGGCCGGTTACCCTCACGTGATTCAAGCACCGCCGTGCGCGCGGCACCAGGCTTCGCCGCTTCCTGCGCGGCGATACGCTGGAGGATGTCGCCGAACGGGCCCGGCCTCCCCGCGGCGTCTTGGGCCAAGACAACGGTTCGCTGGCCATCCGTCACATACAGATTCAGCATGGGAGCCATCTCGCTCCGTGCCACACGCCGGAACAGATGATAATCCGGATCCAACCGGACTGCCGACGGCGGCTCCGCAAGGGGCACGACCAGGTCCTGCTGTGCGGCGCTCAATGGAACGCGTACGCGCTGGGTGCGCCCCTCACTCAACACGAACTCCAGCTCCACTGACGCTCGATAAGGCTCGTCGCGCTGGGCGATATGGACCGTCGCCTCGATGACGTTCGCGTGGCCGGACGCGCCGGGGATACTCTGCGCTCGAAGGCCGGACAGGGCGAGTTCCGGTACACCGGCACGCTCGACCCACTGGGCAAAAAACCATCGCAGGTCGCGGCCCGCCTCTTCCTGAAAGATCCGCTCCACATCACTCCAATCGGCCACTGCTCCAAGATACCGTTCCGGAATGCGCTTTAGCGCCCGCCAAAATACCGCATCGCCCACTTCCTGTCTGAGCGCATGAAAGACCATGGCGGATTTCTGGTAGCCGATGGCATTGTCTTTCTCATCACGCTTTTGCGCAAAGCTCTTGAGCGGGTATCCTTCGTGGGGACGCACGTAGACGGAATAACCCAGCAACATCAACCGCCGTTGCTCACGAGCCTGCGCCTTGTCGCCGGTCAACTCGTGATAGTAGTAGTTGGACAGATAGGTCGTCAGCCCCTCCACCCAGTTGCCCTGGCTCACCCGGTTGAAGACCCCATTGCCGATCCAGGAATGCACGATCTCATGCCCCAACGCATATGGTTGCGTATAGTGCCGCTTGATGACCCCGCTTCCCAGCAGCGTGAAGGACGGCATGCCCAATCCGCTCGAGAAAAAGTTTTCGACGACGGCAAATTGTGAAAAGGGGTAGGCGCCCAGCAGCGGGATATAGGCGTCGAGATATCTGGCCGATGCATCGAGGTACTCATCGGCCAGCGCGGCCTCATCCGGGAAGAGATACGTCGCCAACTGAATCGACTGCCCGGATTGCGCCTTCCAGGCGCGAGTCTTGACCACAAACCGGTTGGCCACCACCGTCAACGCTTCACTCTTCGTCGACACCATCCATCTCGAGGCGTCGGCCTGGGCCGTGCCCTGCGTGACGGCGGCCCACCCTTCAGGCAACGTGATGTGTACATCATAGGTGGCCAGCGAATCGTCGAGGTCCGGGTACCACTGGCTCTCGCTGCTGAGATACACCCCCTCCGGACCGATGTGCCCGGCCGTTTCACTCGGCGTAACAAACCGGAGGTGGCGCGGATCTCGGGGCGGATCATCGATTACCCCATGGTAGACAAAATTGAGCCGTATCGCTCCCCCTGCCAGATTCGCAGGCGGCTGCTTCAGGATAATGCGCTGCGACTCCGCCTGACCTGACGCGCTATTCCTTACAAATGGAATCGAGGGGGCGGACTCGCAGGGATCCTGACAATGCGTGAGATCCTCGACCCGCTCCAACACGAGCGTCAGTGCAAGGGAAAATGCCAGTTCCTGCCCGGGAACTCCTCCCGCAACGGTCACTCGATCTGTGGCGACCAGTTGATGGGAATCAGGACGTAATTCAAGGGCCAGCTGATGATGTTCAATCGTCGGATGCTGGAGGACTGACTCAGCGAGTACAGGCGCAGGCAGGAAACAAATTGTGAGCAGACCCAAACGGATGAGGCGATACAAACCAGTCACCCTTCACCGGCACCTCGAGGTGGACGATGAAGATTAACACTCTCGACAGACCATCACAAGCTGGATAGCCATCAACGCCCGCTCCAAATCAATGGGCTTATCCAGCACCTCTTGCGGACCCAACGCCCAGGCCTCGGCCAATAAGGAGTCATTGTGATGTCCGCCCAAAATGATCGTCCGGCCGGCATAGTCTCGCGCCGCAAGCGCCCGCAAGACCTCGACCCCGTTCATCTCCGGCATAGCAAGATCCAGGATCAATAAATCCGGTGCCGAGTCGCCAATCAATCGTAACGCTTCGCGACCATCCTGCGCGGCTCGAACCTGGTAGCCGCGAAGGCTGAGAAACCGCACCAGGAGGTCGCGCGCCATCACATCATCATCAACCACAAGGATCTGCTCATCAGGAAGCTGATCCATCTCTTCCGCGGCACGGGACTGCTCAGATGAGGCCTGTCGCCTCGCCTGCTGCGCCACACGGTGGACGGCTCCGATGAGCACATCCAGCGACAACCCTTTTCGCAGGAAATCCGTGACGTGCAACTCGCGCGCTTGATTCTCCAACTGCTCCGTCGCGCCACCACCGAGGATAATCACCCCGGCGCGCGGGTCCTGCGCTCGGATTTCCTTGAGCACCGCCAAACCATCCATTTCCGGCATGCGCAAATCAAGGAGCGTCACCAGTGGACGAAGCTGTCGAAACAACACGACACCTTCACGTCCGCTGGTCGCAATACTGACCTGATACCCGTGACGGGCGAGTGCCATCTGCAATAGATCGCAGTGCAACCGATCATCGTCGATCACCAGTAACGTGCTCATCATCTTATCCTGTATGTGCCTCACGGCCAATGGCGACAAGGCCGCACAGCGGAAGCAGCCCGTTAGAGAAAGCCTAACATGGGCTCGACGGGATGAGAAGCAATTGAGTGAAAGCGTCTGAGTTGGGGCCGTTAGTGAGGGCTAGAACAACGCGTCGACAAATGCCTTGGCATCAAAGTCCTGCAGGTCCTCGACCGATTCTCCGACTCCGATCAGCCGAACCGGAATTTTGAACGTGTCGGCAATGGCCACCACGATGCCGCCACGCGCTGTGCCATCCAGCTTCGTCAGGGCGATTCCGGTCACCCCGACCGCCTCATGGAACTGCCTCGCTTGAGCAATGGCATTCTGCCCCACTGTCGCATCCAACACGAGCAACACTTCATGAGGCGCCCCCTGACACTCTTGCGCAACGATACGCTTGATCTTTCGCAACTCGTCCATCAGGTTTGTTTTGGTATGCAGCCGCCCAGCCGTATCGATCAACACGACATCTGAACCACGCGCTTTCGCAGCCGTTATCCCGTCATAGGCGACCGCAGCGGGATCCGCGCCCGGGCGATGGCGAATGACATCGACCTCGATGCGGTCCGCCCACACCTGCAATTGATCAATCGCGGCCGCCCGGAAGGTGTCGCCGGCCACGAGCAATGGTTTTTTCCCCTGTTGACGAAATCGTTGGGTCAACTTGGCCACCGTCGTCGTCTTGCCGACCCCGTTGACTCCCACAGCCAGAATCACAAAGGGGCGCGGCCCCTGTGCCACTAGTTGCTCCATCGAAGCGGATTGTGTCGGAAGAAGAATCTGCAGCACAGATTGTCGCAGGAGATCTCGCACTTTATCGGCCGAGGAGAAATTACCGCCCCGCATCTGGGCCCGCAGCTGCCCCATCACACGTTCCACGACCGGCATACCCAGGTCTGCACTGATCAGAGCCACCTCCAGCTCATCCAGCAGCGCCGGATCAGCCGCCCGCCCCAGGAGTCGATCCAGCTGTCCCGTGACCGCATCCCGTGTTTTGGAGAGCCCCGCACTTAGTTTCTGAAACCAACCCACCGCGCACCTCACCCTCTCGTCAAGTCATCAGAATGATTGATGAACGATCCGACCTAGGACTTGTCGTATACGGCGATCAAGTCCTGCATCATACCCGATCCGATCCGCGCGGCACCAATAGCCGTGGAACAGGAGCGATGGCTCGCAGCACGGCCTTTTCACGCCGAGTCATGCGCTGCGCCTCCGCCTCGCTGCGCTCGTGGTCATACCCGCACAAGTGGAGCACACCATGAATCAGCAGCACGGCTAACTCGTGGTCAACACCCTGCTCATGCCGACGCGCCTGGCGAATGGCTTGCGGGAGAGAAATGACGACGTCGCCCAGCAGAGATGAGGATGGCCCAGGGCCTTCCCTGGTCGCGAACGCCAGCACATCCGTTGTCTTGTCACGATGACGGAAGGTTCGATTTAGGCGCTGCATCCGTACGTCGCCGACGATCTCAAGACTCAACAGCGCCTCGGCGTCGCCGACGGCTTGCAATACCTGCAGGGCGAGTTTTTTGAGTGCCCCGAGACGGAGGTGGCACCTCCTCAGCCGCATGCCGATCACAACCGGCATTAATGCGACTGGCCCCAGGAACCTGCGGAAGGAGACGCGGGACGAGTGGGCTTAGAGTCCACGCGATGGCCCTTGGTCTGAGCCTCGCCTTTTCGTTGCTGAGCCGGATGCGCAGGACCAGCCGTGTGGCGATCGTAAGCTTTGATGATCTCCTGGACGAGGCGATGCCGCACAACGTCTCGCTCATCGAAGTAGACAAACTCGATCCCGGCAATGTCCTGAAGAATATCGCGCACCTCGATGAGACCCGACACCCGATCGGACGGCAGGTCGATCTGCGTAATGTCCCCCGTCACGACGGCCTTCGAATGAAATCCCAGCCGTGTGAGGAACATCTTCATTTGTTCGGCGGTCGCGTTTTGCGCTTCGTCCAAGATCACAAATGAATCGTTCAGTGTGCGGCCACGCATGAAAGCCAGGGGCGCGATTTCGATGTCCCCTCGCTCGATCAAGCGATTGGCCCGCTCCATATCCATCATGTCGAACAGCGCGTCATAGAGTGGCCGAAGGTACGGATTGACCTTGGCATACATATCGCCCGGCAAATACCCGAGCTTCTCGCCGGCTTCGACGGCGGGCCGCGCGAGGATGATGCGGCTTACATCTTTCTTCATCAGCGCACTGACCGCCATAGCCATGGCCAAGTAGGTCTTGCCCGTGCCTGCAGGACCGATACCGATCACGATGTCGTGCTTTTCGATCGCGTCCAGATAGTATTTCTGAGTTGGAGTCTTCGGAACGATGAACCGCTTCCGTGTCACGATGGGGGAAGCGCTGAAGAGCAGTTCTTTGAGGGAAGCGTCTTGATTGTGACGGAGGGCGGTCAGCGCGTGTGTGACGTCGTCTGACCGGAGATCGTAACCTTCATTAGTCAACGAGGCGAGTTCATTGAGCACCCGCTCGGCCTGCTTGACGGTCTCGGGCGTCCCCTCCACCGTCACTTCTTCACCCCGCGCCGAGCATCGCACCCCAAACTCTTCCTCAATCAACTTGAGGTGTCGATCGTGGTGCCCAAAGAGGGCTGCGGTATTCGTGCCTTCCCGTAGTTTGATCTTGCGCACGCCGGTGTCGAAAACCCCTTTCGTCAAGACGATAGGAAGATTCTAACAAACCGGGAAAGTCCGGAACAAGGGCGGAGGGGGCGCGCCAGAAAATAAGGAAACCCCTCGGAACAGATTAGCCTTGGGACGGAGACGCCGGCGGTGACTGAGCCGTGGAGGGAATCGAAAGTTCAAACTCCTGCCAGGCTGTACCGCCCTGACCATCTTCCGCCATCACCTTTACCCGGTGAGTCCCTGCAACACCTGCTGTAACATTCCACGTCAGTTGGCCCGTCACCTTATCGATCGTCATCCCTGGAGGACCAGTCTCCAACCCATAACTGACGCTATCTCCATCGGGATCCTTCGCCTGGACGACATATTCGTATTGCTCTCGACTCGTTAACGCGGTGGGAGTCGACAGGATTTGTGGTGGGGAATTCCCCAGCACAATCGGCACCGACCGAGCTGGAGCGGCGAGTGCATCCTGATCTCGCGCAACCACCTCGACTGCCACAATGTCTTTGCGGCCGAAACCCGCAGTATCAAGAACGTTGTCCTCCCCTTCCTTCACTTGCTTGTCATTCCGCCACCAACGGTACAGGTATTGGATGTCGTCATGGTCTGGATCAACCGCCTCAACTTTGGCAAAGACGCGATTTCCCTTGTCAGGCGAATCCGCCTCAATCGTGACGCGCGAGACGAGAGGCGGAGTATTCACCACAGTCACCGGATCCGTACGATAGGGGGGACTCTCTACCTGGCCGTCAGAGGCCACCACTTCAAGCGCAACTGTATCACCTCGCTTCACACGATCGGCCTCGAACTCAAACCCCGTCGCCCCCAGGACCGGACTTCCGTTCACGATCCACTGAAGTCGTGTTACCGGTTGGGTACCGTCCGGGTCGTCAACAGCCACATGCGCCGTGATAGGTCCCGCCAAGACGAGAGGATTTGGAACAATGGTTACCAGGCGGACGGTCGGAGGGTGGTTAGTCTTTGTGCTGCCTGCTGCACCCGCCCCATCCTGAGGAGATGACGAACACCCGCCGCAGACAGCAACCGCGAGGACCATCAATCCCAGACGGGTTGCCTGAGGAAAGGCAAGGGGACGGAGTCCCCCCACCCTCCCATGTAGCGCCTGCCTCAAAGTGACCATCACATGTTCGTCCATGAGAAGTATCGACTCCGTGGATCAATCGCAACGTTGGCGTCGATGTTCGAACTCGGAAGACCTCCAGGGGATCCTCCTCCCAACCCGCACGTCGTACAGTCGCCAAAATTTCCCTGACTCATATTGATGAGCAGCCCGAAGGGACTGCCGCCGTCCCGGCCTGAGCCCATGTGAACCACGATACCGAACGCCAATCCCTCCCCAAGAGAGCCGAACTTATTGACCGTTTGGTTCGCGCCTGATGCAGCCGTTCCGATAATCGGCTCTTGATACGCACTCCCGGTTTTGTAAAAGAGCGCCCAGAGTCGGCTCGTTCCAGACGAGACACAGATGTCGTTCGTAGGGATAAAGGTAGGGAAAAAGACCACTCCGCCGAAGACCGTCGGACTGCTGACGGCCCGTTCGCCGATGCCGTAGGGGACCGGATGAGATGGCGGGTTGGCAGGTTCGACGAGTTTCGTCACCCAGCCATCTTTACTCTGAACCAGTCCGATCAAGCCGGTAAACGTCGTGGCACCGGACACGCCGGAGACCTGGCTGGTTCCACTGGCCTGACCACAATCGCCGACTCCCACCACACAGACAGTGGCATTCGATACATCCACAAGATCATTGTCCATGCAGTTGAGCGGACCGGCCGATTGATTGCACCCGGCATTAAGAACCGAGTCTTTCAGGCCGACGAAATACTGGGTGGACACATCCGTCTTGTCGGATTTGCTGTAATAACGCCCGCTGCCCGCAAAAACCCAGACGTTAGCCGCGTCGTCCATCGTCACAGACGGTGCCGTCGCAATCGGGCCCATCTCCGCTCCTGACGCAAACGTATCCAACATCTCGGTGGGCACGCGGGCACTGCCTAACGCAATGCCCCACTGAGCCGGATTGGTGACTGTACCGAACTTGGACGTGACTCCTCCGGCGCCCATGGTCAAACGATAGATCTTGCCACGCCAGGGAAGCGCCCCGTCATCAATCACTCGCCCGAAATACACGACATCGTGGCGATAATCGAGATCTCGATCGAAAGCCGTGATGTCTCCGATATACGAATTCCAGGACCCCGCTGCATACGTTGTCACCAGGCTGTTGCCGCTGCCTGGCCCTGTCGCAAGATCGATGGCAAAGACTCTTGCGCTCTGCGCCGCGCTCGCGTCATACCCGGTCGGGCCGGACCCCACCACCATGTACCATTTTGCATTTGTATTACTGGCCTTCGCATCCGCTGCAGGATTGACCCGGACCACAGCCGGCACACTGGTCGTCAGCCCCAAATTCGAGCTACTGAACGACCACAACAGCTTGGGGGCATCGGGATTGGTCACATCCATCGCAAAGTAGGAACTATAAAATGTATAGTCCGTACCGCTGATGTTGACCGTCATCGGCGGCGCGCCGGATCCAGATACACAGGCGCCGCAACTTCCACCCATTCTAAATCCGCCAATCAAGATCGTGCCCCATCCGTTCGGATGATCGGTGTCCGGGGTGAAAATCCGAACATCCACGACTTTGAGTGGCAGATCGACATAGTACGTATGCTGGTAATCAGCACGACTCAAGAACTCCAGCTGAGGAAGAAGTTGATACGGAACGAACCCCCACAATTCATCCCCCAATGGAGCCCCACTGGAATTGTCCGCTGGAGCAGTGGTGAACCAGCCGTGTTCGGTGATATTCGTGGGAGCAGAGGCACTTGCATCATCGCCGGGATGGTAATACCCCGCGTTGAACGCGTGTAGCATGCCGTCATTTCCCCCCACGTAGGCCACCTGCCGGCGGTTGTACCACTTCTGCAGGAATGCCGAATAGCTTTGATCGCCATAGAGCGCGTCGTGCCGATCCCTGGGACCCGCAACCAGCGTCGGTGTGGAGTGGATGACGTCTCCGAGCTTCCACACTTTCAAGGAGGTGCTTCCTCCTGACGCGACACTGAGTCGGCGGTCCCTTGTCGCTGACTGCTCTGGACAGGTCCCCACATCACAGCCGCGCACAAAATTAATGATCTTGGTCCCCTCGGCGCTCGATGTGGCACGAAGATATGGCCGAAGGATTGACTCGTTGGCGGTTGAAAAGGCTATCTGCTCACTCGCATCGACGACTCCATCATGATCGGAATCGACCCAGGTGAGGATGGTGCGAGTTGTGGAATCTTTCACAGCCAGTCGTTTCCCGGCCTCCCAAATCGGGAGAATCTCGCTCAACGCCTGCCCGCAGGGATTGCAGTCTGCCACCGTTACAGAATTGTCGCTGTTCTGGTCGTTCGGCAAACCATCACCGTCAGTGTCGACGTATTTATCGACCTTCACGGAATTCGAGAGTGAATCAAAGCGGGTCTTAATGATCTTGTCGACCTTATAATCAAGCCGACCATCTTGATTCGTATCCTCGCGAGTATTGCCGAACGTATCGATGAATAGGGCCTGCGTATAACCCGTCCACTTTACGTCGCTGAGCGTCGTGGGTTCGATGGTGCTGGGGTAAAAATAGGATTGATACAACGCCCCTTCACCAGTCGAGGCCGTAGCCAGCACGGAAACCGATGAACCGGACGCACTCCGCCTGAGAATACTCGCAATCGTGGCCAGCAACTTATCCTGCAGATCATCAACGTTGGAGGATTCAAAATAGGCATCCGGGATACCGTCCGGCGTAGCCGCTCCTGTGAGATTATTTTCCTTATCCCATTCGCCAGTTTGAGGGATGCCGTCATTATTGGCGTCCTCGAAGCCTCCTAAGCGAGCGGCTTGGGCCAGAATCCCACGACCATTCATGTTGCCGAATGCAAAGAATGAATACACCGTCACACTCTGGGTGCCAGCGATGCAATGCCCGGTGACCGCCAAACCTGCGATCGTCCCATCACTCGTACCGCTACAAGGACGAAGATCGCTCGTGTGCGCCCAATAGGCGACATCATCTAAATAATGGCTGCCGTTGTCGGCATAATCGGTCTTGTGCTCTGCAAGCAAATCGCTGAATGGAGTGGCTGCGTGCACATTACATGTGCCGTTGATGGGGCGCGGGGGCGCCGCCGTATCACTCCCAAGACAATGTTGCCCATGATGAGCATGGGCATAGTCTTGCAGCGCCGTCGGTATATTTTGATCTTGCGTCGGTTCGCCGTCGGTGAACACGATTACAAATGTCCGGCAGCAAGTCACCACCTGAGAACTCGCAGACCAGGGCGGCGTATGATTTTGCCCGAAGAAATAGGGATCACGACCACACGCGTTGGTGATGTAACCGGGCGGACATGTTTCAGTCCCAACCAGGGCCGTGATTTCGCTCGTGCCGACCGACCCGGCGCCACTCGTGGCAAAGTTAACACCATTTGACACACCACCGGAAAATGCGACCGGATAGACATAGCCCGCCGAGAAGGTCGACTGGATCTGTGCGACATACCGCGCGGTTTCATACAGGGCCTCACTGAGCGGAGTCCACGTCGAAGGATAGGACTCCTGCACCGCATCCACCATGGCCGCCGTGTTCGTCGTGAATGTCTCAACCCCGGTTCCCGACCAGTCGATAGACTGACGGGAGCCGGCCCCCACCAACATCCGCGCGCCTTCACTGTTCGACTTGAACTCCATCAAGCCGAATCGTGCCTTGCCACCGATCTGTTGAATGACTCCGGTGGGCTCGTTCGCGTATCCAATCTTCAGATGATATTTTCGAACGCTGTACGAATCGCCGCAATTACTGTCAAATGTCGTATCGTTATCCACACAAAAATAGGCGCCTGCCACATGGATCGTAATCGTGCCTGGACTACTATTTCGATCCGCGAGTGGAATATGCCCGACATATGTATTGGCACCAGTGCCACTGCCATAATTAACACTCGCACGCTCGGTGTTCACCCCACTAGCCTGTGCGCGAACGGTCTTCAGGGCCGGCGTCCCGCTGGCTGGGCAGTTTCCATCCGCATCCCTGGCACTGAAACAATCTCCACCGATCATGGCCCGCTTCACCGCGTCGAACCGACGCAAGGTTGCCCAGTTCAAGAAATTACCGTCCCACTCCGTAATCGGACACGCTGCATCCAATGTTGCCTTGCCAGTCCCACTCTCAAATCGGGTGTCCGTCGTGTTATAAGTATAACAACGCAGTGAATCGAAATAGCCCGAATATCGAGTGGTATCGGTCCACGTCGTCGTCGTCGAGGTGCTGCCATCCGCCAACATGCCGCATGACGTCGACTCACAGGCGCGATTGCTCATACTGCCCGAGTTGTCCATTACGACGATGATATTGGGTGTCGTCGCGTTCGTAACGAAGGCCGGCACAGCAGTGTAGTCGGCATTGGACACCACGGCTACGGCATCACCGGAGCCAACCAGCGAAGCACTCAGGCTTCCAGCCACAAGCATCACAGCAACAAGGGTTCGGCGATTCATGCGTTCTTCCTCCTCATCTCAAGCAGGACAACAGCCGTCGAATGCGCGGCGACGAGTTGAGACAAGACCTTTCATGCGCTATTGCGGCAACGTGACCACCATCTTGTCGATGTGGCCTTCTTTCAGATGAAACTTTACGAGCGACGTGGGAATAATCCGCTCAATCTCAAGTGGCTCCCCTTCGTGATCCACCACCACCACCGCGGACTTCAGCACATAGCTCCGACCATCGATGCGGATGGTCGATCCCTGCACCTCATCAATCACGCCGGACTGAAACCCGGCTGATGAAAACGGCATGACACCTTCGGTTTGTGCCGACACGAATGAAGGGCCGGAGGGTAACACCGATGCCAGTACGCCGAGCGCCACAATGATGATTGCGCGATACATGGTCATAGGCTCCCTCTTAGTTGATTTTCTTCACACACGTGTCGCCATCCAAACAGCCATAGACAGAGGTCACCGCGCTATTTGAACCGGTTGCAGGGTTACTCGCCATGCAGGTGATCCGATACACATGCTCCGTGCCGGCCACCCCTGTTCCCTGCCCACTCTTCGCGTGCGTGTAGAGAAGATCGATATCGCCGTTGACGGTGAAACCCGGGAGATCGGTCATCACAAAATTCGGGGCTGTGTTTGCCACATCGGCATAGTTCACGGCCGGTGTGTTTGCCGCGGCAGGTGACGGAAGATCGTACCCGTAGATTTCGGCATACAATGTCGTGGCATTGGCCGCCGGGACAGGCCCCGTCGGTGCAACGAAGGCGGTCGGGAGCACTCCTGGGGGGGACAATGTCTGCTGGATGATGTTGGCGGCAAGTCCTTCACAGGAGTCTGCCGCAGCCACCACAGCCTCAGTACTACGGAAAAATCCAGCCATTCGATGCTCCATGCTGGTCACAGTGATCGACGCAATGCCGAGAATGGTGAGAATCAACAACATCAGCATCACTGTGAGCAACGCGATGCCTCGCTGATTCTTCATTTCTTTTCGGTCGTACGTTCGGCCCGCACTGATGGTATCCCGTCGCAGATTCATCACAGCGTCTCTCGTTACAGGTTTCTCGGCTGAATCGTGCGGATCATCACGCGTCGACGTTGCTGCGTATAAATGTTGGCGTCATAGCCCGCATCCGCTGATGGGTTGTGGTCACCGACGATCACGGGTCCCGTGGTATTGATGGCTTTGGTTCCCTTCTCATCAAGGCCGTCATCCGCGTTCATTGGTCTGACTACCAGGCTGACTTGCGCCATTCTGATCTTATCCGGCATCCACGGAGTGATCGCCCACGCACTGTCGGAGACAAAGTCCCCCTGGGTGAAGGTCGGAAACCCAGAGGTCGACGACGCATCTTGATCATCGACGACCCCGTCTGGAAACAGGGGATTAGGGGCCGCCTGGTTGCAGCCGTCGCAAGCATAGGCAATTTGCAAGTCTTCCACACCGTCGACAAGCGGCACGTTATTTCGCACCAGACAGGGTGTATTGCTTCCACAGGTGGTAGGCGTATTCGCCACGACCTGATACCGGACGCACTGCATCAAATACACACGCGTACCGACCGGGAACTGCCCATCCACAAAGTTCCCAGAGCCGAACCCAATCGACGTGGCATTGACCGCCTGTACCGTTTTTGACACTGCACCTCCGATGGAAACCGTTGACCCGACGACGAGTCCTTGCGCGACCATCTCCGTAATCGCAGCTCCCGAAAGGCTGATAGTGTTGTCATAGGTCTTGCTGTTCGGTGTTCCACCCACCGCCGTGGTCAACGTCCACCCTGCCGTATTCACCGGAAGCACCATCGACACTCCATCTGCTCCGGTATCCGCGCCTGTCGGCGTGTGATCCTGCGGGAGCAGGCCGACCGGCTTCACTATGGCACCGATGGTAGCGTTGCACGCACCTACCGACCTAGTGGCTGGATCAGTCGCGTTATAGTTATAGCCGGCAAGCTTGATATCCCGGCTGAGCAAGTCGATGGCCACTCGCACATTCTGTTGCGTATCTGCCACCTGCGAATTCACGACGTTGGCACGATTCGAGGTCACGACGGTGGTCATTGTCGCAGCCACAATCACCACCGTGATCAAGACGGCGACCATTAATTCCACGAGAGTGAAGCCTCTTTGATTCCAATACACTTTACGCATTGTCATGCTCCACACTGCGGCTATTCAGGCGCGACCACCGTCGTAAATACTGCGGCTTTGGTCCGTGCCGTGCTCACATCACTCTTCCTTGTCTGCCAATTGACAGTAATCGTCACTAGGAAGCGATTCATCGTGACCGGGTTTGCCGTGGGATCCGGATCGAGTCGAGTCGCGGTGATACTCCCAGTGGCACCGGTAAGACCAGAAGTTGTCAGCAACGCTCGCCACTGTGTGCAGTCGCCTAAGGCCATGCGTTGCGTACTTGCGCTCTGTGCGCACGCGGCTGTGGTGTCGGTATTGTGATAGTCCAACACACGTTGTCGATTATTCTGAATACGTTCCGCCATATCGGCGGCAAGATTCGTCACGCGGGACATGTCGTTTGCGTCGACATTCTTACCCAGCGACATTCCTGAGAGCCCGGCCAACCCCAGGAGTCCGACCGAAAGCACACCCGCTGCAATCATGGCTTCCAACAGGGTAAACCCCTGCTTCGTGATTGCGATCCGCCTGAAGAAGCCTTGTGGTTTTCTATTATCTTTCATTCGGCCTCTAGGGACACGTCGCATGGGTACACCAGTTCACCTTGCCTGCCGGAGTGACGACCACGGAATAGGTCGTCCCCTGCTGAGAGGTCAGCGTCACTGGAACATTCACGGCTGCCCCGCTCAACCCTTGTTGGGTGAATTGAATCGTCGGACCACCCGTGAACGCGACGACGGCCTGGGGCAACACGACTGGGGCCAGTGCCCCACCGAAATCGATGTTCACCCTACCTGATACAAGAGCCAGTGTGGCAGTAACGGCGAGATTCCGATTCATCGCTGCCATACGGGCCAAGTTGAGGCTGCCAGCCAATTCCGTTGTGGCTTGTTTCAGCTGATAGCGAGCATTCCATTGGAGATAGTTGGGGAGGGCCACCATGGCCAAAATTCCGACGATCGCGACCGCGATCATCACCTCGATGAGGGTGAAGCCATTCTGGAAGCGGACAGCAGAGGACCGTTGGAGATAGGTAGAGACACACATGGCAACAGCCAGATGAGCAAGTGCCATGCCGATGGGTTTCCACTTAATTTAGCGCATAACCAATTGATATATCGTGTACATTCATCGTGAGCTGCGTACATTTTAGAGCGCTCCATGATCACTTCGGTGACAATTTTTGTCGGATTCCTGACGTTCTCAGTCCTAACCACGGGAAAAATTGATGAGGGAGTGAAGCTGGACGGAAGCGTGGGCTAACCTCTGAGTGTCACAGGCTGCGCAAACACACCCTACGGCAGCTAACAGCTTTACCGATGATCTTCTGAGCGTCACCCGCGCACATACAAGAGGCAGAAGTGTCCCTCAAGCAGAGAGTCTCGGGTGTCGAGATGTGCCACGCGCCAATCGCGATATCCCTATTTGATCGCGACCGCTCGCACCTGTTTATACGTGGTGAGACCTTGCAGGACTTTCTCAATGCCGTCTTGCACTAACGTCCTCATGCCTTCATTCTTGGCGAGAGCCATCAGTTCGCCGGTCCGCGCTCTCGTCTGAATCAATGCTTTCATGGGATCAGACACCACCATCAGCTCATGAATAGGCACTCGTCCACGATAACCGGTCTGGTTACACGCATCGCATCCCTGTCCACGAAACAATGTCAGGCCTGGATCATGCGCTCCTCGCACACGCTCCCAATCGCTCGCTCCATAGGCCTGCACCAGTTCGTCATATTCACCACAGGTGGGATGATAGGCCTCCCGACAGTTGGAACAGATGCGCTTACATAATCGCATTGCCAACACACCTAACATGGCATCCGAGAAATTGAACGGATCGCACCCGAGGTCGAGCAGACGCACCACAGTCTCTACAGCACTGTTCGTATGGATGGTACTGAAGACCAGATGGCCTGTGAGCGACGCTTCGATGGCAATATCAGCCGTTTCTTTGTCGCGCATTTCTCCGATCATGATGACATCCGGATCCGCTCGCAGAAATGCCCGCATGGTCGTGGCAAAGGTGAGCCCGATCTTGGGATGCACCTGCACCTGCCGTAATCCATCCTGCGTGATCTCAATCGGATCCTCCGCCGTCCAAATCTTTCGTTCGTCGGTATTAATCGAGGATAGTATGGCGTGCAACGTGGTGGTCTTCCCTGACCCCGTCGGGCCGGCGCACAGGATAATGCCATGCGGCTTCTGAGCCAACTGCCCCACGAGTCGTCGCGTTTCATCGCTGAATTCCAACTCCTCCAAACGGCGAGGCCCGTTGGCCGCCAATAAGCGAATCACCACGTCTTCATTGAAGCCTGACGTAGGCAGTGTGGCCACCCGCAATTCGACCTCCTGTCCGGTACTCAATTTGAACCGAATCTTTCCGTCCTGCGGCTTGCGGCGCTCGGCGATGTCCAAGTTAGCCATAATCTTCAGGCGGGAGACGATCGCCCGTCGATACGCGGCCGGAATTTTCATATACGTAAAACAGGTGCCGTCGACGCGAAAACGTACGGCGGTTTCTTTTCGATCGGCATAGGGTTCAATGTGGATATCCGACGCCCCGCGACGATAGGCGTCTGTAATGATCTGATTGGCGAGCCGGACGATGGCCGAATCGTTTTCGGTGATCGCGGCAATCGTCGCATTTTGTTGCTCTTCTAACTGTGCCTCACTAACCAACTCGCCGAGGATATCGGAGATCGCATCGCCTGACTCTCGTCCCGGGACGACGCTCAAGAACCGTTCAATATCGCTACGCAGCCCCACTCGATAGGATAGTGCCTGCCCAGGAAACGCTCGTCGCACATCAAAGATCTTCTCCGGATCGCACGGATCGTCGATCAGGATTTCGATGCCGCTACCCAGTCGCCTGAGCGGAACCCAATGATTCACTCGAAGATAATCCAGGCTGAGATTTCTTATTAACTCCCGCTCCATGACCATGCGCTCGTCATAGGCAAGAAACGGGCAGTGATAGAATTCCGCGAGTGCGGCACCGATAGCCGGTTTGGGAATCCGATATCGCTCCATAAGCACCGTGGCCAGATCAAGTCGTTTTCTCGACGCTTCGGCCGTGGCCGACACCAACTCTCCCTGTTGGAGAAAACCCTGTTCGACGAGCTGATGGTAGTGGCTGACGGAACGGCTCTGCCCTTCAGATCCTGCACCATGAACAAACTCACTGACGGTAGACATAGAGCGCATCGCACGACTCATGGACCGATTCCTTTCTGAACTCTGCAAATATGATTTCATTACATCTACTTCTTCGAGTCCAACATCATGACCGTCTCACCGCATCGGTCGAGCAGCCTCTCCTCACATTTTGGCCTGCCAGCTTCCAGGCGCCACAACCACCAGTGGCATACCTTGCACGAGGCCCTCGCGAAGATCATGGTTGTACCAAACTTCCAACATCCCCGATCCGTTCGTGCTGTCCACGATCGCTCCTTGTGCGACCACTCCACCGTAAACCTTAAGATGCCCTGCATATCGCACATCCCCTGCAGCATACAGGACCCCCTGCAGATGAATGCCGGGCAATTGCACAGGAACCCTGCTTCCCAAAGTTTGCTGGCCTTCCGGCGGCGGACTGAGGACGGGAACCGGTTTGCCATACGCCCCTGTCTTCCAGAGCACATGCGCATTCACAACAAAGAGGCCCTCTGCATATTCTTGATCAAGCACGATCGTTCCTAGGTTGTCCTGTCGCGGGGCTGTCCCATCCAGCGTATCGACAAAAATCAACCCTCGATGGTCACCTGGGCCCTTTGAGGCAAATACGTCCGCAGCAGGGCGCCCCAATCCTGGCTGAATCGCCCCACCTGCATACAGCAATCCTTCACGATCAATCCCGTAGTACTGTCCAAACTGCTTGGCCATTCGCTTCAAGGTGTCGTAGTCCCACTGATCGAACTTGAGACCGGGAACCGGCTCCTGATGAGTGTGGAGATTCAGTGGAATTCCCGACCAGGCCTCTGCTGGCAGTTGGGAAAAATAGGCATCGCCACCGAGGCGGATCGTAAGCCATCGATCCTCCCGATGCGCCATCTCGCCATACGCCTGCCCGGTGATCGGTGCCAACCCGCTCTTGAGGGGAATCTCTTCCGGCTGAGTGAAATACGCGCTGCCCCTCACCATCACGTCGCCCCAATGAGCGAGCACAGAGCCAGGCCGGTATTGCACAGACTCGGCGCCCAATGAGCCGCTCTGGATGGGTGCATGCAACGCGGGAACCGCATAAGCGCCGAACTCAACCGAGACGGTCTTTGTCACACGCGACGCAGGGCCGGCTCCCGCCGTAACCTCGACCGTACAGAGCAATCCCGGCCGGGTCGCGCCATAGACCCGCAACTTGAGGATCCTGGCGAGCCCCTTGAGTGATTTAAACCATCCGGTTTGAGAATCGTTCAGCAGCCGATCGTGCTGAATATTGGCGGCATCAAAGACCACGTCGGGATCGGCGCCGGTTCCCACAAACTGCGCACGCCCCGCTGCATCAAAATAGGAGGGGTCCCCCTGTGCATTGACCAGCCGCTTCGTCAACCACGTCACCTCCGCTCCCTGCGACAACAGTCCGGGATCGTGAAACCATCCCATCACGACATCCACCGCTGCTTCAGCAGCGTGGTGCGCAAGCCGTTCTTCCTGTAATGCACTGGCACTCACCATCTCCTGTCCGGCCAGCTGCATCGATGTCATCCCTAATAGGGTCAGCAAGAACACCACCATCAGCACCGCCAACAACGCCATTCCCCGTTCATCGTGCCGAACCATACTTCCTGAACGCCCCATACTTGTGTTCATAGTCACTTCCCTTTACCAGTTACATCCGTATCGCCACATCTCGCAGTAACATCGATCCTTGTCGTCCAGCTTGTATCGTGACACGCACCCGCACCACCTCACCGACTTCCGTTGCGACAGCACCATTCCTGTCCAGGTACTGCAGCTCAAAGCGGCGCACGTCGCCCAATAACGTGCTTGAGCCACCATCCACATCACGCATGACCCGCAGCACTCCATCGTCTTGCCGCTTCACGTAATAACGCACTCGATTGAGCAGGAAAACGGCGCTCCGAATCGGAGCCGGCTCACCAATCGGCGTCGCCAATGACAATGTGTGCTTCCGGCCGTCGGCCGCCAACTGGTTCCACCGACACCGCGCAGCCGTACACACCAGAACCTGCTTCCCTTTGGGCCAGCCGGCCCCTTCTTCCACCGACAGCTCCTGTCGACCAATGTCTGCCATCTGTGTCAGGGTGGTCGACTCACCGCTCAAGCCGGCGAAGAACTCCACCTCATCCGACTTCGCCTTGAGAAACGGCGCATCTCCCCCTAACAACCCGCTTCCGGCCAACCGTATTTCGCTACACAACACATCCAAGCCAAGGCGCAAATCCTGATTGGTCGCCATAGCCGAGTGTTGCGCCGTGAAGCGAAGGCCGACCGCCGAAAACATTTGAATTGAGGCGGATATCGCAACGCTGCTGATCGCCATGGAGATCAACAGTTCAATGAGGCTCACTCCGGCCGTACCGAGGCGCCAGCCGAGCTTCACACGGGGCGGTGCGCAGACGACACAGCCCTTGCCGCGGCTCATGACAGCACCGACGGGCCGACATACCGAGGATTGGCTCGGATCGTGCGGACCCGAACCTCTTTCTCTTGCCCCGCTATGGTTCGGAATGTCGCACGCGCCTCGATAGTCGCCAAACTCGCTCCGGCCGGATGGCTGCCTCGATTCAACTCCACCGTCCAAACAAGCCGAATGTTGCCTTGAGTGGTACCGGCCGTGAAGATGCCATCGCCGTTCGTGCTGTCATCCTGCAAGCCATCGTCATGCATGGCAGATTCCAATGTGCCGTCGTGATCCAAATCGTCCATCAACAATTGCTCCCACGACACACTCCGCTTGGCTTCCAGCCGTGATTCAACCAAGGCGAGTGCCGTCGTCGTCAAGGCCCCGCGTTGCAGACCGCGCTCAGCCCACTCGCACATCCCGATCGTCCCGATCATGCCGATCGATAACACGACTAACGCCACCATACTTTCCACAAGGGTGAATCCGTGCGCACCCACGAAAACGGAACGTCGCTTGAGGCTCTTCAGATTAGATGGTGTCATGACACAGTCACCCGACCGGTGATGCTCACCGTCACCTGATGCGATGCGTGGCGACCGTCAACGACAATCATGGTGGTCGCCGTCGCTGATCGACCACTAGGCTGAAACAGAATTTCCGGCTTCGTCGACATGGATTCAATGACCGTACCCCTCTGCCCGAACGCATACCGACGCAGTAGGCTATTGCTGCAGTCGGTACATTCCGTGCGCAATTCAGACTGTTCCGCATCCACGACCACTCGAATACGCTCGTGCCGCGCCATCGCCAATTGCCGCGCCATACGCAGTTCCGATGCAATCTCCCTCATCACCGCACGCTGATGATGCTTCGCAACGAGCGCTGCCCATCCAGGCACACTGACTCCCATCACAATCCCGATGATGGCGACTACCGTGCACAACTCCACCAGGCTCCCACCACGTTCATTCATACCGGCTCCTTTCCTCGAGCGCGTAGAGCATTTCCAAGTTCCATGCCGTTGCTCACGCCTGAGACGCATCCCGCTCATTGGCGCTCCATCCCTGCCGAAGCATCACGGGAACCTGCGAAGATATTGAGGAAATAGGCTGACGATCGGAAATCGCGACCGGAGGCCGATCAAACAAATGAAGGTGGACAGTTCTGAACTGTTCCGAATCGGATACAGTGAATCATCCGTTCAGATACAGGTCGGCGAGACCGAGATGCCTGCAAATCGGCTCTGGTCAACGATTTGGGGGCAGCTACTGCGGAAGATCGATCAAGGCCCAATACCACGTGAGGAGCGGCTGGTGAAACAGCAGGGCAAGGAGAGATCCCACGGATAGAAATGGTCCGAACGGAATGTACTGATCGCGCCGCAGGACGCCGGCCGCGATGAGCCCGACACCGACAATAGACCCTAGAAACGAGCCGATCATAATGGCCAACAAAACCGGCTGCCAGCCGAGGAAGGCCCCGACCATGGCCATCAGCTTGATATCCCCGCCTCCCATCCCTTCCTTCCCGAAGACGTAGGGACTGACCCAGGCCAAGAACCATAAGAGACCGCCCCCCAACAACACACCGAGCAAGGAATCGACAAGTCCGATCGGGAGGATCAAGGCGGCACACAACAGACCAATGACGATTCCCGGCAACGTGATGGCGTCCGGGATCATGGTATGAGAGAGGTCTGTCCCCGCCACCACGATCAGCGCGGACACCAACGCTGCATAGGCCCAGGCCGCTGCGGTAAATCCAAACGTCCAAAAGACCAGCACATATCCAATCGCGTTGGCCGCTTCCACCAAGGGATACTGGATCGAAATCGGCGCACGACAAGCCCGGCAGCGGCCATGCAAGAGCAGGTAACTCAGAATCGGAATGTTGTCATAGACGGCGATGGCGTGGTGGCAGGAGGGACAGTGCGAGGCCGGCCAAGCCACCGACTCCTCACGAGGCAACCGGTAAATGCAGACGTTCAAGAAACTACCGATCACCGCGCCGAACAACAGCACCATGAGGTAGAAGGTCATGGATATGCCTGTAGTAATGGGGCTGACCAGGACATGAGTCACCTCTCTAAGTATAGGTATTAGAAACTACGCCAATAGCCGCAGAGACGAGACACCTTCCCCCTCGCGCTTTCCATTTACAAACGCCAGGGGCACTGCGTATAATCCGGGAGTCATTTGGCACAGGAGGTGACACACCTCCATCTGTGATTAGTCTTTACCCGAAGTGGAGCTAGATGTACATGTCACCAGTCGCGAAGACCCCAAAACCTCGAGCAAAAGCATCCGCACCGGATCCGGTCCTTCCCCCTCGAAAACGACGTCCGGAAGCCCTCACGACTCGTGAGCAGGAAATCCTTGAGTTGATCTGGACCGGATTCAAAAACAAGGAAATTGCTCAGCGTTTAAAAATCAGCGTCAAGACCGTCGAAGCACATCGGGCGAACATGATGAAGAAAATTCGAGTCTCCAACACCGCGCAATTGCTCAAGGCCGCGATTCAAGGGAAAATGCTGAAGCTCCGGTAAGCCCCGTGCCCCCTTCCTACGACTGTTTCCCCGCCCCTCCCCGACGTTGACGCAAGGCCTCATACAGCACGATGGCTGCTGATGCCGAAACATTGAGTGAGCTGACTTTTCCCAGCATGGGAATGTGGGCGAGATCGTCGCAGGTATCGCGAACCCCTGGGCGAACCCCCGTCCCTTCCCCGCCAAAGACCAGCGCCACAGGGCCCCTGAAATCCAGTGCCGTATAGGCCTTGGGAGCGTCAGCATCCAACGCGTAGACCCAGACGCCCGCAGCTTGAAGACGTTCAATTAAGCGCGAGAGATTCGGCACACGCCCCACGGGCATATAATCGACTGCCCCGGCGGAAGCCTTCGCCACCACACTCGTCAACCCCACGGCACGACGTTCCGGAATAAAGACACCCTGCACGCCCGACGCTTCGGCTGTCCGCAGAATCGCCCCCAAATTGTGTGGGTCTTCGACACCATCCAGCAGCACCAGAAGTGGCGTCTGGCCCTCTGCTTGCGCGGAGGCAAGAATTTCATCAGGCTCCGCGTAGGCCTTCGCCGCAACCATACCCACCACGCCTTGGTGGTGCCCCGAAGGAACAAGCCGATCGAATGCGGCCCTCGGTTCGACACGGACCGGCACGCGCTGCTCCCTGGCCAGGCGCACGATCTCCCCGAACTGCCGGTCGGTTCCCAAGACAAGGAGACGCTGGAGCGGGCGAACCCCGGCGCGGAGCGCCTCACGCACAGCGTGGAGGCCGTAGATCACCTCCTGGGAATCATCGTTTCCATCGACTGGTGCCATCGGGCCGATCCTCAATCGTAATACCGTGGGAGGCCAACTCGGCTCGAAGCTGGTCGGCGAGCGGGTAATTTTTCGTTTTTTTCGCAGTCAGGCGCGCAGCCAGTTTGTCGGCAATTTCCTCGTCAGACAATGTCTTTGCGGTCGACTCGGCTTCCCCGGATGCTCGCTGTGGCCCCTGCCCCTTAAAACGCCAGGTGTCGGTCTGCAGAAGACCGAGCACGACGCCCAAAGCGCGAAACTCCTGTCGGACCAGTCGCCGCATCGCACCGGATAATCCGGCCTCAAGCGCCTTGTTCGCCTCTCCGCGTAGCGTCTGTAATGCTGCCAGCGCGTTGGGCGTATTCAGATCATCATCCATGGCCGCCACAAATGCCGTTCGCGTCCGTGCCGTGGCCTCCTGCAGTAGCTGATCAGCCGCACCATCGGACGGGCCGGATTCATTCAACCGTTCAAAGAGATCGTAAAATCCGTTGAGTGCGCTTTTCGCTTCTTTGAGACTCTGATCGGAAAAATCCAAGGGGCTTCGATAGTGCGTCGAAAGGAGAAAATAGCGCATCATCTCGCCGGTCACCGTGTCGGGCCATTCCGATTGCTGAAAGATTTCGCGAATGGTGAAAAAGTTTCCCAACGACTTGGACATCTTTTCGTGATTGATCTGAACAAATCCGTTATGCACCCAGTATCGCGCAAACTCTTTCTCGGTTGCGCCGCAGGATTGCGCGATCTCATTTTCGTGGTGCGGAAAAATCAAATCCATCCCGCCGCCGTGGATATCGAAGGTTTCACCCAGATGCCGCATAGCCATGGCGGAACATTCGATATGCCAGCCGGGACGGCCCGGTCCCCAAGGACTGTCCCAGGAAGGCTCACCGGGCCTGCTGCCCTTCCACAAGGCGAAATCCATCGGGTGATGTTTCCGCTCATCGACATCCACCCGCGCTCCCGCCTGTAAATCATCAAGGTTCCGCTTCGAAAGCCGACCATACGCTGGATACCGATCGACCTGGAAATAGACATCCCCGTCGACACGATACGCCATCCCCTTGGTGAGCAACGTGTCGACAAGCCGCACAATGTCCGCGATATGTTCCGTCGCCCTCGGTTCGAGCGTCGCGCGGCGCACACCGAGCTTCTCCATATCCTCGTAATAGGCGTTGATATAGGTGGTGGTGACCTGCTCGCAGCTCACGCCCTGTTCATTCGCCCGTTTTATGATCTTGTCATCGACATCGGTGAAGTTCTTGGCAAACTCGACGACGAAACCTGAATATTCCAGATACCGACGCAACACGTCGAACACCAGCGCACTCCGAGCATGTCCGATATGACAATAGTCGTAGACCGTCACGCCGCACACATACATGCGGACCTTTCCAGGCACCAATGATTCGAACGGCTCTTTGCTTCCGGTCAGGGTATTGTAGACACGCAACATGACGCGCAATTACTCCATAGACGGACGACGCTTCGGCCAATGAGACCAGAGAAAATATCCGAGGCCCACGGCAAGTGCCAATCCGATCACCAGATCGGCATGATGGAAATACTGACGCAATTCATTCCAGTGCTCCCCCATCTTCAAACCCACATAGGCCAACGCATAACAAAAGGGAAGGGCTCCGACAAATGAATAGAGCACGAACTTCTTGACGTCCATGCGCGCAATCCCCGCCGGGAGCGAGATGAACGTTCGAACGACAGGCAGGAGACGACCGATCAACACCGCCGCCTCTCCATGTTTCGCAAACCACCGGTCGGCCAACTCCACATCATGCTGGGAGACCAGGAAGTACCGGCCATACCGCGCGACAAACGGCCGCCCTCCCCACACGCCCACGTAGTAGGCCACCAACGATCCCAGCACGTTACCGATTGCGCCGGCGAGGGTTACGCCGATCATCGAGAATTGGCCGGTGGAAACCAGGTAGCCGGAAAACGGCATGATGATTTCACTCGGGAGCGGGATACAGGCGCTTTCGATCGCCATTGTGATGATGATGCCCGTGTAGCCGAACGTCGAAATCGTGGAGATGACGAATCGGCCGAGCACTTCTATCAACCACTCGATCAGTCCGGTCACGCCTGGCCCCTCTTTCGAACATGCGGTTTCACCACTTTCGGACGCGCGGATGGTCGCGAGAGCGGATGCTCCCATGCCTTGAACTGTTCCAACACCTCATGGTGGGTCGTGTCGAGATGAAGCGGGGTCACCGACACCATACGCTGCTCCAGCGCTTCATGGTCGGCATCCTTCTCGCGACTCCACGACTGACGCGTGCCGGCAATCCAATAATACTTACGACCCCGCGGATCGACTTTTTCAACGATGGGGTTATTGAAACGACGCCGACTCAAGCAGGTAATTTTCACGCCTTTGATAGACCGTCCCGGAACATTCGGAATGTTCACGTTCAAGATCGTTTCGGGCGGCAATCCATGCCGCAACACCTCGGCAGCCACTCGGGCTGCATACTGCGCTCCGACCTCGAACCGAAACGTCTCGTCACCTTCCTGAGACACGGCAATCGAAGGGATGCCCAGGATTGTTCCCTCTAGCGCACCGGACACGGTACCGGAATACATCACATCATCGCCGAGATTCACCCCTCGGTTAATCCCCGATACGATCAACGACGGCCGCTCGGGCAAGACCTTCACCAGAGCCAAATTGACACAGTCCACCGGCGTCCCATTCACCATAAATACACGCGGCGCCATCTTGGTAATACGAAGGGGCTTATGCAACGTGACCGCATGCCCGACGGCCGTGCGCTCCCGATCGGGTGCGACAATCCATACCTCTCCCAATGCACCCAATGCCGCCGCAACTGTGTGAATCCCGGGGGACGCAATCCCATCGTCATTGGTCACAAGAATCCGTACACGCGCCACAACCGCTCCTTCATGATTCGCACACATCGTGAAAATGGAGCACCGAAACCGCTGGATCAAGAGTGGGGACGAAAGAGGCGGGAAAACACTCGAACAAGCTCACCGGATCGTCCGCAATGATCAACGTCCCTCGGGACACTGACAGTCATAGAGAACATCGTGTCGATGGTCGGGGCGGCGGGATTTGAACCCACGACCCCTCGCACCCCAAGCGAGTGCGCTACCGGGCTGCGCTACGCCCCGACACACACGACATCGATGTACCCACACGACTGGACGCAGCCGCCCGCATCACAAGGAACCGTTCAGGACGAATGAGAATCGATCATTCTGATAATCGCCTGGAGATCGCCCCTGACACGTTGCGCCAGTTCTTTCCGCGAGCCCTGCTTCTTCACGGTGACTCGTCCTCGACGAGCCCAGTAGCGCTTGACGCCGGCTAGCGTATGCCCCTCGTCATAGAGCATCCGCTTGATCTCCAGTACCGTATCCACATCTTTCTGCACATACAGACGCTGGTTGCCACGGCTCTTCTTCGGCCGAAGGAAGCTAAATTCCGACTCCCAAAACCGAAGGACGTAAGCCGGCAGTTTCGATATCTTGCTGACTTCGCCGATTTTGTAGAAAACTTTACTTCCCAGCCTGGGCTCATTCCCCATGACCGGTCCTCATGCTGCGTGTGCTCGTGGCAAGGTAGCGACTAGGAATTGACGTACTTTTTAAACACCTGACTGGGACGAAAGGTCACCACGCGACGGGGAGTGATCCCGATTTCTTCGCCGGTTCGCGGGTTCCGCCCCTTACGTGCCCCTTTGCTCCGTACTACAAAATTCCCGAATCCTGCAATCTTGACTGCGTCACCTTTTTGCAGCACTCCCTTCAGCAGATTGAGCACGAGTTCAACGATATCGGCTGCATCGTTCTTGGACACTCCCACCTGCTTGAAGATTTCGTTCGCGATATCCGCCTTCCTCATGCCTTTCCCCCCGCCATCCACTAGAGTCGTTCCTTAGGAAGTGCTTCTTGGTGTCGAGCGTCCAAGACAAAGAATTTCCCCATAAGTTACGTGAGGTTACCTGCCCTGTCAAGGATTATGTGAACCAAACGGGGGAGAAAATCGCCTAACGATCCGCCAGCAGCAATTTATACTCAATGCTATCCGCCAACGCCTGCCAACTCGCTTCCATGATGTTTTCCGACACCCCGACGGTGCCCCACTTCTCCTTGTGATCTCCCGACTCAATCAACACGCGCACCTTTGACTCCGTCCCCTTATCAGCGGAAAGCACACGCACTTTATAGTCGAGGAGTTTCACTTCCCGAAGTTGCGGATAGAACTTTTCCAACGCTTTGCGGAGCGCGTGGTCGAGGGCATTGACCGGGCCGGCACCGACGGCGGCCGTGTGTTCAATCACCTCGCCGACCTTCACCATCACGGTCGCCTCAGACAGCAGCAAGCTATGCTCTTGCTTCTTTTCGACGATCACTCGGAACCCCAGCAGCTGAAAAGAGGGACGGTGGCTGCCCATCGCTTTACGCATCAACAGCTCAAACGATCCCTCGGCGCCTTCGAATTGATATCCCTGGCTTTCGCGTTCCTTGAGTGTCTCGACCAATTCCTGCACCTTCGCGTGATTTTTGTTCAGCGAAATGCCGTAGGCCTCAACCTTTTCCAGGAGTCCGCTGCGCCCCGCATAATCCGACACTAAGATCCGACGACGGTTTCCGACCTCGGCGGGATCGATGTGTTCGTAGGTCGCCGCATTCTTGAGCACCGCATGAATATGCACGCCGCCCTTGTGCGCAAAGGCCGCATCCCCGACATAGGGTTGCCGCTTGTTGGGCATCAGGTTGGCGATCTCGGTCACGAAGCCCGACACATCTCGCAAGCGTGTCAGTTTAGCCCCAATCGCAGGCCGCTGCATTTTCAACTGGAGATTTGGAATGATGGAGCAGAGATTGGCATTGCCGCATCGCTCACCGATGCCATTGATCGTGCCCTGCACCTGCAGAATTCCGGACTCCACGGCGACGAGCGAGTTCGCCACCGCCATTTCGCTGTCGTTGTGCGCATGAATCCCCAACGGCACGGGGCATTCCTGTTTCACAATGCGGCAAATTTCCCGGATTTCCCACGGCATGGTCCCGCCGTTGGTATCGCAGAGAATGACCCGCTCGGCGCCCCCGGCAATCGCTCGGCGAATCGTCTGCAACGCATAGTCAGGATTGGCCTTGTACCCATCGAAAAAATGCTCGGCATCGTAAAACACCCGACGATCCTTGGACCGGAGATAATGAATCGAGTCTTCGATCAACTCCAGATTCTTGGCGAGCGCAATACCCAATGCATCCGTCACCTGGAACGACCAACTCTTGCCGAAGAGTGTAATGGTCTGAGTTCCGGACGCGAGCAGTTCTTGGAGATTCTTATCTTTTCGTACCGAGTTGCTGGCTTTGCGCGTCGACCCGAACGCCACGATAGTCGCGTTTTTAAAGGGTATGGTCTTGACCATGCGAAAGAATTCGATGTCCTTGGGATTCGCGCCGGGCCAGCCGCCCTCAATGAAGTGCACACCGAGTTCATCCAGCTGCTGCGCAACACGAAGCTTATCCTCCACGGAGAAACTGACATCCTCCGCCTGAGCCCCGTCCCGCAAGGTGGTATCGTAGATTTCAAGCGCAGACGCCTGCGCCGCCGTGAGAGCCGGCACCGAAACAGGTTCCGAACCGCGAGAGCGCCGCGGCGCTGTATTGCGACGTTTCATAGATGTGAGACTAACAGGGTCATGACGGACCTGTCGAGGAGACGGCACACCGGCCGATATCGGCTTTCGCAGACTAGCCCAGCGCTGGCGCCGACACCCGGTCCAGGCCGAATGCCGTGTGAAGCGTGCGCATGGCCAATTCCAAATACTTTTCCTCGATGACGCAGGAGATCTTAATTTCCGATGTGCTGATCATCATGATGTTCACACCTTCGCGAGAGAGCACCTCGAACATCTTGGCCGCCACTCCGGAATGCGACCGCATGCCCACCCCGATGAGCGACACCTTGGCGATGGATTCGGTCACAGCCACCGACCGGGCCCCGATCTCTTCGGACAAACGCTGGACGAGATCCACGGCGTTGCGTAAATCTGCCTTGGGAACCGTGAACGAAATATCGGTTGTCGAGGCCTGGCTGACGTTCTGGATGATCATATCCACCACGATGTTGGCATTGGCCACGGCCCCGAACACGCGCGCGGCAATCCCCGGTCGATCCGGCACACCGACAATCGTAATCTTGGCCTGATTGCGGTCCCCCGTCACGCCCGATACCAGAACCCCTTCCATATCGGCATCTTCACGTGTCACGAGCGTTCCCTTTCCTTCTTTGAAACTCGAATTGACCTCCACCGGCACCGAGTATTTCGCGGCAAACTCGACGGAGCGACTCTGCAGCACCTTGGCGCCGAGGCTTGCCATTTCCAACATCTCTTCGTAGGAGATCTTCTCCAGACGTCGCGCAGCCGGCACGATATTCGGGTCGGCGGTGTAGACGCCGTCTACATCCGTATAGATAATGCAGCGGTCGGCCTTGAGGGCTGCCGCCAGCGCAACAGCTGTCAGATCGGAACCCCCTCGCCCCAGCGTCGTGACATCCGAACTGGCATTGATGCCCTGAAACCCCGCCACAACGGGAATCACGCCGGCAGACAACGCTTCCTTGATCCGATCGGCCGTGACACGGGAAATTCTGGCTTTGGTGTGCGCGCTGTCGGTGTGAATACCGACCTGCCGACCCGTGAACGACCGAGCATTCACCCCTCGCCCACGAAGCTCCATAGCCAGCAGCGCAATCGTCACCCGCTCCCCCGTCGAGAGCAGCATGTCCAATTCCCGTTCGTCCGGCGCGTCGGTAACCTCATGTGCCAACTTCAGCAGCCGATCCGTGTCTCCGCTCATGGCCGACAACACCACCACGATCTGGTGTCCGTCTTTCTGAGCACGTTCAACACGTTCGGCGACGCGATGAATCCGTTCGACCGTACCGACGGATGTTCCACCGTATTTGTGAACAATCAGTGCCACCGCTCTAGACTCCGCGCGGAAATAATCGCAGCATCAATTTCGTCGCATCACGCGGTGCGGTCCCGGCAATGTTCGCATCCTGCTCGTGAAACCGACTGGTGACTCCGCCCGACGGCTTGGCGGCACTATCACAGAGGGCATACAAGATCGGCGGAACCTCGGCCCCATGGCCCTTCGCAAGACCAGGATCACACACGACGAGCAATCGATAGGCAGGATACGTCGCCAGTGCCGCGAGAACGGGCCCCACGACCTGGGCGTCGAACCGCTCGATAGCCCGCACCTTATCCTGCACATCGGTTGCGTGAAGCACGTCGTCGGAGAGCCCGGCATGGAGATAGACAAAGTCTTTCTTCGCCAGCTCCTGCACGGCCGTCTGGACGCAACCCGTGAACTCATTCGCTTCACTGCCGTCGGCAAGCGGGACATCGGCCGCATCCAACCCGGCGCACACGCCAACACCACGGTGCACATCGCTGGATGACACCACCACACCGGCAATCTGATATCGCTCCGGCAGAGGTGGCCACACGGCGGCGCGGCCCTGGCCCCATAACCACAGGCAATTGGCGGGTTTGCCCCCCTCCTGCTCACGCTCCTCATTCAGCGGATGGTCGCGCAGGACAAAAAACGCCGCATCCATGATCTTGCGCAGCACGTCGGCGCCATCACCACTCGGCAACGCATCGGCAATCGACCGGCCGACCAACGGTTGCGGATCGAGACAGGTCGCGCGGGATTTTCCGCCAACCCAAACCATGAGATGCCGATGCCCGGAACCGGGATAAAACTGAATCGACTCCGAGCCTAGCTGTTCGTTCACCGCTTCGACCAGCTCACGAGCCTGCTCCGTGTCGATGAGACCGGCGGTCGCGTCCTCCATCAGAACATGCGGCCCGAGCTTCTTAATGTCGGTTGCCCGATCTTTACTGCCGGAGGCTGCCTCTCCTCGTACCGTTACCATGGTGCATCGGAAGACCACGTCCTGCTCGCCCACCGTGACGCCGAGGCCGGCCGCCTCCAGCGGGCCGGGGCCCGGATAATATTTTTTGGGATCGTAGCCCAACACGGCTACACTGGTGACATCACTTCCGGCGGCTCCGGCTTCCGAGGGAAGGCTCAAGAGCCCCACTTCGCCACGCTGGGCAATCTGGTCAAGGTTCGGAGTTGCGGCCGCCTGAAGCGGGGTTTTCCCACCGAGCTCCGGACACGGAAGATCGGCCATCCCGTCGGCATGCAGGATCAAATATTTCATGCAATGTTCCTGAGGTAATCAGACATGAAGGAGGCGGGCCACATCGTCTCGGGTGGCTTTTACTGTTTGAGGCTGACGTGAGATACCAATCGCCGTATCGGCATCTTTCAAACCATGCCCGGTCAACGTACACACAACCATGGCGCCTTCGCGTAATTGTCCGGCTTGACTTAACTTAATCACACCGGCAACAGAGGTAGCGGATGCAGGTTCGCAAAACACCCCTTCCTCCCTGGCCACCATCGCGTACGCATGAAGAATTTCCTCGTCGGTGACCATATCGATAGCACCTGATGACTCGTTGACCGCCGTGAGGGCCGATTGCCAACTGGCCGGATTGCCGATTCTGATCGCCGTGGCCACCGTCTGTGGCTCTTGCACGATATGTCCCAACACAATCGGCGCCGCACCGGCGGCCTGAAATCCCATCATACGAGGCAATCGTGTTGTTTGATTGGCGGCACGATACTCACGATAACCATTCCAATAGGCGGTGATATTACCTGCATTCCCTACAGGAAGTACATGCATAGCTGGGGCATCGCCGAGATCGTCACAAATCTCCATCGCCGCCGTTTTCTGCCCCTCGATCCGGAAAGGGTTGAGGGAATTCACCAGCTCAACGGGATAGGTTGCCGACAACTCTTTGACGATGGCCAAGGCTTGGTCAAAATTACCCTCGACTTGAATGACAGTGGCCTGGTGCATCATGGCCTGCGACAATTTCCCCAATGCAATCTTTCCAGCCGGAATCAGCACATACACGGCAATGCCCGCCCGTGCACCGTACGCCGCTGCTGAAGCGGACGTATTTCCGGTAGACGCGCAAATGACCGCCCGGGCACCCCCCTCGACCGCCTTGGAAATCGCCATGGTCATACCACGATCCTTGAAGGATCCGGTGGGGTTCATCCCCTCGTATTTCAGGTAGAGATCGATCCCCGGAGCGATTTTCTTCGCGAGTCGCGCGGCACGAATCAAGGGCGTATTACCCTCGCCGAGCGTGACCACAGGCGTGTTCGCTGTGACCGGCAGGAATTTTCGGTATTCTTCGATAATGCCACGCCAACGAGTCATAAGAATCTACTCAACCATCCTCTCAGCACGCCCGAACAGTCCCATTCATTCATCCCGCCCTTCAACCCTAATCAGCGTGGTGGGCTCTGAAATGTAGGGCATGGGGTTGATTTCACGCAACGCGCACTGAATGTCCCGCTCCTTAGCCATATGCGTCATGATCACCACCGGCACCGTCTGCCCCTCTTTGCGTCCCTGCTGCAATACCGACGAAATGCTGATCCCATACCGACCCAACACCCCGGCAATCTGCGACAAGACGCCCGGCCGGTCCAGCACCATAAAACGAATATAGTAGAGCGAGACAATTTCCTCCATCGGCCGCATGCGTAATGGCCGACGCTGATCGGGCTGGTAGGATGCAGGCGGGACACGACCGGCAGCCTCCTTGAGCAAATTTCGCGCGATCGCCATGACATCACTCACGACGGCACTTCCCGTCGGCATCGACCCGGCGCCCCGGCCATAGAGCACCACATCTTCGACGGCATCGCCCACCAGCTGTATCGCATTGTAGACACCGTCGACCTTGGCAATTTGGGACGCCGAGGGCACCATCGTCGGATGCACACGCGCCTCGATTTCACCATCTGAAAATTTGGCGATCGCCAACAGCTTGATGGTAAACCCGAACTCCTTCGCATAGGCAATATCGAGCGGTGTGAGCCCGGTGATCCCTTCGGTGTAGATGTCTTTGAAATTGACAGGGGTGCCGTAGGCCAAACTGACCATGATCGTCAGTTTATGCGCCGAGTCGATACCCGCCACATCAAACGTGGGATCGGCCTCGGCATAACCGGCACGTTTGGCCTCTTCCAACACCTCGTCGAACCGCTGCCCCTCGCTGGTCATCCGGCTGAGAATGTAATTCGAGGTACCATTGATGATGCCGTAGATGGACTGGATATTGTTCGCGGCCAATCCTTCCATCAGCGCACGAATGACCGGAATCCCGCCGCCCACGCTGGCCTCGAACCCGAGGTCGACCCCTTGGCGGGAAGCCGCGGCAAAGATCTCCTCACCATGCACGGCCAGCAAGGCTTTGTTGGCCGTGACTACATGTTTGCCACGCTGAATGGCATCCAGAATCACACGCTTGGCGAAATCATAGCCGCCGATCAACTCGATGACGATATCCACCCGTGGATCCGTGAGGACTTGCTGAATATCCGTCGTGAGCACACCTGCCGGAATCGCAATACCGCGGTCGCGTGTGATGTCCAGGTCCGCAATGCGAACCAGGTTGACGGGCACACCCACCCGCCGACGAATCAGTTCAGCATTCTCGATCAGCACCCGAGCCACACCGGTGCCGACCGTTCCAAATCCGATTAATCCGACACCGATCTCACGCTTCATGATTCCTGATCATCCAAATTCAACACTTTGCGGATCCCGCGCAACGCCTGCCGCGTGCGATGTTCATTTTCCACCAGTGCAAATCGCACAAACTCATCGCCACCCTCTCCGAAACCGATTCCGGGCGACACAGCCACCTTGGCCTCACGCAGAAGCAGCTTCGAAAACTCCAGCGAGCCCATATGCCGGAACGAGTCCGGAATACGCGCCCAGACGAACATGGTCGCGCGGGGTAGTGCCACCTGCCAGCCGATACGATTCAGTCCGTTCACCAGCACATTGCGCCGGTTTTGATACCGCTGTACCACGTCCTTGACGCAGTCCTGTGGGCCATTCAACGCCACGGTACTGGCAATCTGAATCGGTTGAAAAATTCCATAGTCGAGATAACTCTTCAGCTTGGCGAGCGCACCGACCACTTCACGGTTGCCGACGCAGAATCCGACTCTCCAGCCGGGCATGTTGTAGGCCTTCGACAGCGTATAAAACTCCACGCCCACATCTTTCGCTTCCGGCACTTGGAGAAAACTCGGCGCCTTATAGCCGTCGAACGCGATATCGGCATAGGCCAGGTCGTGAATCACGATCACATCGTGTTCCTTGGCAAACGCGACGATCTTCTTAAAAAACTCAAGATCGACCACAGCGGTCGTCGGGTTGTGCGGGAAATTGATCACGAGAATACGCGGGCGCGGCAACGTTTGACGATAGACGTGCAACAGATCATCGAAAAAATCGCTGTCCTGGCGCAGTTCAATTCCACGCACTTCCCCGCCAGCAATAATAAAACTGTACATGTGGATGGGATAGGTGGGCGTGGGCGTCAGCACCACATCACCTGGCCCGATCGTGGCCAGCGCCAAGTGCGCGATGCCTTCCTTGGAGCCAATCGTCACGATCGCTTCGGTCTCAGGGTCCAGATCCACATCGTAATTGCGCTTATACCAACCGGTAATTGCATGGCGTAGCTTCGTGATCCCGCGCGAGGCTGAATAACGATGGTTTTTGGCCTTCTTCGACGCTTCGATCAATTTGTCGACGATGTGAGGAGGCGTGGGCTGATCCGGATTGCCCATGCCGAAGTCGATGATGTCCTCGCCCCGCTGACGCGCTTCAAGCTTCAGGGTTTGTACTTGCGCAAATACGTAGGGGGGAAGTCGTTTAATGCGGTAAAAGCCGTCGCCGATCGCCATGGATTTGTCAGACTCCTACAGGCGGGTCCTCTGCCGAACAGATTCAGTCGCCATGCCTCTGAAAGGGGCGTATTTTAATGGAGGCCTCAAAATGAGTCAATTTCGCCAGGATTGTCAGGGTTTGAGAACGAGCGCTCACCTTGGGCACAGTAAGGCCTGCCACGATCTGCCTCCTTGCTCCCCCGTGCCATCTTCTGTTAATAATGCCTCAGTAACAAGAGAATTGTCTATGAATTTCGACCAGTTCCGAAATCTTTCTGCTGCGACGTTCAGGGAAATTGCGGAGGCGTAATGGCTCGACTGGGTGTGAATATCGATCATGTGGCGACCCTCCGGCAGGCGCGCGGAGGGACCGATCCAGACCCCTTGACGGCCGCGATTCTCGTGGAGCTGGCCGGTGCCGATGGCTTGGTTGTGCATCTGCGTGAAGACCGCCGGCATATTCAGGATCGAGATCTCACCATGCTGCGGGAAATCGTTCGCACGAAACTGGATCTGGAAATGGCGGCCGACGACGACATGGCTAAGATTGCGCTGAGCGTGAAACCGGATCTCGTGACACTGGTCCCGGAACGCCGGCAAGAGCTGACCACAGAAGGCGGTCTCGATGTCGCCAACCATCGTGATCGGATTCAAAAGATCGTCGACCTCCTCCGCGACGGAGGCATCCCCACAAGCCTGTTTATCGAGCCGAGTCTCGATCAAATCAAGGCGGCGCACAAAATCGGTGCCGCGTATGTCGAGTTGCACACCGGCCGGTACTCCAACGCCAAACGGTCGAAGGAAGAAGATGAAGAATTCGAGGCCATCACCCAGGCAGCTAAACTGGCGTACAAACTCGGCCTCGGCGTCAACGCCGGGCATGGCTTGACCTATAAAAATGTGAAACGACTCGCCAAATTGCCCGAGATTGTGGAATTCAACATCGGTCACAGCATCATTGCCCGATCCGTCATGGTCGGATTGGTCCAAGCTGTGCGCGAAATGAAGGAATTGGTCGCCTAGTCCGCCCCCTCACGGCACGGATTGGCCAGCCTCGCCGCGAGAAACCGACCGGGAGTCACAGCACACCATGATACCGATCGTGACCGCCGAGCAAATGCGGGCCTTGGATCAACGGACTATCACCGAGGCCTTGGTACCATCCCTGATGTTGATGGAGCGAGCCGGAGCAGGGGTCGTCACCCAGCTTGAAGCCCGGTACGCACCCCTCGCCGGGAAATCGGTCATCATCCTCTGCGGCAAGGGAAACAATGGGGGAGACGGTTTTGTCGTCGGCCGGCTGTTACGACGGAAGCAGGCCAGGGTCCACATCCTGCTGCTCACATCCCCCGATGACCTCAGTCGCGATGCAAAGACGATGTACCAACGATTTCTCCGATCGGCAGGGAAATCGGCCGTCACATGCCCAACCAGCGCCGAGTCGATACAGGAGCGGTTGGCGACCGGCGACATTCTTCTCGATGCCATTCTCGGCACCGGCCTCTCCACCTCCGTCACCGGCCTCTATCGTGATGCGATCGAAGCGATAAACGCCGCCGGCCGCCCGACCGTGGCCGTCGATCTTCCATCGGGCTTGCACGCCGACACAGGAGCGGTGTTGGGAGCCACCGTGCGCGCGGATCTCACGGTGACCTTCGGATTGCCGAAAACGGGGCTCTACGGTGGAGCCGGCATCGATTGCGCCGGAACGGTTCGGCTCGTGGATATTGGAATCCCCGCCTCCTTTGTCGAATCTGTCGGAAGCCGGCTGATGCTGCTGACCGATACGGACGCGCGCGCGGCACTCCCTTCGCGACGGCCCTCCTCGCACAAAGGCACGTACGGCCATCTCGGCGTCATCGCCGGATCGGTCGGCAAGACAGGCGCCGCGGCAATGGCCGCGCTCTCAGCCCTGCGCATCGGAACCGGCTTGGTGACAGCCGCCATCCCCTCGAGCGCCAATGATATTCTGGAAGCAAAACTCCTGGAAGTGATGACCCTGCCGATGCCGGAGACTAAAGCTCGAACCTTCGCGCGATCCGGATTGGATCGCTTGCTCGCGTTCGCCGGCGCCCGGGATGCTATCGCGATCGGGCCGGGCCTGACCACCCATCCCGAGACCGTCGACCTGGTACAGGAACTCGTGAAACGAATCGACAAGCCTTGCGTACTGGACGCCGATGCGTTGAATGCATTGGCAGGGAAGTCCTCGTTACTGACCGAGTGCAAGCGACCGCCGATTATCACCCCGCACCCTGGCGAGATGGCCAGGCTGGAAACGGAGGCCACCACCCAATCAGTCAATGACGACCGTCTTGGCACAGCCACCAGATTTGCGCGAGAGCGCGGTGTCTTTGTCATTCTCAAAGGCGCCTGTACGGTGATTGCACGCCCAGACGGTCTGGCAGCCATCTGCCCGACCGGCAACCCCGGAATGGCCACAGCCGGTACCGGGGATGTCTTGACTGGCATGGTCGGCGGGCTCCTTGCTCAAGGCTTGGCCCCTTGGGACGCCGCCTGCGCGGCGACATACTTTCATGGCCTAGCCGGAGATTTGGCCGCACAGCATCTCGGCCAAGCCGGCATGATTGCGAGTGATCTCATTCGGCACATCCCCCATGCCATCTCGCCGACCACACACACCTAAGCCGGTGCCATCACCTGCGGCACCTGCCAGACACACACCCGCGGGGCTTCCCCCTATCGGCAAACCGTGGCGCGTTGTGCTTCGCTCGCCGAAACACACCCACCGCCTGGGACGCTGCGTGGGCACACTTCTTCAGGGCGGCGAAGTGCTGGCCCTATTCGGCGAATTGGGAACGGGTAAAACCTCACTGGTGAAAGGTATCGCAGCCGGGCTGCTTGCCGAACCGACGGACGTGAGTAGCCCCACATTTACCCTAATCCACGAATACCAGGGACGCCTCCCACTGGTCCACACTGACCTCTATCGCCTGACCGCCGGCCAGCTCGAAAACACCGGCCTCAACGACTACCTCAACGGCCATACCGTCATGGCGATCGAGTGGGCCGACCGATGGGGCGCCGATCTTCCGACCGACCGACTCGATATCCACTTGTCGCACCATCCTCCGGCGACCCGCCGTGCAATTCTCACAGCCAGAGGCCCTGTTGCACGGCACCTACTGGACGCCCTTCGCTCCAAGCTCTCCACAAATCGCCCCACTAGAGCGGCTCAGCAAACACGTGTACAATTGAGCCGGCCAAGGAGGGCCTCGCATTGATCCGACTGATATTGGTAGGAACGCTACTGCTGCTCACATTATCGTTTTTCTTGCAGAACCAGGAGCAGGAAGTCACTCTACGGTACTTTTTCGGCCTTCGATCCGCCTCAATCCTGATCTATAAACCGATTTTGGCCGCCTTCGGTGTCGGACTGCTGGTATCGGGAATTCTGCTATTTCCGGCCTGGGTGCGCGGCCGCATCGAACTCCGGCGAAAAACCAAGGCGCTGCAGGAAGCTGAAGTAGATCTGGAGCGCCTCCGACAGGCCCTCGACAAAGCCGCTCGCCGTGTGGGATCGTTTTCGGATATTCCTGCCGAGGGGGAGCCCTCCGATGGGTGACGCCGACGGCACCCCATTGATGCGGCAATATCGCGACATCAAGCAGGCCTATCGCGATGCCATCCTTTTTTTCCGTGTCGGTGATTTCTATGAAATGTTCCAGGAAGATGCGGTGGAAGCGTCCAAACTTCTCTCCATCGCCCTGACATCCCGGGATAAATCCAGCGAGACCCCGATTCCACTCTGTGGGGTCCCCTATCACGCTGCCACCAACTACATCGCGAAACTCCTCCGTGCCGGCCGCACCGTCGCACTCTGCGAACAAGTGGAAGACCCCAAACTCGCCAAGGGTCTCGTCCGCCGAGAAGTCGTTCGACTCTATACCCCCGGCACACTCATCGATAGTGAGTTCCTCCCCTCCACAGAATCCAACGTGCTGGCCGCGGTGGCCGTGCGCATTCGCGCCTCAGGTGCCGGACGCAAAGAATCCTCCTACGGACTCGCCACGCTCGAAGTCTCGACTGGAGACTATTGGCTCAGTGAGTTTCACGGGAATCAAGCAGAAGCGGCCCTGCGGGACGAGCTGGCCCGCCTCGACCCGAAAGAACTGCTGTTTCCCGAAGATCTCTCCCCGGACGAACACCAGTGGACGGCCGACCTGACAGGCTCCCGATGCTGCACACAACCTGCGACGTGGTTCGACCTGGAGCCGGGCCGTATCGCGCTACAAGAGCAGTTCCACGTTCATTCCCTGGAAGCCTTCGGCTGCCACAGACTCACACTGGGCATCCAAGCCGGAGCGGCCGTGTTGCGTTACGTCAGAGAGACCCAGCCGTCGTCCCCGCTCGACCATATCCGTCCGCCACGAGTCAGGCAGGATCATGACGCCATGCACTTGGACAGCGTCACCATCCGCAATCTGGAGCTCATCAGGCCTGCGGGTCGTACGGAGGAATCGTCGAACCAGTCGGTTTATACCCTATTAGGCGTGCTAGATCGTACCGTCACCGCGATGGGAAGCCGGTTACTCCGAGAATGGCTCCTGCGGCCATTGGTCAACAGCGCGGCGATCGAAGCCCGACTGACAGCAGTCGATGAACTGAAACAACTGATCGACGCGCGAGTTCGCCTCCGAACGGCGTTGCGAACCGTCCAGGACATCTCCCGTCTCTGCAGCCGTATGTCCCTCGGAGTTGCCAATCCACGAGATGTTCTCGCGTTGAAAATTTCCATCTCCTCGCTCCCGGCCATTCAAGCCGAATTGTCAGGACTCCAGGCGCCACTCCTCGCCGAGCTCACATCCTCATGGGATAACGCCCAGGATCTCTTCGAATTAATCGAAGGAGCTATCGAGCAGGAGGCGCCCGTATCGATTCGCGACGGTGGCATCTTGAAGAGCGGATACCACCCAGAGGTGGATGAACTTCGCAAGGCGAGCCGGGAAGGCAAAGGCTGGATTGCCGGACTGGAAGCCAAAGAGCGCGAACGCACCGGCGTCGAGTCGCTGAAAATCAGATATAACCAAGTCTTCGGATACTATATTGAACTCACGAAGGCAAATCTCGGGAAGGTACCGCCCGACTATATCCGCAAGCAAACCCTGGTCAATGCCGAACGCTTCATGACCGCCGAGTTAAAGGAACTCGAAGAGCGGGTCACGGGAGCCGACGCAAAACTGACGGCCTTGGAGCAAGCACTGTTTGAACAACTCCGGACACGATTAGCCGAAGAAACGACCCGCCTTCAGGAAATCAGCCGACGACTGTCCATTCTGGATGTACTAGCCGCGCTGGCCGAAACTGCCGCACTAAATCGCTACGTGCGACCAACCATCGACGAGGGGGATGGACTTCAGATTGTTCAAGGGCGGCACCCGGTCGTCGAACGCCTTGACCTCTCTGGCGGATTCATCCCGAACGATACCCATCTGGACCTGGCTACCAGCCGGTTGCATATTCTGACCGGCCCCAACATGGCCGGGAAGAGCACGTACCTCCGACAGGTCGCCCTGATCACATTGATGGCGCAGATGGGGAGTTTTGTCCCTGCCACGGAAGCCAGGATCGGACTGGCGGATCGCATTTTCACCAGAGTCGGCGCCTCCGATAATCTCGCAGGTGGCCAGAGCACCTTTATGGTTGAGATGACCGAGTCGGCACATATTCTCAACTGCGCCACATCTCGCAGCTTAATCCTCCTCGATGAAATCGGTCGCGGCACGAGCACCTACGACGGCCTAAGCATTGCCTGGGCCATCGCAGAATATATCCAAGACCCTCAGCGTCTCGGCGCACGCACCCTTTTCGCGACCCACTACCATGAAATGACGCAATTGGAGAGTCTACGGGAAGGAATTACAAACTACTGCGTTGCCGTGCAGGAACGTGATGGAAAGGTGCTGTTTCTGCGGAAGATTATCCGTGGAGGCGCCGATCGCAGTTATGGAATCCATGTTGCCCAACTGGCAGGTCTTCCCGACCTGGTGATACACCGGGCCAAGGCCGTGCTCGCTCAACTAGAGTCCTCGGCACCATCCGGGCGGCCAGTACTGGAGAGCCAACAGTCACTTCAATTTGACGCCACTCTCCCCGCGCCTCATCCTTTGCTAGAGGAGGTTCGCCAGATGGATCTCTTCTCCATGACTCCCCTTGATGCGCTCAATCGCCTGGCCGCGTTGCAACAACGGCTGCTACAGGAATAGTTCCCTTCAAGGCCTAGGTATCTTTCTTCCCTTGGTGCCATAAATGAAAAAGGCGGCATTCCGAAAGGAATGCCGCCTTCTTACTTCAGGCCAATGGCCTTCTAGAACTAGTGATGTCCACCACCCTGATTGTACTTGGCAGTCCAAGGAATCAGGTTGGCAATCGGCTTGCCATCCGGCAACAACACATCATACTGCAAAGGCAAATTCGCTCCATCCGGCGTCTTCGGCGACGTGTTCAGCAAGGTCTTGGCGGCGTGGCAAGGAGCATCCACTTCCGTCTTGCCGTCACACTCCTTCAAACGAAGGGAGGAGATGCTCTTTGGCTTGCCCATTTCGCCGGCATTGTCAGCCAACTTCTTGACTGACGTAATGACGCGACGATTCTGCTCGACTTCCTGAGCCACAAATTCGACCAAGGTCGTAGGGGAACCAGGAGGAACTTCCTTTGCCGCAGCCGGTCCAGAATGCGGACGCGCCATGGACTTCAGCTGATCCCACACAGCCTTATCAGCAGGATAGAACTTGAGGTTCTTTCCCGGGTGAATTCTCTGCCAGAACAGACCACTCTCCGCATTGCCGCCGAACACGGCGATGTTGAGCCAAACCGCTTCATCGTATGGATCCAGAATGATGACACGCCCCTGCAACGTGGTGGGCTTGCTCAAATCTCCCCACTCGAATCGCTCCTGGAACGCCTCAATGGCCAGCGCAGTGGAGGTGAACCCTACCACCAAAGCCACGGCAGCCATGAAGGTCCACCCCTGCTTTTGAAGCTTCATAATCACATCCTCCTTAAAGAAGACAAAAAAGTCTTAAGAATGTCGCCTCGCGTATAAATCCTACTTCAAGAGCTTAAAGCCGGTAATGGTCCGACCATCAAGGGTCACTTCCATCGCCACGAGTTCCTGCGATGCCTTGATGATTTGATCCATCAGACTCTTATCCTTCACAGACAAACGAACAGTGGTTTGCGCATGGTGCCAGCCGGCGTACGGATTATTCTTATCGGTTCCGCCAGTAAAGCCCCAGCCGCAACACGTAAACAAAGGATCCGGCGGCTTCACATCCATGGACGTTGACGACCGACCACCACCCTCACCAGAAGCCGGATCACCGGTGTTCCAGTACTGGATGCCGAAGAGCAATTCGCTATCAGGATTGTCTGCCCATTGCGACCACACGCGTCCCTTCAAGGTATTGGTGGTCTCGCCCTTAAAAAACTTTCCGCTGCCCGTGGTGGTTTCGCTCGGTCCACCCCCGGCTGGAGCATCCGCCGCGAACGTAACACCGGCGGTCAGCAAGCCGACAACGGAGGACACTGCAAGTGCGGCTAGAATTCCGACCCTATTCATAACCCTACCCTCCTTGGAAAAATGATGACCAGAGAACCGTTGAATCACAGTATCCCAAAAAAAGAGTGCAGAAAAAAACAAAAATCCAGAGAACGCGCTAGGAGGAGGAAGTGCGATGCACACCCCCTTTCTCTCTGCTTACCTTCCCCTGTAATGCAGCCGAAATAAATTCAGACTTATAGGATGAAAACGCGGCCATGGTACTTAAATCCACCAAACGTGTCAAGAGAATGTTTTGCCCCAATTCAGCCTCTCCCACGCGGAGACAGGCCGAGCGTATCATATCGTGCCCTACTTCATAAAATTAAAATCACCGTCCGAATTCACTGAGTCCACCTCACGGCACCACAGCAGAGCACCCGTAGGTCTGACTGATTATGACGCAAAGGACTGCAGGCTCTTGGTCGCAATCGGCCCGAGCGCCGTAATCGAGAGACAGCGCTGATCCAACAATGTTTGCGCCACACGATAGACCTGATCGGTCGTCACACGATCGATTTCCGCGATCATCTGCTCGAGGGAGACATGACTACCTTGCGTCAGCTCATCCTTGGCCAACTTGCTCATACGGCTGTGTGAACTCTCCAGACTGAGCATCAGACTACCCTTCATCTGGTTTTTCACCCGCGCCAGATCTTTTGCATCGATTCCATGCACACGAAGCTTCTTGAGTTCCCGGCAGACGACCTCCACGACTCGCTCGACCTCTTTCGGGCGCGTCCCCGCATAAACAGTGGTCATACCGCCGTCAGAATACGTGGACAAGAAGGAGTAGATCGAGTAGACGAGTCCGCGTTTTTCACGCACTTCCTGAAATAAGCGCGAACTGACGCTACCACCCAGCACTCCGTTCAATGCATGGGCCGCATACCGATCTTTGTGTCCGGCACTTAAACCCTGTAGGCCCAGACACAAATGCACCTGTTCAAGAGCTTTGCGCTTAACCAACACGCCACCTCGCACCTCAGGCGGACGACGGCTCGGTTGAGCAGCCACCCCCTTGTGCGAGCTGGAAAAATACCGCGCCAATAACTGCTCCAACCGCCTCCAGGTAAAATTACCCGCCACGGCGACGACGGTACGCTCAGGATCGTAGTGCGAACCAACATAGGACAGCAGATCGTTTCGCCCCAGGGCCTGGATTCTCGGAGCCTGCCCCAGGATCGGCCGGCCCAACGGATGGGTACCAAGCGTGTGCTTCATGTGGAGCTCCTGGACGAGATCCTCCGGATCATCCCGCACCATCCGAATCTCTTCGAGCACCACCTGCTTTTCTTTTTCGACTTCCCTGGAGTCGAACCGGGAACGATAGAACAGATCCGAAAGCAGCTCCAACGCCGCCTCCAATTGCTGATCGAGCACCTTCACATAAAACGTCGTCGTTTCTCGGGTGGTGAACGCATTCATCTCACCTCCCAGCGCATCGATCTCACGGGAAATCTGCGTCGCCGTGCGGTTACGCGTTCCCTTGAAAAACATATGCTCCAGGAAGTGAGACAAGCCCTCTTCCCCCGGCTGCTCATCGCGCGATCCGACGTTCACCCATATACCGATCGTGACGGACTTCAACGTCGGAAGGAGTTCGGCCACAATGCGCAACCGGTTGTCGAGCACGATCTTACGATACACGATCAATTATCCCGCAGGCGTTGGTTCGGTCGTGGGGGAACCAGCCGGCGCCGGCATGGCTTCCTTCCGGCTCAAACGAATCTTTCCCTGTTTATCGATTTCCAACACCTTGACCATCACCTGGTCACCCTCCGACACCTCGTCCGTGACCGCCTTGACACGATGATGAGCGAGCTGGGAAATGTGCACGAGACCGTCCGTCCCGGGCAACACTTCGACAAATGCGCCGAAATCCATAATCTTCCGAACGGTTCCACGATAGATCTTGCCGACTTCGACTTCCTCAGTCAGCCGCTTGATCATTTCGATGGCCTTCTGGGCCGATGCTTCGTCCGAAGAAGCAATCGTCACATCACCGGTGTCTTCGACGCTGATCTTCACGCCGGTCTCGGCGATGATGCTGCGAATCATCTTCCCACCCGGGCCGATGACGTCCCGAATCTTGTCTTGTTTAATTTTCATCGGGAATATGCGCGGTGCGAAGGCTGACAGCTTGGTTCGCGGCTCAGTCAACGCCTGAGCCATACACCCGAGAATGTGCAACCGACCCGCTTTGGCCTGGGAAAGCGCCTCACGCATCAGCGTCGCGGTGATGCCACCGATCTTGATATCCATCTGCAACGCCGTGACGCCGTTTTTCGTTCCCGTCACTTTGAAGTCCATATCGCCCAGGTGGTCTTCCAATCCGAGAATGTCCGACAGGACCAGGACCTGATCGCCTTCCTTGATCAATCCCATCGCGATCCCCGCCACCGGCTCCTTGATCGGCACGCCCGCATCCAACAGTGCCAATGTACCGCCGCACACCGTGGCCATTGAAGAGGATCCGTTCGACTCCAGGATTTCTGACACGATCCGCACCGTATAGGGGAACTTATCTTTTCCTGGGATAATCGATTTGAGGGCTCGCTCAGCCAGTGCGCCATGTCCGACCTCACGACGGCCCGGCGATCGCAGCGGCCGCGCTTCGCCGACGCTGAACGGCGGGAAATTGTAGTGCAGCATGAAGGTGCGCATGTATTCACCCTCCAGAGCATCAATGCGCTGCTCATCGTCGGCCGTGCCCAGCGTCACCACCGCCAAACTCTGCGTTTCTCCGCGCGTGAACACCGCGGAGCCGTGCGCACGGGGCAAGACGCCCACTTCGCATGTGATCGGGCGGATGTCCGCCGGACCACGCCCGTCGGCACGCACCCGCTTCTCAAGGATCATGTTGCGGACTTCGGTGTACTCCAACCCGTGGAAAATAATCTTGACGTGCCGATCCCGATTGGGCTCATCCGACTTGAGCTTCGCAACCGCCTCGGCCAACACCTGATCCAGACGTTCTTGCCGCGCACTCTTATTGGGAATGAGAATGGCTTCGCGAATCGGACCGGCCACAAGCGCCCGCACCTGCTCGGTCAACGCGGCATCGATCGGCTCCTGCACTACGACCCGCTTCGCCTTGCCGACCAACTTGCGCAACTCTTCAATCTTCGCCACGATTTTCTTGATCTCGCTGTGCGCCAGCTCGATCGCTTCCAACATGGTCGCTTCCGGCAATTCATTCGCCCCGGCTTCGACCATCATGACCGCATCGGCGGTTCCCGCGACCACGAGATGGAGGTCGCTCGTTTCCAGGGCTTCCAGATCGGGATTTACCACGAACTGACCATTCACGCGACCGATCTTCACCCCGGCAATCGGTCCGTTGAACGGGATCGACGAGACCGCCAACGCCGCGGAGGCCGCCGTAATACCGATCACATCCGACACGCCCGTCTTATCAGCAGACAACACGGAGGCAATGACTTGGGTTTCGAAGTAATACCCTTCAGGAAACAGCGGACGAAGCGGTCGATCGATCAACCGACTGGTCAGCACTTCACGCTCAGAAGGCCGGCCTTCCCGTTTGAAATAGCCACCCGGAATCTTCCCCGCTGCGTAGGTCTTTTCCTGGTAATCTACGGTCAGCGGGAGGAAATCCACTCCCGGCTTGGCGTTTTGCGAGGCCACAGCCGTCGCAAGCACCACGGTGTCGCCATAGGTGGCCCAAATAGCGCCGTCCGCCTGTTTCGCGATGCGACCGGTCTCCAGCGTCAAGCGGCGACCCGCCAGCTCAATGTCTACAACATGTTTCATCTATGGTCTCCTCCGTTTAACTCCCACAGATGCCCACAGAAATACGTTCAACCGGCGCAGTGCGCATTCAACGGCATCACTCGGCCCCCCGTTGCATGTCGATCCCTGGTGTTGAACGTGTTTCAGTGTTCACCTGCGGGGACAACAAATGGTTCGGCCGCCACCCACGCGGTGGCGGCCGACTCGCTCACACGACTACTTACGAATGCCCAGGCGCTCCAGAATGGCGCGATACCGAGCCTCTTCAACTTTCCGGAGATAATCCAACAACCGACGACGGCGGCCGACCAACGTCAACAACCCGCGCCGTGAATGGTGGTCCTTCTTGTGCAATTTGAAATGTTCCGTCAGATACGTAATCCGGTTCGTCAGAATAGCAATCTGCACTTCCGGAGAGCCGGTGTCCTTGCCATGCTGCTGGAAACTCTTGACCAATTCCGTCTTCACTTCTTTTACCAGTGCCATACGTCTCTACTCCTCTATTGAGTTCGCGATGCTCCCACCTTGTAATGCTTCTGTAACCAAGACCTTCGAGACAGCGATCGGCTGCCCACTGACTCCGGGCGCCTGCGTATCCATGCCGATCGGCATTGTGCCGATGGCCAGTAAACGGCCCGCGTCGTCCTTGATGCGGATGGGTCTGGCCTCCCCCTCAACAAGCCTCGAGGGCAGACCATGCCACGCCAGCACTTCGGAACAAGGCACCGGCATGCCATGCAGAACCCGGCCGGCCGTTCCCGCCCCCACCGTACACACCGGCAGTCCGACCAGCGCCTCGTCCAGCGTCAACATCGACGCCGCGAGCGCCCCTTGCTCCAACCGTGATTCGACTTCGTCCACCGTCAACGCCTGATCCACCGTGAGCGGCCCCACACGCTCGCGAACCAATGTCGCCATGTGACCGCCGACTCCCAACTTCTCGCCGATATCGGCACATAGCGTCCGGATATACGTGCCCTTGGAGCAGGCCACCCGGAGCGTCACATTGGGGATCTGAATATCCACAATATCCAGGCGAAAGACGGTCACCTCGCGAGCCTGCCGAGACACCTCTCGCCCCGCCCGCGCCGATTTGTATAACGGAACGCCTCCGACCTTGACTGCGGAGTACATGGGAGGCAGCTGCTGAATGCGCCCCTCGAACCCAGCCACCACTTCACGAATACGGGCATCGGTCAACGACTCAACCGGTGAGCGAGTGAGCACCGTTCCCGTGGCATCCTGCGTATCAGTCGTTTCACCAAGCCGTAACCCGGCGAGATAGGTTTTGTCCCACGCCAGCAAATATTCAGCGATGCGTGTGCCACGGCCCACGAGCAACGGCAACACGCCCGTCGCGTCCGGATCCAATGTTCCGGCATGGCCCAATTTCATCCCGCGCAACTTGCCACGAATACGAGCCACCACATCATGCGACGTCCACCCGGCCTCCTTGCGGACATTCAAGACTCCGTCCTGCAGCACAGTGGTCGTACGCGGCTCCGTCGAGACAATCATGGTCATGTGTTAGGCATCGCTGCGCGGGGTCTCGTTCAATTGTTCATCGTGGGATGGGTCGCGGTGCAGCCCGTCCAACAACTCCAGCACCCGGTCGGCCCTGGGCCCACTGATGTCCTTCATAAAGATCAGCTCGGGCAAATACCGCAGCGCCAAGCGTCGGCCCAACTCAGCCCGAACAAACCCACTGGCCTTCGCCAGTCCATCAAACACCAGCCGCTCATCCTTATTTTGTTCCATGGTCGTCACAAAGACGCGCGCGATACGAAGATCTTTGGTCAACTCCACATCGGTGACGGTGACCGAGCGCACACGCGGATCCTTGATCTTCCGCATCAGGATATCGGCCACTTCCATGCGGATCTGGTCCGCCACACGATCGGCTCGGCTATACGTCGATTTGGACATGACGTGCCTTAGAGCAACTCGATTCGCGAGCGCAACAACTGGATCGTCGGCACAGACTGAATCACATTCACAGCTTGATCCAGCACCTGGTTCACGTGCGCAGACTCATTCGCCACGCAAGCCAACCCCAGAATCGCTTTCTGCCACAAATCCTGATCTCCGACTTCAGCAACCGACAGATTAAACTTGTCTCGCAATCGGGTCTTCAGGCTTTGCAGGACCTGCCGTTTGTCTTTCAGTGAATGCCCGTCAGGAATGAACAGCTCAACCGTGCAAAGCCCGACGATCATGCCCGATGACTTTGCGGTGAGGTCCCACGGTTCACTGGCTCAAGCTTTGCCGCAATCTTGTCAATGGCGTAGGCCTCGATAATATCGCCGGCCTTGAGGTCATTGAAATTCTCGACCGTGATCCCGCACTCATACCCCTGCTGCACTTCACGCACATCATCCTTGAACCGACGGAGCGAGCCCAGCTTGCCCTCATAGGCCACCACGCTGTCTCGAATCACGCGCACACCGACGCTGGCCCGAGAGATGACGCCATCCACCACGTAACAACCGGCCACCAAGCCGGCCTTGGGAATCGTGAACATCTGCCGCACCTCCGCTCGACCGAGAATACGCTCCTTGAGCGTAGGCTCGAGCAGGCCCTCCATCGCAGCGCGGATATCGTTGAGCGCATCGTAAATGATGCTGTACAAACGGACATCCACGCCTTCTCGCTCCGCCAACGCCGACGCCTTTGGCTCCGGCCGAATATTGAACCCGATCACGATGGCCTTGGAAGCTGCTGCCAAGAGAATGTCGGTTTCGGTAATCCCACCCACACCACTGTGCATCACTCGCAACTTGACTGCGCCGGCCGGCATTTTTTCCACAGCAGCGGCCAAGGCTTCAGCCGATCCCTGCACATCGGCCTTGATGACGATGGGCAACTCTTTGACATTCCCCTCTTGAATCTTGGCAAACAGATCGTCCAGGCTGACCTTCGCCGGTCCAGCCAGATCCGCCGCCCGCTGCTTCATGGCCCGTTCCTGCGCAATCTCGCGAGCAACGCGCTCATCTTTCACAATGGTGAATAAATCGCCGGCGGACGGCACACCCGGGAGACCGATCACCTCAACTGGAACCGAGGGTCCGGCCTCCGTCGCCTTACTCCCCGTATCGGTGATCAGTGCGCGAACGCGACCGCTGAAATTGCCGACCACAAATGCATCCCCGACATGGAGCGTCCCGCCCTGCACTAACACCGTCGCGATCGGTCCGCGCCCACGATCCAGCTTCGCCTCGATGACCAAGCCCTTCGCCATACGTGCCGGATCCGCCTTCAACTCCAACACTTCCGCCTGCAGGAGAATCATTTCCAACAACTGGTCCAGGCCGGTCCGTTGCTTCGCGGACACTTCAACCATAATCGTGTCACCACCCCAGGGCTCAGGAACGAGACCGTGTTCGGTCAGGGCGTTCTTGACACGATCGACATTGGCTCCCGGCTTATCAACCTTATTAATGGCCACGATCAGCGGCACTCCGGCGGCCTTGGCGTGGTGAATAGCTTCAACCGTCTGCGGCATGACGCCGTCATCGGCGGCCACGACCAGAATGACGATGTCCGTCGCCTTCGCACCACGGGCGCGCATGGCCGTAAACGCTTCATGACCCGGAGTATCCAGAAAGGTCACCTGCTTGCCGCGAACCCCGACGATATAGGCACCGATATGCTGGGTAATTCCTCCGGCCTCACCCTCTGCCACTTTGGTCAGCCGAATCGCATCGAGCAAGGATGTTTTCCCGTGATCGACATGCCCCATGATCGTGACGACCGGGGGCCGCAAGACGGCATGCTCCTCACCGGACGACTGCGCGGCCTCTTCCAGCAACGCCTCGCCGACCTTTTCCGTCGACACTTCGACCCTGGTGCCATACTCTTCGGCAATCAAGGAGGCTGCCTCGAGATTGATCGACTGGTTGAAGGTCACCATCTGCCCCATCTCCATCAGCTTCCGGACCACGTCCGCAGGCCGCTGACCGATGAGTTCCGCGAATTCCTTAACGCTCACTCCTGCGCTCAATTTCACGCTTTTCTTTCTCGGCTTGGTGACTTCCGTTGGCGAGGCATGGTGAATATGCTTGGATCGGTCTTCGCGCCGCTGCACCGGGATTGCCCGCAGATCTCCCCATCGAGTGGCGTCGTTCTTAAACTTGGCTTCATCTTCCTCACGAGTGCGCGGAGCCTTCTTGGCCTTTTTCAATTTTTCGCGCGCCGCAGCCTCAGCCTCCATGGCCTCGACCGCCGCAGTTTTCTTCTTCGCCGTCACCAGCGCGTCGGGCGGAGGAGGCACGACCGGAGGCGCCTGAACCGGCTTTACCTGCGGTTCCTCCGACACAGTCACGACGGGCGGCTGGACGATTACCTCATCAGCCGGAGCCGATTCAACTGGAGCGGCTTCCAGCCCATCCACCTCAGCGCCGGTCACCGGCACGTCCGGCCCAGCAGGCACGGTCGGCGCAAAAGCCGCCTCAGCCGCCGCCAGCGATGCTGCTGTGTCCTCAACCCCCTCTTCTCTTTTTTTCTTAATGAGGATGCGCTTCTTATCAGGCTTCTGTGGCTCCTCGTGCGCGATCGTGTGCCCTCGCTCGTGAGACGCCCCCGCCTCTCTTGACGAACGCACCATCTTTTTTGCCTCATGCGCGCCGGGCGCCGCCTCACCGCTCCTCACCTTCGAGGTCAGCTTCTCCAGGGCCACACGAACCGAATCGTCATCCAAGGCGCTGCTGTGGGACGCCACCGGAATGCCGAGCCGTTTCAGTTCAGGAATCAGCTCCCGATTTTCCATCCCCAGCTGCTTTGCTAATTCGTACACGCGCATACAGTACCGCTCAGCTCCACCCGCTTAATTAATTGCCATTCAGCCCGTGAATGTCGAGTCGCTTTATTCCGCCTGTTGCGCGGCAGCCCGCGCTTCATCCTGCTGGCGTTGCGCCTCGGTTTCTTCTGCCAGGGCCGCCTTGATGTCCCGATCCCGCTCTGCCTTTTCCTTCTCGTATTCGGTCGCGCTGATGATATCGATCTTCCAGCCGGTCAGGCGCGCGGCCAAGCGTACATTTTGTCCGTTTTTCCCGATGGCCAGAGACAACTGCGAATCGGCCACCACGACCAGAGCGGACTTCTTTTCTTCATCGATGCCAACCTTCTCGATTGTGGCCGGATTCAAGGCCTCGGCGATAAAGACCCGCGGATCCTGCGTCCACGTAATGATGTCGATCTTTTCCCCGCGCAGCTCACGAACCACAGCCTGCACACGCGACCCCTTGATGCCGACACAAGCCCCCACCGGATCCACCGCCTTGTCCCGGGACGAGACCGCAATTTTGGTACGGTCGCCAGGCTCCCGCACGATCGACTTGATCTCCACGATCTTTTCGCCGACTTCCGGGACCTCAAGCTCGAACATTTTTGCCACAAACTGCGGGTGACTGCGAGAAAGAATGACCTGCACATCCTTCGGGGTACGACGCACCTCCAGCAGCAAAGCCTTCACGCGATCTCCACGCCGATACGTTTCACGCGGGATCTGCTCCTGAATGGGAAGAATCGCTTCCGTTTTGCCGAGATCGACCAGAAAGTTCCGGCGCTCCATGCCGAGAATAATACCGTTCACCAGATCGCCTTGCCTGGTCGAGTATTCCTTCTGAACCGCTTCCCACTCCGCCTCGCGCACCTTCTGGAAAATGACCTGCTTCGCCGTTTGCGCGGCGATGCGGCCCAACTCATCCATCTCGATCAGGGAACCGATCTCATCACCGACTTCCGCGCCCTCGTCATATTGGCGCGCTTCCTTCAGGGAGATTTCCGCTTTCGGGTTGGCCACCGTATCGACAATGATTTTCTTCGAGACGACCGAGATTTCACCGGTCTTCGGATCGATTTCTACTTGAATGTTTTCCGCCTGACCAAATCGTTTCTTGGCAGCGGTTTGAAGGGCTGACTCGATCGCGCCAATGACCCTGGCCTTATCGATCCCTTTTTGACGGCCGATTTCATCGATGACGGCGATCAACTCTCGGTTCATAGCTCACACCTCATGGTTAACACATCACCCCGGCACCTGTTGCTACGAGAACTCCACCTTCCGCCGCGCCAGGGCGATTTGATCAAACTCAACTCGGATAGTCTCCGTGGCTTTCTTCTGCTGAATGGCAAGGACCACTCCACGATCGTCCACTTCGGCCACTGTGCCCACCAGCCGCCACTGCGTCTGGATGGGCTCGCGCAATTTGAGCGTCACCGGCTTTCCGATCAGGCGCCGATAGTCCGACACGCTCCGCAAGGGACGATCCAGTCCTGGCGACGAAATTTCCAGCGTATAGGCATGAGGAAACGGATCAATCACATCAAGCGCCGGACTCAACGAGCGATGCGCCTGCTCACAGTCCGTCAACGTGATCCCTCCGGGCTTATCGATGAATACACGGATGACCGTCCTCGGCCCCTGACCGACACAAACGGCCTCGACCAACTCCAGCCCATGCGACTGCAAAATAGGAGCGGCGACTTCTTGAACACGGAGATTTAACGCCTCCGCGCGTTTCACTGCCGGCTTCCCTGCCGAAATCACTCCCGTGTCATTCATAGAAAAAGTTGCTCAAACAAAAAAGTGGGCCTTGGCCCACTTACAGCGCGAGACCTTACCATGCCATAGGAGTGAAAGCAAGGGGACGCTAGCCGACCAGCGCTTCCAAACGGCGGGACAACAGCTGAGAAATAGGCCCGGGCGATCCGGCACCGATCGACTTTCCATCGACACCCACGACCGGCAACACTTCCACCGTCGTGCCCGTCAAAAACACTTCCGACGCCATGCGCAATTCGCCTAGAGAGGGACACACTTCGACGACCGGGATCCCTTCTTTGCGTGCCAACTCCAATACGATCGTGCGCGTCACCCCGGACAAAATCCTAGGGCCCTCCGGTGCGGTGTAAATAGTTCCGTTCCGCACGATCATGACATTGCTGACCGAACCTTCCGTGACAGCCCCCTCTCGGACCAAAATCGCCTCAAACACCCCCGCTTCCTTGGCCCGCTGCCGCGCCAGGACGTTTGCCAAGAGGTTCACGCTCTTGATATCGCACCGCCCCCACCGGATATCCTCGACTGAGATCGCCTGGACCCCGGCCGTACGAACGGAAGGATCCAGCAGATGAAGCTCACGGAAGGTCAGAACGGTGGTCGGTACGGATGATGCCGGGAATGGGTGATCGCGGGGGGCCTGTCCACGAGTGATTTGCAGATAAATTTTGGTGTCAGCAAATTGGCTCCGCTGCAGACCTTCCTGAATCAAAGACGCCCATTGCGTCCTCGTATACCCGCTCGACAGCTGCAATGCCTGAGCGCTCCGCTCGAGTCGAGCCAGATGCGCGTCCAAGGCAAAAGGCTGTCGGCGATAGGTCCGAATGACTTCGTAGACCCCGTCACCGAACTGAAACCCCCGATCCTCAATACTGACAACCGCATCAGCCAGTAGACCGAAACGGCCATTCACACAGGCAATGTCAGGCATGCCTCAGTTCTCATCGCCTCCCGCCGCGTTACGACACCATCACGTAGAAAATTTGCCGGTCCTCAGCCGTGAATTTCCACCCCATCCGCTTTTCAAATACCAACCGGTGGGTCCCGACGACCATCGGCTTGAACTCAAACGTACGCTGCCCCGCATCGACCGCATTATTGCTGGCCGTGCGGAGAAAATCGTCCTCGACCAGGGGCATGACGGTGGCGTCGTAGGCGGGAACCCATAACTCCCCACGCGTGCGGTCCTCCCACAGCCGAATGTGCACCGATGCCCCCACCCGGGCCTTGAGTATCTTCGCCCCCGGTTCCTGCTCAGTCCCGGTGGGCACTGCCTTGCTTAATGGACTCATAGTACTCTCCTACAAATCCCAGGCACTCTTGCCAGGAGCTATACCTTGCGCCGCCCCCCGACAAACACCTGTCCATCCTCTACCCGCACATCATAGCTACCGACGCAGTAACCTCCTCCGTCGGTCCCTTGCCCATTGCGAATATCAAACTTCAAGTCATGCCAAGGACAGGAAACAACATGTCCCTTCACACGCCCCTTATTCAGGGGCCCCCCTTCATGCGGGCATTCATTATAAATGGCGTGAAACTGGCCCTCGATATTAAACACCGCAATGGCCCGCTCCTTGACCGTGACAACCTTGACCTGGCCAGGGAGAATGTCCTCAACCTTGGCCACGTACTGAAACCCTTCCATAAGACGACTCCGATTCCTTACATGCGAAGCGTAAACTTGAGTTCCATCCCCGTCGTGATGCCCGCGCGCCGGATGGAGCCCGCCTCGGCCTCGATGAGGTACCGAACCGGCTCGGGGGGAGGCCCGTACAACGGACAGGGGTCCTTCTCGCAGGGGGGAACCTGCTCTAAGAGGTGCACCACATGGTGGCTCTCGTCGATCCACACCATATCGACGGCGATACGAAACTGTCTCGTCTGCACGCGATGCAGCCCGGTCGACTCAAAGATATAAAGCATCCCTGTATCGGCTGGCAATCCTTCGCGAAACGCGAGCCCGAACAGCAATTTTTCAGGCGTACTGGCCACTTCGGTTTCCATGGTCTTTCCATTCGGAAACTCGACGAGAATGAGCTCGGATTCCTTCGGCCCCCCAAGAAACAGGATCACACTCACCAGTAAAATGAGCAAGAGCGCAAACGTTACAATTTTCTTGCGACGCTGCTCCGACTCGGCAGCACTCACGCGCGTCACCATAACCAAATGTCGTCGGACATGGATGCATCCTCATGTGATCGCACACGCGCAGAGCCGCATGTACATTGGGCCCAAAGCCCCATGACTTTCCGAGCGCTAGGCCTTCTTCCCGAGTCTCATTCTGTTGACTTGCCGAAGAACGGCAGCATAGAATGCGGACCTGTTTCGTCGCGAACTATGGTCGCGGCGACACGAAATTGTCAACATCTTATCCGTCATTTAGGAACTAGGAGGCACAGGCCATGGCGCTTCTGATCACCGATGAGTGTATTTCCTGCGGGGCATGCCTGCCAGAATGTCCCAACGAAGCGATCTTCGAAACGCGTAGCGACGCCGAAGGGAAGGGCAACCATGTCGGCGACGGACAGGGAGTCGGCGACAATATTTATGTCATCACTCATGATCGTTGCACCGAGTGCGTCGGACACTTCGACGAACCTCAATGCGCAGCGGTCTGCCCGGTCGACAATTGCTGCATCGCCGACCCGGCCTATCCGGAAACCACCGACGTGCTCCTGGACAAAGCTAAGACCTTGAATCCTGACAAGGAAATTGACGCCGCCAAGGTGTGGAGCGGCGTTCGCAACTAATTACCACCTACGATCGTCATATAGATGGCAGCGCGAAGGCTCCTTCGGGAGCCTTCGTCATTTTCGGATATGTGCAAACCGTCAACTTTATGGCTTTCCCGGATCGATCGCTGTAGACTTTAAGAGATGTGCGGCCTGCGCAGGCCAATTCCCCTTCTATCCTGGCCTCGCTGCATTCCGCCTCTTCGCCACCCTCTCAACGGGAGGTGCATATGACACGCGTGACTCTCCTGCTCCTATTCGGCCTCCTCGCCATAGCTTCGCTTCCCATCCAAGCCATCGCCGAAACGGGAGATATCGGCACCATCATAGAAAGCTTCGTGGCGAAACAATTCCCGGATGCCACCAACCACTTCTGGATCGTGAACGACACACAATGGGACGGTGACGAAATGATCGTGGACATGAACGCGATTGTGACGGAACAGCGGCAGGCAGCCCCTATAGCAAGCCGCTTCTTGCTCCTGATTGTGGCAGGTAGACTGAAGGGTATTCAGAGCATCCCCCTGGACGCTGCAGCCGAATGCCATCCGGAGCAGGAAGCCTAGGAAATAAACATTTCCGCGCCATCAACCAGCAGGCGCTCGATACAACAACGCCCCATCTGCATCACTGCAGATGGGGCGTTGCACTATCGTCACTTCAAACGTCGATTACTTAATCATCAGGATCTTGCCACCGACATGGGCCGGGTGCAGATGACAGCGGTAGATCAACGTGTTCCCCTGCGTGGCATAGAACATGTCACTGGTGGGAACGCCGATGTACTTGGTTTCACCCGGCTTCAACACCACTTCAGCCTTCATCACAAACGGCGAACCCGAGTTGGCGGCATCGGTCATTTGGAACCCATGCTCCGCGGTAGAACTGTTCGTGACCTTCAACACGACCGGACGGCCCGGACGAACTTTAAAGTCGATCACGGTGACAGGCGGATACCACGCCTTCATGTTGCCGATTTCAACGGCGTACAATTCCGCGTCCACGATCAATTCCTTAAACGGCTGACCGACGACGGAACCGGTATCCAAATCACCGATTTCGACACCGCCAGCTTGCAGCGCATACGCGCCAGATGCCCCAGCCACCAGCATGACCAGGCCAAAAAAAACTGCTACCATCGTCTTACCCATGACCTACCTCCTTAAAGAGATTAAGAAGAGATGCGATTAGGTTGGTGAATAATGACCACCGCGCTCTGAACCATCCGCTAGACACTCCGCCCAGGAGGCTAGCCTCCACTACTCAAAAATGTCCTACATAATAGGCTGATGAGGGACACCTTATAGCATAGGGATTAAAAAGGAAGCAAGAAAGTTCTTGGCGGTTCATTCAGACCGCTCTCCAAAAAAATTCCTGCTGTCACGGAAAGAGAATCACCATATTTAATTTATTATTTCATACGCTTACGGCAACACCTTTCCATCAGGAGACATTTCTGCCGCATGCGATCCGATCAGCAAATCGTACGGCGTATAGTCGTCAGTCAAGGTCAAGCCTGGCAACCAGGGCTGAACGCGTCGCGCCGCTAACAAAGCCGTTGCTTCAGGTGGCAGCCGGCGAGCTTCGACCTGCGATTGAATACGGGTCACTACCTCGCCATACGGCATTCTATCGATGGGCCCGCCGCCGAAAAAAATCAAATTCTCCGCCGTGGTTTGATGCGCCCGCCATGGCCCCTTCACGCCAAAAGACTCGATCGTAGGAAACGCCGTCTTCAACGTTTGCACAACCGCGTTCGCGCGCTGAAGATCCCCACCCTCGCCGGACGACGCCAGATTGAGCGCCAATACCCCATTGGGATTCAGCCGACTCCGGAGTTCCGAGAAGAACTCTACCGTGGTCAAATGAAATGGAATGAGATGTCGAGCAAACGCATCGACCCAGATGACGTCGTACGTTACCTTCGTATCGCGCAAAAACACACGAGCATCTTTGACGAAGACATGATGGTTAGCAGGGGGGTGATACTCAAAATATTCCTCGGCCATCCTAACAACGGCCGGGTCGAACTCCACGACATCCAATTCGAGCTCCGGCCAGACCTGCGCCAACCACTTGGCAAGCGATCCACCACCATGCCCCAGAATGAGTCCCCGTTTGGGCTCCGGAGCCAATGCCACTGCCGCCACCATGAGTTGACTGTACGGAAGGAAGAGCGTGGTCGGGTCGGACCGCCACATCACTGCGTGCCAGGTGCGATCAAGGACCAGGTAGCGAAACAGATCGTCGTCGCGAACGCGTACCTGCTGATACGGACTATCCTCCTGATGCACCAACCCGGCAACGGGAGGCGCCTGCCCAAACAATTGCCAACTCAGCATGAGCAGGCCGGTCAGGAACACACCCGTCATTTTCGAGATCTTTCCACTCCCCTGCTGCAGCCACAACAAACCAAGCAACAGCTGGAGCATTCCCAAAGAAGCCACGAGTGTCTGGGTCCCCAACCAGGAGAGGAGAAAAAAGGCCGTGCCCCAGGTCCCGGCCAGACTCCCGACAGTGGACAGCGCGATCATGCTGCCGGTGTGGCGACCGAGATACCCCATGTCGACAACGGCTAATCGAAGCAATGCCGGCATGACGCCGCTCAACCCAAACGCCGGGGGCGCCAGCAAGACGCAGGCCGCAAGGCTGGGGCCCCATCGCGGGTCCTCGATGAGCGTAGCAACCTTGAAGATCGCGGCCTGGCCCATCCAGGACATCAGCACCGTCCAGGCCCCGGAACCAAGCAGGAGCCACGCAAGTACCGCCGCAACTCGATACCGATCCGACGCCCAGCCGCCGAAGGCGTACCCCGAACTCATGGCCGCCAGGATGATTCCGATTAATGCCCCCCAGACAAACAGAGAATTTCCGAAGACCGGGGCCAGCAAACGGCTTCCAAGAATTTCCAGCGCCATGACAATAGCACCGGTCACGAGTGCCGTGATGAGCAAAAAGAGGCGTGGAGTGGAGGGCGCAGCGGATCCCTGTGGCATCATCAACAAGGGACCAGAGGGCCGCGTGAAACACACCGGCGATGCTGAAGGCGGCGGCGCACCATCATTACATCGCTCCCCAATTCTTGAAATAGCGCAACAGATCGCGCACCGAAATCATGCCCACCGCCCGACCCTCTTCCGTAATCACGAGGTGCCGGATCCCCCGCTCAGCCATCACATCACTCGCCTCGTGCGCGGACTGGGCAATATCGATCGTCATCAGAGGTGTACTCATCACCGAACGGGCCCTCACCTGCTCAGCGGCTGCCCCGCTAGCCATGCCCTTACGAACAAGGTCGGCCTCACTGACGATGCCCACGTAGTCGCCATGATCAGCAACGAGCATCGCCCCGACACGGGCATCACGCAGCTGCCGGGCGACGGCCAAAAGCGTGTCATCGGGATGCACGGTCCTGGTGATGGGACGCATCATCATCGCTAGTGGTCGTTGAACGGACCCGCCCAAACCTGCCATGTGCCAGCCGCTCCTTCAAAGAGGGCCGAATTCTACTGGAAGTACGCAGCAATCTGCAATTCGCCCCCGCCCCGCCCGCCGGTTAAAACCTGCGATATGAATTGCTCACTTTCGTACGCGTTGCTATACTACCAACTCTACACAGATACTCACCCAGAGTTTCCACGGCTTACCTTCAGGAGGAGATGCTTCCATGCATATCAGTGTGATTGGAACGGGTTATGTCGGCCTAGTCACCGGTGCCTGCTTCGCGGAATTCGGCGTGAACGTCACGTGTATGGACACCGATGCGCGCCGCATCGCCAGACTTGAGAAGGGAGAAGTACCCTTTTTTGAACCGGGAATCACCGAACTCGTCGCCAAAGGCATCAAAGAAGACCGCCTGCATTTCACCACCGATGTCGCCAAGGCCGTCGACAAGGCGCTGGCCATCTTCATTGCCGTGGGGACCCCCCCGAAATCAGACGGATCAGCCGACTTGTCCTATGTCGAGGAAGTGGGACGGGGCATCGCGAAGAACATGACCGGCTACAAAGTCATTGTCACAAAATCCACAGTCCCCGTCGGGACCGGCGAGAAGCTCCGCGAAGTCATCAAGGCCAACCAAACCGGCCGCTTCCGTTTCGACATCGTCTCCAATCCTGAATTCCTGCGCGAGGGGTCGGCCATCGAAGACTTTATGCGCCCCAACCGTGTCGTGATCGGCGCGGACAGTGAACAGGCCGTGGCGATCATGCAAGACCTCTATCGTCCGCTGTACCTCCTGGAAACTCCGATCGTCGTGACTGACATTCCGACCGCAGAGATGATCAAGTACGCCTCCAACGCGTTTCTCGCCGTCAAAATTTCCTTCATCAACGAAATCGCCACGGTCTGTGAAAAAGTGGGCGCCGACGTGCAGATGGTCTCCAAGGGAATGGGCCTCGACAATCGCATCGGGAACAAATTTCTGCATGCCGGACCTGGATTCGGAGGTTCGTGTTTCCCGAAAGACCTGGCGGCACTCGTCCAGACCGGTGAGCGTGTGGGCTACCCGTTTCAGATCGCAGGGGCTGCCGCCAAGGTGAACTACGAACAGCATTTGCGGATGGTCGAAAAGGTGAAAGAGGCCTGCGGCGACGTGAAGGGAAAAACGCTCGGCGTATTGGGCCTGTCGTTCAAGCCCAACACCAACGATATGCGGGAAGCCCCGTCCCTGACAATCTTAAGCGAACTTATGAAGGCAGGGGCGACGATTCGCGCCTATGACCCAGCCTCAATGGAGGAGTCGACGAAACTCCTGCCGGGAATGGTGCCCTGTCAGGATACCTACGACGTCGCGGAAGGCGCCGACGGCCTGATCATCATGACCGAATGGAACCAGTTCAGAAACCTTGATTTCGATCGGCTGAAGAAATCCATGCGGCAACCGCTGTTGCTGGATCTCCGCAATACCTACGAGTCGGACCGCGTGGTTGGCTTTGGATTCCGCCACGTCTCGGTCGGTCGCCCCACGAAAAATCCGGCCGCCTAACCGGCGGCCGGACGGCCCACACTAACTGAGCAGCTTGGCAGGCTCGGCCTGAGCGCCCTCTTTGGCCTTCGGCTTATAGCCCATCCGATCGAGCACCTTCATGATCCGGGTCTTCAGCCGGTCATCGGCATCCGCCAAGGCCGTGGCAAGGGGCTCGACGGCCGGCTTTCCGATCTTCCGAATAATCTCCGTGGCCGACTGGCGCACATCATCTTCCTCAGAAGCCAACAACGGCACGAGTGACGAGACGGCGATTCCGCCGATCTTGATCAAGGAATCGTAGGCTCGCTGCCGCACATCGCCCACCTCATCGGTCAGGGCCTCAACCAGCGGCAGAACGGCGCGCGGATCTTTCAATTCACCCAACACTTCCGCCGCATATTTTCGATTGAGCCAATGCGAATCCTTGAGATCGATCAACATGGCATCGGCTTTGGCCGCATTCGGGTCTTTCGCCCGGATCCGGAAGCTCTTCGCAATGCGCTTGCCGCCTTCTTCCACGACACGGATCGTCGCGCCATCGCCAGGCTTGATCTTGAGGAAATCTTCGAGGGCCTCGTCACCGACATCCAACACCACGGTCTTGCCGTCGTACGCAAGCAGCTCCACCTCCAACTGCTTGGCCTCAGGATTGACGGCCACCACCCGTTCCGTCACCAGGTTGAACCCGTCCTTCTTGGTGCCGCCCTTTGGTCCGATCTGAATCAGCTTTGCCGGTGCTTCTTCTGCCATAGTAGAGTTCCTTTATCGGGTTATGACGAGGTCGCCTGTTTCCATCCCAAACTTGCAAGGACACCTTCGACGGTTTCCTGCACCATCGTATTTTCATCTTCCAGGAGGGGAAGCAATGGCTCGATGGCCTGCTTCGCCCCCAAGCGCGCCAACGACTCGGCGGCATTTCGACGCACGAGCCAGTCCTCATCCTGAAGGGACTGGATCAACGCATCGGCGCTACGCGGATCACCGATCTTGCCGAGCGCTTCCGCGGCATGACGCCGCACCATCCAATTGGGGCCCAGAAGTCCGCCGATCAGCGCATCGACGGCCCTGGTATCACCGATCTTTTTCAACACCCGCGCCACGTCTTCACGCACCGTGCCGTCGCCGAGTGCCTCGATCAATCCCGGCGTCGCACGGGAGTCGCCGATCCGTTCCAGGGCCCAGACGGCCGCCGTCCGGACGGCTCCGTCCTTGTCTTTCAGGGCCACCATGAGGGGATCGACCGCACGCGAATCGCGAAAACGCCCCAGCGCATTCGCCGCCTGCTCGCGAATCGCCCATTCATCGTCGGTCAACGCCTCCAGCATCTGATCGAACGCCACAGGCCCGATCCGCACCACGGCCGTCGCGGCCGCTTCACGAATCACCACGTCTTCATCGGCCATCAGGCCGATCAGTTGCGGAACGGCCTCGATGCCCATCTGCCCAAGGCTCGCCATCGCATGGTCCCGCAACGCTTCGTTGTCATCGCGAAGCGCGGAGATTAATTGTGCAATTCGCTCGGCATCACTCATGATCGTCCGATTCCTCCTGTCCGACCGGCTGTTCGCCTTCAAGCGCGGCAAGTTTGTCTGCGATGAGGCCCGCGCTGTACGACACGATGCCGTCCCGGTCGGTCCGCAACCGGTTGAACAGCTCGTTATACGGACGCAAGACCTCGACATCCTTGATTTTCGCCAAGGCCTCAATCGCCATCACACGCAAAGGCCTGATCGGGATTGCCTCAATATACAATTGCGCCGGACGCGGGTCCCCGATGAGCCCCAGCGACTTCACGGCATACTCTTTCACTCCGGTATCCTTATCCAACTGAAGCCGCTTCATCAACGGCTCGACCGCGCGCACATCCCCAATCTTTCCCAGCAAATCTGCGGCCGCTTCCCGCACCACCCAATCGTCATCTTCCAGATACTCAATCAGAATTTCGACCGAGGGTCGCCCGATCCCCAGCAAATCCATGACCGTGGACATGCGGGCTTCTTCACGTTCGCTCGCCCCCTCCACGTCGCGCAAAGCATTAAACGTCGCATCGATCCGGTCTCGAATCGCCCCCAGCTTCTTCAGTGTCCGCACCGCGGTGTCACGCACCGCAGGGGACGACATGGCATCGATCAAGCCGTCCGCCGAGCGCGGATCCAGCAAATGTTCCAGGATCATCGCTGCAGTCGTCTGCGCTTCAACCTCCGGATGGGTCAACATCTCGCACAGGGGAGTGATCGCATTGGGGATCACGCCCAGGAGTTGCCGAACCCGATTGCGCACATCCTCATCCGGAGACTCGTGGAGGTTGCGTACCAGACCTGCGGCAGTCTCGTCATCCAGGTTGCCGGCCATCTGCTCAAGAGCTGCAAAGGCGGCTTGCCGGACGGTCTCTTCAGAATCCCGAAGCAACCCGACCAACGACAGTCCGGCTGCAGGATCCTTGATCCGCGACAACATCGCCGCCGCTTCAGCTCGGAGGGCCACATCGCCCGTTTCCAACGCCTGCGTCAACGCCTGCACCGCCCGAGGTCCACCGGCCAAGCAGGCCGCCGTCGCCCGCATACGCCGCCACTCTTCCTCGTGGGTGAGTTCAGAAACCAGTGTATCGATACTTTCCTTGGACATGTTTCTCGTTCGCGAGTGCGAGGTTTTCTGATTCGGTGAGTGCCGGGGCTGACTACCCGCAGCGACATCACCCATCACGAACTCTTTCCCTATCAGACCCGCCCTGGACGCCAACCAACAGCCGTCAACGTCTCTCGAACGTGATACCGAATATTTTCGTCCTGCTCCTTGGCCAGCATCGGCAACAACGACGGAATCACCGCCGGTCCGAACTTGGTCAACGCCGCAGCCGCCTCCGACCTCGTAATGGTATTGCGCAAGGCCACGATGAGAGACGGTATGGCCACTCCGTCGGCAATCATGCCCAACGCACGAGCCGCCATCCCCATGGTCGCCATCTCGTCCGTCCACCCATCGGCACAGGGAGTGGCCGTGTCGCGAGGCTCGCCCAGCGGTACCCCCTCCACCACCCGCCGAAGCAGAGGCACGGCACGAGGGTCGCCGATATGGCCGAGCGCCTCGACGGCCAACAGCCGCAACCCCGGCTCCTTCATGACCGTCACCAGATAATCGACCGCCCGCGCATCCCGAATCGCACCCAAGGCCCGCACCACATCTTCGCGAATCGCCGAGTCCCGCTCATTAAACAGCGCGCGCAGCAACGGATCGACCGAGTCCGGAGACTTCAGCTTCCCCAACGCCTCCACCGCATGGAGGCGAACCAACCATTCATCGTGCTCCAGGGCTTGGATCAACCCCAACACGGCGGCGGCACCGATGGCGGCCAGCGCACCGGAGGCCTCCTCGCGAACAGCCTTGACCTTGTCCTGCAAAAGCGGCATCAAGACGTTGACGGCTTCCGGATCGCCGATCCGTCCCAGCCCCTTCGCGGCATGCATACGCACGATCCAATCGCGACTACCCAGGGCCTCGACCAACGGGCGAAACACCCGCGCATCGGCAATCGAGGCCAAGATGGCCGAAGCCGCTTCCTGCACCTGCAACGCCGGATCCGCCAAACAGGTGGCCAACGCAGGGACCGACGCGGAGCCAAGCGAGGAGAGCGACCCGATCGCGGCCTCACGGACAGCCCGATCGGAATCACGGAGCATCTTTGTCAGTGGCAGAACAGCCCGAGCGTCATTGAGCTCGCCCAGCAGGGTCGCAGCCTCTTCTCGAATCGCCCAATCTTCGTCCGACAACGCTGCGATCTGTTCAGTGACAGTGTCGGCCATGGTACCTCGGCCTCTGGTGAGGCCATCGACCTTCACACAGAATTTTTTAGGGGGTCACCGCGGGGTCGGCCGGGCAACCTGACATCGAAGCGCCCTCCGCACCGCCCTTCCACACAGAAAGGCACAGCCGGTAGGACCGCCGGAGATACTCGTTCCGAGACAGAAATCCCGGGCGAGAAAACCGGAGATTACCGCACCGATCCTTTGGCAAAATCTCCGCTCGGACCAAACCGGCCGATATCGCCCAGGGGGCGGTCGACGCGAAGATTATCGGCTTGGCTGGAGTCTACCGACGTTTCTTCATCCGGAGGCGTCCACCCAAGGTGCTCCAACGTTTCAACGACGAGTAACCGCAAAGAATCTTTCGCCGTCAGCCGGACGGATGCGTAGGAAAGGACGCGTTCACCTTCGGCCTCCACTTCCGAAGCCTTGGGATCGTAGAGAAAGGAGATCAGCGGTTCGATGGCGGAGTCACCGATTAACACCAACGCCGCCGCCGCTTTCTCACGTAACACCCCGTCCTTCAACAGCATGATGAGATCCGGAATGACGCGTGGGTCGCGGAAATGACCGAGCGCCGTCGCGGCCGCCTCCTTGATAAATGCGTCTTCACTGACGATGCACCCGGGGGTCGGAGTGCCGTCCTGACGCACACCCTTTCCCTTGAGGGCGGCTAAGACGGCAGGAAGGGCGCGAGGATCACCGATCATACCCAGCGACGCAATGGCATGGCGCTTCACCGCCCCGTCCTTCATCGCTTCCAGCAATCCATCGATGGCACGAGGATCGCCGATCATACCCAGCGCAATCGTGGCATCTTCGCGCACCGCGCGATCGGGATCTTTCAACGCCTCGATCAAGGCATCGACGACACGCGGCTCCTGCACCCAGCTCCGGCCGATTTGATAGTCCGTCGTCATGCCGCCCAATGCACGAGCCGCATGACAACGCACGACGAAATCTTTGTCCTTCAATGTCTCGAGCAACAAATCGACGGAGGGTTGCCCGATCGCCACCAGGGCAATGCCGGCGGTTTCACGCACGATCTTGGATGAATCACGGAATAGTTTTACCAGCGCGGGAATGGCTTTCGGATCGCCGATTTTTCCCAGCGCTTCCGCGGCGGCACTCTTCACGGCTCCGTCGCGATCCCGGCAGGCAAAGACCAGCGCATCGACGGCGCGCGAATCATGGAGATCCCCGTAGGCCTTGGCCGCATGCTCCCGAACCCGCCACCGCTCATCCTTCATCGCGGCAAGCAGCCGATCCAGCTGGCCCACGCCAAGCGAGACCACGGCCGCGACCGCTTCGTTGCGAACTTCCATGATCGGGTCGTTGAAGAGTACGATCAGCGCTTCGATCGCCTTCGGGCCGCCGATCTTGGCCACGCCCCATCCGGCACGAGTCCGCACAGACCAAAACTCATCGCTGCAAGCGCCAATGAGCGCATCCAGCGTGGCCGGATTCGCTAACTCGGCGAGAGCCTTCGCCGCCTCTTCACGCGTGGCGTCGTCCGCATCTTCGAGGGAATCCAGCAGATCATCGAGTGCCTGTGCCATCACCCACCTCACTATTCCCGTAATAGGCATCACGTTGACCGCCATGGGGATAGGTGCGTTTGCACCGTACCACCAGGGTCTGAGTCCCGCGGCCCTCCACACATTGATCGAGTGACTTGGAGTATTCCAGTTTCCCGTCCAAACTCACCGTGAAGGGAAAGTCGAAGGTAAAACTGATGAACTTGTATTGTCCCGGCTTGAGCTTCAGCTCGCGCGTTTCGGTTGTCCGGTAGGCATCCGAGGTCTCCGGGTCCAAGACCCAGAGCGGCGGCGTCACGCCAGGAATCTGCCACCAGGATTGCGGCACCAACGGAGTCGGATCGATGGTAATCGGATGCTCTTTGCCGTACGCAGGGGGAGGACCGGCCGCCAAGAGCCGTCCCGATTGCCCAACCAACAGTACGCACGCCAGCGCGAGGATCCAGAAGTACACCTGCCGTCCGGCGAATCCTCTGTGCGATGATGAATGCATCGGTCCTCTATTGCAGGAGTGGACTGACAGGAGCAGCCACGAACGCGGTCTTGAAGATTTCTTCGACCGGGTGACTCTCCCATTCGGTATAGGTCGTGAGGCCGAGCGCGCGCATCACCGTCGCGCCCGTATCGATAATCGACATCGGCTGGCGAATCGTATGCCCAGCCTTGATACCGACGCCGGAGGCAATCCATGGCACCACCGGAACATTACTCGCCTGCTCACCCGAGACTTCGCCGGCCGAGAATTGCGTCTCTCCAAATGCGCTCAGCGAGGTGGCGAACACCGTGGTCTGCTTGATCAAACCATGTTCCCGGTATAAATCGAGCACCGTCCCCATTGCTTTATCAACCGTCTTGAGTGCGTCTTTGTACGCAGCCGACTTCCAACCCTGCGCCTCCCCGACGCGCCCTGGAGTCGGCAAATGGACCACGAGAAGATGCGGCAACGACGGAATGGCATGACCGTAACCAGACCCACTCGTCGCCTTCTTGAAATAATCCCGGACATAACCGATCAACCGGTCAGGATTACATTCGGCCCGCAGCGGACCACACATTTGATAGTCCGTGTAGGGCTCCGGCTTCGCAAGTTGATACAACGACTCATCCATATAGAAAATGGCACTGTCCCGGCCGCCGCTCAGGTCCAGATAATCAAACACTGTCGGCGCGCGGGGATATCCACGACTAAATTCAAACACGTTCCACGTGATCCCGTGTTTGGCGACCGGCATGCCCGTCACCAGCGATGCCATCGTCGGCAACCGGCGCGCAGGCGCCACCGCCATGGCAGACCAGGTCACAGCCCCGTCCTTCACAAGGGACGACAAGACCGGCATCGCACCACTCTTAAGCGATTCCTGGCCCAACCCTTCCAACACGAAGAGAATGACGTGCTCCGTGGTACCGACCTGAGCGGGAGTTGCCGCTTCGCCCCCACCGCGTGCCGCAAACGCAACGGATTGGGACGAGGGCGCCCCGAGTGCCAGACCCAGGCCGACGACCATGCAGAAGGCCGCCGTGATTGTGATCATACTGCGGATACGACTCATAACCTGCCCCACCATACGACCCTTCGAGAAGTGAAGAGAAAATACCTTAGCATGCTGTTTTCCGCGAAGGCAAGGCGCGAACCCCGCCACTCATGGCGCCCGAGGGGGATCGATGGTATCCTGACCCAGTCGGGCCAACTGCTCGACTCCCCTACTCAAACAGACACACCGCGGTGGTGAGGCGATGCCCCAAAACCGTTTCGACAGCGGCCCGCGTTTCATCCCCGACACCTCCACACGAGCGCGGTCCATCCGCCTTTTTCTCGGCCTCCTTTGCATCACTCTCTCCCTGTTCCTCACCTGTCCGACCCCAAGCCAAGCCGAAGTTCGACTCGTCACCGGAACTGGCGAACATCGAATGAACGATCATGAAACCAAATCAGATGGGATCAGACTGGCCACCGAGCAGGCCAAGAGACAGGCGTTGGAACAGGTCGCCTCGTATCTGGAAAGCGTCACGGTCGTGCGGGATCTGGATGTCACCCGGGATGAACTCCGCAGCTACACCGCCGGAATGGTGCTCATTCTCGATCAACACGTCACGACCACGTTGGATGGGGAGTTCGTCATGGTCCGTGTCGATCTCACCGCACAGGTGGACACCGACGAGGTCGCCCGGGCCATTGCGACCTTACGCCAGAACGAGGATGCGCGTGAGCAGTTACTTGCGCTCAGACGGGATGTGGAATCGTTGCAACAGGAACTCGACGCAGCGAACGACGCCCTCGCCGCAGCCAGCTCGCCTGAACAGGTCCAAGCACTGAGCCATGACCGGAACGACTTGCTCAACCGCGCGGAGTCTGATGCGATGGTCGCGCAAGCCTGGACCGACTGGGTGTTACTCGCTCCATTCGCGCACCCCTCTCCATCGACGACCGGCCTCGCGCAAATTTACGCCTTGCTTGGGATAGCAAGTCGGCTGAACCCCGACAATCCGCACCTGGCCATCGCGCAACAGACCGTGGGGGCCCAAACCCCACCGGCCCCGCCGCAACCTCCGCGGCCGCCCGTGCCCCATACCGTTCCCTTCTTGCCGGGCTATGCCGTCGTCCCGCAGCAACCGGCCCAACCAGGCGCAATTCAAGTACCAGCACAGCCTGGAACACCACCACCGCAGGGCAGCCGCGGCACGATGCCGACCTATCGGCAAGTCCCGCCGCCAAACGGCCGACCGACAACGCGCACACTCCATACCTATCGATCGGGAGTCGACCAGACCGCGCCTGCTGCGGAACAACCATCAAGCGGTGCCCCTCGCGAAACCCCACCGTCCATCATCTACCAGGCACCGAAGAAACCGGTGGCCGTCCCACCCCAACCCTCACAAATTGTTCCCAATAAGGGAAACAACCAGGGAGGAACGCCGTAATGTCACTGAGCGCCGGACCCCTTCGAGCAGGATGGTGGCCTCTCTGTGCGCTGCTGCTTGCATCACCAACGCTGGCTGCAGATCTGACGGCTCCCACTGTACGCGGCCACGCCGACCAGACCTTCCAATACCTCCACACACGAGAGCAGGGGGAAGCGCCGACGAGCACAGCCCAAGCCACCCTAGCGCAAGCCATATCCAGCCCGGAGGAACTACTGACCGGCCAGGGACAGGGCGACTTGAGCAAAGGCACACTCGTCTGCCAACGTGTCTCCGAGCTCGCCGCCCGAGCTGATATCGCCAAACAAATTCGAGTGCTCGTGAAGGAACATGCCACCGATCGCCTGCGTGAACGCACCGGTCGTGAGGCCGAGCAAGACATCGAGGTCGTGCGGGAGGAAATCGTGCAGGAATATCTGCAGGGTGTCAGAATCGTGGAACGCCGCACCGATGACGCAGCGAAAACCTGTTCTGCCACCGCCGTCATGCCCAAGCCCCGCCCACCTGCGCCGACGTCCACGAGCTCACGCACGCCCGATACAGCCGCGCATCGTTGAACCTCCTTCCGGATCGAATCTGCAGCTCCTCCATTGAACTTCGCGCTCCGTTTCGGGTAAGACAATCTTCCCATGCCTATTGAAAACAATTTTCAGCACGACGAACTCTCCCGCAAAAATCCGGGCGACCGGCTGACCTACGCGGACTGGACCACGCCGCCCGACACCGACTCCCCGGCCTGGCAGGACGCCATGAGCCAGCTCGGGCAGAAGCTGTCACAAGCCGGTGTGCGGCTGATCATGTTTCTGCATGGCGCCATTCCTGGGACCGATGTGTTTGGTCTGGGACGGCTCGATGAAGTGGGCGGGCTCAAGCGAGGCTATTCACGCGGCATTTCAGGGCTAGATTCGCTCCTCTCGTTCATGCGGGAAGGCACGAATGGCATCACCCCGCTGCCGGGCGGCATGAAACCGCCGCTAGCCAACGATGACGCCACAAAAACCCTGCTCGACAGCCAGATCGGCGACGCGGGAAACTTTACGACCACCACGGTCGACCAATGCCGGAAAGCCTTGAATCAGAAACTGGCCACACCCATCGCCTGTATCCGGGAACTTTGGTCCAGCGAACACCATCACCTCGGCCGCGCTCTGGCCGCCTGCCGACTGTTGGACCGCTTGCGCGTCCTCGTCGGCGAGCAGCATCTGGGCCCCGGCGACCGTATCCTGATTCAAGCCCATGGCCAAGCCGGCCTCGTCCTTGCGCTGGCCTCCAATCTCCTCTGCCCATCGCCGATCACGGGACGGAAGACCCTCTTCGATCTTCTGCTCGCCGCAAATCCACCCGCGCCGGATGCGCAGGCCATTCAGCGCATCGACCCGTTATTGACCAATGGCACCTTGCTCAATGGCGTGGCCCTCGATATCGTGACCTTCGGCACGCCGGTGCGGTACGGTTGGGATCCATCCGGCATCGGCAAACTGCTTCACATCGTGAACCATCGCAATTTGCGCACAGATGGAAAAACCTGGCTGTCCAAAATGGACCTGCCGCAGATCACCGTCGAAATGCCGATTGCCTGGGGCGGGGACTACGTGCAGGAACTGGCCGTGGCCGGCAGCGATGCGCTCCCCGCTGAGAATGCCAAAGCCGCCAATAAGGCGGTGTGGGAATTGCTGGAACCCTACGATGGTTTTGAGCGCTGGGTGGAATGTGCCCGACGCGCCGGACGGTTCCCGAGCGAAGGCCAGTGCCTGCTGGTGGATTATAAAGACTGCACCAGCTCAACCAATATCCGCGACCACTACTACGGCCACGCGGCCTACACCCGCACCAACGCGATGCTCTTCAACTTCGATCAGATCGTCAGTCGGCTGTATTCCTGATCCTGAATTTTGGCCGCGCCAGGCAATTGGGACCCCACATCGATCTGGTCCCGCCCTTTTCCAGTGAGGGAACATCGGCAGAGCGCGCCTTCCTGCTTGCTCCCGACCGGATCGTCGAGTAGACTCTTCTTCAGCGACCGCGCTTCCTCGGAGCCTGGGTTATGTCACCATCGTCCCCATCCGCAGACGACATACGTATTGCCGACAATTTGCGCCGCACGGTCGAACTGACGGAGTTGGGGCTGGCCTTGCGCCGAGCCGTCATCGAACAACGGAATGGACCGGGCGAGGGAATCTCGCAGGTCATGCACGAAATTCGACTGGCCAAAGAGCAGGCATGGCGGCAGAGCCAATCCTAGTCCAAGCATTCTCCGACCTCATTACCGATTTCAACCGACGCGGCGTCGCCTACGCGCTCGCCGGAGGCTGGGCCTACAGCGCCTTGGTGGAGCCTCGAGCCACCACGGACATCGACCTCCTCATTCTGCTGGATCCGCCTTCACGCGAACAGATGCAGGCGCTCGTCTCATCCCTTTTCGACTCCACCATCATCCATCCGAGCCCTATGATCTTTCAGGGGATCTCGATTTGGCGCATTGTCGGAATCCGCTCCGGGCAGGAAGTCGTGATCGATTTCCTCCTGGCAGACTCGACCTATCTTCGAACCGCATTGGAGAGGAGACAGACGGTCCCATTTGGCACGCTCCAAGTCCCTATGCTGTCGATCGAGGATCTCGTCATCCTCAAAATGGTGGCAGGGCGACTCCAGGACCGCGCTGACTTAGAAAAAATTCGCGCGCGCCAGGCCGATTTACGGATCAATTGGTCGTATGTTGACCGCTGGAAAACGACGCTCGGACTTGTCGACCGTTAGATCGGCAGGACTTTACGAAGTATGGTGGAATTATTCGATCCTGGACGCATCCCGAGCAAAGGCCAGTGCCTGCTGGTGGATTATAAAGACTGCACCAGCTCAACCAATATCCGCGACCACTACTACGGCCACGCGGCCTACACCCGCACCAACGCGATGCTCTTCAACTTCGATCAGATCGTCAGTCGGCTGTATTCATAACCGGTTCATCAGCCATACAACATACCCCCGCACGAACTTGCCTCTTGGCACTGTGTTCCATAGATCGGTGAGTGCACTCTGTCCGCGAATTGCTAGACATCTCTGGGAGTGGACGCTCACGCTAAAGAGCGGGCTCCTTCGTCGATGAGCCCCGACACCTCGACCGACTTCGACGCCAACGACGCGTGGCTCGCTGCTAGGGTAAGGACCTTGCGGGCATTCATGCGTCCTGACATGTGCTTCTGATTATCTGGATGGATCATCCGGTCCTCACTGGACACCTGGTACCAGCACGGCTTCTTCTTCCACGCGGGCGCGGTGACTTTATCGCCGAACGTACTGGCCAGCGGCGCTTTCTGTGCCACCGCCATCACCAGGGCTTCGTCGGCCGTCAGATCCTGGCAGAAGCTCTCGTGGAACTTGTCTGCCTTGATCCACAGATAGCCATCGCTGTCGGGCGCAAGATTGGCGATCGCGGCCGGCGGCGTGGCTTGGCTGAGGCCGCCGGGGCTCTCGCCGGCGTCGGGCGCGAATGCGGCGATATAGACCAGGCCGACTACATTCGGAAGGTCACCCATCTCAGTAATAACCGCCCCACCGTATGAATGCCCGACCAGCAATACCGAACCCTGCTGCTGTGCCACCATCTTGCGTGTGCGCTCGGCATCGTCGGCCAAAGAGGTCAGAGCTAGTTCAACCGCGCGCAGCTTGTCGTATCCCTTGCGCGAGAGTTCGACGATCACCTTGTTCCAGTGTGCAGCACCACCCCAGAAACCGTGTACTAGGACGATTGTAGGTTTTGTACTCATCGTAGCTCTCCTTTTCTAGAGCGCACCTTCATTAAAATTGGCTCGAACCATTGCACTCAATTTCTGAAAGATAATGGGGGCGCCAGGGCCTCCGTCTTTGCTGAGATCGCATGAGGAGGCGATCAGAGTCAACCGTATCGCCGCGTCAGGCACACGAACGAATAAAAGGGGTCGAGATGAGCGGCCCCGGGTTTTGTGGACACCAGGTTAAGGGGCACTGATCCGTCGCTCGAACTCCAGCGGCGAGAGATAGCCCAGGCTCTGATGCAGCCGCTGGCGATCGTAGTGACGGCAAAGGTCTCTCGGCTCGCATCGCCCCGGGTGCGATACTGTCGTCTTTTTCACCATCCCGCTAATACGGCATCTCGTCATCGTCAAACCCAAAATGATGGCCGATCTCATGCACGACAGTATCGCGCACTTCCTGCACGACTTCTTTCTTGGTGCGACAAAGTCGGAGGATCGGCCCGCGATAGATGGAGATTTTGGCCGGCAGTTGTCCACCCGCCTGGAAGAAGGATTCTTTGTCGAGAGAGAGACCTTGATAGAGGCCGAGGAGATCTTCGTCTTCCTCCATCTCCAGGTCGGCGAGGACTTCGGGTGAGGGCTCTTCTTCCACCACCACGGCAACGTTGGTGATGAGTTTGGCATACTCGTCGGGCAGGCCGTCCAGCGCTTCTTGCACTAATGCCTGAAACTCCGGTTCGGGTATGGTCAATGTACGCTTTCGAGGCGGCATAGGCTGAACCGTATCGACTGACGCTCTGTACAACACCCGCGTTCGTTCAGGATGTTCAAACAGACTGGCCAGCAAGGCCGCAGGGAGGACGTCGACTGAGGCGTACCGCTTGAGTACGTCGCAGGAAGACGTGCGACTGAGAACGCCGCTGGCAGCCTGTTTCAACATCCTGCTACGGATGGGCGACTCGCCAGTTGCTCCCCACCCCCAGATCGACCTTGAGCGGAACCGACAGACCCAACGCCGCGCCGGTGGCTTCCATTTCGGTTTTCACAAGCTGCTTCGCCTGTTCCAATTCCTGGTCCGGCACTTCGAAAATCAACTCGTCATGCACTTGAAGGATCATCTTGCAGCGGGACAATTCGTTCTGGAGGCGTTGATGGACCTTAATCATGGCCACCTTGATCAGATCGGCGGCCGATCCTTGAATCGGGCTATTCACCGCCATGCGCTCGCCGACACCGCGCTGCGAGGGATCGCCACCCTGCAATTCCGGGATCGGGCGCCGGCGGCCGAGGATGGTCGTCGTATAGCCCTTGGTCTTGCCGTCGTCGATATTGCGATCCATCAACGTCCGCACGGCCGCAAAATTCTCGAAGAACGTCTCGATGTATTTCTTGGCATCGGCTTGCGACACACCGATGTTCGATGCGAGGCCGAACGGACTGATGCCATACACAATCCCGAACACCACGCTCTTCGCCGCGCGACGCATCTCCCGCGTGACTTCTCCTGCAGGCAGATTGAAAATCTCCATGGCCGTGGCCATGTGAATATCTTCTCCCTTCTCGAAGACCTGCAGCAGGCGAGGGTCTTGCGAGAGGTGAGCTAAAATGCGTGGTTCGACCTGGCTGTAGTCGGCGCAGAGCAATTGATAACCCGGCGGCGCGATGAAGGCTTCGCGGATGCGCAGGCCGTAATCGCCCTTCACCGGAATATTCTGCAAGTTGGGATCGGTCGAGGACAGTCGTCCCGTCGCCGCCACCGTCTGGTTCAGCGACGTATGGAGCCGTTTGGTGTCTGGATTCACCAACTGCGGCAGGGCATCGACATAGGTTGATTTAAGTTTCGTCAGCGTTCGATAGTTCAGGATCTGTGCCGGCAGGTCATGCTGCGAGGCGAGTTGCGTGAGGGTGTCTTCATCGGTGGAGTAGCCGGTCTTCGTTTTTCGGAGCGGCTTCAGGCCGAGGGTCTCAAAGAGTACTGTGGCGAGCTGCTTGGGCGACCCGATATTAAACTCGCCGCCGGCCAGATGGTAAATACTTCCCACCATCTGCTCCAGCTCACGCTCCAACTCTTTGCTCAAAACCTGCAGGCCCTCAACATCGAGCAAGAAGCCATTCCGTTCGATGTCGGCCAACACCGGCACGAGCGGCATCTCTACGTCTTGAAACAGCGCGAGGCTCCCCTGCTCCTTCAGCCGCTCACGAAGCATCGGTGCCACTTTCGCCGTCACAGCGGCCGCCTCGCCCGTTCGACGAACCAGCGCCTCATCCACATCGAACAGGGATTGCGGGCCCTTACTAGCATCGTCGCGCTCCCCCGCACCCAACTGATAAGTCAGCAGATCCATGGCGATGGCTTCCAACGTATGGGCCCGGCGATTCGGGTTCAACAGATAATCTGCCACCATCGTATCGAAATAAGGCCCCGGCATCTCGACACCCTGTCGATGAAGCGCCAACAGCAGCGGCTTGAGATCCTGCACGGCTTTCAGCTTGCTTCCATCGAGCAGGCACTCAACGAGTGGGCGTGGCCAGCCACGCGCCTCGCCCTGCACGAAGGCCGCGTGCTCATCTGACCGACCCAGCGCGCAGCCTTGAATATCAGCGCGCACACCCGGCTCACCGGTCAGGACGCAGGAGACGCCCAACATCGCATCTGCCGGTTGCTTCTTCAGAAACGCGTCCGCCGCTGCAGCATCGTGAATCTGTTCGACATCAGCCCCCAGCCGATTCTGTTCAGGCGTCTCTCCCTGAAAGGCCTTGGCCAGCGTCATAAACTCTAGTTCACGCAACAGGCTTACAAGCGTCTCCGTCTGCGGCGCTTTCGCTTGAAACTGGGCCGGGACAAATTCAAGCGGACAGTCCAGCTGAATCGTCGCGAGCTGCTTGCTCATCCGCGCCTGCTCACCCTGCTCCAACAACAAGTTCTTGGTTTTCGCCGGCGTGACTTCTTCGACCCGATTCAGCAATTCTTCGATGGTGCCGAATTGCGCGATCAGTTTCATCGCGGTCTTTTCACCGATACCTTTGACGCCGGGAATGTTGTCGCTGGCATCCCCCATCAGGCCCATGATTTCGACCACACGTGCCGGCTCCACGCCGAAGCGCACCTGCGAATCCGCTTCACCGAACCATTTATCTTTCACCGGATCGAAAATGCGCGTCTTGGGGGTGAGCAGTTGGAACATGTCCTTATCACTGGTGACGATCACGACGTCAAGACCCTCGACCTCCCCTTTCCGGGCCAGAGTGCCGATCAGATCGTCCGCCTCGTACCCCGCTTGTCTGATGACCGGCAAAGACAGGGCTTCCACCACGCGATGGATGTAGGGAATCTGCGCGCTCATACCTTGCGGCATGGGTGGCCGTTGCGCCTTATAGTCTTTAAATGCTTCATGACGATGAGTCGGCCCCTTTTCATCGAATACCACCGCCACATAGTCCGGCCGATGATCCCGTAGAACCTTCAACAACATCGTCGTGAACCCGTAGACGGCGTTCGTCTGCAGGCCTTTGGAATTGGAGAGCGGGGGCAGGGCAAAAAATGCCCGATAGATGTAGGCGCTCCCGTCGATGAGATAGAGTGTGGGCATAGCTGAAACAACGTAATCGATGGAGCCCCGTGCAGGGATCGAACCGACCGCGGCGCGCTCAGTCGGGCGCGATGATGAGCGGCGGTTTATCGAACTTGGCCCGCATGGCATTGATGGTGCTGAGGACGGTGGATTGCCCCACGATCTTGGCCTCCACCCTCCGCTTGCCGGGAAACTCAATCAGAGAGAGGCCGATCAACATCGTCAGCACGCCCTGTCCGGGCAGGAACAGCATGAGAAAACCCGCGAACAAAAAGATCGCGCCCACGACGTTCTTCACCACATGGCCGATCAGTCGAAGGACCGGATTATGGTTCTCCATCCAGGGGCGCGGAATGCGGACATCGAAATAGTCCGCCGGCAGCCGCATGAGAATGACGGGAATTGCGATCAAGGTCCCCACGAACATGAACACGGAGGAGACCGCAAACCAGATCAGCACATTCGCCGGCACGTAGGACTCGATCTGCGTGAGAACTTCGCTTATCACCGGCGCATCCTAGCATGGGGCTTCGCATGGCCGAAAGAGCAACGGAGGCAAGCCGGTTTACGTTGCCTACTCCGCCAGCTATAATTCCGGACCATGCTGTCCTTACGACCCCGCAGCGCACGACTTAGGAGAGCCTGCCTCCACACCTCCGGCCTGGCCGCTCTCGCATTCGCACTCTCCTTGTGCCCCGTTGTACTCGGCGGGCAAGCGGTTCGGGCAGCTGACAACGTCCCCGAATCAGACTTGCAGATCGACATCACCCGAATCGGGCTCGGCAAAGAAGTGGTGATTACCAAGGGCAGGAAAGAATGGTTCATGCGGGTGGAAGTGACACCGGAAAATTCCGTGGTGGTGCGGCAGGAAAAAGACGGGGAGCGCTACCTCCTCGACGAGAGCGAAATGCACGATCGCGCCATGACACCTACCGAAGTAGATGCGGCCATCACCGATTTTGTGAATAGCGTCAAAACCAGACAGAAAGTCCAATAGCCGCCATGGCCGACAAACCCAAGTTCGTTCTCTTCGCCCATAACGCCACGTACGACAAGCTGCATCAGGTCGCCACTCTGGGGCTCACCGCCGCCGCCATGGGCAAGGATGTAATCGTGGTGTTGCTGTTCTGGACGATTAAGAAACTCGCAGAAGGAAAGATCGACGACATCGATTTTCCGCCCGAATATGCGGCCTCGGCGGAACAGGTCGCCCGGCTTCTGAAGGAGAAGAAGGTCCCGAAGATCTCCGAGATGTTCCAGGAAGCCCGTCTCGTCGGGCAGTTTCGCCTCATCGCATGCAGCGCGGGCCTCGAATATATGGGGGTGGAAGCCGGCGCGGTGGAACGCAACGTGGACGAGGTACTCGGGCTCCCCTCCATTCTCTCGCTCACCGCGCAAGCGGAAACCAAATTGTTCATTTAGCGACTCGCCGGCGGCGGTGCAGACGCCTCGGAGCGTGACTATCTCACGCCCCCACGCCCATCCTTCAACCCAACCTTTTCGCGTCGGCCTCATGCTGTCGGCACAGGGTCACCGACGAGGAGGTGGACTAGAAGTGATAGCCGACCCCGAACGCAAAGATATTGACGAAATAGTTGGCATTGACGCCACCATAGGGCCCGCGCGGCTCGAGATGGAAACGAGTGTAGTTCACCTTCCATTCACCGAACAGCGCCACATGCTCCGTCAATCGATAGCGCAATCCCACCTGCGTGTTCAGACCCGGCCTGACATCGGCATCGGCATAACCGGGCTTCCCTGCCCCGTAGGACGGATGCGAGGACCGAATAAAAAAGATCCCAGGGCCGACGCCGACGTACGGTTCAAAAGCCCCCATCTGGTACCGCGCGACCAGATTGGCCGCCACCGTCGTAGCCTGAATATGCGCACCAGGCTGATTGTACTGAAACGTGCCGACACCGGGAGCCCGGTCGGTCACCACTTGCTGCTTCAAGTTCGGAGCGGAGGTAAATACTTCAGCTTCCACGCCCAACCAGGGCAGCGTCTCGAAATAGTACCCCACCTTGGCCCCGAGCATCAGCGAGTTGTCGAAATCGAGTCGGGACGAAATCGTCCCGTTCGGGATGCCAGTGACGGCTTGATCACCAGTCACCGGCGTATTGCGGGGATCTTTGATCATCGCATATCCCGCCTGCCCGGCCACATACCATTCGGCCTGACTGTCCACCGGAAATCCACTGCTCAACAGTTCCGCCGCCACCACAAGACACAGTGCCCATCCCAGGCTGCCTGTTGTTTTGATCAGCATACGTCTCCCCTCCCATCGGATCGAATGCCTCACTCATGAGACACTTCATGAGTATCACCTCTACTCATCCTGGGACAGAAGAGTTTGATTTTTTGAACAGTCGGATAACGCCACGGCGGCAGCCCGCAACCATCGTCGAAACAGATGCCGTCACCGGATGCAGCGCACGGCATCGCCCCGACTAATGCCGGGTTACCGCAACGTGCACCGGAGCCGGTGTCGGCCATCCGGCCGCCGTCGCCACGCGTTCGATCGCCCGATTGGTATCGAAAAACACCTGCCAGTAGTGTTTGTTGTCACAGTAGGGGCGGACGGCAAGGAGTGCTCCCGATGGCGTAAATCCGACCACGTCGATATCGGGCGGCGGGGTAGTCAACACATTGGGGATCGCGGAAATTTCACGCCTCATCTGCAAAACCGCCGATCCAGAATCGACGCCATGCGCCAACTGAGCCGATAAATCGACCCGGCGATAGGGATTTTGGCTGTAGTTCACAATATTGTCCGAGAAAATCTTATTGTTCCCGACGTACACGCGCACGTTGTCCCCGGTCTGAAGTGTGGTGGCAAACACCCCGATCTCCAGCACATCGCCAGTAACGCCGCCGGCAGTGATCATGTCACCGACTTTGAACGGACGAAGCACCATCAAAAACGCGCCCGCAGCGAAATTCGCCAACAAGCCGGACCACGCCGCACCGATGGCAATACCGGCCGCCGCCAAGAGTGCCGCGAAGGAGGTCGTTTCCACACCCATGACGCCCAGTATCGCGATGATCAGAGCGATACGCAGTGCGACCTTGACGACCGCCTCGGTATAGCGAGTCAGCGTCGGATCCACATTCCGCGCCCCCATTGCCTTAGACGTGAGTCCGCCGGCAAGCGTAATAACCCACCCCCCGATCACCCAGAGTGCAATAGCACCGAGCACCTTGCTCCCGAACGCAATCACATAAGTCATCAGCAGCTCGTTGTACTTGGACACGTTTTCCATGGATTCCTCCCGTGAAGGGCTACAGACTCGACTGGCATGTCATTCTACACGGAAGGTGCAGACTCGCAACTCCGTCAAACTTTGTAGTGAACTTTCAGGAGATCCGGCTCATGGGTTGACGTCGATCCGACGATCACCAATGTGCACCGGCTACTCCCTTCTCATGGCTAGCGGGAGTGCGTCACCCCAACTCGACCGCAATAGGCGGCGATCTTGCACTGGCTGCAGAATGGCGAGACCGGCTGACACAGGTGCTGCCCGTAGGGCACGAGCAGGTCGTTGAACGTAATCCAATACTTGCGGGGAAGCTTTTCGCGCAGTGCTGTTTCTGTCTCGTCGGGACTCTTGGTCTGCACATACCCCCATCGGTTGCTGATCCGATGGACATGAATATCGACGCAAATCCCGGGCTTCTCATACCCGACGGTCACCACCAGGTTGGCCGTCTTCCTCCCAACCCCCGGCAGAGTCAGCAATTCATCGATCTTGTCCGGAACCCGACCATGATACCGCTCAAGAAGTTGGCTACAAATCTGCTGAATTTGCTTGGCCTTCGTCCGATAGAAGCCGACGGGATAGATGGCGCGCTCCAAGACCGGGAGAGTCAGCCTCTGCATGACGGCCGGTGTGGACGCCAAGGCAAAGAGCCGCGCGCTGGCTTCGGCTGTGGTCTTGTCTTTGGTGCGTAGACTGAGGAGACAGGCAATCAATACAAGGAAGGGATCACGGCCTGACTGTCTAGCCACGACGCCGACAACCGGATCTGGCCAGCGGGAAATTTCCCGCTTGACCGTTCGGATGACGGCGTGGATCTCTTGCGCCTGCATGGATCTGCGGGAGTGGAGAACTCAACAGGGAGTGGTCGAACGAGTCGTCGGATGGAACGAGCGCCTGACGTCTATTCGGGCCGTCGCTTCGCGAGCCACTTCTGCCGACGACGTTGAGCTTCTCGCTCTTTCGCCTTCTTCCGAACGCTCGGCTTTTCGTAGTAGCGGCGGCGCTTCAGTTCTCGGAACAATCCTTCGCCCGCCAATTTCTTCTTGGCGACCTTCAGGGCTTTTTCGACGTTGTTATTGAAAACCTTAATTTCCATCGTCAGCTACCTTCGACTCTCTTTCACCGAAGTTTCAGAATATTCAACATGTTTTGCGCCCACGAATCGAAGGGCGGAGTGTAGCATAGCGATTTCGCATCCACAAGCATTTGTTCCACCGCTGAAAAACGCCCACGAATCGATGCAATAAGTAGCTGATTTGGTTGGATTTTCATGTTCTCTTCGATCATCCCAAGGCACCCGTCGATGACGGCATTGGCGAGTCCCAGCCCCATCTTCAGATCCGGCTGAAGCTCCGGTTTCGCTTGTGCCAAGAGACCACGTAGGAGCGGGATGAGCTCACAAGACACCTTCACAATTTCCAGCGGCTTTTCGATCGCCCCCAGCAAGTTCAACGAGAGTTGGAGCGGACGATCCGGATGGGTGATCGGAAGTTTTCTCGCCTGCAGCACCTGTGCATAGGCCTCTCGATCCGCTTCCGCTAGTTCGTGAAGGCGCGTGCGAATCTCAGCCAAGCGCGCCCCAACCGCGTGCGCACGATTCAGCTTGGCCACCATCATTCCCAACCCGGCCGCGAACGCCGCCGACTCAGCCCCCACGCTGCCCCCGGTCACCCCTTGAGATTCTGCCGCCTTCCCCGCCGCCACCCCGGTTTTCGTCGACACAGGCGATACCTCTTTGGATGGCTGCGACAGGCCCAGCCGCCCCATCGCCTCTCGGGATTCGGGGCGGTCCAATCGCGCCTCAAGCACCTGTCGCCCGTCGAATTGCGTGAGACAGAGCGTCTGCTGCGCCGTCTCCATGAGGGCCTGCTCTGGAACCAATCCGACGATCTCCGTGCCGGCCACTTCCACACCACGAGCCGTCGCTTCATGCTGCACCGCCGCAAACACGACATGGAGCGGGGTCTCTTCATGGTTCGTCAGATTCATCGATACTTGCACGAGTTGTTGGCTCGTCAGCTCCACACCGATCGCTTTGACGAACGGCAGCCCGCCACTCGACTGACGGACCGACTTGGCAATGGCCTTGGCAACCGAAAGATCGCGACTCTTCAAATTCACATTGAACGCAATCAGCGGCCACCGTGCTCCCACCACTGTGGCCCCGGCTGTCTGGTGCAGATGCGTCGGGCCGAAGTCCGGCGCCCACGCAGGATCGCTGGCCATCCGGTCGGCCAGTCCCTTCAATCCACCCTTCCGAATCCACTCCAACTGTATCCGCTCGGCGGTGGTCGCCGCCTGTTCATACAAGAACACCGGAATCTTGAGCTCATTCCCGATACGCTGGCCGACCATGCGAGCCAGTTGCACACACTCCTGCATACTGACGCCACGAATCGGTACGAACGGGATGACATCCGTCGCCCCGACGCGCGGATGTTCGCCGTGATGGGTTCGAAGATCGATCAACTGGGAAGCCCGTCGCACCATCTGAAAGGCCACCTCAGCCACGGCGTAGGGCCGACCGGCGAAGGTCACCACGGCCCGGTGATGGTCCGGGTCCTTCGTGTAATCCAGCAGGACAGCACCGGGCACTGAGCGGACCACTCCCGCTAACGCGTCGACGATTTCGGCGTTCCGTCCCTCGCTGAAATTCGGGACACATTCAACAACCTGGCTCACAACGTTCCCTCTCTCACCCAACCCGGCCCGCCCCGGTCCGTCCTGGAAGGCTGAGGCAATAAAAAAGCCGGAGGCTGGTAACCATGCCCTCCGGCGTTACTCACATGGTGGCCCCGCGGCCGCGCGCTTGTCGCCGCCCCTACTTGGTCTTCTTGACGAAGGCCTTATAGATCCGCTTGGACGCACTCTGTTCCTCTTCGAGCCCCACCATTTCGTGGCCGGTCGTCTCACACCAGGCCGGCATATCCTTTTTGATGCCTTCATCGTCCGACACGATTTCCAGCACCTGCCCCATCGTGAGTTCCTTGATCTTCTTCGAGGTCAAAATAATCGGCATCGGGCAAAAATACCCGAGCGTATCGAGTTTCACATCAGCCTGCATCATGCCGCCCCCTCAGCCCCTTGCTTATATGAACAGATTGACACTGCCCTGCTTGGCTTCGGCCAAATAGGTGGTCACCCCGGCGAATTGGTCGATTCCGTCGATCAACGTATCTTTCGTAATGCCCATCAATCCCATGGACGTCGTGCAGGCAATGAAGCGAACATCAAGGTCCAGCGCCATCTGCATCAACTCCGGCACGCCCGGCATACGATTCTGCTTCATCACCACCTGCATCATCTTCGTACCCAACCCCCAGAAATGAAAACGCGAGAGGGGCAACGTATCGGCTCCACCCTTGTTGAGGAACCCGAACATCCGACGCAGCAAGTCAGACGCTGAACTACTCGCGCCTTTCTTCCTGATCGTATTGAGGCCCCAGAACGTAAAAAATATCGTCACCTGCATCCCCATGGCTGCTGCGCCGGTGGCAATGATGAACGCAGCCATGGCCTTATCGAGATCTCCGCTGAGGAGCACGATCGTGACCCGATCCGTCTTCGACTCGCGAAGTTCCGCCAGCGCAGCCGTCGGCTCGATTTGTGCGGTTGTCATGAGGGCACCTCGTCTCTCGGGGTAGGGATATGGAGTCACCTGCGATGGAAATTAACTATAGTCTGCGCTTCTTTTTCTTGTCAAGAAATGGGCGGTCAAATAGGCAGTCAGAAGCGGGGGGGCGATCCAGATCGTGCCGTCTGCAGCCTTCGCCCTATGCCGCCGGTTGCTTGACCTGTTGCAGGCCCGCCGTTATAGTCCATTCGGTGACAAACGATCTCACTCAGCGAGACAAATCTGGCCACTGCCTTACTTATGAGCACAGACCTCATCACCGAACTCAAACCAAGTAAGAGCGCCCCGCTCTTCGGTTTCTGGTACCCAGCCAGCACGAGCACATCTCTGGCTGTCGGCCAAATGCAACCGCATGTGATGTTAGGACACCCGATTCTCATCTGCCGCGACAAGCACGGCAAGGTGGCGGCAATACGCGACATTTGCCCACATCGCGGCATGCCGCTCTCGTTCGGACACTTTGATGGAGAGCGTGTCGAGTGCGCCTATCACGGATGGCAGTTCGACACCTGCGGCCGCTGCCGCCATATTCCGGCACTCGTGGAAGGATCCCCGTTACAACCCGACAAGATCGGCATCACATCCTATCCCTGCCAGGATCAGGATGGGTACATCTGGGTGTTTCTCCCCGATCCACAGCAGCCGAAACAACCGGTTCCGGCACTCCCACGCCTCCCGTTGCCGTCCGAGCCCTATCGCATGATCCAGATCTCGACGATTTTAGACTGCACGATCGACGACGGCATCGTTGGCCTCATGGACCCGGCCCACGGCCCCTTCGTACATCAGAGTTCCTGGTGGCGGACCAAAGCCAGCATGCACGACAAAGCCAAGACCTTCGAGCCGATCCCCAATGGGTTCCGCATGGTTCCACATGCCCCCTCGAAGAACAGCGGGCCCTATAAGCTCCTCAACCGACTCTACGGCGGGCCCTTAACGACGACCATCGACTTCGTGCTCCCCAACCAACGCTTCGAGTTTGTGCAATGCGGCTCAATGTACGTCTCTTCGCGCGCCACGGTCACGCCCATCGGCGAGCAGCAATGCCGGATCGATTTTGCCGCCGCCTGGAACCTCCTCCCCTGGCTGCCCTTTGCCAAGCCCCTGTTCCGTTATTTTGCCAACATCTTCATGAAGCAGGACAAGCAAGCCATGGAGCGGCAAGCGGTGGGACTGAAATACAAACCGTCGCTCATGCTGATCGATGACGCTGATACGCCCGCCAAGTGGTACTACAAACTAAAGGCCGCCCATCTCACCGCCATCCAAACCGGACGTCCCTTAGACCATCCGCTGAAAGACCGCGTGACGCTTCGCTGGAGAAGTTAGCCGACAGCGCTAGTTGAGCTGGTGACTCGTGCCGTGATTGGGCTCATTTAAGAGCGCCATGGCGCGACGAATCTGGTCGCGGGATCCGAGCAACGTGACGACGTCTCCGGCTTGCAACCGCACGGTTTCAGCCGGATTCGACTGGGTGACCTGGCTGCGAGTCCAGGCGATCACCGACGCTCCGGTCCGCGGGCGAATGGACAATTCCGTCAACGACTTTCCCACCGCCGGAGCCTCGTCATCGATTCGGCACGTTTCCACCTCGACATCGGTCAACGTGCCTCCGCGGAGATGATGCGCCAACTCCGGCATCTCGCTCCGACGCAGCAACGCATACCCTTCTCGCCGGATTTGCTCCGCTTTTCGCGCCACAAATTCCTGCGGCAAACTGTAGGTACGCAGCACCAGGGCAAAGATTTCGATCGACGTCTCGAACTCTTCCGGAACCACATCATCCGCACCCAATTGATGCAATTCTTCCAATTCCCGCAAATATCGCGTTCGCACGACGATGTGGAGCTTTGGATTCAATCCTTTGGCCACTTTCACCGTTCTCCGAGCCGTGAACGGATCGGACAAGGCCACGACCAGCACTTTGGCATCGTCGATTTTCATATGCCGAAGCACATTGGCGTTCGACCCGTCGCCGTAGTAGATCGGCACGCCATGACGCGCCTCGCGGCGCACCGTTTCGCCGTCCAGATCGAGCGCTACGTGAGGGATCTCCGTTTCGCTCAAGACGCGGGCGAGGTTTCGACCATTGAGCCCGTATCCCACAATAATCACATGGTCCTTGATCCGGATCTGGGAACTCTCCGTGTGTTCCACGTGGGCGGCGGTGCGGGCCGGCATCCAGCCACGGACGCGTTGCATCGCTTCGATTCGCCGCCCCAGATGGGGCGCCCATTGCATCAAGAACGGCGTCACCACCATGGTCAACACCGACACCGCCAGAAACATTTGATACTGGTCCCCGGTGAACAAGCCGGCATCCTGCCCCTGTTGTGCCAGGATAAAACTAAACTCCCCGACTTGCGCAAGCGCCACCCCGACAAGCACCGATGACCTGGGCGGAGCCCCAGCCGCCACCATCGCCCCGCTCCCGGTGATCAGTTTTCCTACAATGACGGCCAACAACAGGCCTAACACAATGAAGGGATGCGCCAGCACCACCCGCAAGTCCATCAACACGCCGATCGATACGAAAAACAGGCTATTGAAACTGTCACGGAACGGCAGGACCTCGGCCAACGCCTGATGGCTGTATTCGGATTCCGAAATGACCAATCCGGCAATAAACGCACCGAGCGCGAGCGAGAGTCCCCCCAGCGACGTCAGCCAGGCAATACCGAGACAGAGCACGATGATGGAAAGCAAAAACAGCTCCCGGCTTCGACTCCGAACGATATGGCGCAGGAGTCGCGGGACGAGATACCAGGCCGCCGCGACGATCAATCCGACAACGACCGCCGCCTTGACCAACGTCATCAGGACTGTCCCCATCGCACTCCCGCTCGGAGTGCCGAGGATCGGCGTGACGAGCATCATCGGAACGACGGCCAGATCCTGGAAGATCAGAATCGCCACGGTGGCGCGACCGTGAAACGAATCACTTTCACCCTGCTCAGAAAGGGCCTTCAGGACAATGGCCGTGCTGCTTAATGAAAGGAGAAAACCCCAGAAAATCCCCTGTTGATACGAGAGGCCCACCGCCAAAGCCCCGAGCATCGCCAGGATAAGAACGCCCCCGGTTTGCACCGGCGCGGCAACCAGGAGAATGCGTCGGGCCGCGGCAAAGTGCGCGGAGGAAAATTCCATCCCGATCGTAAAGAGCAGCAACACAATCCCGATCTCAGCCAGGACCTGCACCTGTGAGACATCGGGGATCAAATGCAGCCCATGCGGGCCGATCAACGCACCAGCCACGAGGAACCCGGCGATCGACGGCAGGCGAAATTGATGAAACACGAAGACCACCGCGGTGGACACCGTATAAATCACCAGGAGATCGCCGAGAACTGCGTAGTCACTCATCGTGTCACGGGGTCCGTTTGTGGCTGGATCAGGCACGGTATGCTGCGTGCCGAACGCGCAGCATACCGTAGGGCTCTCCCCCGAACAAGCAGAACCGCTTGTTCGGGGGAGACCGGTCGGCTACAGTGACGCACCCACAGAGCAGATCAGAGTAGACGGCCTCCTATGCGCGCGATCATTTTCGACTTTAATGGCGTCATCGCCGATGACGAAACGCCCCACCTGCACTGCTTTCAGCAGGCGCTGGCGGAAGCGGGACTCCGCCTAAGTAAGGAGGAATACTACGGCACCTACCTGGGCATGGATGAACGAACCTGCACGGCGGCCTTATTGACGAGACGGGATGGGAACTGCGACTCCGAGATTCATGCGGAGATTATCGAACGAAAAGCCGGCTTGTTCCGAGAACATACCGCTCTGCGCAAACCGGCATTGTTTCCCTGGATCACCGGATTCGTGCAGCGCGCGGCTGGAGCGTACCGGCTGGCGATCGCGTCCGGCGGCCGACGGGAACAGATCCTTGCCGCACTCAGCGGCAGCACCATCGAACAGGCATTTGAGTTGATCGTGTCCGCGGATGACTGCGCCCTCGGCAAGCCGGACCCGGCGATCTATACATTCACGCTCAAGCAACTGAACGCCCACAGGCCACGGCCACCGTTGCTCAAGCCAAGCGAGTGCCTGGTGATCGAAGATTCTCGGGCAGGAGTGCTCGCAGGCCTGAAGGCGGGCATGCACGTCCTCGCAATCGAGACGACCTACCCGGCATCTCAACTCGTCGAGGCACACCTGGTCCTCCCGACCCTGGATGGAGTGGAACCGGCAGATCTCGCCCGTCGAATGTTCAAGGCACGCGATGAGAGCGGAGGGGTACACTGATACGGCACGAAACAATCGGCAGGACTTAAAACGGAATGCGAATGCCCATCTGAAATTCGTTCGGCATCATGCCCTTGCCCAACGAGTCGCCCGAGAGATTTTGCTGCGGAAGTCCCGGCCCCGGACCAAGAGCCCGATCCCGCTCCGTCATATATCCCCCACCGAAGCCAGCACCGACATAGGGAATGAGGGTCTGCTCGCGAACCTGCAAGCGACCACTCAACGTGGGCGTCTGCCGAAAGATGTCGACGCGCCTCTCATTCATGACCGGAGTCTGGGACCATGCGTTGGATGATTGGCTACGCATCTCACTCCACGTCGCTGTCTCGGTCGGCGGCGCTTCGGCCGACACAAGCCCCTGCCATGCGAGTAGCAACATCCCTGCGACGAGCCACGACCGAATCGCTCGATGTCTAGTCATGTCCACTGAAACCCTCATCATACAGCGGAGAACCTATGTTCTAATTTACTCCTTGCTCCAAGCTGCGACAAGTGGTGACGTAGCCGCCTATTTCCCTCAGCGCACTACTTCCCGAGCCGCTGCATACCTTCATGAATCTTGATTCCCCCGAATAGTCTGATTACTCTTACTGAAGCACAATCTCAATCCGCTTGCCGATGTAGAATGCACACGCCGGCAAGAACCCTGTCCATCGGAATCGCTATGGTCTGCCTGACCGGTAACGTGCGCCATCGATCCTATCGCAATGTCGACAGACCATATGCCCGAGACACCGAAGTGCAGTTGGCGCTGCGGTACTGCGAGATCGCCGCTCGACATCACGTGAAGGTCACGATGTTCATCACCGGGAAGGCCTGTATCGAAGAACAGAACGGGGTGGGCAACCTGAGCAGACAGGCCAACGCCGAGCTCGGCGGGCACACCTTCTGTGCCTTTCAATCAGTCCGGCATTGGCTCTCACGAACCCTCGGCGGATCGGCGCTGGGATCTGCCGCCATGCAACGCCGGGACATTGAGCAAACGATCGCCGCCATCCAGAGCGTCACAGGGAAACGGATCACGGTCTGGCGCAACCATGCCTCCCGCTCCGATGTCCGTACCTACCGACTGCTCGGGGACTGCGGCATCCGACTGGTATCGGATCGAATCACGGAACACACCACAGCCGTGGAACGCGTGAGTCAGGAACTGCTGTCACTTCCGATTAATACCCTGCCCGATCACGAACAGCTCCTGCACGGCAAGTACGCGGAGAGGCGCAGCGGCAGCGCAGCGGCACACGGACGACGGACGATTCAGGAATGGCGGGAAACTGTGGAGCAGCAAGTTCACACGATCGAGCAACTCGGGGGGATTGCCACCATCACCGCCCATCCCCTCTGCATGGACATCGCAGACCACATGCACGAATTTGAGCAACTCTGCCGGTTCTTATCGCACTACGAGACCAGGTGGGCGTCGGAGGTGATTCACCCGGGAGGCTAGCCTACACATGCGTTACAACTTCTCAACCGGGACTACACACCGAAACCCAATGGTCGCACATCGATCCAGACCCGGCCACATGAGCAGAAACTTCGCGGCAAAATTTGACGGTTGAGGGCCTCCATCCATATACCAATGAGAGCCTTTCGCCGTATAGTATGAACCGCCGCGTATCATACAGAACCGTGTGCGCCCATCCGTCCGTTCACTTTCGGTCCACTCCCACGTATTGCCGCACATATCATAGCACCCGAACGGAGATCGACCCTCTGGGAACGCCGTGACATTTGTAGTCGCACCGGTTTCGCCAGCGTTACATCGTCCCGGCTCCATCACCCCTCCCCAAGGATATTTCAATCCCGAAGCGCCCTGCGCAGCATATTGCCATTCTTCCTCGGTTGGAAGTTGCTTGCCAGCCCAGGTCGCATAGGCTCTTGCATCCTCCAAACCCACATACACCACTGGGTGTTCCTCCATGCCAACTGGTGGGGTTCGATTTGTCCAGTGCTTTAGAAAGTTCTTCGTATGCTGGGGCTGGTACCCTGAATCGCGCAAGAAGTCTGCATACTGAGCGTTCGTCACGGGCGTCAGATCGATTGCAAACCTGCTTAATGAGACAGCACGCTCGAACATGCGAAGTTTATGAAAGTTGGCATACAGCTCCTCTCGGGATATTTCGTTCCCATAGAAACCGCACTCTCGAACTCGCAATCTCACACGAAAGGTGAAGGACACGGCTGGAATCAGCACCATCCCAGAGGGAACCCTGACAATTGAATAGTCAGGGCGCTCTTTTCGACCCAGCAGATTAACGGCTCGGTGAGGCACCTCCATTCTCTCATCTATCTCTGAATGGCTGGCTTGTCTCATCTTAAGAAAAGCATTAAAGTCCGTGCCCAGGGCAGTCCGATTCCCTGCCACAAACCCAGCGATCCCACGTCGAGCAATGGTCCCTTCAAAGGTGACCATATCTCCATTAATCCGAGGGAATAATTCGCGTCCCTCAACTACATCAAAATACTGTCCATCCTTCACAACGGGAACATTCAGGATCGTTCCGGACATTGAACGATCTGCCCGGTTCACGACGGTCCAGAGCCTGACGCCAGATTCTTCCCAAAGGGTTGCGTATACGTCCGGGAGTTCCGTGGGGATGAGGGGGATCCAGCTCCCTCCCGTAAAAAGGGATGAAAATCGACGCTGGATGGACTGCAGTGCGCGGAGCATTGAACGGTCCCTGGCCGACCATCCTACCCATGAACCGAATACGTTTTCCCATATCACTATCCCGGCACCGTTCATCCACGCAGTATGAAGCTGAGGTATGTGGTCTCGGTTCCATCGAGCAGTTTGATGCATCATGTGGCGAGGCTCAAACCACTTGTTCCTCAACACTCCTGGCGCATGACTATCTTCAAAATGTTGAGCCCAAGACATGTGGTGATCCTGTATAGAGACAAGCGGCAGTTCGCCTTCTCCTTCAAGAACGAGCCCCGCCCGAACTTCATCCAAGGCTTGGCGGAGTCCGGCCGGTGCGACCGGCATCGTATCGAGATAAACCCCGTCTGCCTCAGTCAATTCAACCAATTCAGCCAGCAAAGCAACATCAGACAATGCCTCCCGGCGAGTCCCGACATCCCAAGGTTTATAGACAACGAACGCTCGTACCCCGAAGCGATGGCACTGTCGCACGACATCTCGTATGCCTTGCAATCCTCCAGGCATGTCCCGATAGAAATCGAATTGATTTCGATCATCAGCGCCAATACGAGGGTACGCATGCCACAGGATCAAATTGTCGAAACCACCAAAGTCAGACCGCGCCTGCTGGAGAAATTCTCTGACCCGGTATTGGCCCAGCTCATGATCAAAAAAAGTGGCGTCACACAACATCACGAAGCAACTGGATAGACTCGACTGTGCCCACGATGTTGATTCATCCCGGTATCGGACATCGTCATACTGCAACTCTTGTCTGGCCTGATCACGCCATTCAATCAATTGCTGGCGAAATCCTGGCCAGAGGTCAGGTGAGTCGGGAGCCAGGATCAATGGCTTGTGCCCATCTATTCGCGGTTCTATTGGCATTTGGGTGCCTACCGGACGAGGCATGCCAGAGTACAGCCATACCAGGAAACCAAACAGCAATCTGGAAAGTTGGCGACGGCTCACCCGGAAAGTGCCAGGCATGCGGGACTCATCATGGGCAGGAATGAATGAGAGTTTCTCTCTAAACCCAGCCCACTCTCAATGGAGTAGCGACCAGACGGGATGCCTACAATCCATCACATTAGCCAAATCTTCTCGCGACAATCTCAAACCAAACGATCGAAACACTTCAAAATTCTCACACCTTGTAATACTCGCGATACCACTCGACGAAACGCGCAATACCGGGCTCGATGGACGTGGCGGGTTTGAAGCCCGTATCACGCATGAGATCCGCGACATCGGCATAGGTGGCCGGCACGTCCCCTGCTTGGAGGGGAAGGAAGTTCTTTTCGGCCTTCTTGCCGAGCGTGTGTTCCAGCACCTCGATAAACCGCAACAGCTCAACCGGCTGGTGATTGCCGATGTTGTAGAGCCGGTAGGGAGCGGAGCTGCTGCCCGGATCAGGGTTATCACTCGCCCAGCCTGGATCTGCCTGCGCCGGCCGGTCGAGCGTGCGCAAGACCCCTTCGGCAATATCGTCGACGTAGGTGAAGTCGCGCTGCATTTTGCCGTGATTGAACACATCGATCGGCTTGCCTTCGAGAATGGCCTTCGTAAACAGAAAGAGCGCCATGTCCGGTCGTCCCCATGGCCCGTAGACGGTAAAGAAACGCAATCCCGTGATCGGGAATCGGTAGAGGTGCGCATAACAATGGGCCATCAGCTCATTGGCCTTCTTCGTAGCGGCATAGAGCGACACGGGATGATCGACATTGTCATGCACCGAGAAGGGCATCTTCGTGTGACCGCCATAGACGGAACTCGTGGAGGCATACACTAGATGCTCGGCCTTATGATGACGGCAGCCTTCCAGAATATTCAGGAACCCATCGATATTGCTCGCCGTATAGGCATGGGGATTCACCAGTGAATACCGGACCCCGGCCTGTGCCGCCAGATGGACCACGCGCCGAATGGGATGTTGCTCGAACAACGCGGCGATTGCGGCGCGATCGGAGAGGTCCAGCTTCACGAACTGAAATTGCGGATGCGAACGGAGCCGCGCGAGGCGCGCCTCTTTGAGCCGGACATCGTAGTAGTCGTTCAGATTATCCAGGCCAAGTACGGTATCGCCACGATCGAGCAACCGCCTGGCTACATGCGACCCGATGAACCCGGCAGCGCCGGTGACGAGCACAACACCCTGTGCAGACCCCATAGCGACTCTTCCCCTTCCTGACTGATTATCTCCCGCCACGCTTCATGAACGCCGGCTCGCCATGATCGAGTCGATAGAGCGACAGAGGCGCCAAGGCCTCGGCCGCCGAGACGACCTGAACCGACCCGTCGCCCGCACCGCGAAATAGATCCAGCGCATGAGCGCGATGATACCGGCAATCACGTTGAGCCAGAAGATCTTTCAATTTTTCGGGCGGCTCCCAATTCGCCGTCAGCAGTGCCGTGCGTGCCGGATTGCGCTGGCTGAACATGAATGACAGGTGATCGGGATACCAGTCCGCCCCCCCGGTGGCGTAGGACACAAACAATCGCGCTTGCGCGGTGGCACACAACTCATCCAGATAACTATTCGTGAGGTAGCCGTTCTCACCCACCTCCAACCAGAGTCCCGGATGAGACAGGGGCGCATGGGCAGCGTAACTGCGGATCTCTTGGAGTTGCTGCTGAGAGGCCAAGACCAACGACAGGGAGCCATACTTCTGCACCAGTTGCTGAATGATACCTTCTTTGATCGCCGACCGTCCGCTGTTCGTCGGTCCACTGTCTGCATGCACCAGCACGTTCTGCCCGCGATCCGTGATGAGATAGCAATTCCTGGGCATCTCCAGGTCACAGGGGTCTTCGCCATAGAACGGGACCGACACCACGGCCCCGCCGTCGAAATTCCACGTCTCGCCATGCGCCAGTTCAATGATGTGGGCGAACCCCAATTCCCGGAGCAACGGGAGGTAGTCATAAAAATATTTTTTACGGTTCCGCCGACTGGGAATGACGATCGGCACATCCTTCGGGACGTGAAGCAGCGTCCGAGGATCCACGTGGTCATCGTGATCGTGCGTCAGAAAAATCGCCGCCGGTTTCGGCAGCATCGACACCCAGAGGCTCGGCACATTCGACTCTGCAAACCAGGGTAACAGCCACGGATCAAATAACAGGAACTGGTCCTGCTGCCGGTACATCAAAGCGGCATGGCCCAGATGAATCGTGTCCCGATCGTTGGTATTGGACAACCACTGGGTTCGAATCGAAGTCTGCGCCGTGGGCGTGAGACACTCGTATTGGACAAACAACTCCATTAACTTGGTCAACAGCCGCTCGCCGTCCCGCCCGGCCGTCGCCACAATCGTCTGAATCGCGCCGGCCTCCTGCGTGCCGTCCAGCATCCCCAGCAATTTTCCGACCGCCGGCCCCATCGGACGCTCGAACGGCACAGGAATCGCCTGGCGTTTCACAGCATTAAAAATCCGCAGACCGGTATTCACCACGGTCGCCGACTTTGTGGCATCAAACGGATGGGACCAGTGAAAGTGGCCGTCCGGTTGGCGCCGAGCGGTAATGTGCTGACTCAGTTGTTGACGGGAATTGACGAGCTCGGCATAGGCATCTTCAAGCCGCACCTTGGTCTGCGGATCGTCGAGGGTCGCGCGTCGAGAGAAGACATCGCTGATGGCCGTCTCGACGCAGGCGAGGAACAGGCTATGCGCCTCATGCAGGCTCGCCACCACCTCCGGAGCAACTCCGCCAACGAACGGAAACGGCCCAGGCGGCTGGTTGCTTTCGAGTTGTACCCAGACCCAGGGCGCCAAGCCCACATACTGATCACGCGACCATGTGTCCCAAATACCCATGATGGTCAGGCAGGAGACTGGAACTTCATACGGCTGATGGTTGGTTCATACAAGGCCTGGATGACGTTTCCATCCGGGTCGGTAAAGTAGAAGGAGTAGCTGCCGTCACGATGTTGCTTAGGAGGCTTGGCGATGGTGGCTCCGTAGCGTGCCCCATCCTGTTGAACGTCCCGATACATGTCATCCACGTGGGCCGGGCTTTCCATCACCACCCCGACGTGATCGAGCAACTGTCCGCGCAACGGCTGATACTGAGCCAGCTCGGCAGGCGCGATCTGATGCAGGGCCAGGTTGTCGGATCCCGAGCTGAAATACACATTGTCCGGATCGGGCTCCCACACCACGCTCATGGACAGAAAGCGTTCATAGAAGGCGCGCGAGCGCGTAAGATTGGTCACGCGAAGGGCCAGATGTCGCAAGCCTCGATGGGTCGGCACGGTAGGATCTCCTTCATCGTATAGTAGGTGTGAGCCTGTCATCTCGTCAATCCTCATTCTCGCTCTAGGGCCTGAGCCTCCTGTTGCAAGGGCAGCAACTAGCCATGTTTCTGACCTCCACCGCTGTGGTACGATCTCCCATCGTCGTTCTCGAACCAAAGGAGCTTGGAGCTATGTTGGCACGATCCGTCCTCGCAGCAGTGATGGCACTCATTGGATTCACTGGTACAGGCTCGCAGGCGTTTGCGGCGGAGCCGGCGGCCTTTCCCAAAGAAGTAACCGGAAAAGACGGCGCCCCGCTGGTCCTGGTTCCGGCCGGCTCGTATCCCATGGGTGTGCCGACCGGGGACCGGGACGGTGGACGCGATGAATATCCCCGACACGTCATCGAGATCACCGACTTCTATATCGACAAATATGAAGTGACGAATGGACGCTACCTGGAATTCGTGAAGGCCACGAATCATCGTGTTCCCCAGAACCCCAAAAACCCCACGCGTAATCTCTGGGAGGGCACCGGCATTCCCGCCTCTCTGACCGACCGCCCCGTGATCAACGTCGATTGGGCCGATGCCGATGCCTACTGCAAGTGGGCCGGCAGGCGGTTGCCGCGAGAAGCCGAATGGGAGAAAGCCGCCAAGGGCAACAACGACTGGCGCTTCCCTTGGGGCAATGTGGAACCCACCGACAAACACCTCAATTTCAACCAGAAGTGGATCGGCGAGAAGACGCTCATGCCGGTGGGCAGCTACGAGAAAGGAAAGAGTCCCTACGGCGTCTATGACGTGGCCGGCAATGTGTGGGAATGGGTCAACGACTGGTATGACTCCAAGTACTACGAAAAGAGCCCGGACAAGAATCCTCCGGGTCCGGAAAGCGGCGAGAAAAAGGTCATTCGAGGGGCCGGCTGGCAGAATGAAACGCCCACAGTCCGGATCTTTACCCGCGTAGACAGCGATCCGACGATGAGAAATGAATCAACCGGATTTCGATGCGCGATGGACGCCAAGTAACTCAACCGGCTGGGCAGTCGGTGGTTGAGGCACGACGTACGATGACCGGCACAGGGTTTAACGGACTGACCGTCGCCGCATTTGAATCGCGCATGGCGACAGAGATGATGCGGTTGATCGAGCGCCACGGCGGCAAGCCGTTGGTGGCGCCGGCCCTGCGCGAAATTCCGTTGGAGGACAACTCTGCCGCACTGCAGTTCGGCGAGCAGCTCCTGACCGACGGTCTCGATGTGCTGGTCCTGATGACCGGGGCCGGCACCACCACCCTGTTTGACATCCTACACAGCAGTCATTCCCAAGATACGATCAAGGGCGCTCTAAAAGAGACGGTGCTTATTGCGCGCGGGCCCAAACCGGTGGCCGCACTCAAAGCCCTGGGCCTCCACCCGACGTTGACGGTACCGGAGCCCAATACCTGGGCGGATGTCATCTCCACATTGGACGCCCACCGGCCGGTCACAGGGTTACGTGTGGCGGTGCAAGAATACGGGCTACCGAACCGCGAATTGCTGGAGGCGTTGACCCAGCGCGGAGCCCAGGTGATTCCAGTGCCTGTCTACCGCTGGGCGCTCCCGGAAGATACCGCTCCGCTCAAACAGGTCATTAGGCAGATTCTGGCCGGGCAGGTACAGGTGCTGCTGATTACCAATGCGGCCCAGATCGATCATGTGATGCAGGTCGTGGAACAGGAAGGGCAGTCGGCGCAGTTCAAACAAGCCAGTAAGGGACTGGTCATCGCCTCCATCGGCCCCACGGCCAGCGAGCGCATTCGCAGCCACGGCTTGCCGGTAGATTTCGAGCCTTCGCACGGCAAGATGGGCATTCTGGTGAAGGAAACGAGCGAGCAGGCCCACGCCATCTTACTGAACAAGAAAGGAGCACAAGCCTAAGGTTCTGCCCTGACCGGCTACTGCGACCTTCTCTTCTCGCCTTCAATCGAAAATAGTTTCCGGCCGGCCCTCTCGGTCCATGAAATGTGATCCCGCCATCTCTCCTGTCATTCTTCTGGAATATCAAACACCCCATTCGGAGAAATCAAATAGACAATCCGATGATGAATCCCCCCCCGGTATTTAAGCTGATGATCACATCCTGATCTCTGGGATACGTCATCAGCACGTCTCCGGTTGCCAGTCGATAGGTCACCCCTCTTACTTGTTTAATAACCCGTTTGCCGGCCCCTTCTCCCGCAGCACTTGGATTCACGACTCCAAAGAGGCCGACCGATTCAGGACTAATCTGGCTCGCCACTTTTTGACCGTACATCTCACCCATCGAAGGAACTTCAGTGGTACGTTCGGTGTTATCCTCAAACACTGTCGTGATCACGATCGTGACTGGATGTCCGTTGCGAACAATAGTGGGATAAACTCTGTCGCCCCCCACCACAAGAAGGCCAGGAACTAAGAGGCCAAACAATATTGTTGCGAACTGGCGGTTCATAAAGCATAGAGAGGTTTTGACTGTCTTGACCAGCCTCAATCCACCTTCCTCCACGCCACCCGTGCTCGCTGTCAAACGTTGGAAACGCACTCACAGGGGAGTCGGTCAGGAAGCGGTCTGGTAAATGGCGGGACGGTAACGAGGTTTGGGAATCGGTTTCCGTTCGCTCTTAGCCGCTTGTAACCAGAGGCGTTTGGCGAGCTCTACCTGCTTCAGGGCTGCCGCTGGAGTCTTCCCATAGGCTGAGCAGGCTTCCAGGTCGGGAATATCAGCGATGTATCCGCCGTCGTCTTCGCTATAGAAGATGTTGATATGATAATCTTTCTTCATCGATCCTCATCTTCCTGGAGCCTAAGGTTATACCTCTCGACGAGATCCATCAACTGCTTCACCTGATAAGGCTTCGCCTTGCCTCCGACCTCCTGCAAATTCACCAACTCACTTAGATCTGGGTGCACAAAAATATGGTGACTTCCCTTAACTCTCGAAGCACGAAATCCGAAGGCTTCCACGAGCAAAATAACCTCGTTGAATCGTAAGTTCTTCGAACCGCTGAGGACCTTAGCCAGTAACTTCCGCTTATTCACTGGTTCGGCTCAGCGTCTACTCTCGGTTCTTGGTCACCAGATACCGTCATTTCGCCTCAGCCTGTGGCGCGTCCGCCCCGTCCTTCACATCCCTTGCACAGCGGAATCCCATCCAATTCATCTTGGTATTGGGTTCCGTCCCGTTCCGTTGCGCCACTCGCACGCTGGGAGTACTGTCGATCCAGCCACCGCCGCGAAAACTTCGCTGGCTGCCGGTCTCAGGACCTTTGGGATTTTTATTAGGGGCAGTGGCATAGTATTTGGGGGCATACCAATCATTCACCCATTCAGCCACATTCCCGGCCATCTGAAACACACCATAGGGACTGGCGGCGTTATCGTACTTATCCACAGAAATGATGGGCGGATAGAGCAACAGCCGCTCCGGGCGGTCTCGTACCGGCCCCGAGAGGCCCGTGCGCCCAAAATTCGCCCGGGAGAGTCCGGCCATTTGATTGCCCCAGGGATAGATGCGACCGTCTTCGCCGCGCGCAGCCTTTTCCCATTCCGCTTCGGTCGGTAATCGCTTCCCCGCCCATTTGCAGTAGGCCTCCGCATCGAACCAGGACACATGCATGACCGGATGGCTGACCATGGTATCCTGGAAATTGCCGCCGTCGTACTGCCAATCGATCAAAGGATCGAGATTGTGGGCCAGCACGTATTTGAGAAACTGCACGGTGGTCACTTCGTGCTTATCGATGTCGTAGGCATCCAAATAGACTTTCCGTTGCGGGAACTCGGCCAGGTAAGAATTCTTGTCGACCTTCCGATCGCTGCCCATCAGGAACTCGCCCGCCGGAATACGAATCATCTCATCATGCGCCGGCAACTTCACCCGCTCGGCTGCCAGCTTTTTCCCTTCCGGCGTCCATTCCCTGGTGACGTCGGCGACATCCAACGCATAGAGGGCCCCGCTCATCCCCACAATCGCCGCACCCATCGCCCATGCCGTCATGCCAACCTTCGTCACAATCACGCTCCTTTGTATCCGAGTCTGCCGCTCACATCGGCTGGTGGTTTGATTCCGTCGCTGCCGGCTCGTGATCGAACTCTTCCAAGGGCTCGAAATTCAGCGGCAGCTGGAACAGATAATCGATCTGGGGCCTGAATTTGACGTGCTGATATTCGACGATCCAGCTCCCGTCTTTCTTGGCCAGTTTCATTGGAAAACGGATGTCGGTCGCGAGCCATTGATAGTAGACTTCCGTCCGCTCACCTTCCTTCACCGTCACTTCGTAGAGGGTCGTCGGATGCCCTTCGCGCGTTTCCGTCCCGATTTCTTCGCGCGACACTTCCCCCTCCAACCGCTCTGTGACCTTCAGATCCTGCTCCGCCTGGTACGGCACGGTTTTGAAGTGTTTCATCCGCGACAGCAGAAGCCAAACCACCTTCTTATCTTTGCGCACAATACTGATGTTGACGGGTCCCATCGTGTGATGCTCGATGCGCCACATGTTGTCTCGATAGAAGATGTTGGACTTTTGGGTTCGGCCATTGATCTTGGTAATTTGATCGGCCGTAAACTCCAGCGCCCCGGCCTCCACGGCAGCCACACTCCAGAGCACCGCCAGCACGGTCACCACTCTGCCCATCCACATCCTGCATATCCTACCGATGCCTAATCCGAATTTTCCAGCCCGCTTGCGACACATGACGATGCCCCCTACTCTCGGCCTCCGAATCATTCTGGTTGAACCATCCCCCCATCGACACACAGCCCGGGTCGCCATGGAACCGCAACAGGACCAGCCCGAAACGAAACTAGACGTCCGGAGACATCCACGCTAGGCCTTAATCAGCTACTGAGCCGATCAAACCGGCATCACGGAGAGGGCGGGCCGTATCTCTGTTTCAGAGATACCCCGCTACATGCGCCGCGGCTGGGTCGGCCTGCCCGACCTGGAATCCGGGCAGGCATGCGGCCCCTGAGAGGGGGGTATTCGACTTACGACTTTGCCTTAATACACTCGATGTCCAACTTGATGAACACCTCGTCCCCAACTACTAACCCTCCGCTATCGAGGGCTTTGTTCCACACCATACCGAAGTCTTTCCGGTTCAGTTTGCCTTCAGCCGTAAATCCAGCCCGGGTATTCCCCCAGGGATCCTTCGTGACGCCGTTGAAATTGCCCGTCAACGTGATCTCTTTCGTCACGCCGTGCAACGTGAAATCACCGACGGCGGTATAGCCGTCGCCGGTCTTTTTATAGCTCTTCATTTTGTACAGCATCGTCGGATACTTCTCGACATCGAAGAAATCGGGATTGCGCAGATGCGCGTCACGCTTTTCATGGTTGGTCGTCACCGAGGCCGTCTTGATGGTCGCTTCAAGCGACTTGACCGTCCCGGCATCGGGGTCCATTTCGATAAATCCGGTGTAGTCTTTGAAATGCCCGGTGGTTTTTGAAATCACCATATGGGCGACCTTGAACTCCACGATCGAATGATCCAGATCCACATCATAGCGCGCGGTTTCGGCATGCCCGAGCGTTGCGCCGAACAGCACCGTTGCGCCCATACACCACATAACCATCGCACGACCGATCCGATTCGTCATAACTACTCCTTTACAGGACCGCTTGCGGCGGGACCTTCCTTCGGTGATGGGGGCACCACGGGCTTGGACGGTTTTTTCTCGACCGTCATTTGCACATCGCGGGTTGCGACTTTCGCCCCCGTTCGCATACGCACATGCACATCGACGACATCGCTGCTGATATCCGGCGGAATAGGGGGGAACGGGTGGGCATGAATGATCGTCTGCAATCCGGCTTCATTGACATCCCGCGCGCCTGAACCTTTCTCCAACTGGATCAGCTGCGCAACTCCACTGGCGTACATCTTGAAATGCACACGCACGGTCTCGCTGCTGGGAGCCCGACGGATGGAGCGGATCTGCCGACTCCAATTCCGGCTGATCAGATCACTCACTTGTTTCCAATAAGCTTTGGATTCTCCGGGAGGCGGTAAAGGCAAGAGATCTTCCTCGGCAATGGTCGCATTCACGGTCATCACCTGCTCGGTCACCTTTTGCACAGCCGCAGCATCGGCTTCCGGGCTCTCAGCGGGTGGCCCGGGAAGCACCTCGGCGTTGTCTTCTTCCAGCGGCGGGTCGCCGAGCGTGACATACACATCACGTTTGAGAAACTCCTCGAGTCCCGTGATTTTTGCCCTCGCGAACGACACTCGAATTCGCACGGCCTTCGGATGGACAGTGGTCCGGCTCTTCAAGATGGAATTCGGCTCCAATATCGCCGTTCCCTGGAAGACCGCGGGAGTATCATCCTCGCTCAACGACACGGTCTGACTCTGAAAGCCGGAGGACTCGATGATCGCCATGACGGACTCGGTCCCCGCGGGCACTCCGCCAAGGGTGATGCCAAGCACCACGTCCTTGCCCACCTGTACCGACCCATCCGACTCCGTGCTGACGAGTTCGAATTGCGCCCACCGCTTCGCGGCCGCTGGCGCCGAGGCAGGAGAGGCACCGGCTACGACCGAAACAGCACCAATCAGGAGACTGAGCGCCAGCCCAAATCCGCCGAGCGCCGGTCCCAGTACCTTACCGAACGCATATCGCATCATCGCATCCTACCCAGGAGCCCTACCCAGTTCAACCCGTATTTTGCCACGACGATTCGGACGAACTGCATGTTCACGGCCAGGCCATCCAGCAAGGACGCAGCAAGCAACCCGGCGAATCGTACAGGTGTCATACGGCGAACCACTGAGGTTCACGACGCGCTGAATCACGCGCGTCACATTTGTGAACGCCGCTGGCGACGTGTTTCAACGGCTTGCTAGGCATTTCCCGCGGTCTTGTTATAATGAGCCCATGCGCGCACTCGTGAAGACCGCCGCTCAACCGGGCCTGACCTATACCGATCGCCCCGATCCCACACCAGGCCCGTCAGATGCCGTTATCCGCGTGAAAGCCACGTCCCTGTGCGGAACCGATGCCCATATCTATAATTGGGATGCCTGGGCTCACAGCCGCATCCACCCTCCCAGGACGATCGGACATGAAATGTGCGGCGAAGTGGTGGCCGTGGGAGCAGATGTCACACTCGTGGGCGTCGGCGACTATGTCGCGGCCGAATCGCACTTGACCTGCGGCGCCTGCTTTCAATGCCGCACCGGCCAGGCCCACGTGTGTAAGCACTACCGGATTCTCGGCGTCGATCTGGACGGGTCGTTTGCCGACTATGTCGTGCTCCCGGAAACCGTGCTGTGGAAAACGTCTCCGGACATTCCGCCCGAGCTGGCTTGCCTGCAGGAACCGTTAGGGAATGCCGTCGATGCGGCCCTGGTAGAGGACTTGACCGGTCACACCGTCCTCATCACCGGCTGCGGCCCGACCGGCCTGTTCGCGGCGGCTGTCGCCCGCACTGCAGGAGCCGCTACCATTCTCGCCACCGACGTCAGTGATTACCGCCTGGGCTTGGCCAAACACGTGGGCGTCGATCACGTCTTCAATGCGAAGACCGACGGCCCGGAAGCCATCGCCGCCGCAATTCTCGATATCACGAAAGGAGAAGGCGTCGATGCGTCACTGGAAATGTCCGGACACCCCACGGCCTTGCACCATGCCTTTCGGGCCGTGAAGAACGGCGGGCGCGTGACGCTGTTCGGCATTCCGACCGGCCCCGTCACCTGCGACCTCGCCAACGAGGTCATCTTCAAAGGTATCCGTGTTCATGGGATCACTGGTCGTCGCCTGTTCAGCACGTGGTATCGCCTGGCCGGTCTCTTCAAAGCCGGCCTCAATATCCGCCCGGTCCTCACCCACACCTTCCCGCTCAAGGACTTCGCCCAAGGATTTGAATTGATCAACTCCGGCCAATGCGGCAAAGTAGTCCTGTTTCCATGAACGGTCCTGGCTGAGGCATCTTCTCAGTCGGCCGTCCGGACACGTTACGCCCGACTGTTCACGACTCACACAAATCATGGCATACACGTCGCTTCAGAAAGCCGTCGAACAACAGTTGGCGGACATCCGTGCAGCCGGTCTCTACAAGACCGAACGGCAGATCCTGAGCCCGCAAAGTACCGAGATCCGTGTGGCCCAGGGGGATGTCATCAATCTGTGCGCGAACAATTACCTCGGGTTGGCGAATCATCCGGAGGTGAGGCAGGCAGCCGCCGATGGACTCAACGAGTTCGGCTATGGGATGGCTTCCGTCCGATTCATTTGCGGCACGCAACAGCTGCACACAACCCTCGAACAGGCGATCAGCACCTTCTTCGGCACTGCCGACACCATTCTCTATAGCTCCTGCTTCGATGCCAACGGCGGACTGTTCGAGAGCCTGCTCGACGAGCAGGACACGATCATCAGCGATGCCTTGAACCACGCAAGCCTGATCGACGGTATTCGGCTCTGCAAAGCCGCCCGCCTGCGCTATGCCCATGCCGACATGGCCGAGCTAGAAGCCCGGCTGACTGAATCGGCTGCGAGCCGGGTGCGCATGATCGTGACCGACGGGGTGTTTTCGATGGACGGCGATCTGGCACAACTCGACCGCATTGTGGAGCTGGCCGATCGGTATGATGCGGCGGTGGTCGTGGACGACAGTCATGCCACCGGAGTATTGGGAACAGGCGGGCGCGGCACCCCGGACCAGTTCGGAGTCGCCGGACGGGTTGATCTGATTACCAGCACCCTCGGGAAGGCGCTCGGTGGCGCAACCGGTGGGTTTACCACAGGCCGGAAAGAACTCATCGAGCTGTTACGACAACGTTCCCGGCCCTATCTCTTCTCGAATAGTCTGCCACCGGTCATTGCCGCGGCCGCATTACAAGCCATCGAGCTGGTCGCGCAAGGCAACAGCCTGCGTCACACCTTGATGGAGCACGCCCGCTGGTTTCGAGGACAACTGACGGCGCTGGGCTTCAGCCTCGTGCCCGGAATCCATCCCATCATTCCAGTCATGCTGGGGGAGGCGGCGGTCGCAACACGGATGGCCGACCGTCTACTGCAGGAAGGGATCTATGTCGTGGGGTTCAGCTATCCGGTGGTCCCGAAAGGGCAAGCTCGCATTCGTCTGCAACTGTCTGCCGCCCACACCCACGAGCAACTCGAACGAGCGGTTGTCGCGTTCGCCAAAGTAGGCCGTGAACTCAAAGTGATCACGTAACGCTTTACTCGCGAATCTGGTTCCGCCGTTTCTGAATGTAGGCATTCTTCACCGCCGTATACAAATCCAGCGTCGCTTCCTCGACTCCTTGAAATTTTTCCAGATTCAACGAGCGATCGTTCAGAATCTCTCCGACGCGGCTGCCAATCTGTGCGATGGACGAGGTCGTCCGGTTGTGATGAGCAACCAATGAAGGAATGCCGTTGATCTCAATAATAGGGAACACCATCCAGTTGATCGGATTCAGAGCAATATCTCCGACAAACCCGACCAGATCCCGCAAGGTAAACGGCGGCAACAACGGCAACACCACGTAGGGGCCCGGTTTCATGCCGTAATACCCTAACGTCTGTCCGGTGTCTTCTTCCGGTGTGGTGATATTCATATACTTCGCGACATCAACTAGCCCGCCCAGCCCGAAGGTGCTGTTCAGCAGAAAGCGGCCGACCTCGGTCCCAGCGCCCGACAACTTGCCCTGAGCCAGATTGTTGATCAGCCGCGAAGGGAATCGTATGTTGTAGAACACGTTGCCGATGCCGATCTGCACCGGGTTGGGCATGACCGCGTTATACCCCTGCGCGACCGGTTTGAGCACCCACCGATCCACCAGCCTATTAAACTCGAACACTTTCGTATTCACCGGCTCCCAGGGGTCATACTCTTCTCCCCCAGCAGGTTCGTCGCTCTTCGCAAAGGGATCGAAAAACGGATCTTCAGCCGGCTCGACCGTCGGTTCCGAGACAGGCGACGGCGCCTGCTTGTCCTCGGCCAAAGCCGCGTGAGGCGATGCGAGCGGGGTGGTGTCGACCGTGGCGGTTCCACCCCCGTCAGTTTGATACTCCGGCACTGAGAGAGATTCAACCCCGGCACCTGTGGTCAATGTAGGGCGAGGCGGCCCGCCGGCACATCCCACCACCATCAGCAACACGACCGCCGACACCACTTCGAGAAACCGTCCCGCGCCTACACCTATCCGATGCACCATGCCTCCTCGACGAGAGCCCCTCATTCCCAATTTGACTTCAGTCCCGCTATTCGATAGCACGGCAAGCGAACGCACTCTAGCAGAATTATACGGACAGCTGCCAGCTGATGACGCCGCCTGCCGGTCTCACAGCCCACCCCATGATCGCTCCAGGGCATCTTAGCAAGCAAGCCGATCCTGACGAGAAAAAAACGCAGACGGTGCAGAGCCTCTCTCCCCCTCAGCGACCGAGCGCCGCAGCAATAAAGGCGGAGAGTGTGGCAAAATAGGCCCGCCCACCGACCGACGGCACATCGTTGTGATCGGCGCCTCGCACGATGTAGAACTCCTTCGGCGCTTTCGCGGCGGCAAAGGCCCGTTGGCCCAATTCGATCGGGATAATGTCATCACGATCTCCATGCACAAACAGCTTGGGCAACGAAAGATGAGGAAGCCGATCCTCCAATCGAAACGACGCGCCCAACAACCAGTGCAGCGGCAACCCCATATAATGGTGGCGAGCCACCGCCTCGATCGATGGGAAACAGGACTCCAGCAACAGCCCCGTGGCAGGTCGCTGCGCCGCCAGTTCTCCAGCTACCGCGCCGCCTAAGGAACGGCCGAAAATCACGAGACGTTCAGGCCTGATCCGGCGAACGTGCGTGAGATAGTCATGGGCCCCGATCGCATCCTGATAGAGTCCGGCTTCCGAGGGACGCCCCTGGCTCTTCCCGTATCCTCGATAATCGAAGAGAAACACCGACAACCCCAACCGATACAACGCACGAAGATTGTCCAGCCGGTGGACCATATTACCCGCATTACCGTGGCACCACAGCACGACCGCAGACCCGGCAGACTGCTCCGCATACCAGCCGAACAATTTCGTTCCATCCGTAGCCTGAAACCAAACCTCCTGCAACGGCACACCGCCGGCGGCGGACCAATCGCCTTCTTCCCACGGATCCGGATGATAGACAAAGAATTGATCGAACAGACTCATGGCAGATTAGAACCGCAGCCCCACCCCGACCACCCCATAATGAACGCGAAAATCTACCGCGAGGCCGTCCCAATGGTAGTTGGCAGAAAAGTAGCGATACTCTCCGAACACGTAGACCTTCTGGCTGACCATGACTTGAGCCCCCGCCAGATACTGACGACCGAATGCGCGGGCGGACTCGAAATCCTGGTCGGCCCGTCCGGTGATGTTGGGATTGAGCAATGTTCCGTGCGACCAGCCGCCGCCGATGCCGAGGTAGGGCGTCACCGTCTCGCCCGGATACCGGAGCACCAGATTGATCATGGTATTGAGCACCAACAGATTTGAGCGCCCGGTCCCGTTCTGGTGGCCGTTCGCCGTATTCGGGAAAGAGAGTGCGCCACCATGCCCGTACGAATCAATCTCGATGCCCAGCATCCGGCGCGTAGCATGTGGAAAGAGGCCAACTTTCACCCCAGCGCCGAAGCCATGCTGGATTGAAGCCGACACCGTCTCACCTTGATTGTAGAGACTCTGATCACGCGGCCAGCTGCCTAGGAAATATCCAGCCAAATCGATCTCGCCAAATTCGGCGCTTCCGGCTGCAAACGGGTGCGACAATGAACCGACCAGAAAACACAGGAGGATGGGAAGCCACATACACGTCGTACCGTACCATGCAGGAGGCCACTGAACGAAGAAAGAAAAAAGGGTCTTCGGGAGCATATCCCGAAGACCCTTTCCTCAGAGAGACAACGAACCGGATCAGCTGCCCTTAACGATCGTGCACCATTCGCCAAGGATGCCGAGAATGTTCTTCGCTGAGTGGTCCACCGAAGCCACGGTGGTGATCCCGCCGGCCGCTTTCGCCGCCGACACGCTGGCATCACCCGTCGCTACCCAGCCCAGAATCGAGGTACCGCAGGCCTTACCTTCCTTCGTGGCGCTGTTGTGGGTCGTGGCCACATCGCCATACTTCGTTTCATTGTAGATTCCACCTGCCATCGGAGACGCCACGATCTGACAGCCCGTGAGGCTGAGATACGCTGCGCTGATCAGGCTCAGAGAAAACAAGACGGTCACCTTCTTCATAAGTCCTCCCTCTCGAGGTTAGTTGATGGCGCCCACCAAGTTGGGGCTCTACGTGGCGGGAGTATAGGTAACCTCTCTAGGCTTGTCAATCGCAAAGCCGGTTTACGCGCGAGCGCCTCCGAATAGAACCGTACAAACCCTAGGTCCATATGGCCCCATCACGAAAAGGACCGTTGATGGGCCTCCTCAGCAGGCGACATCGGACTTCGCACACAAGGTGCGTCCGCGATGTCCGACGATCTAGGCGGGCCTCCATTACGTAGGAACGCCGGCAATTGTAAGCTCCTGCGAGCCCGAAGTGCTTGCGCCATCGAGAACTTCACCTCAGGCCACTCGGCTTCGTTGACCTCCGACAATCAGCTGCTGGCCGTCCCTATGGTGGCGGGGATACGATCGACCCCGACGCGGTGGCCGTGACGCTGAAACCCACTCAAGGTCTGGCCACATCCGAAGCACCGTCCCTGTCGAGCCTGACGCAATCGCCACCCGTTCCGTAATCTCGTACCTGGCCATGCAGGCGCGCTAAAAAAACGCCTGCATCGTGAACAGGACATCGTTATCGTGATCGCGATGACTGTACTCCAGGCGAAGCGACCAATTCTGCGCGAGCGTATACCGCTGCCCCACTGACCAGCGCACATCGTCGGACTTCTCGCCTAACGCATACCTGAGATAGCCCGCCGAGGCCAACAGCCGCCACCGCTCGGCCAGATCGGCATACAGCCCCACCGATGCCCCACCGCCGACCCGATGTCGTTCTTCATAGGCCCGGCTGTAATTCCCCTCCACTTCCGCAAACGCAAACCACACCTCACGGCGGAGCAGATGCGTCTCCGTCGCTGCACCGATGCCACCACTGACATTCCAATTGCTGCAGAGCTCGCAGGTTCCATGCTTGATCGTCTGCATCCCGATGTTCAATTTCCAAGAGGGGGCATGGAACAAACTATCGATCGGTGACAGCGACAACACGTTCGCCAGGGTGGCCCGTTCAATCCGCGTCTGATCGGCCCGGTTGTAGTGACGCAGACTGATTGACCCGAGTTCGATCTGCGCATCCGGCGTATAGCCAGACTCAGGATCGAGCAGATCGTGATATCCGGCTCGCACACTGACCTCTTCGAAGGTATCGTTGTTTCGCCAGCCGCCGCCCAGACTCGCGCGGGATGTCTTGTGCCCTAGCTCCGGCTGCGTGGCGAAGGGACGAATCAAGAGATCTTGTGACGGAATCCGCAAGAGACTCCGTGCGGTCAAGATCTGCCGGTTGTGGTCTCGAGCCGTCGCTGCCTGCGCTTCGTCGCGCTCCCCCCTATACCGCACATAGTCGGACGCGACATCCAACACGAAGGCCTGACGGGCCGGCGGCAGGCTCCGAAGGTCCTCCGACTGAGTGGCGGACGCATCCTGCAGCAATCGCTTCACCATCTCCTGCTCAGGCTCCGACAGGTGTTCGCGTTTGCGGCGAATGAGTGTGACACGGGACGGACGAAATGCGATCTCTTTCACCAAGCCTGGCTCAGCCGCCAGCACCCGAACCGTGTCTGCCGGGACAGTCCAGAACCGGAACTGCTCGGTCAGATGCAGCGAAGGGTCCGCATATTCCAGCAAGGATAACAGATGGTAGGAACAGTTCTCCTTGAAGAAAAAGTAATCAAAGGAGGCGTTGCCGAGCTCCCAGGCATGCATGAGGAGCCGACGAATTTGCGGCCCGTTGAAATTCAGCCGATACTCCCAGATATCGCGATTTTCGATGTCCCGATATTCCTGCACCTTGAGGTAATAGGGAATGGTGGAAAAGTATCCTCGATAGCCGCCGAAGATGCCGCGCACGGGATAGGCAAGACCTTCGTCAGGCGGCACATCCGCCGCGTAATTGATGGTATAGGCCAGAATGCGGGTGTGCGGCGTCTGCCCTTCCTGATCGATACGCAACAACGTGTGGCCGAACATGGACGCGGGATTGTTCATGAACGCCGACGGGAACACGAGCGTGATGGAGCGGGCGTGAAACTCCGCGATCCATCGTTCGAAGCGTTCGCAGGGCATGGGAGGCAGCTGCATCGGATCGAACGTCAACTGCTCCGCAAGCCAGCCGTAGCGCGCGACAAACGCACATTGAGCCGGTTGCTGAGAACGACCGACCAGGTCCGGTGAAAAAAACTGTTTCAGCGTCGCATCGAGCTCCGCCTGAGGATCGGTCTTGCCTTCGGGTGAGAGAAAAAACCCTGGGTCATCCTGTTCGCTTGTGTAGCCGCCGAACAGGTTGGCGCGATAGTGGAGCAGGAGCTGCCACTCACGCGCCTCCGCCAACCGAGCCTGACGAGCCTGTTGAAGAAGTTGCGTCACATAAGGCGCGGGCAAGTCTTCCGCTGCGACAGACGTCGCCAGAACAAGAAGCACCAGCAGAAAAGACAGGATGGGCACGATGGGAAGCAGAAGAACGGACAGGGCTCCGGTCAATGACCGGAGCCCTGGCATTGTTAGCGGCTGACAGCTTGCGCGAGGACAGGGCTCTTCGAGACCGCGTCGTTCAACGTCTTCACCAACGCGACCGACGAGGTTTCACCATCCTGCACCAACGCCGTGTAGCGCTCTTGGGTTAACGCAAAAAACGCCGGATGCTGCTCGTCCGCAATCCCCATGAGCGAAGCCAGGGAAGCCAAATGCTCACCCTGTCCCTGCGCCATCTCCTGGGTCAAATTCTCGAAGTTCAGCAAGGCGAACATCGTGGTCTTTTGATCAGCCATGACTTGCCCATCGTTCGTGCAGCCGGACGTTCCCGAGCTGATGCCGAAGGTACCGCTGCCGAACGTGCCGTTGGTCGTCGCCATCATGACCTGCGGGCCGATATTCTTTTGATTCTTATAATCCGCCCAGGCCAGCTTCCCAAGACCACAACCAGGTCCGGTGTCGGGATTGGCAGCCATGGCCAAACCTGCCTGCGATACCACTGCGGCCACACCCAATGCTACGATGACTTGTCTCAGCATAAGTCCTCCTCGTTTAAACTGGTGGCTGACTCTATCCGCGCGACTACCTATTGATAGCCTGTCGCATTATAGCCAACGTATCCTATCTTGTAGAGCAAAAAAAATCTGCGTGCCGCCACCGCACCTTACTCTGCCCGATCAGCCAGCAGAATATGCCGCGCGTCGAGCGTGTCACATTCGAGCACCAGCAGTCCCACCGCACGCGGCAAGTGAAACCGTTTTGGTCCCGCAGATCCGGGATTGAACAAGAACACCCCTTCCTGCCATTCCGCCTTTGGCTGGTGGGTATGCCCATAGATACAAATCGACGGAGACGTACGCGCCAAAAATCCCGCCCCTTCGCGAGTGAGCCGGCCACCCTCATAGAGCCGGTGGTACAGCGCGATCCGGCGGCCCGCCAGTTCGAGCACCTGCTCCACCGGAAACCCGCTTGCCTCGAACCCATCGACGTTACCGGATACGACTGTCACCGGAGCGATGTGTGCCAACTGCTCAATGACGCCGCCCTGTCCGATATCCCCGGCGTGGAGGATATGGTCGACCCCTGAAAAGTGGCGAACAATCGCCCGGTCGAACAACCCATGCGTATCTGAAACCACCCCGATGCGCATCCGCCACTCCGCGACTATTTTTTTGGCTCGGACGTCCCCAACGAGTCCTGAACGCTTTTCCACTCGAAGGTGAACGGCTCGGGAGTCTGCTTGGGCAATGCGGCCAGTTCCGCTTTCAAGCGCTCAGCACGGGCCGCGCTCATGGGGTGGGTGGAAAAAAGCTCCACACGTTCTTTGTCTTTTTCCGACAGACGCTCAAAAAACCGGATCATGCCGTCCGGAGCAATGCGTGCGTCGTGCAAGAGCCGAATGCCGGTCACATCGGCTTCTGTCTCCTGCTCGCGGCCGAACTTTAATGTGGCCAACTCCATTCCTAGTTGCCTGGCCAGCCCGATCAGGCCCTGCTGATCTCCCACAAGAATACTCACCACCGCAGCCAACCCCATCGTCCTCACGATACGTTCCATCCCGTGCCGCTGCAACACATGATTCAACTCATGGCTCAACACCCCTGCCACTTCTTCCCCGCTCTCCGCCTTTTTCATCAAGCCCGTGAACACCACCACATAGCCCCCCGGCAACGCAAACGCGTTCACCACCGGGCTCTGGACCACCGACACCTGGAACGTGTAGGGGTTATTGGGAATCTTGGCCGTCATGCGCTGGATCATGTCCTGTACCGCCGTGACAGCCGGGCCTTCCTTGAGCACCGTCTCTTTGGCCAAGAAGTCTTGATAGACCGTTTCGCCGAGCTTCTGTTCCCACGAGACGGGGATGCGGGCCACCGCCCATTCGACGATCAGATCCGACCCGAACCACAACATCAATCCCAGCCCGACCACCACCCCCACCGCGCTGCCCCATAAGACACGATGGCTGTGACGCGCGCGCCGAACCTGCTCAGCCGCCCGCTCAAGATGCGCCATCAACGCAGCCGGAGCGGCGCGACGGAAGGCGATGATCAACGCCGGGTCTTTCAGATAAAGCGTCCTGGCCGAGGCGCCCTCTCCCCACAACACCACAAGTTGATCATGATCCAGCCCCCCGGCCTGAACGGACATGGCCGTGAACGCAATGGCCTCTTCGACAAGCGACACATCCCCGACTGGATCCATGGTCAAACCATCGGCTGATACCGTGACATGGCACGGCGCACCTGCGCCCGGCAGGCCATCACCGAAACAGAGCGCGTTGGGAGTAGGGTTCATTGAGCCTGGACTTTCCTCATGAAGAAATATCGTCTGTGAAGCGGGCGTTCAAAACGGCGGCCAACGCGGCCGCAGGCGAGAAAAAACCGGAAGCGTACCCTCTGGGTACGTTGAGGATTTTTTCGAACCGAGAACAAAGTTGGCAGGCGTTTTCAGCGCCCGCCATTCGGCCGCTATTCTGAGACAGGGATGAACTGTCTGATCCAATTCCCGAAGCTGCCGGGATTGCGACTTTGGATGTAGACCACCCCGGGACCACGGAAGCGGCACACCAGTCCTTCACCGGAGGTCAGGCTGGCAATCCAACCGGAGGAGGCCTTTTCGATATTGTAGGTAGTGGTGGACGTCCAGGCAACCAAGTGGCTGTTATCGACGATGTACTCTTCGTTCGGCTTGAGCTCGATCTTATGAATGGCTCCGAAGCTGTTGAGGACCAGCTGTCCGGTCCCGCCGATCTTCAGAATAAAAAACCCCTCGCCGCCCAGCAAACCGCGCGTGAGGCTTTGCATCTTGCTTTCGATCTTCACCCCTTCCGCGCCGGCCAGAAATCCGTCCTTCTGCACCATATATTCATTAACGCCGTCAAGATCCAGCAACACAATCTCCCCGGGCACCGTCGGAGCCAGGAGGACTTCACCCGCTCCACGAGCAGCCCTGAGCGTCTGAAAGAAAAACTTCTCGCCGCTCAACATCTTGCGCGACAACGCGCCCAGGAAGCCGCCCTCCATCTTGCTTTCGATATCGATCGTCGGAGAGGCCGCCACCATCGCACCGGACTCAGCCTTCACCGTCTCGCCTTCATTCAGATAGACACGCACCATCGGAAAGGCACCGGGATACAGAATCTCGCTCTTCATCGGATGCTCCCTTCTTGAAACTACAGCTCGCTGACAATGCAGCCGATTCTGTGGAATGTCCCCCATCCTGTCAAGTCGACACCACAAAGCCATCGTGCGTCCATGCATTCTCCTCCGCGCCCTGCTCGTTCCGCCCTCTTCAGATTCAGCCGAAACCGACCGATAAAGAGCGACCGAATCAGGACCCGTGCGCCATTGAACCAGGATAGGCCGCTCGTATGAAACGAGTCGTGATAGCAGAGCTCACGCCGGGCATGATTCTCGCCAAACCGGTCACCAACAACGCAGGGTTGGTGGTGCTGCCTGTCGGCGCCGCGCTGGATGAAGCGACCCTCTCCCGATTGCAGCGCCTGGAGCTGACCTCTGTCTACGTGGAGGGGGAGGCGGGTGACGCAAGCGGCAAAACCCTCGACGAGCTGGAAGCCGAGCTCGACCACCGCTTTCGACTGGTGGACCAGGATCCGATTCAATGCCGACTTCGTGAGGCGATTCGCCTCCACATTCGAACCACACACGGAATCAACGACCATCCGGAGGCGACGCCATCGGCATGAATCCTTCAGGACACGTTGATCTCCGTCGACGCATCGAGCAAGTCGGTGAACTGCCGACTCTGCCGCATGTCGTCCAGAAACTCGCCTCGATGATCGGCCGCCCCAACGTGTCGGCGGAAGAAATCGGTGCGCTGATCGAAAAAGACCAGGTGCTCTCCGCCAAGGTCTTGCGACTGGCCAATTCCCCCTTTTACGGTTTTCCTTCGCGTATTGCGTCGGTCGCTCACGCGGTGGTGGTCCTGGGCTTGAACGTGGTGAAGGGCCTCACCCTCTGTGCCACGGCGTTCGACATCATGCGCAACGCCGGCATGAACGAACTCTGGCGGCACTCACTGGGCGTCGCCATCACCGCGCACATTCTGGGCACCAAGGCGGCCATGAAGAATCCGGAGGAAGTCTTTGTCGGCGGGCTGCTGCACGACATCGGCAAAGTCGTGTTGTATGTCAAATGGCCCGATGTCGGACAACAAATCACAGCCCTGACCCGCAAGACCTCCCGGCCTCTTATGGACGCGGAGCAAGAACTGTTCGCCATCACCCATGCCGACGTCGGAGGATGGCTCGCCACCGCCTGGCATCTCCCGATCAGCCTGAGGGAGCCGATTCTCTACCACCACACGCCGACGGCAGCCCAGGAGGCGAAGCTCCAGACGGCCATCGTGCACGTGGCCGATGTGTTGGTAAAGGGTCTCGCCTGCGGGAACCCCGGCGACGATCTGGTCCCGCCGCTGTCCCGTCAAGCCTGGGATCTGGTGGGCCTGGATACACAGAGCCTCGCCCACTGCGTGGCCCAGGCCACGGAAGAATTTCAGACTATCGACGACTACTTATGAGCGGGGCGTCCCCAACCCGGCGCATTCTGTTGCTGCACAGCGATCCGCTTGAAATCGAGCGGCTGACCGCGGCGCTGAACCGGTCTAGCTTTACGGTGGTGACACCGGATGCCGGCCGTCTCGCCATGCATGAACTGGTACACGATCCACCCTGCCTCGTGCTTGCCGCCGAAGGCACCAACGGCCGTTCCGCAGATACATTAGCCAAGGACTTGCGCGCCGACCCCTTCCTCGGCCGATTGCCCCTGATCATCCTGGTGCGTGATATCCGGCTCAACGATTTGGATTGGGCGACGCTCGGGGTGGACGACTATATCGCCGTGCCCTACCGTCCAGACGAAGTGCCGCAACGGGTGCGCCTTTGCCTGAGTCGGCTTGAACGCTCACTGGACGCGAATCCCCTCACCAGGCTCCCCGGCAACAGCACCATTCTCCATGAAACGACCGCCCGCATCGAAAACCGATCGCCCTTTGCCCTGGCCTACCTGGACATCGATAACTTCAAGTCGTTCAACGATCGGTATGGGTATGCCCGCGGCGACGAAGTCCTGGTCGTCACCTGCCGGATCCTTACCACCGTGGTCAGCGAACTGACCGGCACCGACGGATTCGTCGGCCATGTGGGCGGAGACGACTTTGTGTTTATGAGCGCCCCCTCCGCCATCGATGCGATCTGCCAGACCCTCATCAAGCGGTTCGATCTGGTCATTCCGGACTTCTACGATCCGGAGGATCGACAGACAGGATTCATCGACTCCGTCGACCGCCGCGGCAACCACGAACGATTTCCCATCATGAGTGTGTCCATCGCCGTGGTGACGAATGAACATCGCACCATCCCCCACCCGGGAGATGTCAGCAAGATTGTCTCGGAATTGAAGAAAGTCGCTAAGAGCCGACCCGGCAGCGTCTACGTGAAGGACAACCGGAAAACACAGTCCCCTGATTCAGTATCTGAATCTACCCACTAGGTGCTCGAAGGGAGTGTCCTGGGAAGAGACCGATCGGCACATTCCACTGTTTACTGCGGCGATGACCCGCCGGGTGCCTGTCCGCTGCCATTCCCGCCGTACTGACGGCGAAGCTCCCGCCGATATGCGCGCCGTTCCTCCGGAGACATGCTTTTGAATTTCTCCCGCAGCTCTTTACGCTGTTCGGGCGGGAGAGACCTGAACCACCGCCGAGCGTTCCGCACCGACTCGCGCTGTTCGGGCGGGAGTTGCTGAAACTGCTGATACCGTTCGCGCAACTGTTGCTGCTGCTCCGGTGGAAGCGTCCGCCATTGCTTAAACCGTTGTTTCGCTTCTTGCCGCTCCTCCGGGGTCATCGTTCCCCACTGCTGTGCCCCGCTGCGCAACCGTTGTTGTTTGCGCGGAGGCAGCTCGTCCCAGTTCTCACTGAACCGTTGCAACAGTTGCTGCTCGCCGGGACTCAGCTGGTTCCACGGCACACCCGTCGCATCGCCTTGGGCCCAGGCAGAGGCCACGCCACATACCAACACGATCACACACGCGAGTAGCGCTCTCATGGTCCAGTCTGCATCCTTATCGGATCACGTGGGACGGTCGAACTACGATGCTGTTCACTGCCTTTCAATTGTGTCGAAGGGCTTGTACGCTGCCCCGGCACATCGGTTTTCGATTTCGGACGATGGTCTACGGGAAGATCTTCAGCAACGTGAAAGGGATCCACCCAGCGGCAGGAGTCGTTCTGCCAAGATCCCAGGAAGTCGAGAAAATCAGCCTCGATCTCTTCCGGACTTGGCGCCGGATCCGGAGCGGCCTGAACCAGTGAGGCCACCAGACACACACCGAGCCACACCCCACACTTAGCCGGTCGCAGAAGCGCCATCGGCCAGCCAATCGTAAAATTCGAGGTCTTCCGACAATTCGATATTTTCAGGCGATTGCATCAGTTCAAGATCTTCGAGCAAAAGATGGGGGTGGCTTGCTCCGTTGAATGGCCCCATCCACATGGTGACGGCCAATGCCGTCATCGACGCCACCGCCACACCGCCGGCCCATCGGAACCAGGGATATCGCCGCCGCGAAGCCGCGTCCAACGCGTTGAGCCGGGCGCGCTGCACCAGCAACACGGTCTTGTGATCAAGATCCTGCACACTCCGATCGAGAAGCCCCTTGGCCGCCACCGCCAGCGGGTCTGGATGTTCGTCCGATCGTTCGTTCATGGCCAATGCGCTCCCAATCGTTTTCGCAATACCTGTAACGCCCGAAACAAATGAGTTTTGACGCTCCCCTGCGAACAGCCCATCGCCTGAGCCGTTTGCGCGACATCCAATTCCTCCCAAATGCGCAACAGAAACGCCTGCTGCTGTCGTAGCGGGAGAGCGCGTAGGGCCACCTCGAGCTCCGCACAGGCACGTTTACGCTGCAACTCCTCGTCCGGCGCCGCGGCGGTCACATCGGCGAATTGTTCCAGCCGATCCTCTCCCTCCTCCTCATCCTGAGAGACGCGAAAAAACTCCCGCACCCGATTGCGCACCCTCTCCCGGCGGTACCAGTCGCGGATTCGGCTCTGGAGAATACAGTGGAACAGCGGACCCCATTCCGCTTCGGCCCGCTCACCATACTTGTGCGCCAGCTTCAACATGGCATCCTGCACGAGATCCAGCGCCTCATCCTCATTCCCCGTGGCGATATGGGCCATGCGGAATGCGCGCCGCTCAATCCCTGCCAGGAACCGATCCAATGCCTGGGTTCGATCCAGTGATCCCACCCTCTCACCCAGGCACAGACTGCCTGGCTGCCCATCTATGGCAATCCGGGAATGCCAGCCGCTCATTCCCACCTACCCCTGTCTACCTGGGGACCATTGGGATGGATTCGATTTTCGACTCGAATAACCTTGAAATCAAGGGGCGGCAGGACATGCTCTCCGGCATCGCCGAACATCCTCTCACTCACCAACACGTGTCGTCTGGACATACCTGCAGCCGCTCCCTCCAGGAACAACAACGCACCAAGGACCTCTCGGTTGACTGGATTGAACGGGCAGGCTAACCGCTCTGGCGATCAGACCTGTGGGAGCCAGCCTGGAATGCACCATACGGAAGAGAGATACCAGGAGAGGAGGAGGAGGAGCCTGCGCGGGAAAGGACTACTTGGATTTCTCACTGTCGTCAGGGCGTGTTCCGTCAGGCCATGCGACCGAAGGAATCTTCGCCACTACGTCCAATCGGCTCAGGGCTTCGTTGTCCTTCAAGTCCTGCCCGACACTGTAGAGCACCCCCTTCTGCTTATTCACCAACATGGGGAACCCGGTGAAGGGGTCGTACACACCTTGCCCGGCCTTGGCAATCCTGGTCATCAGGTCCTGCTCCGGCGGGGTCCGTCGTAACCAGGCCTGTAAGGATGCCAGCCGTAACCGGGCATCCGTTTCCATCACTCGCCCGGCATACAGTTCCCATGTGGGAAGGGGATCGAGCCCGACGAGGCTCTCAATGGGATTCACGAATACGTCTCCCAGTCCGTACGGCGGAGTACGCACAAACTGAGACTGTTTCGGCAAGTCGGTATACTGCCCTTCCACGGCTGCCTTCTCGGCCGCTTCATAATATTGTGCATAGGCATTAAACCGGCGCTGCTTCGGCAGCGGTAACACGGCGGCGATGGCGCCGTAGAACGGTCTCGTCCCGGACCGGTCCTCACGCAGCGCCTCATCCAGAGTCCTTGTGGCCAGCACGAACTGGCTCTGCATCGGCCATCGGACAGACTGTTCAGCCTGTTCGAGCGGCCGGGAAAGTTTCGCCAATCGGCTCACGAATCGGTCCTCGAGCTCCGGCCGCACCAAGAGCCCTCCCACGACCATGATGTCGTCATTCATCGCGGCACTGGCCAACATTTTCACCGGCAGCGTCTTGGCCTGCCCCAACACGGTCCGCCAGGCCGTGAGATCAGTCTCGAGCCGCGTGACTCCGGTGTCGATATCTTGCGCGAATCCCTCAGCCACATAGAGTCGATGGGCAGAGAGAATCAGCCCGCAGTTCGGAGTGATTGATTGCCCATATCCCCAATCTTCAAAGGGTTTGGACAGCCACTGCTGGTACCGGCCCATGCTCACCTCGGCCCTGGAGACCCATGCCTTGATGCCCGTCGCTTCTGCGCGCATCTGCGACGCCGGATCACTCATCTTCATCCACCTGCCGATCGTCTCGGCCGATGCCCCCTGCTCCCCGCCGGACAACTGTTCTTCCGCACTCAAGCAGGTGTGGGCAACCGCGCGATCGGCGCCGTCTACCCGCCGGTCTATCCCGGCCTGCACAGGATCCTGTGATGCCGCCGCACCGAATCCAAGGAGGAGGACATATCCGTTCTTGCTAGAATCCTGTAACGTATGCTGCGGGACGGAGGTCATGCTGCGATAAGCCGCGTTGGGCTGCTCATCCAAGACGAGCCAGGTCAGCGCAACGGCACCGATACCCCCAGCCATGAGAGCCAGCGTGACGCCCACCAGTGCCAGCACCATGACAACCAATGAGTGGGTCGTCGACACGCCGGCTCCGACGAGAGACGCCACCACCTCGCCCGTTCGACGCCACACGCCGGCCGTGACCGGCTGACTCACCTTGGAACGAACCACAGACGCGGTCGCAGCAACAGGTGTGGAACTCTTTGGTGGATCGAATGAGTGGCCGGTCACCACGACGGTGGCTTCCTGTGCTTCAACGGGCAACGAGGACACGGCGGGGACCGTCGTCGAGGCATGCTCGTCATGAGACTCAGCCGGAGCGGGCTCGACCGGCTTCTTGAGCCAGCGTGTCAGCATATTCCCGGCTCCAACACTCGAAGTCGGTTTTGACGATGAGTCATCCCAAATAATGCGCAAACCTTCATCCACGGCAGACACTGACGCAGACGGAGTCGTCGGAGTAATTGCCGGCTCACCGGAAGGAGCCACAGACTCAATGGACGCCGCCACAGCCGGTGCGCTGACGACCGAGTCTTGCATCGGCTCGATCATCGTCAAACCCGGCACTTCCACTGGCGTCACAATCGGCTCAGGAATCGGTGGAGGTGAAACTGATTTCTGACCCGTCCCTGCCGAGACGAGTGCGGTCTCCACTGTCGCCACCACGGAATCGGCTATCGAAGTCGTCACAACTTCAGAAATCCCAGCCACCGCTGTCACGGCCGGTTCCTGTTCCACCGATGCAGGCTTCGGCTCTGGTGCCGGCAGCACCTCCTGAACCGTCGGCGACAACATCGCCGTCGGCTGAGCTGCTTCGACCGGCTTCTCGTCTATCAGCGAAGACGACATGGCAGCCGCAGGGCTCTCCACGCCCACCTCTGTGACCGGCGAACTAAGTAGCTGCTGCGCGGGGACGACCACGGCCGGTTCCGGAGCAGGAGACGTCACGTCGGTGCCGGCCGTAAGGGTGAACTCCGTCACCAGGTCGGTGGGGACAAGCGCAGGCTCGGCCGACACCGTCACCGCGACCGCTTCATCGCCGGCGAGGTGAAAGGGCGGTTCCACCGTCTCAGCGATCGTCACATTGGAGGGTGGTTGAGCTTCAACCGGGGCATCGGAAGTTGACTCCTCGGCCACGCTGTACGTCTCTACAGGAATATGAATCGGATGTTCATGCGCGGTGATCGGCCTGTCCGGAGACAGATTGCGCAATTCCGAGTCGATAGGTGGAATCGGCTCAACAGAACGATCAACGATCGTCTCACCTACGCGAGTCTCTGCAGAAACCGTGGTCTCAGGAACCTGAGGCGCCTCCGACAAAAGCAGAGTAGAGTCCTGGACTGCCACGACCCTCTCGGCAGAAACCGACCCGAACTCAGGCTCCGGCTCCTGGGGTAGAATCGTGACGTCGTCGACTTCGATCTGTTCCCATGGCATGGGTGCCGACAAGGATGAGGCGGCCTCTGCCTGATGGGCCAAGTGATCCGACACCTCCGCCTCAAATAACGAGACCTCTGTCTCTTCCGGCTCGGCCGGAGCCATAAGGAGGTCGGCGGACGGCTCTGGGACAACTGGATCAGCAACAAGCGGCTCCTCCTTGCCCGACAACGTCTGCGCAGGCGCAGGAGACGTCTGCATAGCCGTGACTGCCGCAAGAATTTCATCCCACGTGAGCCCCGATGCAGTGATGTCGGAGGAATGTGGTGAAGGGGAAGGCTCCGTGGCCGCCCCTGCCTCGATCAGCTGGTCCTCAGCGGGAGACTCACTCGCCGTTGTGGCCTCGACCGTTCCGTGCGCCAGCACCGTTTCGGCACTGGGGACCGCAGCGTTCGTGTCTTCTTCAATCTGATCCCAGGGCATCGGCGCGGGAGTGGTCGGCGCTTTGGCAATCGGAACACTACTGGCCTGTGCGAGCAGTTCGATCGTCGGCGTGGCGGTGTCCACCACCGGCGGGAGGATCTCCACCTCCCTAGACTGCAGCAGAGCGACGGCCTCCGGCACCTCAGGTTCGGAGCGAGGCGCTTCAGCAAAGACCGGTTCGTCGCTCTCCGGCGGCGGGATTTCCGTCCCGACCTCTTCAATCTGGTCCCAAGGCATCGGGGCGGGGCTTGCCGGCGCTTGAGTGATCGGATGACTGCTGGTAGCCGGCAGAAGCAATTCAATCGTGGAAACTATCGGCTCTGCCGCCGACGACGGAGACTCGACCTCAGCGAACGGTGGAGAGACAAGATTGGTCGCGATGGAGTCCGTCGTTTCTGAGACCGGAGCCCCCGGTGTAGCGGTCTCTTCGACTTGCTCCCGAGGCATTGGTAGAGGGGTGGCCCGCACTTGGGCAATTGGATCGTGGTCGGATTGCGCCGCCACTTCGCTCGTGGCTAGCCCCACTTCAGCAGTCGGTGAAGTAACGCGCTCGGCTGGCTCGACCGAATCGGGAGCCAGCGTGTCGTTGGGAGGCTCCGATTGCTCGGACTGAATCGGATCTAAATCCGGAGTCGCCAAAAATTCGACGGGGTCCACGTGCTTAGGAGCTTTCGACTCCTCCACGGGGTTCCCCGTGGAGAGCATGGTTGCCGGTATATCCTCTGGCTTAGCCTGGCCCAGACCATCCTCGCCCGCCTCTACCGGGAATGAGAAGGGGGCGACTGGAACCATGGTCTCGGAAGCCGGCGCGACCGCAGCAGCCTGTGTCTCCTCTTGAAATGGGACCTCGCCCAAGGCCGTCTCCAGCTGTTCCCAGGGCATGATCACCGCAGGGTCCGCAGAAGGAAGAGGCGAATCAGACGAGGCCGGGCTCTGGGAAGACTCGCCGCTGGACTCAGCGACCGCTGGCTTGGGCGTGGCCTGCAGGACCTGCCCCGTCACCGTGTCGAACAGAGCCGCAAAACGGAAGGCCACCGGACTCCCTGGAGCGATCGACCGAATCTTCGCAAAGAGATCACTCGCCCGATTGGGATTGTCGGTGTCCGGATCTTCCAGCAACACCTCCACAGCCTTTCCGTACTCAGCCACGGCCGCCATGACATCGCCCTTATCTTCATACACACGGCCTAACATTTCCAGGAAGGGGACATAGCGTGGGCCAGCCGTCAGGTATTCCCGCAACAGTGATTCCGCCAGCCAGTAGTCCTGCCGTTCCATCGCCTCTCTCGCCAACGATTCGAACGCCGTCCGAGCGCTCATGAGACTGCCGAGCCGCAAGTGGAGCGTGGCGAACAGGTGCCGCCCTTCAGCGTTGAGTGGATCGAGTGCGAGCAGATCTTTGAGCACGGCAGACGCCCGGCCGTACTTGCCGGCGTTCATTTGCGTAATGGCATCTTCGAGCAGCGCTGACTTCTTGTTGTAGCCAAAGCTGACCTTTTTCGGAGCTTTCGATGGGCTCTTCTTGTCGGGTTTGAGCGGGTTTTTCTTATCGTGTCGCACGGCACCAACCTGTAACTACTTGATACGTTTCAGCATTCTCAACATGTGATCACTATGAAATCGACTGGGGGGATGATCAGACGGACATGCCACTGCACTCGAGAACAACACGGTACGGGAACAGGAGGAAGGGTCTTGTCCACTAGATGGTCCTCTTCCGAGCCCGGATGCGCTGATGCCCCTGGATGGGGACCTTCACCCGCCTTCCCCTTCAACCAGGGATCTGACACAGCAATGTGCCTATCCTTTTCGGTATTTCTCGGTCCGATCTTGATTGGGGATTCCCCTGTGCCTGTTCCGACACAGCCCCTTGCATCAACTTGACACAAGCCAACGTCGTCGGGACCAGAACCTACGAGTCTCCCACGGTGATCTTCGATGGGTGCGCGGACCGGTCGGAACACCGGAGCCGCCCACACCGTCGTCGAGTTCGGGAAACACAGTTGCAGGCCAGTGCTGCCCCGTAACCAATGAGGAAAACTGGCCGCGTTGCCGAGAAGGGTGGTGATCTACATCCGGAGGTTCCGTATACTGGACTCAAGGAGTATCCCGTTGCCCCAGCGCCACATCCTCATCCTCACCGACCTCGACGGAAGCCTGCTCGACGCCACCACGTATTCCTACGACGCCGCGGTGGATGCGCTCTCGGCTATCCAGACAACAGGCGCGACCCTTATTTTGGTGTCGAGCAAGACCCGATCGGAAATGGAGCCGCTTCGGCTTCGCCTCCACAATCACCATCCCTTTATCGTCGAAAACGGTGGTGGGCTGTTCATTCCCAAGGGCTCTTTTCCATTTCCCTTGGAGGGAGCAACGGCCAACGGGGAATATGAGGTAGTCGCGATCGGAACCCCCTATGCCAAATTACGGGAGGCGCTGAACGCCATTCGTCAAGAGCTCGGTTGTCGTCTGCAGGGATTTGGAGATCTCTCCCCCAGCGAGATATCCCATCTCACAGGACTGTCTCCCGAGGAGACCCTGCATGCGCTCCACCGGGAATACGACGAGCCGTTTGTCGTTGAGGGAAACGGAGTGGCCTGGCCCCGCCTGCTGGCTGCGGCGGAAACACGCGGTCTACGCATGACGCGAGGAGGGCGGTTTTATCACTTGATGGGAGATAACGATAAGGGGGTTGCGAGTCGACGACTCATTGCCTGGTATATGCAGGCCGCACAGCAGGAACAGCGCATCTTAACCACCGTCGGGATCGGAGACAGCCTGAACGACCTCCCCATGCTCGAAGCCGTAGACTATCCCATCCTCGTCCGGAGGCCGGATGGCTCCTACGACCCGGACGTGCAGCTTCCCCACCTCACCCGCGCCGAAGGGGTGGGACCGGTAGGATGGAACCGCAGCCTCATGGATCTCCTGCCGACTCTTTGACGATCGGCCGAACGGCACTCCGGCAGCACTCTGACCCAACGCCGAAATGAACGAGGCACTAGTTTCCTTTCGGCGGCGCATCGGCGCGCCGCGGGAATTGAATGCCAGCCAAGAGCCCACCGGCAAATCCCAGCCCAACAGCCAAGGCCACCAGCCCCACGAGCGATCGATTGAACACAAACGGGTTTTGACGCCGGTGCGGATAGCGGGGAACGGCCGCCTCGCCGCCCAACCAGCGACGCGCCTTCGCCTCTCCATCAATTTCCGAGATTTTATTCTTCATGCCCTGTCCTTTATGATCGAGGCGCTGAACCAGCTCGCCCGTTACAGGTGGCGCAAGTCATCGGGCTTCCCGTCTCGCATACGAACGGAAAGTCCCCGTTCGAGATAGTCCTTCGCCAAATCTTTTGCGCCGAGCCCGAAGGCCAGCGCGCCAGCTAACACAACCCCTCCCAGTGTAATGCCAAATCCCACCACCACAATGTTTTGTGCAATACCGAGCTGCTCCAGCGCCATGGCTACGGCCAAGAGCTGAATGCCCCACCGCGAACACGTCGCCACTAATCGCGCAGGGGGCAACCCCGCGTTGACCGCGGCGATCAACACCGCCTGGGAGACAAAGTTGGAGAGCAACCAGCCCGCGACGAGAATAAGACCCGCCGTCACGAGATGCGGTACATAGGCCAGGAACGATTTGGCAAAATCGTTGATCGGCTGGAGATTCAGCGCGCCCAGCGCGGCGACCGTCGCAAAAATCATGACTAACCAATAGGCCGCTTGCCCCACCAACCGCGAGGGGTCGGTCTTGACGCCGCCGCGCAGCAAGGCGCCCGTCACTCCCAGTCGATCAAACAATCGATCCAACCCAACTACCCGCAACAACCGCTCAAGGGCCTGGCTGGCCGTCCACGCCACCACCAATCCTGCGAAAAAAATGATCGACATCGCCAACAGGCTCGGCAAAACCGCGAGCACCTGCCGCGCCATCAACTCCAAGGGATCAAGCAGCCCCTTCTCAAAAAACTCCTTCATGTTTCCCTCCTCCGGCCTCTTCTGCAGCCTGCCTTCAGATGGATCGCCTCGCGAATATCAACTGGCATGGGGCTCATTCCAGCGAGCCACCAGGTAGGACTTATCCTTTTCAAACGCCTGGCACAGCGCTTCAATGCGGCCTTCGGCTTCACTCGATGTGAGCCCCTGCGTATCCAGCACAAACGACGCGGTTCGCCCCAGATACAGGGGGGTGAAGGCCTTCAACACATGATCGAGCGGCAGCACCCGGTTGCGATACGCGACGGCGGCGTCATACACCACCCGTGCCCACAGGCTGTCGGCGATACGAAAGTCTTGCGCCGAACAGGTCCCCAGCGGGCGCAGGCTCTGTCGGGTACCGGGAGCAAGAATCTGGTCCCAAATCGTCCCCAGATCACTCAGGCCCTGCCGAAACGTGCTGATCATCCGATCGACGTTGACATTGACCGGTTCGACGCCGACCTCATACTGAAACCCGAACAACGGCACCGCGTTCGAACCATCGGTTTTCCCCCATACCGCATAATGATCTTCCATCAGCGCAAACACGGCGCCGAGCACCTGTACCAGCATGGCCGACAGGTCCGCTGCCGGATCTTTGGGGTTGTGGATCTTTGCGCCCAGAAAACTTTGACAGACTCGCGCCCCGCTGGCGATCGCTTCCGTCGTCATCCAAATATCGATGCCGAACTTCGCCACTTCCGACTCCCACACATGTTTATCCAGGTAGTGCTGGGCTAATTGCCCCGAGAACCCGAAATCGCCACCGATGGGCTGCCTGATCCGGTGACCATAGAGTGTGCGCGTGAGCGGATATACAATGCTATTCGTGATCGTCCCGTCGTATTTGTGGCGTAGATAATAGGGCGCGACGTAGTCGAACCCCTGCTCGAGCACCGGGCTGACCAGCAACTCAATCCACTCCGGCGTAATGCTGCGCAGATCAGAATCCACCACGGCGCAAGCCTTGGCCTTCAAGCGACGCGCAATTTCAAAAATCGTTCGAAACGCGCTCCCTTTTCCAGGAATGCCATGGTACGGCGTGATGATCTTATGGAGCGAACTCTGTTGGTCACCGATGAAGAGCGTCTTGAGATCGACGACCGCCTGCGTAACCACTTGCTGCGTGCCGTCGGTCGAGCCACCGTCCGAATTCACCAATACCGCTCGGGCTTCCGGGAAATACTTAGCCAAGCCGGCACTCACCGCCTTGACGACATGCCCGATGGTTTCGACATTGTTGAAGCTAGGAATACCGACCAAAATATCCGTGTGGGCAAATTGGGCGACCTGCGCTTCAGTTTCAGGCGTCAGCGGGGTGGTATTGGAAGCGTCAGAAAGTTGAGGGCCAGGAGTCATACGTTCCGTCTCGCACGCCTCCGCCCTGGCAAACCATGGATGACATGACTCAACTGGATCGGCGAAGGGCTCGTGGATGTGACACGGTGCTAAGCTAAGAGACACCATCTTGCCTGATGATGTCAAGCAATCCTGCCGCGACACCGAGGGAACGGCTTCGACATCTCGTTCGATTATCGGCGCAGACCTCAGACTGACCCACCGTTTCATCGACGAGCGCACCTGCCCCGACTCCATTGAGCGAAGGCGAACCCTCAATGATGTAGATCGCATATAAACGACAACCGGAACAGGCAGGCGAGGAAAACGCACGAGGGCAAGCGGGGCGCGAGGGGAAAACGGTTATCCAGGGTCGGAAATGACGATCTGTTCGTTTCGATCCGTGCTGAAAGCAGGTACGCTATCGTGGGCACTGACAAAGTCACTCAAACGGAGTTGGTCATCGGCATCCATTAAGATGGGATCAACCCCCAGCTTTGACTCGCTGGCCCAGCGGATTGTGGCCAGTCTCACGGAGAGGGGTTTAGGCTGTCCTGGAATGTGCAGGTGCAGTTGGAGAAGATCTCCCGCTTGCAACCCTTTGAGTCCGGTCCGTGACCATCCCGGGATCGAGAGATCCAGCATCCGGCCGTTCCACACCAACAGCCCCTCCTCGGAACGTGATCCAGTGCACTCGATGATAAAACGTGGGCGATTCTGTCGTTCCATCCATTCCTCCAAACAAACGCCTCGGCAGAATATGAAAAACCACGAATAGCCCGATAGTCCCCGAAAGTGGGGGGGGATCCCCGGCTCAGGCAAACTGACCCGGTACACGGAGGACCGTGCTATCGCGGACAGAATTCTGTAATGGGGCAGAAGAAATGGAACAGGCTGGTGAGAACTAGCAACCCGACTGAACCTGACGCTCGAAGGAACACCGATGAAGAATCACGGGCTCACGCGACACGGGAAGATCCTGCGTCCTTGTGGACTGACTCTATAAATTTATGAATACGTGCTTGCGCGGTCGCACTCATCCTGATGGTTTCAAGCCCAAAGTCACGGCCATCCACCCACTGCACCGTCACCCCGTCGACATCGATCGCCCTCGGCTGGTCAGGTAAAAAGACTCGCAGTGTGAGCTTCATTCCAACCGTGACGGGCTTATCCCCCTCAATCCGCCATCCCTTGACCGAGAGATCACACACCTTGCCGGTTCCAATCAGGCCTTCCCCGAGGTAGTACAGGAAACAGCTCACGGGCACGCGGGAATGGGAACGAGATGTGTGTGATTGAGCCATGATTCGTGGCGAGGAGAATGGGCAGGCCGCCGTATCGTCCTCAACTACAACTCAGTCTACTCGACTCAGTGAGGATGGCCAGGAATATTCTCTTTTTTATCAGGAGGCGCGGGCAGGCCCCTGCACCGCACAGGTTGAGAAGAGGAACAAGGGGGAAGAGGCACAGGGCGGTGGTCAGACTAAGGCGGTCACGAACTGTTCCAGGCGCGCATGCTCATCGGCTTTGATCATGTTTACCTCAATGCCGAATTCCCGCCCCCGCGACCAACGAACGACCGCGCGGTCAATAAACACGGTGGGATGTTGATCGGGAAGAAAGACGCAGAGGGTCACGACCGTCCCCGGCTCAATCGGATGGGTTCCGTCGACACGCCAGCCATTGAGGGAGAGGTTCCAGGCAATGCCGGTTCCTTGAAGCGCATCGCTGGAGTAGTACACAGAACATTGGACGGGAAACCGGCGAAACGACCGCAGCTGGAACCTCGCAGCGACCGCAGCCGGCGAGGGGCACGAAGCCAAGGGAACGACTTGTTTGCTGCCACCGGTCATAGGGTATCCGCCTGAATGGTCCGTACCCGTGAGCGTTGGGGTGAGTGACGGGTTTCGAACCCGCGACCTCCGGATCCACAATCCGGCGCTCTAACCAACTGAGCTACACCCACCACACTCGGCCAACGAGGAACGCGCATCTTAACAAACCCCGAAGAACAGTCGCAACCGCCCGGGAACCCTCCCCCTGACTCATTGTTCGCTGCCTAGAGTGAGCGGGCAACGTCGCGGGGCCTTCTTCATCACAGCCACAGGGGCGCAATGAACCTGTTCACCAACCGTCAACGCTCCCGACGATCGAAGGCCGCTTGCATTTCCTCCAAGATGGCCGCGGCGGCGGCAGGAGGATCTTGGGCATCGCGAATGGGACGACCAATCACCAGATAGTCGGCACCGGCGGCAATGGTTTGGGTCGGCGTCGTCACCCGCGCATGATCATCGGTCCCTTTTCCTGCCGGCCTGACGCCGGGGGTCACAATGACCAGATTCGGCCCCACCTTGGCGCGAATCGCCTGTGGCTCCTCTCCCGACGCCACCACACCGTCACAGCCGACCTCAGCCGCCAGCATCGCCCGCGCGGTTACTAGATCCTGGACGCTCCGCTGAATGCCCATCTCCCGCAGATCGTCTCCGTCGAAATTGGTCAGCACCGTCACGGCCAGCAGCTTGAGATCGGACGGGCCCCGGCCCTGCACCGCCGCGATCAGCGCCTTTCGATTCGCATGAATCGTCAAGAACGTGGCCCCCATCGCAGCCACTCGGGCCGTCGCGCGCCGGACGGTTTCTTCAATGTCGAGGAATTTGAGGTCAAGAAACACCCGCTTGCCCCGGTCCACTAATTTCTGGACGATATCCGGCCCCGCCACCGTGTACAACTCCAGGCCGACTTTCACAAACCGCACCTGGTCTCCCATTCGAGCCACCAACGCATCCGCCTCCGCGGCAGACGGGACATCCAATGCGACAATCAATCGATCTCGTGCATCAATTCGCGCCATCATGTGTACGCCGGCACCGTCGAGATTTCCCCGGGGCCCAGCTGACTCCTTTCCATGTCCTTGACCTCTCTTCTCATCCTATGCTACAAGCTCAAGCTTTGAACGTAGGAGAATCCGTATGCCTGTTGTGCACAAATCCACGATTCGCCGTGCCCGTCAATCTGAGAAGCGTCGTTTACGTAACCGCGCCACCATCAGCTCGGTCCGAAGCATCCTCCGCAAGGTTCAGGATGCGATCACGGCCAAGAAGCCGGATGAAGCCAAAGCCACCCTGCGGGAAGCCACGTCAGCTCTCAGCAAAGCGGTCACCAAGGGTGTCCTAAAGCCTAATACGGCCTCGCGCCGCGTGTCCCGACTCACTGTGCGTGTGAACGCGATCACCGCTTCCGCGTAACAGTCCTGACATTCGACACCGGTCTCGAACCCGATGGGCGCGAGGCCGGTGGTGTTGGATGCACAGGCTCCACCGGTGATGCTGGTTTCTGCGGCTGCCCGCAGAGCCGTAACAACAAGTCCTCCATCACGCGCACGGGGGCACTGCCACTCCCGCCTTTGAGCTTCGAGTCGGTTTCCAAAAACCATTGAAACGTGTGCGTCAGCTGCGCGTCTGAAAATTGCGCCAGAAAACCACGCACTCGTGAGGGATCCATTCGTAGCGTCCTGGCCGCTTCGCCTTCCCGACCACCTGACTTGACCTGCTCTTTCATTTTCCACAGCCGTCGGTATTGCCACACCAACGCGCCGAGAATCCGGAGCGGAGCCTCTCCATTTTCCAAGTTTCTGGCAAGGATTCGTAACGCCCGTCCATGGTCATGCGCTCCTATGGCGTTCATGAGATCGAACACCGATGCACCGGACTCGGTCCCCCTCAGCGCCTCGACATCCACCGATTGCACAGCCCGGTCGGACGGCACATAGGCGGCGAGCTTCTCCAACTCCCGCTTCACCGCATAGAGTGATTCGTTTCCCACCTCCTTGAGGAGCTGCGTGGCCTCCTCGTGGAGACGCACTCCCAATGCCGCTGCCTCCTGGCGAATCCATGTCGAGAGTTGCGCGTCGCGCAGCGGGGCGCAATTGACCGTCACCGCCCGCTTCGTCAGGGCTTGGGTCCACTTCATCCGCCCGTCCAGCTTGGCGCTCACCACAATCAACGTCGTTGTGTCGTTGGGAGCCGCGAAATAGGAGAGCAGTTTTTCGCCCTCTCGCGCCGGGAGCTTTTCAAGAGATTTATAGACCACCACGCGGCGTTCGGCGAACACCGGGATCTCCGCCGCACAGGCCAACACATCTTCTACCGGGGAGTCGTCACCGTGAAAGATATCGTGATTGAAGCCGCTGTCCGCCGCCGATCCCAAAGCGGCGGCCTTCAGCGCGGCCACCGATTGGTCGCGGAGATAGTCCTCCTCGCCCACCACGGCATAAATCGGCGCCACCCCGCTACGCGCGAGAGACTGTGGCAGCTCCATACTCATGACTGAGGCACTCATTCGTGGAACGCTCCCATCGCGTCAGCGCGCCAAGGCAGGCGGGGGCTCCCCGGCCGGAGGGGCCTCGGCCTTCACCGGGCGCTGCAACGCCTTCTCTAACTCGCCCGTATCCAGAAAGAGCAGGAATCGGGAGGCGAGATCCTCCGCGACAAACCGGCCCGCCTGCTCCAACGCCCGATTCTGCAGCACCCGGTTGAATTGCAGATCTTGCGTCAGAAAAAACTCCGAGGTGCCCTTCGCGACCTGATACCAGACAACCTTTTTCGTTTTGGCCGCCTCGATCCTCACGCTCACGAGCATTTCCACCCGGCTTTCAAACGTCGTGGTCTGATCGAAACTGAGAGTGGGCAGCAAAATCTGCATGATCTGTCCGGACATGTAGAGATCGGCGCCCGCCGAGGGGCCCACGATTTCCGCTCCCGCACCGGCCGAGAATTCCCGACGCAGATAGTTCGCCAGCTTGACTTCAAAATTCGCTTCGTAGGTGCTGTTCGCAATCGGAAGGATGGCCAGCCGTGGCGCATGTGGCCGCTTCGTCTCCGCCACCGGCGCGCCCCCGACCGTGGGCCCAGCGCCCTGCACCCGGAACTGATACCCACAGGCGGTGAGGATCATCGCAAAAAAACAGACAAGACAAGCTGACAGGTACCGGTACACGGCATCACACCACGAAGTTGATCAATTTTTTCTCGACGTATATAACCTTCTTCGGCTCTTTCCCCTGTAGCCATTCGGCGACTTCTTTCTTGGCCAGCGGCTCCAGCTGATCGCGTGAGGCCCCGGCGTCGACATCGAGTTTCCCCCGCAGTTTTCCGTTCACCTGAATCGGAATCGTCAACCGGTCACTGACCACCAAGGCCGGATCGAACTGCGGCCATGCGTACTGGCCGGCGCTCGGTGTGTGACCGAGACGTTCCCACAACTCTTCGCTCAGATGCGGCGCGAACGGTAAGAGCAACAACACAAACGGTTCCAGCAGACGGCGCGGGCGCTGCTCCAGCTTCGTCATGTCGTTCGTAAACACCATCATCTGCGAGATCGCCGTATTGAAGCGCAAGGCGTCGATATCGTCGGTCACTTTCTTGATGGTGTGATGGAGCAGTCGCAGTTGCTCGGTTGTCGGCTCGGCATCCGTGACCGCCTGACTCAACGCACCCTCGTCGCCGACCATCAACCGCCACACCCGATCCAGGAATCGCGTGATCCCTTCCACCCCGCGGGTACTCCAAGGCTTCATCGATTCCAACGGGCCCATGAACATTTCATAGAGCCGCACCGCGTCGGCACCAAACTGGTCGATCATCTCGTCCGGGTTCACCACATTGCCGCGCGACTTCGACATCTTCTGATTGTCTTCGCCCAACACAATGCCCTGATGCACGAGTTTCTTGAACGGTTCCGGCGTGCTGACCACCCCGGCATCGAACAAGACCTTGTGCCAGAACCGGCTATACAACAGGTGCAACACCGCATGTTCACTGCCGCCGATGTAGAGGTCCACTGGCATCCAGTAGCGTTCCTTCTCCGGATCGACTACCTGCCCGGCATTCTTCGGATCGATAAACCGCAGATAATACCAGCAGGATCCGGCCCACTGCGGCATCGTGTTCGTCTCCCGTCGAGCCGGCTTCCCGCTGACAGGATCCGTCGTCTCCAGCCACTCGTGCAAATTTGCCAAGGGGCTTTCGCCGCTGCCGGAGGGCTTGAAATTCTTCGTCTCAGGCAACGGAAGCGGCAACTGCTCCTCCGGCAAAGGCCGAGGTTCGCCGTCGACCCACACAATCGGAAAGGGCTCACCCCAATAACGCTGCCTGGCAAAAAGCCAGTCACGCAGCTTGTAATTGATCGTCTTCTTGCCCCTGCCCTTGCTTTCGAGCCAGGCGATCATTTTGGGGATCGCGTCACTGGGCAACAGTCCATCGAGAGAGCAGGATCCGTCCGGCGTGGCCGAATTGATGACACGTCCGCGGTCCGTCTCGACGAAGGCCGCCTTCTCAACCTGCCCGCCTTGAATCACCTCCCGAATCGGCAGGTGATATTGCGTGGCGAAGGCCCAGTCACGCTCGTCATGCGCAGGTACCGCCATAATCGCGCCGGTGCCGTACGTCATCAGCACATAGTCGGCGATCCAAATCGGCAAGCGCTCCTGGTTCACCGGGTTGATGGCATACCCGCCGGTGAAGACACCGGTCTTGACCTTGTCCAGCTCCTGACGCTGCAGATCACTCTTGCGGGATGCCGCATCACGATAGGCCGCGACCTGCTCCTGCTGTGACGGGATCGTCACCACATCGACCAGCGGATGTTCCGGCGCCAACACCATGTAGGTCGCACCGAAGAGCGTGTCGGGGCGGGTCGTGAACACGCGCAAATTGCCCGTCCGGTCGGCCAAGGGGAAATCGACCTCCGCACCGATCGACCGGCCGATCCAATTCTTCTGCATTTCGAGCGTGCTGGTCGGCCACTCGACCAGGGTCAGATCTTCAAGCAATCGCTCCGCATAGGCCGTGATCTTCAAGACCCACTGCCGCATCGGCTTACGAATGACATCGAACCCGCCGACCTCGCTTTTGCCGTCCACAATTTCTTCGTTGGCCAGTACGGTCCCCAACGCAGGACACCAGTTCACCGGCACTTCCGCCACGTAGGCGAGCCCCCGCTCGAACAGCTTCAGAAAGATCCACTGAGTCCAACGATAGTAATCCTGATCGGTGGTGCTGAGTTCGCGGTCCCAATCGTAGGAGAGCCCGACTCGCTTCATTTGCCGCTTAAACGTCGCGACGTTCTGCGCCGTGGTGATGGCGGGATGCACACCGGTTTTCACCGCATACTGCTCGGCAGGCAACCCGAACGCATCCCACCCCATAGGATGCAACACGTTGAAGCCACACATCCGTTTGTAGCGGGACACAATGTCTGTGGCGGTATACCCTTCCAAATGCCCGACGTGCAGGCCCGACCCTGAGGGGTACGGGAACATGTCGAGGCAATAGAACTTAGGCTTCGAGTGATCGTCCAGCGCCCGAAACGGGCGGTGTGTCTCCCAATAGGTTTGCCACTTCGATTCAAGGGCCTGGTGGTCGTACGCCTTACTCATGGTGTGATCGTCATTTGTGAGGTCATCATTCGTGTTCGGTGAAAGAACGGACGACTCTAGCACACGCCGCACGGAGCAACAAGGACGAGGCTGGGCCAATGAAGGCCGATTCGGCCACCAAGGGGAGCCTCGCTTGATCCCTGACGCAACTCCTGATCAAATAGCGACACACTCAACACCCGGCCATCGATGCCACCACGGCATTCCACCAGACGCCCACACTGATGTACGCAACCTACATCTTTCCACGACTCATGGATTGGGTGCTCCGAGGCGAGCGGTTTCAGGCCGAACGCCGGCAGCTGCTGACATCGGTGCATGGCATCGTCCTGGAAATCGGCTTCGGAACCGGATTGAACCTGCCACACTATCCCCCGACCGTGACCGCCCTGCATACCGTCGATCCCGCACCACTCTTGCCGGATCGAGTCGCCAGGCGGGTGGCACACGTCTCGTTCCCCGTTCACTTTCAGCAGAGGAGTGCCGAGCAATTACCCTTTGACGACGCCACCTTCGACGACGTGGTGAGTACGTTCACTCTCTGCACGATTCCGGACCCGGTCAGGGCACTACACGACATTCGCCGGGTCCTGAAGCCAGATGGCCGCTTTCTGTTCCTGGAGCACGGCCGCAGCGACGATCCCCTCATCGCCCGCTGGCAGGATCGGCTCAACCCCCTGCAAAACATCCTGGCCTGCGGTTGCCATCTCAACCGCCGCATCGATCGACTGGTGCTCGACGCCGGCCTGCGACTGGAACAACTTGATCGGTATTGCCTTCCCGGCGTCCCGAGAATCGGGGGTGACATGTATCGCGGCACCGCCCGCGTCAATGAGCAACCTTCCCCGCAGTTCATGTTCAAAGCCTGACACTTGCACGAGCATCTCTCCGTTTTCGGAACCGGCCAAACCGCGGGAGCCCTGAAAGTGGAAAATTGTTTCCCTGACGGAAATTTTGTAGTAATGGTCTAGCCTGGGGTTCGCCCATGCATCAGACAGGAGTGACCGAGATGGCCTCCTCACCGTCGTTTCCCGACAGGCAGCCGCCGTTGACCTCTCCATTATCCAAACCATCTGATTCAGCCCGCGACAGCAGCATCGCCCTACAACGGGTCGTGCTCCTGTATGAGGCCATGCCGGCAGCGCTGGTGGCCGGGCTCGGCTGCGCACTCGCTCTGATCACCGTCAATTGGCATATCGTCCCGCACGACCGGCTGCTCATCTGGCTTGCGTACCACCTGATCCTTATCACAGGCCGATACGGGCTCGCTCGATCGTTCACGGCCAACAAACCGGGCCCCGCCAACATCTACCGCTGGGACCGGGCGTTTCTGCTCGGCACAACCCTCGCGGGGCTCGGCTGGGGTGCCTCGGCCCTGTGGTTGTTTCCGGAATCCTCACCGGCCCACCAACTCTTTTTGACTTTCGTACTCGCAGGCATCGCCGCCGGTTCCGTCTCTACCTTAGCCGCTCGCTTCGACGCCTTTCTGTCTTTCGCCCTACCGATGTTGACGCCACTCATCCTGCGACTCTTCACCCTCAACCATGAGCAAGCCCTGCCGATGGCGATCTGCACCATGCTCTTCTCGCTGCTCATGGTCTACACGGCGCACCGAGCCTCCCGCACCGTCCAGGAAACCCTCCAGCTGAAATATCACAACGCGCAACTGGTGGATCAACTCACCGGTCAGCTACGGGAAGGGGAGCAGATGGAATTGCTCCTCACCATCAAGACCGAACACCATCGCTTCATCATGGAGTATGCCCAGGACATCATCTACCGGACAGACGGGAGCGGCCGTTTTACGTTCATCAATCCCGCGGTCGTCCGGCTCCTGGAGTATCACGAGACAGAGGTGCTCGGCCATCGTGCGCTGGATTTTGTGCACCCCGAGTACCGTCGCTCAACGGAACGCTTTTACTTCCGGCAATTTCTCCGGAAGACGGCCAGCACCTATTATGAGTTTCCCCTGATCACCCGCTCTCAACAGATCCTGTGGGTCGGACAAAACGTGCAACTGCTGCAACGCGACCAGGAAGTCATCGGATTTCAGGCTGTGCTTCGGGATATTTCTGCCCGGAAACAGGCAGAAGAAGCCTTGCGCATCAGCCAGGAGCGATACCGTGCGCTGTTTGAGAGCAGCCCAGAAATGTTGCTGACCGTCAACGCGCAGGGCACATTGCTCACAGTCAACACCGCCACTGCCGCCGAATTGGGCTATGAGGCCGACGAGCTGAGCGGTTACCCGGCGACTCTGATCGCGCACCCGGATGATCACGGCAGCATGCAGCAACATTTTGCCGACTGTCTCAGCCGGCCGGGAGAAGCCCTTCGCTGGAGCTTCCGGAAGATGCGCAAGGACGGCAGCGTGCTCTGGGTGAGGGAAGCGGCCCGGGCCGTGCGCAACCCCGACGGGCAGTACGATATCGTCATCGTGTGCACGAACGTGACCGAACAAAAAAACATGGAAGCGGCCCTGACCCAGACACGCCAACTCCTGGAGTCTATCGTCGAGCACATTCCCCACATGGTCTTTGTAAAAGACGCCCAAGAATTGCGCTACGTCCAGTTCAACAAAGCGGGCGAGGAACTGACCGGCGTGCCGCGGGAGGCGCTCTTGGGGAAAGACGACTTCGATTTTTTCCCTCATGAGCAGGCGACATTCTTTACCGCCAGAGACCGCGAAGTCCTGACCAGCGGCATTGTGCTGGACATTCCCGCCGAACCCATCCAGACGAAGCACCATGGCTTGCGATGGCTCCATACCAAGAAGGTGCCCCTCTACGACGAGGCCGGCCTGCCGCGTTATATGCTGGGCATTTCGGAAGACATCACGGACCGAAAACAACATGAAGAAATCGAACAAGGACGGTTGAAGCAATTAGCCGTACAGCAGACCGTCCTGCATGGCCTGGCGGAACATCCTGCCATTCACGGCGGTTACCCCTTGGAGGCCTTTCCGACTATTGCAGAGAATGCCGCCCACACGCTGTCCGTCGAGCGGGCCAGCATCTGGCTCTTTGACGATACACAGAGCACCCTGATCCTCCAGGACCTCTTTGAAGTTACTCCGAAGCAGCACCGTAGCGGATTACGCCTGCCGACTGATAAGTACCCCTCCTTCGTCCTTGCGCTGGATCAAGAACCCTTTGCCCTCTCTGCACATGACGCCCAAACCGATCCACGCATGAGCGAGCTGACGCTGGATTATTTGGCCCCCTTGAACATCAACGCCGTGCTCGATGCCCCGATCCGACGACACGGTAGGGTGATCGGGATCTTATGCATCGAGCACGTCGGCTCCACCAGAACATGGGCCCCGGAAGAACAAACCTTCGCCGGATCCCTGGCCGCCATGGCGACCTTAACCCTGGAAGCGTCCGATCGCCGTGAGGCGCAAGAAGCGCTGGAGCACCATGTCCGTGAGCGTACCGACGAATTGCGCCGGACGACCGGCCATCTTGAGACCATCATCGAAGAGTCCCCTCTGGCCATGATCGAATTGGATCAAACAGGCCTCATCACCACCTGGAATGCCGCCGCCACCGCCCTCTTCGGATGGACCAAAGACGAGGTGCTGGGCCAAGAACTCCCCTATGTGCCGCCAGGACAGGAAGAGGAGTCCAAAGATTTGTGGACGGCCGCGATGAGCGGCGCGGCGCCACGGAACCTGGAGCTGTGCCGCCAGAGGAAGGACGGTACCCTGGTGGAGGTGAACATGTGGGGCAGCTCGCTGCAAGGGCCCGGCAGCCAGGCAGTCGGCGCCATCGGATTCTTCGTCGATATCACGAAGCACAAGCAACTCGAAGACCAGCTCCGGCAGGCCCACAAGATGGAAGCAATCGGCCGCTTAGCCGGCGGCGTGGCCCACGATTTCAACAACCTGCTCACGGTCATCAACGGAGGCGCCACGCTCTTGCTGGAACAGGTACGGGCCGAAGATCCACTGAATCATTTGCTGACGCAGATCCTGACCGCGGGCCAGCGAGCGGCGGCCTTGACCAAGCAACTCCTGGCCTTCAGCCGGCGCCAAGTACTGACGTTCCAGATCTTCGATCTCAATGAGGCGCTCTCGTCGATCAGTTCCATGATCGAACGGCTGATCGGCGAAGACATCAGCCTGGTCAGAAATCTGGACTCGCAGCCCTGCACGATTCGCGCAGACAGAGGACAGATCGATCAAGTGGTGCTGAATCTGGCCGTGAACGCGAAAGATGCCATGCCTGCCGGCGGGACACTCACGATGGCCACGCAGGCCCTGCTCATTACACCCGACAACCCGGTGCCCCATCCCACATTGCTGCCGGGAGCCTATGCGCACCTGTCGATCCGCGACTCAGGGGAAGGCATGGACCGTACAACCCTGTCCCATATTTTCGAACCCTTCTTCACGACCAAAGAAGACGGCAAAGGAACCGGACTCGGGTTGGCCACGGTCTACGGCATCGTCAACCAAAGCCAGGGGTTCATCTTTGTCGACAGCACACCCGGCGAAGGTTCGATCTTCGACCTCTACTTTCCACTGGTCGAAGCCCCGGCGCTCACCACCTCGGCTCCCCTCCTGTCCAGACCTCATGGTGGACAGGAGACCATTCTGTTGGTCGAGGATCAACAGGCCGTCCGGCTGCTGCTCACCCAAGCCCTGTCCGATTACGGCTACACCCTGCTCGAAGCGTCCAGCGGGCAAGAGGCGCTCCGCTTGGTCGCCGCCACCCAAACTCCCATTCATATTCTGCTGACGGACGTCGTGATGCCGAAGATGACCGGACCGACCTTGGCTGAGCACCTGCGTCAGCGATGGCCTGAGCTCCGGGTGCTCTTTATGTCGGGATACGCGGAGGGCAGCGTGTTGCCGACGTTTCTCGCGGAACCAGGCACCGGCTTCATTCAGAAACCCTTTCTCCCCACGGAATTGGCACAGAAACTCCGCGAGTTGCTGGATCCCATCACGTAACACACCCCCATGGCCTGTCAGGCGGGAGCAGTAGCGCGGACCGAGACTTACCCCGGCAGGATGGCGTGAAAATGTTCGATGGAGGAAAACCGCGCAGAAGGCACGGCTGAAGCTTGAGAGCTCGACCGCGAGCGGTGAAAAATCCGACCGATCCCGAAATCTTCGGCCGCAGCCAGACATTGCTCATCGTCATCGACGTATAACGCCCGCGCCGGATCGAAGCCGACCAGATCACGGCAGGTCGGCCAATACTCCGATCGCATCTTGAGCCAGCCCACCTCGAAGGCATCCACGATACGATCGACCTGCCGATCCAACCCCGTCTTGGCCGTTTTCACATCCACCCCGGCTCGATGCGCGTTCGTCAGGATCGTCACCCGCTTTCCCATTCGACGCAGGGACGAGAGAAATTCCTCGGCATCGGGCAGAAACCCGATCATGTGGTCGAGTTCGCGATGCATCGCCACCACATCGAGATCCACCCGTTCCGACCAATAGTGCAAATCCGTCCAGGCCAACTCCCCTTCCACGGAACGGTACATGGTCATCAACCGATCCCGGGCTTCCTCAAACGTCAGGGCCTGCTTCACCGCATACCGTCTCGGCAGTTCTTCCTCGAAAAAAAAGTTGTCGAAATGACGGTCGAGTAACGTGCCATCCATGTCGAGCAGCACATCGTCGATCTGACTCCAATCGACGGACTGAGGGGCGGACGCGGCGCGTGGTGACAGCATCCAGGCAGTATACCGGAGACCGGCGCGTCAAGACGAGTCATTGTGTTCGGTGAAATCTCTATGCTACCGTCGCGCACCATGTCACGCACCAAACAAACGCGCGGTCCTGTGGCCCCGCTGTTCACGCTTGAGGGCGGCCGGCTGCCCATTATCGCCCTCATCGGGCGGCCCAATGTCGGGAAATCCACGCTGTTTAACCGCATTCTTGGCACACGTGCGGCCATCGTCGACGATGTGCCGGGCGTAACGAGGGATCGGAACTACGCCGATTCGACCTATCGCAATCGCCGTTTTCGCCTCGTGGACACCGGTGGCCTCGACCCGACAGCGAGCGAAGGCATGTTGTCCCTGATCCGGCAACAATCCCAACTCGCCATCGCCGAAGCGGATATCCTGGTACTGGTTCTGGACGCCCGGGCAGGCCTGACGCCGGCCGATGAAGAGGTCGTGCAAACCCTGCGCGGCTCGGATAAACCCGTCTACTACGTGATCAACAAAATCGATACCCCGAAGGCCGATCCGCTCATCGCCGATTTTTATCGCCTCGGGCAGGAACAGCTCTACCCCCTGTCGGCCGAACACGGCATCGGTGTCGCCGAATTGCTGGACGACCTGTTCTCCCACATGGCCGAACCCCTCGACGAAGAGGCCATCAGCGAGACGCCGCGTATCGCCATCGTCGGACGGCCAAACGTCGGGAAATCTACCCTGGTCAATTCAGTGCTCGGGGAAGCGCGCGTCGTCGTGAGTGATGTGCCGGGCACAACCCGTGACCCGGTCGACTCGGTCGCCACGTTCAAGGATCGGCAGTATGTGCTGACCGATACGGCAGGAATACGCCGCCGGGGCCGTGTAGAACGGGGCATTGAAGGGTATAGCGTCGCCCGATCCTTACGCGCCATCGGCCGATCAGACATCGCCGTGCTGCTGCTGGATGCGGAAGAAGGCGTCACTGAGCAAGACACCAAAATTGCCGGCCTCGTTCTCAAGCAAGGACGCGCCTGCATCCTCATCGTCAACAAGTGGGATCTCAAAACCGACGACGTGCACGCACGCGAGGCCTACAAACAAGACCTTGACCGTCGCTTCCCGTTTCTCGCCTGGGCGCCCGTACTGTTCATTTCGGCACTGGAACAGGACTTTTTGCGCGGCTTGTTCGCCTTAATCGATCAAGTCTATTTCTCATTTTGTAAACGGGTCCCCACTGGACCCCTGAATCAATTCTTTCAGGGCTTGTTGGAGGAGCACCCGTTACCGGTTCGAAAAGGCAAGCCGGCCAAAGCGAGCAAATCGGCATTCATGACGCAAGTGGCGACACGCCCGCCGGCCTTTGCGCTCTTTGTGGGACATCCCGACAATATGACGCCGGCCTACCTCCGGTTTCTCGAAAACCAGATTCGGAAGGAATATCATTTCTCGGGCACACCCGTTCGACTGCTGACCAGGAAAAAATGAGGCAACCTTGTCAGGTTGAGGCGCAATCGACACAATCGGCTCCAGGCTTCCTCACCCGGTCTGTTTCGTTCCCCACGATTCCTTGAATATTTCGTAGTTTTCCCCCTCTGTGAGAGTTCGCTACTGTGGCGCGCATCTTGCGTTTCACATCGGTATTCGGACGGCACCTCCAGCCCAACGTGCCGAACCGAAGATGGACAGCCGTACCAGGGAAGCGCACCGCTCCATGTTCATCGAACGCCCACACCTCGGACTCCTCGCTCCCCCGGCCCCATGGGCCGAGACCGCGATCCTCGTCCTCTCCATGGACGGTCGCGTACTCCATGCGAACGAACAGGCTCGCGACATTGCGCCCCTCCTGACCGGCGATTCCCCTCCGCTGGAGATCTCCCCGGTCGAGTCGCTTCGTGACCCCTTGCTGGATCTGTTCTATGACATCTTGTCCAATTTGGAAAAACACATCGCAGCGGAAGACTGGAACTCCTTCGAACGCGCGCGCATCATCCACTGGGAAGCAGGCCTGATACATCTCAGAGGAGTGGGAATTCCCGACCAGGCCCGGCGGCAGCAATCACGTATCATTCTGACACTCCACCACCAGGCAGACCTTTTACCCCTCTCACCTTCTGCCTGTGACACACAGGCCCCCGAACACGTCGCTCGCCTCGAAGGGCTTTCAACTTGACTCATACGGATCAGCATGTTATTCGCACAGGAGACGTTGTACGCCACACGTGATCCGGCATGAACCGGCCCCGCACGAGCGAAGGTCGGTTTCTGCTCCATTCAATCGGCGTCACACCACTCCGATCACGACGGGTTTGTGAACACTATGATGCATTCTGGAGTTTCCGCCTTTCGCTTCCTCGTGCTTTCAATCCAGCTGGGGACTTGTCTAGTCCTGACCCCACCCAGTTGGGCAGACCCATCCGAGCCACTCGTCGAACCGCCCCCGCTCCCTGAATTCACCGATCCAGCGGCCCAAGACAATCCGGAACCGACCGTTGCCGAAGACGCATCCCCGGCCGCAGCCCCCGCGCCGGTGTCTCCCTCGGTTCAGATCTCCGGCGCGATCTGGCGATCGAAACCCGGCATTGTGTTCCTCCAAACCCCGATCGGACCACTTTCGCTCAGTTCGAAAACCACCCTTCGCGACATCAAGACCTCGCAAAAAATTACCCTCTGGGTCCATGGCACGACCAGTGTCATCGATATTCGCGAGAGGGGCATCGACAAACTGGTCCACCGGTATGTCAGCGGCATGCCAAATTTTACGTCCCCTGAGAAAACCGCCGTGACGTTCTGGACGCCCGATGGCGAACAATCCTTCGCGCTCGGCTCATTTCAAGCCAAAATCGCCGGGCGCCAAGATCATCAACCTGTGGCCATCGAAGTGGACGGGGCGGGCACCATCAAGGGGCTGCACGACGTACAATTTGATCTGCAGGTCAATCAGCTTCCCCGCACACCGTCACCGTTGCAACTCCTGCTGAATGGCACGGTCTCAAAACTCAAATCGAACTATGTATTCCTGAAGACCCCGCTGGGCATCGTGACCGTGAGCGGCAAGACCGGCGTGAAGAATGCCAAAGTCGGGCAGGAAATGTCGGTATGGATTCGGGATCGGCATGTGGCCATTGATTTGTACCAAGACGGACTCTCCACCCCGTCACACCGATTCCTCTCCGGCCCGCTCACCTATGGTGCCGACGGGCACGACGCGCTGACCATGCAGGGCCCGGAGGGATCCCAGGCCATTCCGCTGACGACCAAACCGTCCTCTCTGGCAACCGTGAAGGAAGGGTGGCCGATCACTGTCGAGCTGAATCAAAAGGGCGAACTCGTCGAGATCCGCCGTGTGAACTGACCCCCACCCAGTACGCCACGGCGGTCGATGCGCTCCTTGACAGTGGCTCACGCCGCCCGTAGACTCGCACCCGCGTATGGCATTACGGAAGAAAAGTCGGCCGGATCTCCACGACGGCCATGCTGTTTCCCGCTCTCCATCCACTTCATTCGACGAACTGTATCGTGACCATGTCGACGTGATGTACCGGTTTGCCTATCGGTTATGCGGCGAAGCCGAGTCGGCGAAAGACCTGGTTCAGGAAACGTTTCTCAGCGCCTACCGTGCGTACGACCGTTTTCGTGGTGACGCACAAATCTCGACCTGGCTTTACGCCATCGCCTCCCATGCGTGCCAACGCATGCGGCGCAAACGCAAAGGCGAGCCGGAACGCGAGTTGTCGTTGACTGAATTCGTCCCGACGTCGGGAGGCGAGTTTTCCCTCCAAGTCCCGATGGAGGGCCTCAGCCCTCAAGAAGCGCTGGAAAATAAGCAACTTCGCCAGATCCTCGATCGCGCGATCGCCAAATTGCCGCGAAAGTATCGGATGGTGCTGGTGCTCCGCGACATGGAGGGCTTAAGCGCGAAAGAAGTGGGCGGCATTTTGGGGCTCAACGAACGGGCCATCAAATCGAGGCTGCATCGAGCCCGCCTCTTTGTTCGCAGGGAACTCAGCGGCAAAGGACTGGCCGGAGAATTTCATCCGAACGTTACCACCGGGCACCGATAGTTTGGTATAGTTAAGAAGAAACACCGCCATGACTGATCGCGCACATACACATCCAGGCACCCGCAAACCCGCCCCTCACCTGGGTCACGGAAAGCGACATTGCGTCAAAGTGCTTGAACGGCTATCTGCCTATCTGGACGACGAACTCTCCGGTGACGTGTGTCTGGAAATTCGCGCCCACCTCGGTGATTGCCCGAATTGTGAAGTATTTCTCGATTCCTTACGCCAAACCGTCCAGCTCTGCCGGAACCGCCCGTCTCCGCCACTCTCCAAGAATGATCGTGCGAGCCTCCGCCGCCAGATTTTGAAGGCTGCGGCAACGGCGTAATCAGCCGTGATTCGGCCGATGTCCCATCACCTCCTTTTCGCGCTCCTCCTGACCATCGGAGGAACAGGCGTCCTGCTCGCCCAACCGTCCGACCCTCTCGACCTCGGGCAAACCATCTATCGCCAACATTGCATGGAGTGCCATGGCTCCACCGGCAAGGGCGACGGGGCCAAGGCCCCGTTTCTGTCCCCTCGACCGGGCAATCTCATCTCCGCCGCGACCTCTGCCAAAACGGATCGCGAGTTGCTTCGCACGATCGCCCAAGGAAAACCACGCACCTCCATGCCGGCCTGGCAGGACGTACTGCCGGCCGAGGATCAACAGGCCGTTCTCCAATACATCCGCTCCCTGGTTCGGTTTACCCGGCCGCTCACACCTCCTCCACCAGGTCCGTAATCTCGCATCGACTCCCAGGACGCCCCTTTCCCCTGAAAAGAGCCACGTGGTACAGTGACTTTCTTTTCTTGTCACCGGAGGTCGTTCGCATGATTCGCGGGAACCTGTTCCATCGACGACAGACCATTGCCATCGTGACCCTCGCAGTCTCTCTCGGTCTCTGGGCCGGGACAGCCGAGTCGGCACCGGCGACCGGCGGGAAGGGGCATCGCCCGACCGCCTCCGCTAAGCAACCACCGGCAGTCCAAACCGCCGTCCGATATGCCGAAGCCATCGCGCACGGCGACCGCGTGACGGCCGGGCAATTGGATTTTGCCTGCCAATACCGTTACGTCGTCGCATCCCCGGCTAAGGTGAAACAATTCGCACCGGCCGCCGATGCGTCGTACGATTCCTGCTGGCAGACCCTCACCGAGGCCTATGCCCCGATGTTGAAGCGATCGGACATTGCCATGGATATCATCTGGCCAAGCACAGGTCCGTTGGTCTTCTTTGGCGACGATCTGCCGAGAGCGCCTGCCTCGACCTTCGTAGCCGACGTGGTGGGTATCTCCCCTCCCGGGAGCGGCCTCCATGTGACCGTCATCGGCAGCCGCACTATTCCATCCGGTTCATTCAAGCTCGAGCGGACCGGAAAAGTTCTTGGCGTCCCGACGACGCTGGTCCAGCTGTCGGTGCAATATCAGGATCCCCTCACCTCACCGATCACCTATGCCCCCGGCAACGTCAAATGGACCAATACGATCAAACGGCCGCGGCGCGCATTGAAATCCGTGACCACCCAATGGGTTGTCTTCACCGGACTCAAGCGACACGGTTTCCCCGGAGATAGCGCCGTGTTCAACCTGCCGGTCGCCTCGGAGCCGGAAGCCCCGGGCATGATGGCAGACAAAATTCCATTTGCCACCGAAAGCAGCCGCGCGTTACCTGAATCCATGGCGTGGTGGGGACCGGACGATCAGCCCGGAACCCTGACTGCCGCTGCCGCACGCGCTGCCATCTTTCCCGACTTGCGCGACCGGGTGGCATTGCTCAACCGAGTGCTGCTCATTGATCCCAAGCAACCCGACGCCCTGACGGTGCTGACCCGCCACCTGTATAGCGCACTGTTGCGGGAGGCACGGAACAGCCATCAGATGCCTGTGAAAGACCCGAGCCTGGGCATCGTGCTGGACGAATTTTACTGGAATATCTACGCGCAAGGGGCCCGCATGGACCTCTCAAACGGCATGGAAATGGGCGGCCTGTCGCAACCGACCCCGGCGGATTATCTTTACCGTCTCATACCGGCACTCCAAACGCTGGCTTCGACCAAACCGGAACAACTCGACAACCGGTTCCGGCTTGGTATCGCCTACCGATGGAATAACGACCAGCTTCCCATGGTCGAGACCTTCGAAGCTCTTGTAAAGGATATCCCCGAGCACCGGAGAACGCCCAAGTCCGAAGCACTCTTGCAGTTGGCTTGGTCCCGCATCAACAAAGTGTCCTGGAACCGGATCCTACACGATACCGAGACGCCCCGTGCCTACGCCGATGCCCAAGCGGCCTTGGCACAGGCAGAACTTCCACTCGATAAGTTTCTCGCTGAATATGCGATGGCCTATACCATGATCTTCTTGCCGAACTACGGGGACAAGACCCAAATGCTTCATCACCTCACCGAAGCCAAGCGCTGGTTCGATGAGGTGCCCGGCAAGTCGGATGAGGTGTGGCGTTACTTCCTGCACTCGGAACTGCTCAAGGCGGTGTTGGATGCGGATCCGATGTTCCAACCGATCCTGGCAACCACCGCCGCCCCTCACGCCTGACCATACATGAGAGCGGGGCGATGGAGCGTCCTTCACTTCATCGTCCCGCCGTTGCCTCCTGCCGCCTCGCGCTTGGTCTTCGTCGCCTTGCCAACCTACCTATCCTATGTTAACCATATCCGCCAGCATCTCCAGGGAGGAGTCCATGCCCGTCAGATCTAGAACCGTTCACACCGGCCGGGGTGCCACTGTCGCTCTCGTAATCGCGTCGCATCTGACCCTCACCGGCTGCTCAATTTTCGGGGGCAGCTCACAACAGCTCACCGTCATCTCTGACCCATCGGGGGCGCAGGTTCTCATCAACGGCACCGCGGCCGGAACGACGCCGTTGCAGTATCAGGTCCCTCGACGAGGAGATCTCGTCGTCGAGGTACAGAAGCCTGGGTACAAGTCCCAATCCCGCATGACGGGCCGTAAACTCAGCAGCATAGGAATTGTCGATGTCGTCGGTGGAGCCATATTCCTTCTCCCCCTACTCGGCCTCATTGCACCGGGTGCGTGGGAACAAGACCCGTCGACATTCGGCATCACACTCGAAGCCGACACGAACCCTCCGGCCCCGACACCATAGAACAGCGAGAATCACCGAGGAGCAGACCACGATGATCGATATACAAGGTTATGCCGCACTCAACGCAACATCCCCCCTCGCACCATTTCAATTTTCGCGCCGTGAAGTCGGACGCCAAGACGTGCTGATCAAGATTCAGTACTGCGGCATTTGCCATTCGGATGTGCACCAAGCACGGGATGAATGGGGCGGGTCGCTGTTCCCCATGGTGCCCGGACACGAAATCGTCGGCACGGTGGAACAGGTCGGCGCCTCCGTCACACGATTCAAAATCGGCCACACCGTGGGGGTGGGATGCTTCGTCGATTCTTGCCGGACATGCCCCGCCTGCAAGAAAGGCCTGGAGCAATATTGCGAAGGCCATCTTGCCTTCACCTACAACGGCACAGAGCGAGACGGCGTCACGCCCACCTACGGTGGATACTCGACCAAGATCGTCGTCGATCAACGCTATCTTGTGCGGATCCCCAAGCGATTGCGTCCCGAGGAAGCGGCGCCGCTCTTGTGTGCCGGCATCACCACCTATTCCCCGTTACGACACTGGAAGGTGGGGAAGAAACATCGGCTCGCGGTGGTCGGGCTGGGTGGCCTCGGACACATGGCCGTCAAGATCGGCACGGCCCTCGGCGCCCACGTGACCGTACTGAGCCATTCCGACAAGAAACAGGCCGATGCAAAGCGGCTGGGCGCACAGGCCTATTACTCCACCGCGAAACCGGAGACCCTGACCCAACTCACCAAACAGTTCGACTTCATCCTGGACACCGTCTCAGCACCCCATGATCTGAATGCCTATCTGGAATTGCTGAAAACCGATGGCACCATGATTCTGGTCGGCGCGCCTGATAAGCCTGCGCAGCTCGGCGCCTTTCCGTTGATCATGCGCCGGCGACGACTGGTCGGATCGTTGATCGGCGGGATCAAGGAGACACAGGAGATGCTCGACTTCTGCGGCAAACACAAATTCGGTGCCGAGGTGGAAGTCATTCCCATCCAACAGGTGAACGCCGCCTACGACCGTCTTGCCCGCGGCGACGTGCGCTACCGGTTCGTCATCGATATGAGCTCTCTGAAGTAACGCCTCGGGTGCGGCCGAACCTGTGTTCACAGAATGTAGAACCTGAGAGCGGCGCACGAACGTGGAAGAGTCGAACGAATCGGCAGGCCGGGCGGCCACAAGGCCGCCCGGCGACAACGCACTTACTTGGCTGGCGCGACAAACGGCATGAGGGGAAGCGGTTTCGCGTCCTTGTCCACCTTCAACAGGGCAATGGCACCACGAAGGGCGTCGGTCAAGGAGTGGGTGACAATCGGGTAGACCCCGTCATTGTTGTCCAGCACCATATCGAGGATCGCCGCGCCCGCCGGCGGAATCAGCTGTGTCTGCACACCGCGCGTATGATTCGCGGGATTGCCGCTCTCCCACACATCATCCCAAATTTCAGCGATCGGATGGACCGCCGACACGTTATTCGGCCCGGCATTCACAAAATAGAACCGAACGCGCTCACCCGGCTTGGCCTCCAGAAACGCACCTCCGGCTTTGCTGTGCACAGGATCGTAGCGGAAGACGGAACCGTTGAACACGACGTACTGATACTTCCGATCGAACATCGCATCCACATCGTCAGGATCCTTGAAGAGTTCGCTCTGCACCAACACATACTCGCGATCCGCTTTCGGCAGCGCCTTGGGATCCTTGGGATCGACGATGATGGCGCCCATCATGCCGCGCGCAATATGCTGAATCATGGGAGAGGCACCGCAGTGATAGGCGAAGATGCCGGGCCATTTGGCTTTGAAACGATATTGCAGCGACTCGCCTGGACGCACTTCCTTGTAATGCTCAAGAAAGTTGGTTTCCGCTGCGTGAAAATCCATCGAATGGGGACGACCGTTCGTGTCGGGATTCGTCAATGAAAAGACGACCTCGTCGCCTTCCTGCACACGAATCACCGGTCCCGGAAACTGACCATTAAAGGTCCAGGCGTCATAGGTATGGCCCTCGCCGTCTATCACAAGTTTGGTTTCCACGGCCGTCATGGACACTTCGACGACTTTCGCGAAAGCGGATTCGATCGGCTGCATGGCCACGCCGTACACTGAGGCCAGCCCCAAGACCGTGCGGATCACAGATTGGCGAAAGCGGGTAGGACGTACTGTCATAATGCTGCGGCTCCTCCTGTTGAAAGTTAATAGGTATTGGTTCAACAACAGCAGGCAGGATACCGTGATCACAAACGAAACAACACGAATTTTGTCATTTTTTCAGACCCGTGATCAGGGCCGAATGGTTCACCTACGTATACATCTGTAAGTCAGCTATCGCTTCGCAGCCAGTTCCACAAAGTAATGCGCAAACGCCTTCATGCCGCCTGAGGCCTGGCCCCAATCGAAATACTCATTCGGCGCATGGTAGCCGTGCTCGGGCAGGCTCAGGCCCAGAAACAGTATCGGGACCTTCCAGGCCTTCTGCATCGTCACCACGGCACCGATCGAGCCACCTTCACGGATAAACGCCGGCTCTTTGCCGAATCCCGCCTTCACGGCTCGCTTCACCGCTTCCACATACGGCCCGTCGAACACACCGCGAAACGGCTGCAACATCCCTTCGCGTTCGACCTTCACATCCGGATTCAACTTGGCGACATATTTCTTGAGCAACGCAAAGGCCTTCTCCGGAGTCTGATTCGGCACGAGCCGCATACTGACCTTTAGCTCCCCATGGCCCGGCACCACCGTTTTCACCCCCGGCCCATGGTAACCGCCGACGAGTCCATGCACCTCAAACGTCGGCGCAGCCCAAATACGGCGCATGACCTCTGCCGGATCCTGGGTGCGAAGCGTCTTGAACCCATAGGCCTGCTTGAACTTACTCACTTGAAATCCAGACTGCAGGAAACTCTTGATCTCTGCCTTGGTCGGCTCGACCACATCATCGTAGAAGCCCGGAATCTTCACCTTACCGGTCTTGGCATCCACACAGGAGTGGACGATGTCCATCAACTCGGCCAGTGGATTACGCGCCGCACCGCCCGTCACCCCCGAATGGGCATCCTTGGAGCCGGTACGCAGGACGAGGCGCGCGCCGAGCAAACCACGCAATCCATAGGGCATCGCAGGCTGATTCTTCGACAGCCAGATCGTATCGGAAATCACCACCGAGTCCGGCCGTGGAATTGCCGCGCGATTCTTGATGGCCGCCCCAAAACTGGGGCTGCCGTTTTCTTCTTCCAGCTCCCATAGAAACCGCACATTGATCGGCACGCCCTGTTCAATCGCATAACGCGCGCCGAACAGGGCGGCCAACGCCGGCCCCTTGTCGTCCGTTGCCCCCCGCCCGCGGTAGATCCCATTGTCGTTTTGAAACGCGAACGGCGCCTGCTTCCATTCCGGCTCTTGCGCCGGCTGAACATCCATGTGGTTGTACACCGTCACGGTCGGGTAACTCGGATCGACTGTCCATCCGCCTGACACCACCGGGTAACCAGGGGTCTCAACGATGTGTGCCTCCGCCCCGGCAGCCCGCAGATATTGCGCCGCCAATTCCGCCATTCGGTGCATATCCGGCGCATGCTGAGGATCCATGCTGATGGAGGGAATTTCGACGGCCTGCCCGAGCATGTCTTCATAGCGTGGGCGAGCGTCCTTGATGTAGATGTCTAATTGTCGCTGCAAATCGCTCATCGCTGTGCCTCCCTGTGATCGCCGGCGATTATATCGACTCGCAGAAGGAAAACCTATGAGGGCGAGGATCGAAACAAAGAATGGTAGAATACGCTCGATGATCCACGATGTTCTCCAGATCCGAACCAGCCTCCTCGTGACACTGGTCTGCTGCATGATGATCGTCCTGGTTGCAGACAGCCGCCGAGTCGACGCACAGGAAGTCGTGACCGTACAAGATATTCTCACCGATCCAGCCCTGTTCCACTTGCGGCAAATCACGCTACGAGGAACTGTGCGCAACGTACAGTCGCTCGATCCCTATGAAATCCCGGCCGGCTCCACCTGCTACGGCGGCTACCTCTTCACCCTGGAAGACGACACGGCCTCGCTACCGGTCGCCGTGCCGGGGCTGTGCGGGGTCCCCATGGTGAAAGATCCCGAGGTTGAGGATGGGGCGCGCGTAACGGTGGACGCCACGGTGCAGGCTCCCAGCCATGGTGGGTATGCGCTGAGTTTTCGCGGTGGGAAAATCGCCATGGATCAAGAGGGCATCGTCCAGGCGATTGCCAATCGCATTACGCCGTTAGTCGAGTAACCGATGGTCTATCCTCAGGAACAGCCCCCACGCCTTGCCGCCCCCGCCCACACACGAGTGGGATGGATCGGCACCGGCGTGATGGGCGCACCCATGTGCCACCATCTGCAATCGGCCAAGTATCGCCTCACCCTCTACACCCGGAACCGCAGCAAAGCGTTACCGATTCTCGCCAAGGGCGCAACGTGGACAGATTCACCTCGCGCCGTGGCGGAGCAGACAGACGTGGTCATTACCATGGTGGGACTCCCCCGGGATGTGCGAGAAGTGTACTTCGGTGAGCAGGGGGTGCTCGCAGGCGTAAGGCCCGGGATGGTGCTCATCGATATGACCACCACGGAACCGTCTCTCGCGCAGGAGATCGCCCTGGCGGCTCAGTCACGCGGGACCTTCGCCGTGGACGCACCGGTCTCCGGAGGCGATGTCGGCGCGCGGAATGCGACGCTGTCCATCATGGTCGGAGGGGTCACCAAGGCTGTTCAGGCCGTCATGCCGCTACTGGAATGCCTCGGCAAGAAAATCGTGCACCAGGGCGAGGCGGGGACGGGACAACACACGAAGCTCTGCAATCAAATCGTGATCGCCGGCACCATGATCGGCGTCTGCGAGAGCCTGCTCTATGGGTACAGAGCCGGATTACAGCTGGATCGCATGTTGGAATCGATCCGCGGTGGTGCGGCCGCCTGTTGGACGCTGGAGAATCTGGCGCCACGTATTCTAGCCCGTAATTTCGACCCGGGGTTCTTCGTCGAACATTTCATCAAAGACATGGGCATTGCGCTGGAAGAGGCGCGACGGCGACAGCTCACCCTGCCGGGTCTGACCCTCGCACATCAGCTCTATGAACAGGTGCAAGCGCTCGGCCATGGCCGAGCAGGTACGCATGCGCTAATGTTGGCTTTGGAAGCACTTTCGCCTATCAATCCAGCCAAGCCTTCGGCTGCCACGTAACACAGGAGTTGTATGAGATCCGTCTCTCTGCGCATCCTTCTCTTCCTGCTGTTGTCGATCGCAATCTCCGCGTGCACCAGCGCCCGCGGCCTGAACCGGCAACTCCTGCAGGAATCGTTTCACGACCATCCCGAGGTGGTCACGGATCGCGATGTCGCATCCGCCATGGCCTTGCAGGCGCAGTTACCTTCGCCCTATCGCCTGGCCGTGTTTTTCAAACACGAAGATTTTCCAAGCCGGCCGGTACTGCAACGGGTAGATTGGGTGAGCGCCGACGCCGACCGCGTGCAGCGGGCGCTCGCGCCCGTACAGGAAGAGGGCATTCTTCAGCAGAGTTTCCTGCTAGCGAACTCCACGGTCCAAGGAACCACATTCCGTGACATTCGCCTGGCCGCCGCCCGGTACAACGCCGACGCGCTTCTCGTCATCGATGGGGCCTCCGCCGTGGAACGGTACAACAACGGGCATGCCGCCTGGTACGCCACCGGCCTCGGCGCCTACTTCGCCCACGGCACCGAAAGCCACGCGCTGTTCATGATGGAAGGGACCTTATGGGATGTCCGCACGGGCTATCTGTACGGCACCCAAACGGCGGAAGGGGAAACGACTCTCATCGGCTCGGCGCCATCACTTGAGGACAAGACCGCGGTGGCCGAAGCCAAAGACGTGGCACTCGAACGGTTCGGCAAAGAACTCGCCGAAATGCTCCGGCTCTTGAGGGAAAAGCAGAAGCCCGCATCCTGAGCGTCACCGTCCCGACCTTCTCTCCGTGAACCTCTAATCTTCTCTATGCCATGTCACGGGTGGCTTCGCACCATCCGCTTAGAACCGCAGGGTGACATCGGTTCCTACCATGAACATACCCTTCTCTGTTCCAAGTCCGAATGTCGGTCTGGTGTAATTATGATAATAACCGGCTTCCGGGCGAATCATGACGACATCGTTGAGCTGATGCGCAAGTCCGATCGTATGTGAGGAGTAGTGTCCGGCAAACCCGGACCGCATGCCACGCTCATCCCGCCACCATTCATTCCGTACCGTGATGAAATCACGGGGAGCCACCTGAATCATTGTATAGTTAAGAATACCGTAGGTCAGCGACGTGCCCGGAAGCAATGCCCCTCGCCCTCCCCCTCCGCCGAATGATTGCAATGGGCCGATACTTGGTGTGCCTCCAAGCACGGCATCGCGCTGCCACATGAAAATTCCGGCGAGTTTGCTATGAACAGTCTGGCTGAAGCGGTGTTGCCAGGTGCCTACCACATAGTTAAAGTTGTCGTGGCCTGCCGGCTGTCCATTCTCCTCAAAGTGTTGGAACTTGGCGGTGTTGATGTTGTTGAGCACAATATAGGCACTGTCATTGTTATCTTCCGAAACCCACCGCACGCCGACCATTCCCGTGGGCACTGCGCCCTTATACCAGGGAGCCATATCCGTTCCCGAGTGAATGGCGCCCTGGATCGTCCACTGTTTGTTGAGCGCCAGCGTGAGCAGTGTCCCTGTCTGCGTATAGGTGTCGAAGGTAAACTGCAGCGAGTGAGTCGCGAGATAATTGTCCGGCGCAAACTGCACTTCGATGTCGGGCGTTGCTACCCATCGTCCGACTCGAATGATCAATCCATCGGCTATCCCCGGTATATAGGTATCCATATACATTTCCGTGGGATCGAATCCATAAAGCTGATTGCGCTTGAGAAGCTGCTGGCTGAAGATGCCTCCGGCGGTCATGTACCGATAGTCGCTCCCGTACAACCCAGTCAAACGGAACCCCACGTCGACGTGATCGGTCTGTACCGTGTCTGCTTCCCGTTCCAACCGAAACACAGCCTGATTCAGGATGACCGAATTCGGAACAATCCAGTAGGAGCTCGGCATATTAGAGTTTGTCGCCGTGCTCCAATTGTAGGAACCATTGATCCAGCCGTATGCCTTAATTCTGTTGGCCCTCATGAGGTCGCCCAACGACGTGTCGCTCATGGCTTTCATCAATGGATACTCTTTGCTGTTCACAGGCACACCAATCAATGGAGACCCTTGATACTCCGAACCGGGAAACGGAGGCGAATCCCATGGAGCAGGCAAGGCACGCCGAGCCGGAGCCGGCTCGGCCTCTCCGGTTTGGGACGGCGGATTGAATTCGTTCTGGTAGGCAGTCAGCAGGCGTCGGAGAAACCACGGTCGATCTTGAGCGGAAGCTCCAAGTACGAGAGTTTCGCGTCTGCCCGGTGACGTGGAATCCTCGCCACCATTCGCCGACGACAAACTCGACTCCTGAACGGTGTTCGAGTGGGGGGCGTGAGATTCGTGAGTCGATTGAGCCTCAATAGGGTTGTACCCGGTGCCCCTCGGTTGTTGCGCCAATCCAATGACCGACAATCCCCATACGAAGACACCGATCAATCCTGCCGAAGCCCATATGCACTTCCGCATCACCATTCTTTTTCCCTTTTGTTGTCGCTGTCGGCCCTTCTTCAGTTTCGTCACGCTGTATACACCCTGAACAAGCTCCAGATGAACCATGGCACAGAGGCCGACACCATTGCACGTCACCCGTCTCGGGCTCGACGAGAAGCTACTCTATGTTATTTCGTGTCAAAACAGAATTAAAACTGAGGACGGAGGTGTAAAGAATCTGTAAAAGTCGGTGGAGCACTCATTCCGACCGGAGACGATAGCCACCCCCCAGTTCCGTCACGAGATGACGAGGCTGAGCGGGATCGGCCTCGACCTTATTCCTCAATTGACGCATATACACACGCAAATAGTGCCCCTCCTCTATATGGAGAGGCCCCCACACTTCTTTGAGCAACTGGCGATGCGTCACCACCTTCCCGGCATACCGCACGAGCGTCGTCAGCAACTTGTATTCAATCGGCGTGAAGTGGATCTCCGTCCCTGACACCAACACTTGCCTTCGCCCTAGATCGACGGTCACGTCGCCGAACGTATAGACCGGCTCGACCGCATCACCGATCGGACGATTGGCATGCCGCAACGCCACGCGCATGCGGGCCAGCAATTCATCCACGCCAAACGGTTTCGTGACGTAATCATCGGCGCCAAGATCGAAGGCCTGCACCTTGACCTGTTCTTGGTCTCGTGCGGAGAGGACGATGATCGGCATGTTCGACCAGGCACGAATGTGCTCGATCACCGCGGTACCGTTCATATCGGGAAAGCCGAGATCGAGCAGGATGATGTCCGGATTGCGAGCGGAGGCTTGCGCCAGTCACTCCGCACCGTTGGCAGCTTCGTACACTCGATAACCATAAGGCGGGAGTGTGGTGCGAAGAAATCGCCAAATTTCCGGCGCATCTTCAATGAGCAGCACCGTCATATCGGGGATCATCGTGGATAGCCTCTGTGGCAGGTCCTAGGTGGCTGCGCGATCGCGCCCGTTCGGTTCCGGTTCGACTGTCGGCTGATTGTCCTCTACCGGAAGCATGAAACGGAAACTCGAGCCGCCACCGGATCGGGCGTCCACCCAAATGCGCCCGCCATGGGATTCGATAATCCCTCGACAGATCGTCAATCCAAGTCCGACGCCGCCCTCCCGATCGGGATCGAGCTGATAAAACTTTTCAAAGATCCGCCGTTCTTCGCCGTTTGGAATACCAGGCCCTCGATCCGCGACTTCCGTCACGATCATTCCATCCTTCAACAAGGCCGTCACAGCGATGGGTGAGGCCGGAGGAGAATATTTCGCCGCATTCTCCAGCAAATTTATCAGCACTTGTTCGATCAAGATGCCATCCACGAGCACCAAAGGGAGATTGTCCGGAAATATTGTTGACACCGGACGCGTCGCGATGCGCGATTTCACTCGGGCCAACGCCGTGCCGACCACCGCCTCCAGCGCATGCCAGTCCTTGCGCAGCTGCATGGCCCCCGCTTCCAGTTTAGTCATATCGAGAAGACTCTTCAGCAATCGATCCAAGCGACCAGCCTCATCACTGATGGATCGGACCAATTCCTGTTGACTCTCAATCGACATGGGTCGGGACGTATTCAGTATTGCGCTGCTCGCTCCGACAATTGTGGCAAGCGGCGTCCGCAAATCATGGGACACTGAGCTCAACACGGCGTTCCGCATGCGCTCCGTTTCAGTTTGCACGTGGGCTTCTTGTGTTTCTTCCGCCAGACGCGCACGTTCCAACGCCAACGCCATTTGATTCGCAAAGGTCTCGAGAAGATGCAGCTGCTCCGGAGCCAACAATTCGGCGGGGCGCGACGCTCGCACCGTCAGAACACCAACCGCCCCATGAGCGCCTAATAATGGCAGATAGAGCGAATCCGACCCGGAAAGGGTATTCGTGCCATACCCCGCGGATTCCTTATGGTCGAAGACCCATTGAGAGATACCGGCCTCTTTCGGATCGAGCTCAAAATGAAGCGCATCACCCCGATGGAGATGCACCCGCCCGTCTCGATCAGGCAGAAACACCGCCACCTGGCAATGGAACACATCGTGGATATGGCGGGACGCGACAGACGCCAGCTTGTCAAGACCACGCTGAGTGATCAATTCTCTGCTCATGGCGTAGAGCGCGGCGGTTCGTTCTTCGCGAATCAAGGCCGCCTCCGCCTGGTGACTCTTGTGAGACGCGAGCCGGCTGATCAACAGCGCGACCACCAGCATCACCGCGAACGTCAGCAGATACTGCACATCGGAAACGCCAAATGAATAGTAGGGGGGGATGAAAAAGAAATCGAACGCCGCGACGCTCATCAATGAGCCCAGCGCCGAGGGCCCCCGCCCCCATCTGGTGGCGATGGCCACCACCCCGAACAGGTACACCATAATGAGGTTGGCCTGACCGAAGTCGGAGGACATGATCCAACTCAACGCCGTGCAGGCCACCACCACAGCGGCAGCATAGCCGTAGTTCCGACGCTCACTCGTCCGTTGAAGCAGTCCCTTCATGAGAGGTGTTCCGGTCCCCGCTTCACCGGTCATGACGTAGACATCAATGTCGCCGCTCCCGCGAACGAGATCGTCCACAACCGATCCGAAGAGCCATTCCTTCCAGCGTGATCGCAACGGTTTTCCGACGATGATCTTGCTGACATTGCGGCTTCTGGCATAGGCCAGCAGCTGCGCACTCACGTCGTCCCCGGTCAACGTCACCGATTCTGCGCCCATGCGCTCCGCCAACCGCAGAGTGTCCACGCCTAGGCTCCGCTCGAGATCAGGCAACCGCAGATGCTTAGAGGTCTGTACATACACGGCGATCCATCTGGCGTGGAGTCCTGTGGCCATCTTCCTGGCCGCACGAACCAACATCGGCCCCCTGGATTTCAGATTCACGCAGACTAAGATGGTTTCCGCGGCCGGCCAGGTGGCGACGACCGCATGGTCTCGGCGATACACCTCCATTTGCTGATCAACTCGCTCAGCCGTCCGACGCAACGCCATCTCGCGTAGCGCGATCAAATTACCCTTCCGAAAGAAATGTTTGGGGGGATGTTGCGCCTGCTCCGGCGGATACACCTTGCCGTCCTTGAGCCGTTGCAGGAGATCGTCCGGCGGAAGATCCACCAATTCGACGTCGTCCGCCTGTTCGAGAATGGAATCAGGTACGGTTTCGCTCACGCGAATGCCGGTGATTTGAGCCACGGCGTCATTGAGGCCTTCGATGTGCTGCACATTGACGGTGGTATAGACGTGAATGCCTGCCTGCAGGAGTTCCCTCACATCCTGCCATCGCTTGGGGTGCCTGGAGCCAGGGGCATTCGTATGCGCCAGTTCATCCATCAATAAGAGCTGCGGTTGACGAGACAGCGCGGCGTCTAAATCGAAATCACGGATCCTGGAGACCCCATAGGCCACCTCCCGGAACGGAAGAACCGGCAACCCCTCGACCAGAGCGTCCGTTTCGGTCCTGCCGTACGTCTCGACCCACCCGATCATCACGTCGATGCCGTCGGCTTGCTGCTCATGCGCCGCTCGCAGCATGGCATACGTTTTCCCGACGCCCACTGTCGCGCCGAAGAAAATCTTCAGCTTGCCGCGAGTCTGATCGGCTTCTTCGGCCTGTGCGCGCCTCAGCAGCGCATCGGGATCCGGGCGTTGGTTTTCCACGGCACTCCTGAGAAAAGAACTCTGCTAATAGCAACGAAATGATACAAGACTGCCCGAGTGAATTTTAAAAGACAGACCGGGAAGCGTCAACGAAACTCCTAGAACGCATCCACTGCGCGGCTCTTCCCTTACACCCCATATTCACGGTACCGCGCAGAAAGTAAAAACGGTGTAAAAAGGACAGGCACACGGATGTTCGAGAAAGATCGTCCCGTACGGCTGTTCACGCATGAGGGACGGATCGTTTCAGGTGACGGACAGTCGAAGCATATCCACTCGCGAGCGAGGCGCTGAAGAAGACATGTGGACGAAGCTGTGACCGCCTCTTGAGCAGATCGAAGATTTGTGGGATGAACGGAGGCGTGACTGTCTCTGGGCGCTACTGACCTGAATCCGGCCGATCTTTACGTAACGCTCGTAGCACCGCGAGGATTTCCGCCGGACGCGGAGGGCAGCCGGGGATACGCACATCGACGGGGATATGCCGATCCACCGGGCCCGTCACCGCATAACTGCCTTTGAACATGCCGCAATTCACCGCACAGTCTCCCAACGCGATGACGAGCTTAGGATCGGCCGTCGCCTTGTAGACATCCTTTAAGGCTCGCTCCATATTGACCGTCACCGGACCGGTCACGACCAGCGCATCGGCATGCCGCGGCGACGCCGCAATATGAACCCCGAACCGCTCCACGTCGTACACGGGATTAGCCAGCGCATTCATTTCCATTTCACAGGCATTACACGAGCCCGTATCGACTTCGCGAATCGTCAGCGAACGCCGGAACGGCTTGGCCTTGTCGATGGCTTCCTGGCTCACCGGCTCGGACGGTTCAGCCCCGGCCGGATGTTGCCCCGTCACGACACCGGTCTGAAGACTTTTTTTGAGGATTCGAAACATGGCTCCTCCCTGGCCGTCAGCCAGCAGTTCTCAGCTCAGAGCCGGCTGCTGAGAGCCGATCGCTGAATGCTAGATTTTCACAAATCGTTTCCGGCATACGACAAATTGAAACTCTTGTTGATCAACGGAAAGTCCGGCACGATATTGCCGGGCGCCGCCCATTGGATCGCCGGCCAATTGACAAAAGACGGGTCACGCACTTTGCAGCGATGAATCCGCCCTGCTTCTCCTGCCATGACGACATAGAGAATCTCGCCGCGCCATCCTTCGACCGCCGACAACGCCCATTCTCCCGGCTGTGGTTGATGCGTCGGCTGAGTCACGAGCCGGCCCAGTGGGAGGCAACGGCGAGCCTCGCGGATGAGGCGCATCGACTCATGGATCTCATCCAGCCGTACCCGCATCCTGGCACGAACATCGCCATACCGGTAGAGCGCCACTTTCGGCTGCAGTGCGTCGTACGCGGCGAAGGGCCGGTCACGACGAAGGTCCCGATCCATACCGGAGGCCCGACCGACGACACCGATCACCGCATGGTCCCAAGCCATATTTTCCGTCAGGATGCCCGTGTTTTCCAGCCGTTCCGTCAATGACGCGTTCGCGAGCACAATCTTTTCAATCGCCGAAAAATCCTGTTCAAGGGCATTCAGCTCCACCTCGACCTGCGCGAGCTGCAGGCTGGAAAGATCCAGCGTCACTCCGCCGATGCAATTGACGCCACGCAAAAACCGTGACCCGGTCAGGCGATCATTCAGTTGCATGAGTTGCTCTTTCATCCGGCCACAATGGGCATGGGCAAGGGCATAGGCGGTGTCATTGCAGATGGCGCCCACATCGCCGATGTGATTGTGCAACCGCTCCAGCTCCAGAAAGAGCGTCCGTAGATATCGGGCGCGGGACGACACCTCCACGCCCTGCAAGGTCTCGACGGCCTGACAATAGGCCAGGCTATGACCGACGCTTGTATCGCCGGAGACCCGTTCGGACAAGGGGACCGCTTCGGTCAGCTGCTGCTGCTCGAACAGTTTCTCAAGACCGCGATGTTTCCAGAAATGACGCACTTCGAGTTGCATGATGGGCTCGCCGGCCACCGAAAACCGGAAATGCCCCGGCTCAATGATGCCTGCATGGATGGGCCCGACGGGGACCTCAAACACTCCCTCACCGTGAATTTTTCGGAAAGCATACTCCCCTTGCACCCGCCCCAACACCCGATCCCAGGGGAAATCTTTTTTCAGCGGGTGGGCCCCTTTCGGCCAATGTTCATGACGCACGAGCCGACGCATATCCGGATGGCCGACCGGAATCAGCCCGAACAGATCTCGGATCTCTCGCTCGTACCACTTGGCCGCATGGAGATGGGGTGTGATCGACGGAAACTCCCGCTCCTCGTCATGAAGATCCGTCGCCAGCAGCAGCCAATCTTTGCGTTCCGCCAACGTGAAGAGATAACAGAGCTCGTAGCGCGCCTCGCGAGGACGATGATCGACCGCCCAGAGCAGCGACAACGATCCTCGTAGACTCGGATTCGTGTGCAGAAAATGAGCGATCGTGGGGAGCCCCTGCTTCTTCACCCGGAGCATCGGGATACCGTGAACGGCGCACACCTCCGTAATGGCCTGCGTAAACGCTGCCTGCACCTGCTCGACTGCCGGACGTGCGTCGATCATAGGATCACCTCACCACAATCACGTTGACGGCCCGAGTCAGCAATGTCTGAATCGGCTCGGGAAGGACGAATCCCAGCCCCAACAACGCCACGATCATGATCATCAACGGCACATGGCCGACCGTCCACGATTCTCCCTGCGCGACACCGGCCGGAGGAGTGCCCCATACCATGGCCCCGATACGAAACATGAAGCCACCGAACAGTACGACGGCGAAAAAGAGAAACAGTGCGACGATGCCGAGACTTCGCATCTCGTCAGAAATCGTCATCGTGACAAATCGTCCGACATGCATCGTATCGGAGGAAAAATCCTGCGCCGCGACTGCCGACACAACCAAGAGTTCGCTGACAAACGGCGAGAAGGGAGGCAACCCGACCAGCGCGCAACCGGCCACGAGAATCGCCACGGCGGTAATCGGCTGCGCACGCGCCAGCCCTCGCACCCCGTCGATTTCCAAGGTGTCGAATCGACGGTGGATATTGCCGGCGACAAAAAATGCCAGCGCTTTGGCCACCGCGTGATTGAGCAAATGAAAGAGGCCCCCGAAGGTCCCGATCATCCCGCCCACCCCGAAGCCGATCATGGCCAACCCCATATGTTCGATACTCGAATAGGCAAACAGCCGCTTATAGTTATGCTGGATCAGGATGAACAGGGACGCCACAATGAACGACAGTAGCCCGAAGGTGAGCAGCAGATTACCGGTGAACTCCGGGGGAAGCGCCTGGTCCACCAGCGCCTTGCTGCGCAGCACCGTATACACCGCGACCGTCTCCAGCACCCCGGCCAACATCGCCGCAATCGGAGCGGGCGCTTCACTGTAGGCATCGGGCAACCAGGTATGCATGGGAACCAAGCCCACCTTCGTGCCATAACCGACGAGCATGAAAATGAACGCCAGCTTGAGCACGTTCGGATCCAATTGGTTCGCCACGCCGATCAGCGCGGTCATGTTGAGCGCGGAGCTGGTATCGCCGAGGACCCGCACAGAAGAGTAATAGGTGAGCACGACTCCGAAAAGCGCGAGGGCGATGCCCACCGAACAGAGAATCAAATATTTCCAGCCTGCTTCGAGGGACTCGCGTCTACGGAAAAAGGCGATTAAGAAAGTCGTCGCCAGGGTGGTCCCCTCCAACGCCACCCACTGCACGCCGAGGCTGTTCGCCACCGTCGCTGCGACCATCGCAAACAGAAACATATGGAAGAGGAAATAAAAGTGACCGAGGCGCTTGGGGGCGATGACGCCCAGGGCGACTCGGTCGTCCATGTAGGACCACATGTACAGCGAACAGGACAAGCCGATCGCAGTGATAATCACGAGAATGAAGTCCGAGAGCGCATCCACGTAGACGAAGGCACCCAAGGTCGTGACTGATCCCTCGGCCAGCACCTGCCTCGTCAACGCCGTCTCGGCAACAGCCAGCGCCAGCATCGTCGCAAAATTCACGACGTGCAGCACCCGTGCCCGCTGGATCACCAGGCTGAGCAGTCCCGCGAGCACCGGCCCTGTCAGCAGGACGATCACCGACCACATGCAGCACCTACCCGCGGGACATCCGTCATCGAGGAATTCATTCCTTCAGCACCGTGAGCGTGCTGGTGTCCACGCTATCGAACGTATCCTGTAGCCGATGCGTGTAAATCCCGACGATCAGCCCGGCCACCAACACATCAAAGAACACACCCAATTCAACGATCAGCGGCATACCGTACGCGGCGGCCGTTGCGCCTAGGAACACCCCGTTTTCCATGACCAGGAAGCCGACCATCTGCGTAATCGCTTTCTGCCGGGCAATCATGGTGAAAAATCCGATCAAAATAATGGCCAGCGCAATGGCCAGGGAATCGCGCGTCAGCAGGTATCCGAGCGGAATGATGGGCTGCGTGATAAAGAAGGCGATGATCACCAACGCGCCGCAGATCAGCAGGCCCGCCGGAATGTTGATGTTCATCCCGAGTTCCCGGGACACATTTAATCGTTCGATGACCTTCCTGAGAATGCGAGGCAGGACGATCACTTTGATGACGACCGTTAAGGCTGCCGCGAAGTATATGTGCTTGTGCCCGGTCAGAAATGCGACGAGTGCGGCCGTCGCCGCCAGGAACGCCGACTGCACCGCAAAGAGATCCACGCAGGCGGAGAGTCGACGCTGCGCCACAATGGCAAAACAACAGAGCAACAACAGGACCGAGCAGAGGTCGACGAGTTGGGAGCCCAATTGGGTCGAAGCTGGCACCGTCTTACCTTTTTAATGTGTAAAAAAACACCAGCGCGAGCAACGATAGGATGAAAGCCGCGCCCAACATTTCCGGCACCCGGAACAACCGTAGCTTCGCGAACATCGATTCGATCACGCCGATCACAATGGCCAGGCCAGCCACTTTTCCGAGATACACCAGAAGACCGACGGCGATCGCCGATGGCGCCAGGCTCGTCGCGATGCCCCACGGGGCGAAGACATTCACGATCAGGGTCAAGAACACCAGCAACTTGATCCCGGCCGCCCATTCCATCAACGCCAGGTACCGCCCGGAATATTCGAGCAACATGGCCTCGTGGATCATCGTCAGCTCCAGGTGCGTTGCGGGGTTGTCCACCGGGACACGGCCCGTTTCCGCCAGCGTCACCATGAACAAGGCGGCCAACGCCATCAAATGCGCGGGCGGAGCCACGGCCATTCCTTCCATCAAGGCCGATTGGTGAACGATGGTGCTCAAATTTGTGGAGCCGGCTGTCAGTGCAATGGAGAGGATGGACAACATCATAGCCGGCTCGGCCAACGTCGCCACGATCGCCTCTCGGCTGCTGCCCATTCCGCCGAACGCCGACCCCGCATCGAGTCCGGCCAGAATCAGGAAGAAGGTCCCCAACGCCAGCAAATACACGAGCGCGATGATGTTCCCCGCAAAGTTCAACGGCGTGTGCGAAACAAACACCGGCATCAGCAGCCCCGCGGCCACCGTCGAGGCAAAGACGATGTACGGCGCCGCAGTAAAAATCCACGAGGTCGTCGAAGAGATCACCGGCTGCTTCCGAAAGAGCTTGGCCAGATCCGCATAGGGCTGGAAGAGACTCGCCCCACGTCGGCACTGCAGGCGTGCCTTCACCTTTCGGATCAGTCCAACGACCAACGGAGAGAAGGTCAACAACAGCGCCAGTTGAACGACGACCAAGAAGATGTGAACGATCGACTGCATGGTCCCCCGCCACTCACGGCTCGAACACCCGGACGCGACCTACGCGCGTGTGCTCTCGCCGCTCCCTACCCCGCCCATAACAACAACAGCACCAAGGTCACGAAAATGTAGGTCAGATACAGATGGAGGCTGCCGGCCTGAATAATGCGCAGGCGGTCCGCTGTCGCCAGCAGAAAGGCCACCACCGGCCGGTAGAGGTATTTCTCGAAGACCGGCTCAATGTGGGACTCGAACCGCTGATGCTTGATGAAATACTTCGATTGCTCCTGAAACTCCCGCTCCAGCTTCACCGTCGGCTGGTAGATGGTTTCAAAGACCTGCTTGATCGGTTGCGCAAAGCCGGTCGCGGTGTATTCCATGCGAGGCGTTAGATTCAGCCCGCACCCCCAGGTCTTGTAATAGCGCGCGTGCAATCCCTTTCCAAAATGCCGCGCCATCAGCAGACCCAACCCTCCTGCTCCGACCAGCAGCATGGCCAACACCGGCGTCGAGATGCTGGAAAACTCCACCGTCACCGGCGCCACGACCCAGCCGTCGAGCGCCAGCACCTCCTCACTGATGGCGACGCCCGTCAATGGAGCCGTGACCCGATCCAACAACGGGACGACCAACATAGGCGCCAACCCTAACACCACGCAGGCGCCTGCCAACAGGCCCATGCCCACCCGCATCGACCGGGGCACTTCCGTGGCCTGACGAGCATGGGTGCTGCGTGGCTGTGCCAGAAACGACATCCCGAAAGCCTTTGCAAAACACGCCAGCGCCAGCGCACCCGTCAGCGCCAGCATCGCGGCGGCAATCGGCAGCATCAACTTGAGAAACAGGGTGGGCAGCTGAAAGCTGAGAAACAGACTCTGAAAAACCAGCCACTCACTGACAAACCCGTTGGTGGGCGGAAGCGCCGCAATGGAGACGGCGCCGACCAGGAAAAAGGCCCCCGTCCAAGGCATGCGCCGAAGCAAGCCGCCATACTCCTCGATGTTCCTCGTGTGAGTGGCGAACTGCACCGCTCCGGCACCCAGAAACAACAGCGCCTTGAACACCGCGTGATTCAGGGTGTGATACAGACCGGCCAGCAATCCGAGCGCGGCCAGTTCATGCAAGCCATAGGTATGGAAGATCATCCCCGCGCCGATTCCCAGCAGAATGATCCCGATGTTCTCCACGCTGTGAAACGCCAGCAGGCTCTTCAGGTCATGTTCCATCAAGGCATACATGACGCCCAACAGCGCCGAGACTGTGCCGGCGACCAATAACGTGAAGCCCCACCACCAGGGAAATTCCCCCCCCATGAAATCGAAGCACACCCGGATCAATCCATAGATGGCGGTCTTAATCATGACTCCCGACATCAAGGCTGAGATGTGGGACGGGGCGGCGGGGTGCGCATAGGGCAGCCATACATGCAGCGGGACGATACCGGCCTTCGCGCCGAATCCGATCAACGTCGTGAAGAACGCGATCGATCGCAATCCCTCGGTAAGCTGCTGATCGTGGTGGCGAAACGCCTCGAAGGAGAAGGAGCCGGTTTCCTGAAAAAAGATCAAAAACGTCAGGATGATAAAAGCGGTCCCGACGTGCGTCATGATGAGATAGAACAACCCGGCCTCCCGGACACCGGGTTTCTCGTGCTCCGTCACCACCAGCACATAGGACAGCAGGGACATGACTTCCCAGAGGATCAGGAAGAAAAACCCATTGTCGGCCAGGACGACCAGGGTCATGGAGAGCAAGAATCCGTTCAGGAGAGAGCCCAACAATCCCACCGAGACGCGGCCGGAGAATTCGCCGACGTAGCCGAACGCGTAGATCGACGCGGCCAACCCCACCAGCGAGATGGTCAGGACGAAGAACGCCGCCAGCGGATCCAGGCGAAGGGCGAAGGTCAGGTGGGGAATGTTGGACTCGAGTGCGAGAGTCAGAGGAGCCGTTGCCAGCATCCCTGTGAGGCCTAGGACAATGCCGACACATCCCGCCCCCGCCGCAAACCCGTGTGCGACGAGGTTCTGAATCCTCGCCTTGCCAGGAAAACAGAGAGGAAGGATGGCGCCCGCCATGTAGATCGTCAACAGGCCGACGAGTAGAACGATCATCGTTGCAGTAAGAACCTCAAAGCGTATCCCCCGTCACCGGATACATTCAGCCTTCACCGGCCGGCACGATCGTCCTTGGCCATGCGTCGACCGCAGCATCGCTCTCAGCGACTGACCGTTGACGATGGACCTGTGCCGTCCTCCCGTTTTAGTGCTCCTGCTTGTGGATCATCGGGTCGATTTCTTGCTTTGTTTCCTCAAGCACGTTGTAGCGATTGTACGGATGCTCCATCACCTCGTTGGCATAGAGCCGCCCCGTCGGGGCCGGGACCACGATATTCGCCTCCACCGCCCCCTTCGGACCGATCGTGACGGTTTGCTCGGTCGCGGTACGAATGTACGGATGCCAGACCACCAGCTGGTAGGTCCCGGGGGGCACATCGGTCAAGGTGAACCGGCCCTGTTCATCCGTCTTGGCAAAGTAGGGATTGGTGACAGCCAGTCCCCAACTCTCCATATACGCATGGAAGCCGCATTGCATGACGAAGATCCGGCGGCCTTTGCTGAGTTTCACCAACTCTTTCATCGGCGGACCGGCCATGTGTTTGTGATACATCCCGGCATCGCTGCGATCCTTGAGGTTACGGGGGTGCGCCGGATTCATCGGCAGCGGCACATTAAACAGCACCCGCGCACCCAGACGCGACGTTTCATAGGCTTGGATGTCGTGCATGACCGGGTCCATGTTAACGACCGTGACCGATTGATCGTCACGCACGACGGTGGTGAACGGTTCGAACAGGCAATCTTTTGCGTCGATTTGCGGCACGCCCCCTTCGTGGAAGGGTTTGCCCTTGTCGATCCCTTCAAGATAGACCACGACGTCGCGAAACTCGCCCGCAGGCCCGACCTGAAATGGCTGCAGAATGCGCCACCCTTGCCCGTCCGAAATGCGCCCGCAATAAAATTGGTCCGGCAAGGTTGTGAGGTTGTAGCCTTTCGGCTTGGGAACCGTTCCCTCCAGCATGACCGTCCCCGTGAGGGTACCGCCGTCCGTCACTGTCGTTCCCTCGTAGGCCTGCGCGGGGCAATTCACCCCAGCCAGCACAGCACACATGACCGCCACTAGATATCGCATGACATATCCTCTTTTGCTGAAGGTAGATATCAGGTTTGTCACCCGAAGCCCGACGAACAATGCGCGTGTTTCTATCAATGAACCGAATCCACAATGCGCTGAATGGTATTCGTGGTCAAGTCCCTGATCAGAATGTGCGCCGCCTCGCCGAGGCTCACGGTGTCCCGCCACGTGCCTTCGCGGGTCCCACAGACACACGCTGCAGAAGCCGTCTCGATTTCATTCTCGCTAGACGGGATATCGTCGTTGCACCGGAACGGCGGCCCGCGCATGCATCCATCGAACGGCGCAACCATTGATGAAAAAACGATCGTACACCGCCGTCAAAAAATCATGCCCTCTCCCAGGAGGAACCAATCGACCGTCCCACCCCCTGACTCCCTGATGAAGCAACGCACTCAACCCGGCATTACTACTCAAGACCACCCGGCTGGCAGGATCGATCCAGATGAGCGCGGTCGCACCGCGCAGGTATTGCACCACCACGACGCCTGTATCGTTCACAATAGGCTTCACGCTCCTTGTTCCTCTCCGTTCACCATTTTGACCAGACCATTGCCGCCCACGCCGCGTACGCTTCCGGTCAACTCATCGCCCCTGCCGTGAGTCCATTCGATCGCGTGCCACCACGTCGGCCGGCGCGCGCTTAGCTAGGCGACTGTAACGGACGGCCTGCCTGCTGACGACAGCGCGCCACTCCTTCGCGCGCCTTGAGGCTGTTCGGATCACGGGTCAGCAGCGTTTGCCAATGGGACAAGGCCTCCTCCGGTTGCTCCAACCGCTCCAATAACGTCGCTAATTCGCACCGCGCCCCGACATCGGTCGGACACACGGTCAGCGCATCTTGCAGGCGCCCGATTCGCCCGAGCCATTCCTCGCTCGAGACGGAGTGCAAGGAAGCTTGTGATTTTGCGGAACGTGCACCGTTCGCCGACATGCGCAGACTCCTATATGGCTGTATAATCGACTTCCCGCTCTGTCAGGCACGTTCCATCGGCGAGTCACAGGCCCCTCGGCGATCCATTCCGCATTCCACTTGCGCCTCCCGGCGACAGGCTTCTGTGAGCGGATTGCGCGCCCTCAGGAAAGCGGGTCCTGGAAAAGCGCAACAAGGGCCATCACGATGACCGAGAGGACGGAAACCGTAAGCGCTGTTTCTGAAACCCCGGCAGCCGCAAACCCTACGAGACACCCGCCGGCCAGGATCTTCTCGAACAGAGGAACTTTGTCGGGACTTCTATTCGACACCACTCCCTCCATCCACGGAAATCGATCCCCTGAACATCAGCCACAGCACCTGCCTTGCGAGTGTTTGCGCTCCTCGCCTCGCAGGAGCACATAATCGCGTCACTCGCCACGTCTACTTGCTGTGCAGTCCCGAATGCTCCATGGGCATTTGCACGAGGCATGCCGAGAGCCAACACCGCCCTTCTAAGGGCGTTACTCCATCAGAAAGTGGTTATTTATGCTCTCTTTGCTGAACTGCCCTGCCTCGGACCGACGTATGCACGCTCTCGGCGTGCAAGAATTGCAGGTGTTGGCCGGATACTCAGGATACCGAGGAAGAGGAGCTGCACTTCTTGCAGAGTGCGGGACAGATGCGGGAGGTACACGCGGCAACCACGCCTTCACCCGACAGAGAGGCCACTACCGCGAGAGTCTGAACATCCCGGCGGGCAGACGAGTAGGGGGGCACGGTCATGAGAGAACGGAGGCGAGGCTTAGCCGCGGATACCGTATTCTTTGATCTTGTACTGCAACGCGCGAAGACTGATGCCAAGAAGTTTCGCCGCTTTTTCGCGATGATTCGTGACTTCAGCCAAGGTTCGTTGAATGACATCCCGTTCGATCTGCTCCAATGACATCCCCAGCGTCACGAGCATCGTACGGGCATCCTCCTTACTGGCTTGGATCTCTTCGGGAAGATGTTCGGATTGAATGGTGGCATCCTTTACTGTCACCACTAGCCGCTCCATGAGATTCCGGAGCTGGCGAATATTCCCGGGCCACGCATAGAGACGAAGCGACCGCATCGCATCGCGCGACACCTCCTTTGGTTCACGGCGATATTGGGCCGAGAACGCGGTCAAAAACTGAATCACGAGCAGCGGGATATCCTCGGAGCGCGCACGCAACGGCGGCAGGTGGATCGGAACGACATTGAGTCGATAGTAGAGGTCCTCGCGAAAATCGCCCTGCTTGACAGCCTCCTCCAGATTGCGGTTCGTGGCGGCAATGATCCGAGCATCGACGCTAATCACCTTCGTTCCACCCAGGCGCCTGAATTCCTTTGTCTCCAACACGCGCAGAAAATCCACCTGTGATTTCAGCGACAGCTCGCCCACCTCATCCAGCAGCAGCGTACCTTCATGCGCGAGCTCGAATCGCCCCAACTTCGTCGTCATCGCCCCGGTAAACGCGCCCTTGTCGTAGCCGAACAGTTCGCTTTCAAACAGATTCTCCGGCAACGCACCACAGTTCAGCGTGATGAACGGTCCATTCGCGCGAGCACTCCGATGATGGATGGCCCGGGCGACCAGCTCCTTCCCCGTGCCGCTTTCTCCCGTCAACAATACTGTGACGTCGCTCTCGGCCACCATCTCAACCAGGTCATACACGCGCCGCAGCGGCTCGCTCTCACCCACCATTTGATCGAAGCGGGTGCGTGTTTCGAGGTGGCTCCTAAGCTGCCTGTTCTCGCTCGCCAGCGCATGACGCTCAAGCGCCTTCTCCACCACGAAGGGGAACCGCTCACGATCGATGGGCTTGGTGAGGTAATCGTATGCGCCGCAGCGCATCGCTTCCACTGCCGTATCGATCGATCCATAGGCCGTCATCACCACAACTTCCGTATCCGGCCACTTTCCCTTCAGGCGTCGAAGGAACTCCATGCCGCCCATCCCCGGCATCTTCAGATCGGTCATTACGAGATCCGCGGCGGTAGCCTCAAGCTGCTCCAGGGCTTCTTCTCCCGTCCCGGCTCCGCGCACACGGTGACCTTTCTTTTCAAGCAACGTCACCAACGCGCCGCGGATATTGACCTCATCGTCTACGACGAGGATGTCGGCGCCTGGGGTCACGATGTCACCGCCACACGCTGCTGTTCATCGACCGCAACTGGAAATTGCAGCACCACTGTAGTCCCACTCCCCGGCACGCTCGACACCTGAATGGTCCCGCCATGATCCTGCATGATCCGGTAGGCGATGGCGAGGCCGAGCCCGGTTCCACTGGACTTGGTCGTATAGAACGGCTCGAAGAGGCGCGGCAGGTCGCCCGGCTCAATACCGATGCCCGTGTCACTCACTTCAATCACCACCCAGCGATTCCCCTCCCCTGTGCGTGGTTCCGCCGTGATACGGCATCTCCCGCCGTTGGGCATGGCGTGAAAGGCGTTGACGACGATATTGACCAATACCTGGCTGATTTGTGTCTCGTCGCCCAACACCGGAGGAATATCCAAGCCCACGTGTTGCTCCAGATCGATCCGGCGCTCCTCCGCTTCGAACTGCATGAGCGCCATGATGTGCGCCATCAGGGCAGGCAAATCAACCGCATGGAGGCCGATGACACCGGGCCGCGCAAATTTCATGAAATTGTCGAGAATCACCGAGAGACGCCGGCACTCGGCATTCAACACCTGAAGATAATGCGCGGCATGTTTCGCCGCTCCCCCTTGCTCCGTGAATTCTTCTTCAAGGAGATGCAGATTCAAATCGATGGCACTCAGCGGATTGCGCAACTCATGCGCCACCCCGGCAGACAAGGTATGCAACGCCGCCAGCTTTTCGGCAACCCGGACTCTCCGTTCAAGAGCCAACCATTCCGTCACATCCTGCGCCTGAAGGATCACGCCGGCCGATTGCCCCTCATCACCGGTCAATTCAGCGGTGCTGACGCGGATAGTATGTGGTGTACGATCGCGATGTTCATAAGGCAGATCCCGCTGACTCATGTAGACATGCGACCGCAACGCCGCATCGAGCGCCCCGCGAATAGGATTTCCCTCCGTAAACACCAATTCGTACGAATAGCCCAGCATGTCGATCGACGCACGCTTCAGGACCGTTTCCGCCGAGGGATTAATGGCCGTAATAATGCCCCGACGATTCAACGTCAGCACGCCGGTCGGAATGCTCTGGAGAATGTGGCGCGCCAGCCCTTTCACTTCTTCCAGGGTTCGAATGGTGCTGTCATAGTGCAGAAACGTGATGACCGCGGTGATCCCGATCGCGCTCACCAGAAAGACAATGAGGGCGACCAGCATCAAATCGCGACGCGACTGCCACAGCGCGGGAAACAAATCCGTGGGAACCGTCTTGCCTTGAGTGACGCCCTGCAGGAGCAGTTTCTCCTGCTCCAGACTGAAGAGCAGAATGACCGCCACGACCAACGCCAACATCAGCAGGACGGCTGCGATCAACCGATAGGGAGCTCTCCGGAGGAAGGCGGCTTCGGGAATTGGCCTAAACATACCTCTGTCCTACAGGAAGATTCGAGCAGGGTCGCATGCTACCACGCAGGACTGAGGCTGTATAGCCGAACGCGCGGCTGCCGGGACAGACTCAACGCCCGGCGACACTCACCCCAGCATGACGCGGCGATCGACATATTCTCCGATGGAAGGATCGTTGGTGACGAAGATCACCGACCACGCTTCCTCCTTTGAGCAAAGTCGCCGCAGCAGAATCTGCCTCAGATCCGGTTCCATGTTATGTAACGTCCCATCGAAGATGAGCAATTGCGGCCGCGTCACGATCGCACGGGCGACGAGGATGCGCAGAATCTGACTCTTCGTGAAGAGCTTTCCTCCTGCCAGAGCCTGGGTTTCCAGGCCGCGCGACCATCTATCGGCATCATCCTCCAATCCCGTAAACCTCAGCGCCCAGCGAAGGTCTTCGAATTTGACCGACGGCCGTCCGAGTGAGATATTTTCCTCCAGCGTCCCTCCGAACAACGTCAGATGCGAATCGAGGACCAGCGCACGAGCGGCATTGATCTCCTCCATGGTCATCTCGCGGAGATCCACATCGTTGAATCGAATCACCCCGGCGGTCGGGCGAGACAGACCGGCCAGCAACAGGGCGAGGGTGGATTTCCCCGTGCTGGTCGAGGAAATGACCGCCACCTTTTCTCCGGGCACCACCTCTAGATTGAACCCCTCAATGACCGGTGGGGAGTTGGGATAGGCAAACGCGGCATTTTTACACGTCACACGAAGACCGTGGATCGCGGGATCGGCCAACCGCGCGAGCGACGCCTCTTCTGTGACATCGTCTTTGGGAAGGGAGAAAACCCGTGTCAGCTCGTCGAACGAAGTCAGGATATAGGTGACGGCGTACATTCGACGCGTCACCGTATCGAGATTGAGCAGGAGTGTGCCGACAATGACTTCGGCGGCCACAAACTGCCCGAGCGTGATCTGTCCAACCGACAGCAGCCACCCGCCCATGCCGATCATGCTGCTGTGACACACCGCCTCCCAGATCACCGTGCTGACGTACTGACGCCAGGTCAACACGCCGGAGCGGGCTCGTCTCGCCGACAAGTACGAATCCAGCAGCCGATCGGTTTTACTGAGCAACAAGGGCGCGCTCTGGGTGGCCTTGAAATGCAGGCGATTTTGCGCGATATCCTGCATCCAGGTCATGAGATCGTAATGGAGTTGCGAGACCGTCTGCGTCGCTTGAACGCCTCCTCGCGCGGACATGAATTGCACCAGCCCAAACCCGCCGATCAGAAACGCGTTGTAGACGAGGAAGTTCGGATGATAGACGACTAGGATGAGCATCCCGGTCGCACCGGAAATCACCACGTTGATCAGGTCGACCAGCACAACCACCACCGCGCGCGGCAATAATTCCGCTTCTCCGAAGTAGTTCGCGTAGCTGGGCACGAACACGTCTTCCCGCACCCGAGGCAGATGTTCCGTCATGGCGATCGCGATACGGGTATAGAGACGCTGAAAAAGTATTTCCGTCGCGCTCGTCTGAAAGACCCGAAAGAACCCGATGAAGAGCAGCCCGATCAGAATGATCAATGCGAGGGTCACAATCATGACCGGCTGGATCGAAATGGCGAAGCTATTGACGAGTTCCTGAACGGTCAGAGGAACGACCAGCGAGAAGAGAGCAATGGCCAAGGCGTAGGAGACGATGAGCATGAGAATGCGCTGTTCGAGGCCGATCACAAACGCAAGCCGGGACACCTCTGCCCACAGGGTGCTGCGAACCGGCTTCAGCTGTAGATTGGGGCCAGGCATGAGAGCCTCCTAATCACGCGCATGCATTCGTCGCGAGGCGAGACAACCATCCGCACTCAGAGGACGGGCGCCACACAGACGGGTGTGTCGGTGTGGTGTCGCATGCCTACCGAGAAATCCTCTCCGTCAACGCCGGAGCCTCCTTCATTCGCATGCCCTCTCTCATTCGTGCCCAGGAATGACTGAACTCGCGCGCACAGGCGTCTCAGCCTCCCTCAGGAGCGACCACGTCTGCTGCCATCTCATTCGCTCCAGGCACGTTTCGCACAGGAGCAGCTTGCTCCACTGATCGAAAATCAGGCGAGCGTTGGTTCGAGCACATTGCTCGCAAGGATGATCCGTCTGATCCATAGATTCCGGTTCCTATCCAGATGCAGGCATGTTGAGGGACGCAATTACCCTGCCGTTTCGTCAAAGCAACTCTTGTGCCTTTCTACCCAGGCCATACAATGTATTGGATCTATACGCGGTTGACCCTATAGAAGGACCAGGCTGCATCGCCGCCGCGCTTCCCCAGCGAGCACTCCGGAGATGGCTCTGCAAAAATTGCATGCCGTGTTATCGCAGGAATGTCGTCGCGAGCGAGCGCCTACCGGGATTACTTAGGTGCGACTGCCAGCAGGCACCAGAGACGGCGCATGCCGGATTTTTGATCGGTCACCGCTTGGCCAGAGAAGAAACTTTGTTGCCAGGCGACGATGTCATCGGTGGGATGGGGTGTTGCCGTCCAATAGATGCCGGACCGAATATTGCGAAACGGATGCCCCTGCGGAAGCGAGGGATCCTGTTGATCCAAATCCACCAGCGTCTTGATTTCGTCGATGCTCGGAGCGCGCCAGCCCTGTCGGCCACCGACTGTTTTGGTGGCACAACGGGCGACTGAGCGATCCCACACATCGAAGATATAATCCGGTTCACGCTCCCAGGTCAGCCCGCTCACCACATCCTTCACCGCCTGGCCGTCCAGCTCCAGAACGAACCGTGACGTACCCTCTTCGGCTTGGACAAGCCCCGGCGTGAAACCGACACAGAGCCCGATCAGGCAGGCTGCACTTCGAACGAGCCTAGGCAAGGTGAGCATAGTCCGGCAGTGTGCCCGATGTGTCCGATCTTTTCAAGGATGGGCGCCGCAGCTACCAATCCAGTCGCCGGTATTGGCGATGCAGGAGCATTGCGCCCCAGACCAACGCGAGTACCATCAACGCCGTCCCAATGCCGTAGGACAGTTTCGCTAGACCATGATCGTACTGTAACCATCCGAGCATGGTGAGCAGATTGTTCCAATCATGCGCATCGACTTCCTTGCCGGTGAATCCGCCCAGCAGCAGAAGGTCCATTGCTCGGGCGTCGTTGATATAGGGCGCCACGTCCATGAAGTTCTCGGCCGTCCACCACAGAGCCACCGATCCGCCGAACGGATCGCGGGTCTTAAATAGAAACGTGCCCAGGCACACCAGCGGCATGAGAATTTGTCCGAGGCTGCCGCCGAGGATGGTCATGAAGCGTCCGAAGGGCATGAAGAGCACATGCCCTGCCTCATGGAATGGCAGATTCACCAGATGCAGAAACGATTCGCCCGTGTAGTTGGTCTCAAGCGGCGTGGTGATGAAGCGCCAGCCCCACAGGACGAGCCCGAACAACACCAACACCCGCCCGGCGAAATGGAACGGATTGACCGACTCCTCCGTCGTGAATAGATAATCCCTGGCGAATCTCAGCCAGGCTGCGTCACGAACCGGTGGACGCGGCCTAGCAATTGAGCCAGGCCGTGGCGCTTTGGCGAGCTTCGCAAAAACAATCCCGCAACGAACACATTCAACCCGACCGTCCTCCTGTGCCCAACCACATTTTTGACAATGCATCGATTACCGCAAAATAAACGGCTCCCAGGAAAAGGTCAGCGCAAAAATCACGAGGGCGAGCCAACCAACCAGCACACGGGTTCGCCCGAGTTCACGATGAGAATTCCGCACCGGTGGATGGGCCAATCCCATCATACCGGCCAGCCCCACCCACAAGAACCACCCCTTCCACCCCAGCCAGCCGAAGACCATGAGAATCGGGACGAGGGCGACCGCTAGGCTACGTTGCCGATCTCCCAATAACGCGTAGGCCACATGTCCCCCGTCAAGCTGACCGATGGGAAGTAGGTTGAGCGAGGTAATGAAGAGACCGAACCAAGCGGCAAACCCAATCGGATGAAGTATCACATCCGCGGTGGGAGCGAGCGGGCCGAGCACAACCCACGACGCAACCTGCAACAAGAGCGGCTCGCCGAGATGCATGCCGTAACTGGTTTGAATCGGGACCACCGTCGAGAGCCGAAGGCCCACCACCAGCGCGATGACTGCCACCACAAAGCCGGCAATCGGCCCCGCCACGCCGATATCGAACAGCGCCCGGCGATCGGTCAACGGCGCCCGCATACGGATGATGGCGCCGAACGTGCCGACGAAATGTGGCAGCCCCGGCACGAAAAGCGGCAACGAGGTCGGCACGCCATGGATACGCGACAACACATAATGACCCAGTTCATGCGTCACCAGAATACCCAGCAGAGTGGCGGCAAATGGAACACCCCGCCATAACGAGCCCGGATCATCGACGAGAAAGTTCCATGGGCCGACGAGCGGATTGGTGTTGGTTTGATAGGCTCCGGCCCAGAGGACGGTAAATACCGTGAGCAGGAACAAGAGCGCAGGCAGCATCCAGACAGAGAACTGCCGGCGTTCGTCCTCCTCCCATTCATCCTCGTCGGATGAGGAGGGAATCAGTTCGTCGGAAGACCGGCTCGGCTCCGAGTCCTCACGATTCATGCCGGGCCTCCAGGCCTACCAGATTGGTGAACAATACGTTCCACACCTCGAGAATCCAGTCCGGGAGATATCACAGATACCATAGTAACAGCCTGCAGGATGGTCAGACAGGCCGTCCGGCAAGGCCGCAGCGAGTTCAGTGGCTCGACGTACTCTGAGTCGTACGTTGAGCCTCTGAACGGTGCGAGCACGCTGCTGGCTGACTGCTTCAACACCCTGCTAGGAATAGAACGGATTGTGGTGTAGCTCTTCACGCACCGTTGTGGCCGGACCATGACCTGGGAATAGCCTTGTGTCAGGAACCAGCGTCAGTACCTGCTTCCGAACCGATTCCAAATGGGTCTCGTAGAGCCCGGCTGGACTGGAGCGGCCGATGGAACCAGCAAACAGCGTATCACCCACAAAACAGATCGGGACACCGGCCTGCTCAACAACATAACAGACTCCGCCCGGGGTATGGCCGGGCGTGGGCATGAACCGGATGGTCAGCCCGCCGACCGAAAGCGTCTCGCCCCGCTGCGGCACATGCAGCAACTCCTGTGACGGACACCAACTGAGGAGATCGAGATCGTCCGGGCCGAGATAGACCGGCACCGGGTATGTCTTGAGGATCGCCTCCATTCCCTCGGCATGATCGGAATGGCCGTGCGTCAGACAAATCGCTCGCAAACGAAGCTTCCGCTTGGCGAGCGCGGCCAACATCCCGTTTGCGTTATAGGCGGTATCGATGACGACGGCTTCGCCGCCATCATGCACGATATACCCCTTCACCTCATACCCGCCGACCGACCCCAACACCGTCTCCACATGCGGTACCGATGGAGGCATGGCCTGAGGAGTCCAACCGTCCACCACCTGGGTGAGCGGCTCAGCCATCAGTCCAAGCGCCTGCGCAATCGCGCGAACCTGTTCGCGACTCCGTGGCGATTGCCCCCGCTCCAGCTCCGTCACTTCGGTTTCCGACAAGCCACTCGCACTCGCGACATCGGCCACCGACCGCTGCTGTCCGTTGCGAGCCTTCTTCAAAATATCGCTGAGTTCGTCTTCAAGAGACACAAGAACCTCCGGCCTAGATTCAACGCTTCCGACTACCACCCCTGAGACTTCGAAGCAGGCATCGAACGAACCCCGTCTTACACCTCGCCACTCCAGTAGGCAGGTTGTGGTGGCTCTGACTGGGCGCGTCCAACGAGGGCATTCGTATGCCGCGCGTTGCGCGAGCAAAGAGCCACTCGATCTGCCGCTCCCTCAACTCTCCGGTACCAACGTAATTTCCTTCACCTCGCCGAAACTGGCCAGCACTTTCGACAGGGCCTCGCCAGACCCGACGGCCAGAATCCGCAGCCGCTCAGGATTAAAATGGGCCTTCGCCGCCCGTTGGATATCCTCTTTCGTCAGCTTCACCACCTTGTCGCGGATCTGCTGCAGCCAATCTTTCGGCAGCCCGTCATATTCAAGATCCATCAGCCGTCCCACAATGCTCGACGCGCTGGTGAACGAGAAGACAAACGAGTTCACATAGGCTTCCTTGGCTTCTTCCAATTCAGTGTCGGTCACCGGCTCATTGCGCATCCGCTCCATGTTTGCCACGAAACGATTCACCACCTCTTGAGTCGACGACAACTTCGTTTCGGCACGCATCAGCCAGACACCTTCATCATACACGCTGGCCCGGAGGCCGCTGCCGACAGAATAGGCCAAGCCGCGCTTGGTGCGCACATCGTTGAAGAGCCGGCTGCGGAACGAACTGCCGCCCAGAATGTCGTTGGCGATGGCAACCGCGACGTAATCTGGATCGGTCTCCTTGATGGTCAGATGTCCCACCCGCAAGTGCGTTTGTGACGTGTCTTTGTTCACGAACCGCACAAGGCCGGTCTTGGAGTCGGTCTCGGACACAGCGGGAATCGTGACGGCCGGCACACTGCCCTTGGCCCAATCGCCGAAGGCGTCGCGCAACAGAGCCAACATATCGGCCTTCTCGAAATCGCCGGTCACGCCGAGAATAATGCCGTTGGGATGAACCGTCCGTTGATGAAACGCCACTAGATCTTCACGGGTAATCGCATCGATCGAACGAACGGAGGTTTCGCGGGCACTCGGGTGAGTCGGGCCATAGAGCAGCTTGGCAAACTCCCGCCCCACAATCGATCCGGGACTGTCCTGCCGCCGCCTGATGCCTTCCAGCGCCTGCAGTTTCGCCAGCTCCACACGGCCCTGCTCGAACGCCGGCCGACGCAACAGATCGGCAAAGATCTGCAGCCCACGCTTCAGATCTTTCTTGAGCACATCGAGCGACGCCGAACCGGACTCTTTCGCAAACCCGATCGACATCGAAGCCGCCAATTGTTCGAGCTCATCATCGACCTCATCGGGAGACATGCCGACGGAGCCGCCGGTGCGCATCACCGCCCCGGTCATCCCGGCCAACCCGACCTTGTCCGCCGGATCCAGCCAGCTACCGGTTCGAAGCGTCGCATTGATGGTCACCAACGGGAGTTCGTGATCTTCGAGCAGATAGACCACCATGCCGTTCTCCAACACCACACGCTCCGCATCCGGCGGGCTAAATTCCACCGTCGGGAACCGCATCGTACGCGGATCATTCGATGTCGGGTCCGCCGCCCATCCCACCGTCGCTTGCAACAGGAGCATGAGCACCATGGCCACACACGACATCCGTCCCATCGCTTTCCTCATGAGAATTCCTCTCTCCCCTTCACGCGTCACAAGATACGCGTCACGCACAACGCGCCTCATCGACCCACCTCACCTGCGGCCGCCATTTTCTTGTCTTGCGCCTTCTTGACCAGGACACCGACCGTCCGGTTCGGCTTCGTCAAATACTGGGCGGCCACCCGCTGTACATCGGCCGGGGTCACCGCCGCGATCCGGTCGCGCGCGCTCAGCACATAGCGCCACGTCCCGGCCACGGTGTGATAAAACGCCAACTGCGAGGCCAATCCGCTGTTGGACCGTAATGATCGCACCAGGTCTGCATCGAGTCCATTGAGGACCCGCTCGAACTCCTTGGCCGAAATCGACTCGGTCTTTAACCGGTCGAGCTCCTCGTAAATCGCCGACTCCACCTCCTCCGTGGTATGGGGGGCGAGTGGGGTTGCGGCAATGACAAAGAGGTTCGGGGCGCGGACACCGGGATAATTCGTATCGGACATCACCGAGGCCGCCAGCCGCTTGTCACGCACGAGTGTGCTGTAGAGCCGCGAGGTCACGCCTTCGGTCAGCACCTCGTCGATCACGTCGAACACAAAATCGTCGGGATGCCCGATCGTGGGTTTGTGGTAGCCGATCGCCAATGCAGGCTCCGCATCGAATTCGATTTCGACACGCCGCTCACCGCGTTGCGGCGGTTCCTCCGTCACCAGGGATGGAATGGGAGGCGCGGCCGGAATTTTTCCGAAGGTCTGTTCGATCAGCGCAATGACCTCTTTGGGGTTGATGTCCCCGACAATTGCCACGGTCGCGTTGTTGGGGCCGTAATAGGTCTTGAAGAACGCCTCTGTCGCCGCCGGTGTGAGGGACAGGATGTCCGACCCCCAGCCGATGGTCGGCACGCCATATTGATGCGCCTGGAATGCGGTGGAGGTGAACGTTTCATAGAGCAGCCCGTTCGGACTGTCGTCGGTCCGGAGCCGCCGCTCCTCCATCACCACCCCCCGCTCCTTATAAAACTCGCGCAGGACGGGATGCGCCATGCGGTCCGACTCCAGCGCCGCCCACAGCGGCAACCGGTTGGCCGGCAGACTGATGACGTAGCGGGTGATGTCTTTGCCGGTCGACGCATTGAGCCCCACGCCGCCGTGGCGCTGATAGAGCAGCGCCATCTCGTTGCCGACCACATACTCGCCGGCCTTCTCCTGTAACTCTTTGAAACGCCGCTGCAGTTGCTGGACCGTTTCGGACGGAACCGGCGGTTTGCCTTCCGCCTGCGCGCGGGCCGCCTCTTCACGTTCATGCCGGTCAAGCTCGGTGCCGACCCTAGCCAAATCGTCCAGGACGGCCTGCTCCCGCTCGTAATCTCGCGTGCCGACTGTCCGGGTGCCCTTGAACGCCATGTGTTCGTACAGATGCGCCAGGCCGGTCTGGCCGACCTGCTCATTCACACCGCCGACTCCAAACGTCATGTTGACGCTGACAATCGGAGCCTGGTGCCGCTCCACCATCAAAACGGTCATGCCGTTTGCAAGCTTGTGCTCGATGACCCGGTCCGCCAGGCTCGGGGAGCCGGCCTGACCCGGCACAGCAGCCGCAAGCACTCCGACCAGAATAAGCACACCCATTCTGCTCGCCCCTGTGATGCTGATCATATGAAAAGCTCCATCAGTTCCTCCGGTCGTTCAATAAACCAATCGGGCTGACAGGCGACCATCTTCTGACGGTTGCCCATGCCATACCCCACGGCACACACACGGATCCCGGCATTGTGGCCGCCGTTGATATCGTTAGTACTGTCGCCGACCAGCACCGTGCGATCCTTCTCGACGCCGAGTTGCTCCATCACATGCACCAGCATGCCGGGCTCGGGCTTGAGACCGAACCCGTTATCGCCGCCGACCACATAGACAAAATGTTGCGGGCCGAGGCCCTTCAAAATCACGTTCGTGTATTCGATCGCCTTATTCGTCGCCACGGCCTTGGGCTTGGCGGAGAAATGTTCCAACACCCGGTCGATCCCCGGATAAAACGAGGTGCGATCCAGGCAATGTTCCAGATAATGTGCGCGAAAGACCCGAAGCGCTTCATCGTACAACTCTTGCTTACCCTCACCGACGGCCAAGCGCAGAAGCTTCTTCACGCCGTCGCCGACGAATCCGAAAATTTCCTCCTGCGGGCGCTCCGGCACCCCCAGATCGCGCAACGTCAAATTGACGCTGTCGGCGATATCCCATTTCGACTCGATCAAGGTGCCGTCGAGGTCGAAAATGAGCAAATCAATCGCAGCCTTCTTCGTCATTCTTTTGCCTTTCGCAACTCGGCCTGTAATGCCGCCAACGACGCGTGACGCACTCCGTCCTTTTCTTCCAGCATGGCCTGCCGCACGACATTCAGCATCCGCTTCTGGCCCACATGGGGCGGCAGGATGGGATCCATGATCTTCCACCGTGCCCCTTGAACCTTCACGCGAACACGCACCTGCTCGATGCCCGGTTCAGGCACAAACCCGGCCGTATCTATGTACATGACCCCCAGCACATGAAATTCCACCGGCACCAGCACCTCCAACCGGCTCACAATCTCCCACTGGCGAAAATCGTCCGGCACCGTGAAACCATTGATGACGATGACTTTCCCCCAAGCCGGCTCTTCCTTCCAATCCACGAGGCCTGCCACCGCCTCGAACGAATCCGCATCGAGCCGTACTCCTTTGTTGTCGAGAGCAAAGTATTTCTCCACGACCTTCGCCGGAGAGTGCGAGACCGCATTGGTCTGAGCCAAACCGGGAGCGGCACACGCCAGCAGCAGGAGAACCGTCGTTGCGAACCTTCCCGGAAGACGACGCCATTGAATTCCCATGCGACTAGCCGACCTCGTGCAATTGTATGAGATTCGTCCCACCCGTCTGACCGATTCTGGTCCCCGACACAATGACCATGCGTTGCCCGCTCCGCACCAGCCCCTCCACTTTCAAGCACCGCTCAGCTTCATGGACCCGTTCATCGGTTGTCGGAATCTGTGGCATCGTGCGGGGAAGCACGCCCCAATACAACGCCATCCGCCGACGGACCGGCTCGAACGGGGTCAACCCGATGATCGGCGCGACCGGACGTTGCTTAGAGACCAACCGCGCCGTCGTACCCCGTTCACTGAAGGCGACCATCACACTCGCACCGATCGTCGCGGCAGCCGAGTAGGCGGAGAGGGCGATGGCTTCTGGAATCGAATCCTGCCCCTGCTCGCCCTGCGAGCGGCGGACAAAACCCGGCCCTGTTTCAACTTCGGCCGCCCGTATGATCCGATCCATCACCCGCACGACTTCTACCGGATGGTGCCCGACGGCCGTTTCTGCGGAGAGCATGACGGCATCGGTGCCATCGAACACGGCATTTGCCACATCCGACGCTTCCGCCCTGGTCGGCCGCATATGTTGCGTCATGGACTCGAGCATCTGGGTGGCAGTAATGACCAGTCGGCGGCGGCGATTCGCCATCGCAATAATGCGCTTCTGCAGCACCGGAACGGCTTCAGGCCCTAACTCTACGCCCAAATCCCCGCGCGCCACCATCACCCCGTCGGCGTGCTCGAGAATGGACTCCAAATCCGTCACCGCCTCCTGCCGCTCGATCTTGGCGATCACCGGCACATCCCCGCCGCATGCGGCAATCAATTCCTTGGCCGCAAGGATGTCCTGCGCTCCACGGACAAACGATAATGCGATATAGTCCACGCCCTGCGCCACGCCGAAGCGCAGATCCTCCCGATCTTTTTCCGTCAGAGTCGGAGCGCTCACGACCGTGCCGGGCAGGTTCATGCCCTTCTGAGACGTCACCCGCCCGCCTGCCACCACGGTACACTCTACCGCACCCTCGACGATTCGGTCCGCCGTCAGTTCCACCAGCCCATCGTCGATCAGTATTTTGGCCCCGGACCGAATATCCCTGGTCAGGGCCTGATAGGTCACGGGGATCTCGTGCATCGTGCTTGCGGCGAGCACCGTCCTGGCACCGATCTGCCCGCCGGATCGCAAGGCCATGGTCCGTAACCGAACGCGCTGCCCGGGAATGAGTTCCAGCGCGCCGTCAATCTCGCCGACACGAATACGCGGCCCCTGCAGATCCTGCAGGATGGCGATCGCCATCCCGTGGCGGTCTGCCACGGCCCGAATGGTTTTGATCGCCCGTCCATGCGATTCGTGCGTACCATGGGAAAAATTCAAACGGGCCGCATCCATGCCGCTTTGAATCAGTTGCTTCAGCACGGCTTCGCCATCACTCGCCGGACCGATGGTGCAGACGATCTTCGCTTTTCGCATGGTGCTGTTCTTCAGTCTTGACAAGATTGGCCCGGCACACCATCTTGTATGGAAACGGTGAGACGCGATGCATCCGTGATTCGGTCGGCAACGGGTCATTCTAACAAACCCGACACCATGCCGCAAAAGAACATCGGCAGAGGTGGCACCGATCTGCGACGCCGGTCTCATTAATTTTCTCTTACCAATCAGCCTACGAGGCGACGCATGAGCGCATCCGACAGTCAGTCAACCGATCAGTTGGACTTCGTCACAATGAACGGCTTGCTGGCCTATGGGGAGGCCCTCGCGCAGCGCACATCGAGCGGCAGATTCGTGCTGCCGCCCGCACCCCCGCCTGCTTCCGACCGGCTACCGCGCGCAGAGGCGGCGACCGGCCGGATCAAAACGTTCATTCAGCAGGCCCAGGCCGGTTTGCCCAGCGCCGAGGCCTATCGCATGGCACGCCAGGACTTGATCGCCGACACCTGCGGAGGTGATCCCCTGGTGTTCTTTGCCGCCTGGAACTGGCTCCTCAGTCGCGGCGAACTCGCCCCGTTGTATCGCGCGCCGATCGGCGCCACGCAGAAACCCGCCCATCGCCGCCCGGTTGCCATCGTGCCGCGTGCTCAATTGACGCCACAACTCACCGAGGGCCGCATTGTGCTCGATCTCGGTGATGACCGGTTCTGGCTGCTGCCCCGCGATCTCGGCGACCGCACACTCTTTCTCACGATGCGGCATGGCGTCTCGGAAGTCGAGAGCAAGACCCATCGAGTGGGCCGGCGGCTGGCCAATGTCCTGGATGCCGAGCGCGGGATCCCCCGGGCGGAGGCCGTCGGTGCGGCGCTGGCCCGCATGGTGGGCGTGGTCGGACAACAATTGGGCTATTTGCAGTTGCGCAACTATCTGGATCCGCGCACGTTCCTCCACCTCATCAGCCACAGCCCGAACACCGAACAGCTCTGTCGGCGCATCACGAAAGCACTGATCCCCGACCGTGCCGATGCGGTCCATCCCCATGTCGAAGCCACGTTGGAATCACAGGACTTCGGTTGGGTTACGGGCATGGAAAAACAGGCGGAGATCGACGCCGCGGCTCAGGCCTTCGGCGTCGATGCGAAGACCGCCAAGCGTCTCATCAAACATCCCTTTTACAATTATCCGGGCGGGCATTCGTTCTTCGACCTCTATATCGACGTAATCGACGGCCTGCACCGACTGGGCCGTACCCACCCTGGAGAAGTGCTCTGTCTCTACACCCACAGTTCGACCCTGCGCGCGCTGCGTATCTATCTGGACCCGCGTCCGTTCCGCGAGGCCTTTTCAGAATTCGGCGAATACAAGGAAGGACAGGACAATGTCGTCCTCCTCACCCTGGAGAACGGCAAACTGTCCGGCTACTCCACGGCCGTCGGCCTGATTGAAAGCGAACGGGTCGCCCGCGAAGCCTGGGTGACGGTCGAACGGGAGCGGAACCAACGTGTCACCCTCAAGCCTCAACGCATCAAGCGCCTCCTAGCACTCGTGTCGGGCGGGGACTTCGGCGGCGGCGGGGCGGCGTTGAAAGAATTACGCGTAACCGGAAATCTCTTCGGCCTGAAGGTCTTCTTCGTCCGGCACGGCTTCTTGGGGCTGGCCAACAACTGGATTGATCCCGTCACGGAAGAAGACACGCGCGGTATGAGCAGCCATGCCAGCAGCCCCATCGGCAGCAGCCGTTTCGAAGATTTCAAAGACGAAGAGGTCCAACGCGCCGCCATGCGGTCCCTGGCCCCCTATCTCGAAGACTCCGCGCTCGTGGTACTGGGAGGCGACGGCAGCTTGCGGGGCGCCCGGGCGATTCACGAGACCTACGGGGTGCAGGTCGTCGGCATTCCCGGCACCATCGACAACAACATCGCCGGCACGACGTCCTTGGGCTTTCATTCGGCCATCGCGCTGGCGAATCAATCCATTGAATCCCTCAAGGCGACGAGCGCCGCCATGGGCAGCATCTTTTTTGTGGAGGTCATGGGCGCCGGGTCCGGCCATCTGGCCTTAGCCTGTGCCTATCAGGCTCGTGCGGAAGGAATTCTCGTGAATGAACACCCGGATCCCGATGCCTACATCGACGACGTGGTGCTGGGCACCTTGAAACGCACCCTGGGCGTGCCCAACAAGAGCCATATTTTTATCGTGGCGGAGCGGACCCCCCACCGGCATCACCGGGAAGGCGGTGTACATGGCTTGGTTGACTATGTCGCCAACACCATCGCAACCTGGCCGCGTCATCGGGAAACGTCCGGTCACTATTCATTGGCGTCGGCCACGAAGGCGACGATCCTGGGACATACACTCAGGGGTGCCCCGCCGACACCGGAGGATAAGATGATCGCGCAACATCTCGGCTACGAAACCGTACGCCGGCTGGTCGAACAGCCGGACACGATCGTCGGTTGCATGGTGGCCTACCACGATTCGAACCGGCTCGACACGATCCCGCTGCACGCCGTGGCCCCCAAACCATTCGACTGGGAATTGTTTACCCGCATGCACGGGACGGAGTGAGCCTACCATCGAGTCTAGCGCCATGCTGCGCGCGTGGACCCGCGCGGGACGACGTTGACCCCTCCCATGTGACATGTTAGGGTCGTGCCTGTTGATGCCACCGGTTGTCACGCATTATGCCCATTCGACGCATCACCCGTCTTCTCCTCTGGCTCTGCGCGACCGTGGCCCTGTCTCTGGGCGTCGCCTTCGCGGCTGAACCTGGCCACACGCTTCTCGACACTCCGACGCCGACCCTGACACCGGCCCCCGACCAGACGCCCCAGACACAGAACGGTTCCGTACGCGCCGGTCCCCAGACGAAACCGCGCGGCGTCCAGGTGCCGATTCCCCTCTCTGCGAGGGAGACCCTGAACGCGATTGAATCGCGCCATGGGGAACCTCCGCCGGGATACATCGGTGGACGTACGTTTCAAAACCGTGAACGCGTACTCCCACGTGGTCGCTATCGTGAGTACGATGTGCACCCCAAGGTGCCGGGGAAGAATCGAGGCGCTGAACGGATCGTCATCGATCAACGCACCGGCAAAGCCTATTACACGGCAGACCACTACCGGACATTTGTTCCGATGAATTGAGGCTACATGTCGCTCATTGCACTGCAATCGATCAAGAAACCCTGGGCGCATCTCCTGGTGCATGCCGAGGGAGAAGCGCTCGATAAAATTCTCTCTGTCCCCGCACACTTCGTCATCAAAACCATCGCCGGCAAGAAATGTAAGACGAAGGCAGGCCTGCTGGATGAATTCAGCCGGGTGTTCTCGTTTCCGGACTACTTCGGCCACAACTGGGACGCCCTGGAGGAATGTTTGGCCGATCTAGATTGGCTGCCGGCCAAGGGATACCTCGTCGTAGTGACCGATGCCGACCAGGTGTTGTCGAAACCAGACGAGGAGGACGACTTTGAAACGTTCGTGGAGATTTTGAGCGAAGCCGGGGAAGCCTGGAGCCTCAAAGAATCCGACGACGCGACGGGAAACGGTCTGCCGTTTCACGCCGTGTTGGCCGTCGCAGATCGCCATAAGCGCAGCCGCCACAACTGGTTCGCGCCGCCGCTGGCCATGGAGCGCAAGGCCACGAAATCTGCACCGCCGAAGGGGGCCAAAAAAATCACGCAATAGGCACGGGACAGGGGTTATCTATACAAGGAGGTCAAGATGGGTCTTCTCGATCAACTCGGACAGGCCGCTGCCGGCATGATGGGTGGTGGTGATAAAAATCCTCTGATGCAGGCCGTCGTGAGTCTGCTGGGACAGAACAGTTCCGTCGGCGGATTGAATGGACTCGTGCAGGCGTTTCAGAAAAACGGCCTGGGGGACATCGTGAATTCCTGGGTCAGCACCGGCAAGAACTTGCCGATTTCAGCCGAACAGATCCAACAGGGGCTGGGCGGCGACCTCTTGAAGCAACTGGCTTCTCAAGCGGGCCTGAGCCCGGAGGCGGCCGGCGGCCAGCTGGCAAATCTACTTCCCGGATTGGTCGATAAACTGACGCCGGACGGCAAGATGCCGGACAGCAGTCTGATTGAACAGGGGTTGAATCTCTTGCGAGGAAAACTCGGATAGGGCCTGAGACCCGGCGCTCATGTCAGGGTGCCGGGTGCCCCTCCGAGTCCATTGGCTAGCAGAGAGGGAAGAAACGTCCCATTATTTGCTGCGCCCGCCGCGTCACTTGCCAGGAAAAGTCGTGTATGCGTGAGAGCAGCCAGACTCGCGGCGTCACAATTTTCCCCACACTCGCACTCAGCAAGGTGAAATGATCGCCGCAGAGCCCATGCGTTTCACTCGGATCCTCCAACGGGAATTTCTCCCGCAGAAACGCCGGCTTCCTGTCTCGTACGCACCAGGCACACAGAACTTTCACGCCTCACTCCATTCGTTCGCACTCGACGCATCTCGCTGAGAGCGCAAGAGTCGCACCAGCCGACATCGGCGAATACATCGGTAATGTTTTCAGTATGATAGATAGCTTGAACAAGCAGGGTGTGGGCTAAACCCCTCACCAAAAGCGTGGCATTCCGGCAATGATTGACGTTTTTTGTCGCTCTTGTCTGAAAAATCCCCCAGCCGAGCGCACACTCACTCGTAACAGGTCATGGCGGGACGAGAGCTTCGGCTCAGAAGGACGGACTCATGGCGCGGCAACGGGAGTTCGTCACAACTCGAGATACGTGGATCTCGGCCAATACCCAGTTGCTGGAGGTGAGCGGAGCAGATCCCGTGGGTCTCGCGCGGGTCAGCCAACGGAGCTTTTTCTGTCACCAACCCCGTCCGCCCTTCCCCCTGGCACCAAGAACAAATCACTTTCATCTCTTTCTCCTACGCAGTGATACTAGGCACTTAGCAAAACATGCGCCATATGAGACTAAACATCTAACTCATTGTTTATCCATGCTAAAATAGACATAATGATTCTTGGCTGCAACGAGGTGTATCTATTCGGATAACCAGCTGTATCAAATCGTGACTGAGTGGAGGCGCGGAGCCACTCCTCGACCCAGCATCGACAATTGACCGTTTTTAATTTCCCGTGGTAGGTTGGCGCCCCAACTCACGGCTCGATGAAAGAGGCCCATGAAAACACAACGATCGGAACAACTCTTCGCAGATGCGCAGCTCATCATCCCCGGTGGGGTGAACAGTCCGGTTCGGGCTTTTCGCTCGGTAGGGGGGCAGCCTCGATTCATCGCCCGCGCCAAAGGCTCACGCCTCTATGACGTCGACGGGAATAGCTACATCGACTACGTCCTGTCCTGGGGACCGATGATTCTCGGCCACGCGCCAACGACCGTCACCAAGGCCATTCAACAGGCCGCCGCGAACGGCACCAGCTATGGCGCGCCGACGGAGCTAGAGATTCAGCTGGCCACGATGATTCGCGAGGCCCTGCCCTCCATGGAATTGGTTCGGCTGGTGAGTTCAGGAACCGAAGCGGTCATGAGCGCCATTCGCGTCGCCCGTGCCTATACGAAACGCGACGGCATCCTCAAATTCGAAGGGTGTTATCACGGCCACAGCGACTACCTCCTGGCCAAGGCAGGGTCAGGTCTCACGACACTCGGAATTCCCGACTGCCCCGGTGTGCCGGAAGACTTCACCAAACACACATTGACCGTCCCCTATAACGATCTCGCCACCACGGAAAAGCTGATCAAGAAGCATTACCGCCAGCTCGCCTGCGTCATCGTTGAGCCGATCGCCGGCAACATGGGAGTGATTCCTCCCTCCCCGGAATTCCTGTACGGCTTGCGTAAGTTGACCGACGCCCACGGCATGTTGCTGATTTTCGACGAAGTCATCTCGGGATTCCGTGTGCAATACGGCGGCGCGCAAACGCTCTACGACATCAAGCCTGATCTGACGATCCTGGGGAAAATTATCGGCGGAGGACTTCCGGTCGGGGCCTACGGGGGCACGAAGGACATTATGAAGATGATTGCCCCGTCCGGACCGGTCTATCAGGCGGGCACGTTGTCAGGGAATCCGCTGGCCGTCACGGCCGGCATCGAAACACTGAAGCGCCTCAAGAAACCGGGCACCTACGAGCAGCTCGAGCAACGGTCGGTTGCGCTGGCCGAGGGACTGGGACATGCCGCGCGAAAAGCCGGGGTTGCTCTCACGCAAACCCGTGTGAGTTCGATGATGTGTGCGTTCTTTTCCCAGGGCCCGGTCACGGATTGGGCATCAGCCAAGAAAGCCGACACGAAGGCCTACGCGAAGTTCTTTCATCAGATGCTGGACGCCGGGATTTACCTGGCCCCGTCACAGTTCGAAGCCGCGTTTATGTCAGTGGCCCATACACCAAAAGACATCGACCGCACGATCAGCGTCGCTCAAGCCGCGTTCAAGAACCTCTAACCCGCCATGAAGCGCCGGGCGTTGCCCGGCGCTCAAGAGCATATGGCCAATGGCATAGAGCGCTAGCAGAAGGCTACGCCCCTTACGCTCATCCTCTCGGCTTCTGGCTATAAGCCATACGCCACAAGCCATTTGCTCCCTGAGATGCACCAACCAGATACAGGCGTATCCGCGAAGATACAGCGCCTAGCCGCCATCCTGAGCTATTCGTCGTCGTCCTCGTCATCCATCTCCAACGCTTCTTGCCGCTTCTGTTCTTCCATCGCGTTGTGCAGGAGCATGCGGACAAACATCGAATAGAGCGAGCCTTTTTCCAGTGTCCCGCCGGGAGGAATCGCAATCTTGCCTTCCTTGATCATGCGATCCATCCAGGCCTTCTGATCCGGGGCGATCAAGATCGGCACCTCGACCAGCCCCACTTTTCCAAACATATCCATGAGCGGCTCTCCTGTAGTAGTTCGTACGGTCTTAAAGATTAAGAGCACATAGCATATGGCTTATGGTACGAGCTCCGGAAAAATCCAAAGTCTCAACTATTCGCTATTGTCCATTAGCCATACGCGCTTCAACGGAGGGCATTTGAGCACGCGGTTTTTCATCATGTCAACCGCTGGCATCAATGATCGGCGCATGGCATAGAGCGTGCTTCTTCCGGCCATGAACATTCGGAGGACGCCTTTCCATGCTGCACAGAAACGAACGTATTTCCCGCCTGCTCAGCCGATTCACCTTGCTGGTTTTAATCACCGCCCCCACCTCGCAAGCCGCCAGTGCCGTAGAGGAAAGCCGTTCCACCCTGCATACCTACACACCGGCAACGACACAGGATCCGGGACCATTCCACTGCAACGACTGTTGGGGATTGAAACCAGAGGAACGTCAGCCGCTGCCCCAACATCAAGCCCCACGGTATCGGCGTGGGCACCATGAGCGAGGCCCTAGACCGCACAAGAATCCCTTCGCAAAAAAGTCTCGTTCGCACAGCCATGGTCTTCGCTCCCTCCCGCACCACGCGCTGTCGATGGGAAGTTTCGAGCGGACCGTGGAACCCTGGCAAGTCCGCACCGTTGACGGCGACACGATTCGCTACGGCACCGACCGCATCCGCATTCGCGGCTACAACGCGCCGGAGATGTCGGAACCGGGTGGGCGAGAAGCGGCATTCCGACTGGAGCAACTGATGCAGGAAGGAACGATCAATATCGTCCCCCACGGCCACGATGTCTACGGCCGGACACTGGCGGATGTGTTCGTGAACGGCCAGAACGTAGCGGAGGTGATGACGGGGGAGGGATTTGGAAGGAGGGGGTGAGAGAAAAGAAGGCTTGGCTGACTAACTGCGCACGACCTCAGTGGGGCCATCATGCGCTAAGCCCTCATGAGCAGTTGAATCACTCCTTTCTCCCGGTGCTCCTCTGAAGCTGCGCCGTAGCGGCGCAATGCCGTCGCACCTCGACCTCTTCTAACCCGAGAAACGTCATCATTCGCCATGGCGCCCACCTCGTCGCACATCCGTTCCAGCCGAGCCCCAGGAAGCGATGGGGCTGTCACGAATGAAAAACTCACAGCGAGTACACGTAGTAGGCGAAGCCAAATGGATGCACCGGGAAACGACTCCTTGCTGATGAAACGCATGGGAACATAGTAGAAAAACCCCTTGGCCTTCGGCTTCATTCCTGGCACGATGGCGCACGGATCTTATCCAAGGTCACAAGGCAATTGGCAGCTTATACGGAGCCGGATAATACATAGTTAGAGCGTAAGAGAGCATCATGGACTCCAAGACTCAGCGTGCCAATAAGGAAAAAGTTCTTCGCAAGCTGGCGAAACTTCTGCAACCAGTGGGCTTCGTCCACACAAAGCCGACCTTCTACACAAGGATCAACTCACAATTTGTCGAATTCATTCACTTGCACAAGTTCAGTTTCAGCGCTGCCTTCAGAGTTCACATAGGCCTTCGCGTAATGAATGATCCCTTTGAGGCCATCGCACTCAACGGCCCTACATCTGACGACTATCGGGGAACAACATCAGAGGGGGGCAATAGATACGATCTGCACTTTGAGGACACGGAGGAAACACTGGACCGATGCGCGAGCAGCGCAGCTCGGTTCGTCCAGGAAGTCGGACACCCCTGGTTTCTCACCTGGCGAGATCCCATTGTGTTGGTTTCATCACCGACATCTCCCTTGTCCGAGCAGGCGAGGTCCGCCCTGGTCCACGCACTGAGTGGCGACTCTGACGAGGAATGCATTCATCGAACCCGGAAACTTCTCAATGTGCCCTAATCCTTCCTCAAAGGTCGGCTTGCGGCTAGCCGGTCCTTCGGTCGATTGTGATGCATCTGTTCGACATGATTCATCAGGCCAACCTCCTCACACCCCGCCTTCGTCTCCGACAGTGGCGACTATCGGACCTTGAACCGCTCGCAGCAATGAATTCCGACCCCGATGTCATGCGTTATTATCCGGCGCCTTGGGCCAGAGAGCAGAGCGATGCGTTTGCTCAACGGGTGATGGGACTGATCGACGAACGTGGTTGGGGCTTCTGGGCGGTTGAGGAACGGGCGTCAGGGCGATTCATCGGCTTTGTCGGCTTACATGTCCCATCCCAGGAACTGCCGTTCTCGCCCTGCGTGGAAGTCGGTTGGCGCCTGGCCAGACCATACTGGGGTCTGGGCTATGCCACGGAGGCCGCGCAATCGGCCATTGCGTTCGGATTCGAGCAACTCCATCTGGAGGAACTCGTGGCATTCACCGCCATCACCAACCTGAAATCGAGCGCGGTGATGGAACGCCTCGGGATGCGGCTCGACTCCGAATTCGACCACCCCCAGGTGCCCATCGAATCCGTGCTGCATCGGCATGTGTTGTATCGTCTTCGCTCGCCTGAATAAGCCTGTCATTCTCTTGAGTTTCGAGTATTGCCGTTCATCTTTCTTCAATTGATGTCCTCCGGCAGCAGGCTCCACCCTCTTACCTTGATTCTGACAATCGATTCAAATCCAGCGTACAATCGTCGGCATTCTCAACCGGATACGTCACCACGAAATCGCCGATAGAAGGACCATCCCATGCGAACACCCTTGCTTCATCTTGCTCTCCCAATATGTACCGCGTTGATGCTCACATCTTGCGTCACCTCCCCTTCGCCGGAGGAGATGAACCGGCGCGCCGAGCAGAACCGATGGGAGCTGTCGCATTGGGGTGATCGTTCGATTCCTTATGGCGACGATGGAGACCCCGTGATCCTCTCGTTCAAGGAGGGGAGAGTGTCAGGTCATGCCGGTTGCAATCGTTATCGTGCGGCCATCGTCTTCGGACCAGCCAGGGGAGAGCTGAAAGTCTCCCAAGGCATCACCACCCGCATGGCCTGTGAGCCCCGGCACATGGAGTTTGAAACATCGTTTATCCGGGCGTTTGAAGCCTCGACCCGTTATCGCCTGGACGGTGAAAGCTTGTCATTCGAAAGCGACATCGCTCCGCCCTTGGAGTTTTACCGTCGCCCCCTGGACTGATCAGAAACTTTCGAGCTCTCCTGCCAATTCGGACCCGAATTGATTCACTCTCCCACCTCTTTTCTCCGACGCCCTATCCCTTTCGATACGACAGCGTATCGCTTCTGATACTGATCTGAGCATTCCGCACAATTGCTTCCACTAGGCGACTTTGCTTATCTACTCAGAATCGACCTGCCTTTTCACGATTGTGCTTCTCCTCGCCCCGGCATCGGTTTTGCTCACCCTATGGAGTGAGACCGGAGCTTCACATCATGGCCCTGATAACCTTCAAAGTTCTCGTCGCGTTTGGCTTCCCCCTCGCGCTCCAGTGTGGCGGCAGACAAATACTGCCTCACGCGAGTGATCGCGCTGCCGCCATCAATCCGCCACGCGCCAAGACGCAAGCACTACTCAAGGCGCTGAATCCGTGCTGGCTCGGGAGTGGGTTGGACGCAGGGAAGAGATGCTGGTCCTGGCTCAATGAGGCGGCGCGGCAGGCCGCAGAAAAATTCCCGACCATAGACGTACTGTTTCCATTCGTCTATGGAGGCACACTCGCTCTCAATCTGTGGTGGGTCTGGGAGACGTTGGGGCACCCGTTCTATCCCGCCTGGATCGTCGCACCGTTGGCGATGATACTGACGGCCGACTGGACGGAGCACCTCCTTCAACTGGCGCAGCTCAGCCACTCCGTCTCCTCAAACAAAAGCCGCGCTCGGAACCTCTGGATTGAGATCTCAGGCTGTGCAACAACCATCACACTGTGGCTCACCTTGGGCTTATACATAAGCCTGATGGAACTGGTTGCCAAATTGATGGTCATGCTGTCACGTCGTCGCACCGCCGGTCATGACTCAGCGCGTCTCATCGACCGACGAGGATGGGTGACTGAGCGGTTGGGGATCGGACGGAAGGTCGATCCAGCGGCCTCGCCGAATCAGAGGTTCCATCAGACGAACCGTCCGTCCTCATCCTGTGCGGTGTATCTTTTGAGATAACTATTTCCTCACTACTTAGATACAGTTCCGCTCCCAGCCGAGACTGCTGCGTCCGAATCCTCACCGAATCGCTTCTATCAGCCACATACCCCTACGCACCACCATTGGCACGTGCTTTGCTTTTCCCGTAGACCAGAGCGACTTGTGGCCATTGCCTCTTGCACTCAGTACCGGCGTCGCAGGATCCGGTCCTGTAGCCGATTTCACTGGAACGCGTCTTAGACTTTCGCGCCGCCTCTTCAGGGCCGATCGAGATGCGGCCACCGGCAACGACGAGTCCTCGCCCGGGCCGGAAGTGAGTCAGTCAATAGCTCCACGATCCGGGGACACCTCGACAAATTCATCGGGAGGAACGATCCATGCCGTTGCCCACAACCAATTCGTATTTTCAGGATGGCACCCTGCAGGGTTTTACCACAGAGGGAACCGTGCGTATCGTCGAGTCATTTGACGCGATCCACGGCGCACACCACTTCTGTCCCGTCCGGGGCGCGCACTTCATCGTGCTCGACGACCCATCCAAAATCGATGGGGACGGCGCGCGAAAGCCCGCCCCCGGCGACCCAACGCCTGCGGATACGACGCGGTTCACGTTTACCCCCGATGCCGACAACAAGACGACGCTCGGAGTCGACGGAGCCATCCTCGAATGTCGAAACGTCCTCATTCAACCAGGCCAGACACTCTGGTTTCATTGGGCGTTCGCGCGATTCGACTGGTCCCCGGCGAACGATTTTGCCCTGTTCGTGGCGTATGAAGGCGGTCGGACAGACGGTCCTCCGGCCTACACGTGCATGCTCGCGGAATCCCTGATTCTCGAACGCCAGAACCGATGGTTCACCGACTGGCAGGCTTTTTCCTGGCGCCCGGCCACTCCGTTCAACGGCACGCTGCAATGGATCGTCTCCAACGGCATCTCGACGACGCTGCCCGTTCCACGCCCCGGCGGAAACGCCCGGCCATCGGCACTCTTGCTCGATTGCGTGGAACTCGGCCAAGCCGTGTAACTTCAACTTTTGACCGACACAGTGAGGAGGCAGACATGCGGTTCAGGAATTCAACCGGCGTACATGAGATAGAAGATGGCGGGAAATGCAGGACCTTCGTCCTGTCCGTGCTGCTGACGGCAACGGCACTGTATGCGCAGACAGGCTGCACCGCCTTGCCCCAACCACCGCGCACCATCCATGCCCACGTCGTCGCGTTGGAACAGCCGCTTGTTTACAATCGATTTGGCTCCATGAACCCGTACGGCATGGTCTATGCCCTGAAGCACGATGTAGTGAACAAGGCCGATGGCTTACCGATGGACGAGCACTCTCGACCGGGCCAGGTTCGTCTGGCCGACGGCAAACGACCACGGCCGCTGGTACTGCGAGCCAGTCCCGGAGATCGGCTGATCGTACATTTTTCCAACATGCTCTCGCCGGAACAGCCGGACCTCAGTTCCACCCATTGGCCGGTGCCGTACACGAACCTGAATGAAAAGGAGGCCCCGGGCGCAGAAGAACCCGAAGCGCCGGCCCCGTCGATTGTCGGTGACGCGGCTCGTCAGGGCTGCGGATCAGAGCAGGCCGTAAAGCCAGTTCCGACGCCTGTGGATCGACGCACCGACTGGCCACGTACGCGCTGCGCCACCATCACCATCTCCGGCCTCACTCCGGCCGGCAATGGATTCGATCCTGCCGTGACGGGACTCGCCGGCATCCCCCCGGGGCACACGTTTACCTATCAATGGAACATTCCGGGTGCGGCCGAACCCTCGACGCATCTGTTCTTCAGCAACGCCGCGCCGGCCGGCGGTGAAGGCGACGGTGGGAGTCTCGTTCACGGACTGTTCGGTGCGCTCCACGTAGAAGCGCGCAACAGCCACTGGTACCGCAGCGAGACCACACCGGCAGACCTGGCGTTGGCCCGCACCCAGCACCGCGACTCCGCTTTTCTCAACTATGAGGCCGTGCGCCAAGATGGGACTCCCATCCTGAACATGCTGAAGCAGCAGGGGCCCACAGACTATGAACTCATCTATGGCAACCTTAACGCGATCATCGTCGATCACAAGCTGCCGGAATCGCCGGCCTTCCGTGAATTCACCGCCATTTTTCACGACGAGCTGAAAACCTTTTACCGGGACGAATTCACGGCGCTGGAAACAGAGTTCACATTGTCAGGCGTCCGCGACGGCTTCGGAATCAACTACGGAGCAAGCGGCATGGGCACCATTCTGTTGGCGAATCGCCTCGGCATGGGACCCGCTAAGCGATGCGTGGAATGTGCCTACGAAGAATTCTTCCTGGAATCATGGGCCAACGGCGATCCGGCCTTGCTGGCCGCCTATGCAGATGACCCGTCCAACGTCCACCATAGCTATCTGAACGACCGCGTGGAGTTCCGCAATCTCCATGCCGGCCCTAAAGAAACCCACGTGTTCCATCTGCATGCCCACCAGTGGCTCGCCCAGAAAGAAAGTGAAACCGGCACCTATCTCGACTCTCAGACGATTGCTCCTCAGCAGGGGTTCGTCTACCCGATTCATTACGGCGGAAGCGGGAACCGGAACAGGGCGCCGGGTGACTCCATTTTCCATTGTCACCTCTATCCACACTTCGCACAGGGGATGTGGGAACTGTGGCGGGTCCACGATGTGCTGGAAGACGGCACCCGCCGCCTTCCCGACGGCGAACTGGGCCACGGCACCGATCCCCTGACTGGCGCGACCAATCCTGCCAGCGGTACACCGATTCCCGCGATCATTCCGCTGCCCGGACAAGCTATGCCACCCGCGCCGGCCTATGGCCCCGACAAGAATCCTGGATTCCCCTTCTTCATTCCCGGTACTGCGGGACATCGCGCCCCTCAACCGCCGATGGATCTGGTGCGGGACGGAGGACTCCGGCGCCACGTCGTCAAGGACGGGACCAGAACCGTCTCGCATGTGCCTCACACCCAGGCAGCCACCTTGGCGCCACGGGAATTAGTCCGGCGTGCCCTGGCCACGGGAGACATGTCGACGGCCCTGGAAACAGCGCAGCTCACCCTCCTCCCCAATGACGGCACGACGCTCGAGCGCGCCGCCATGGCCTTCCACGCCGATCCCAACGGTCATGCCAGCATGACACCGGAAGGCCTCCCGTCCACCTATCGCGTGAATGGTCGCGCACCACAACCGGGCGCCCCCTTCGCCGATCCGTGCGACGCCCAAGTGGCCAAGCTGGCCGGCGAAGTCGACGAGCAAGGCCGGCTCTACGAGCGCACGTACAAAGTTTCGGCGATCGATGTCGATCTGGTCGTCAACAAAGACGGATGGCACGACCCACAAGGGCGCATCAACGTCTTGGATGACGATGTGCCTGCCTATACCGGTCGCAACGGACGGACCACGGTGAAAACCGACCAAGCCAAACCGTTTTTCTTTCGCGCGAATTCCGGAGAATGCATCCGCTTCGAACACACCAATCGCACGTCCCATGAACTGGAGCTGGACGACTTTCAGGTGCGGACCCCCACGGACACGATCGGTCAGCATATCCATTTGGTGAAGTTCGACGTGATGTCATCGGACGGGTCCGGCAACGGCTGGAACTATGAAGACGGCACCTTCGCGCAAGGGGCGATACGAGAACGAATCGAAGCCACCCATCGCCCGGGCGGCGGCGCGCGCGATGAAGGAGGCCGATCCATCACGCTGGCCCTGCCTCGCGCGAACGAGTATCAAACCACGGTGCAACGCTGGTTTGCCGATCCGTTAATGAAAGACCATCGAGTATGTGAAGCGGAAGGCGGCGTCCGGGGTAAGCCGGCCCAGGCGCCGAAGGCTTGCGAAGATCGGACGATTCGGACGGTATTTACCCATGACCATTTCGGACCTTCTTCCATCCAGCACCATGGCTTCTACAGCGCATTGCTGATCGAGCCTTTCAGGTCCGTCTGGACCACACCGAACGGCGACCCACTCAAGGGCGGTGTGGGAACACAGGCCAGGATTGTTGGCGCGCAGGATTCTGCTCTTCACCCGGATCATCGGGAGTTTGCGCTCGCGGTGGCGGACTTCGCCCTCCTGTACGATCCGCACCGAAAGCAGGGCGAAGGCGAACATCAGGGAATGGAGCATCAAATCGCGCGGGCGAAAAGGGAGGTGACAGACCCGGCGGTCGTCCGGCAGCTCCAGACCCATGCGACAGACTACTGGACCCGTCATGGACGGCCGGTGGATCCGCCGATGCTGCCAGAAGCCATTTCCAAAGACCATCACAACCCCTATCTCGTGAATTATCGCCACGAGCCGATTCCATTGCGGATCGGACTCCGTGACAGTGACGGCAGCATCCGACGGCAGAACCCTGGATTACCGGGCGACATGGCCTGGGCCTTTAGCTCCGATATCCACGGGGACCCGTTCACAGAAGTTTTCGAAGGATATGAAGGAGAGTTGGCCCAGTTGCGGGTGATTCAGGGCGCGCAGGAAGTGCAGCACATGATCAATCTCCACGGCATGCGCTGGCCGCGTGAAATCGACAACGCCAAGAGTCCCTTGGTGGCGGCGCAGGAGATCGGCATCTCCGAACATTTCGAACTGAAGCTCCCGCTCTCCAACGTCTTCCGCGGCCTGCACTTCGCCGACTATCAATACGACTTCGGCGCAGTCGACGATCTCTGGAACGGCGCCTGGGGCTATATCCGCACGTACAACGGTGTCGACGCGGCAGACCCGCAGCAGCTGTCCCGAACCATATTGGGCAACCGCTCGCCTCAATCGCTGAAACCCGGCGATCCACTCTATACTCCCATCGGCAACAGGCTGAACCCCCTGCCGGCGAATCCGTCAGGCAAGATCCGGCTGGCGGGACAACAGAGTTTGTACGATGGAACCTGTCCGATTCCTGAACACTTCGCGCAACTCAGCGCGCAAGGCAAGGCAACGGAAGTCACGTTCTACGTCGATGCCGTGAGCATTCGAGACTGGCTGGGGAGCGATCTGCCCTACGATCGTAACGCCGGCATCACCGACCCCGACGCCCTGACGTTTGTCTTGCTCACGCGCCTCGCACCCGGCGACAGCCCGCTCAGCCCGCAGGAATTGGACCAGCGGCGCGAGCAACTCCGTGCCCACTATCAAGCCCGCCTCTCGGACCCTGCGATCACCGACCCGATCGAGCCGCTGGTCCTGCGGGCCAACGCAGGTGATTGTATCAAGATCGACCTTGCCAACCGGCTCCCCCAATCACTCCGGGATGCAGCCGGTGATGCGTTGATGCCGAAAATCGTTCCGCTGAATGTGGACCAGCACGCATCCGAAGGCGCACAGCGTGCCGCAGATGTTCGGCCCTCGTCCTACGTCACGCTGCATCCGCAACTCGTGTCTTACAACGTGGCCAGCTACAACGGCGCCGCCATCGGTTTTAACGGTGAAGAGCCGGTCGGCCCCGGACAGAGGAAGCTCTACTACTGGTACGCGGGCACGGTGTCGCTGGAAGGCGATCGCCTTGTCCATACGGCGGCAGAATTGCTGCCTGCAAATCTGACCTCATGGGGCGATATCATCAACCACGGTTCACACGGCCTGGTCGGCGCACTGATCATCGAACCGGCTGGCGCGACCTATCACGACCCGCTATCCGGCGCCCGGACGGAGAACGGTGGGACCTCGGCACAGATCACCTATCCCGATCCGAACACTCCGGCATCTCATTCATTCCGGGAACATGTGGTGCTCTACCGGGACGGCTTGAATTTGCATCATAGAATTGCCGCCGGGACGACGGAACCGATGCCCGATTGTCGCGTCTGTGACGACTCCTACGACCTGGGAGAGAAGGGGTTCAACTATCACTCAGCGCCGTTCCAAGCCAGGCTGGGACAGCACCCGTCGGCGAATTTGAACGGCGCATGGTACCCACCTGACTTCTTTACCCCCGCCTATCGATCAATCCCGACGACGACCTATCGTGCCGTCCCGGGCGAAGAAGTCCGCTTCCGGGTACTCCAGCCACACGGACGGAACCGGCAGCATGCGTTCCTCGTATACGGTCACGACTTTCCGGATCTCCTGCCGCAATTCGGATCGCCTCACAGCCCGCTGATCTCTATCGGAAAGGGTCTGACGGTCAACATTCGCCATGCCAATCCGGGATACTGGCTCTATCGAGACGGCCCAACACACATGTGGGCCAGTGGGATGTGGGGAAGTTTTGTGGTCGGACAACCGCCACGAAAAGAGAATGCGGCGCAATAAAACCGAATCGAAACCCCGTCGCCACCACGCCGCACTCCGCCCGAGTTACGGTTTAGTGCTCAGACAGGCGCTGGTGGCGACAGGAAGACGTTCACGGAGGAGCCCCATGCCGAGTCCCGCCACCTACCAATTCAATCTGCCACGACGAGGCCGCCCGTCCGACGTGATGCTCAACGAAGTGTGGTACCCCGGCATTCAAGCCTATTGGGAGGGTAGCACGTCGAGTCGCATCTTCGACGCCATCTTAGGCATCAAAGCGCTGGTCGTTCACGCGACCGCCGGTTCGAGTTCGGCAGGCGCCATCTCGGTAATGAAGGAGGGGAAGGCGTCGTTTCACTGGCTGCTGCCGGATGAAGATGAGCCGCAACATGGGCAACTCGTGTGGGCCTGTGCGCCGGAAGCCAGAGCCGCGTGGCATGTCAGAAATTCCTGTTCACACCCGAGCGTGAACGACGGCGCCGACAAGGTCAACCACTGGTCGCTTGGTATCGAGGTGGTGAATGGGCAGACGACCCGCGACTCCTTTTCCGATTGGCAGATCCAAACCACCGCACAGATCGTGCGTTACTGCTGGGCCAAATACCCCAACCTGAAACATGTCGTCTCCCACGCGAAGCTGGACCCGGCGCGGCGTAGTGATCCGGGCGCTGCCTTTCCCTGGGCACGTCTCAAGAAACTCGTCCTCGCACCGGATGCAGAGGATGGAGTGCCGCGCGTGGCTGCGGAAGCGACATCGGCGGCCTCCATTGAATCTGTGATCGATCACAAGGGTTGTTGCCAAGGTTGACAGGCATTCGAACCCATCCAGTCCAAACTCAGACTCGCAATCGTCACGACGCAGACGGCCTACTGCGTCACACCCGGGATCTGTCCGTACGGCGTAGAGCCGACGCAGACGGAAGAACACCTGTATCCCATCCGATATACCAGCGCATCAGTCGACGCCATCACCGATTCATCCATGAGGCCACAACAACTGCTTCTTGCGTCACTCCGTCCCAGCTCCTCGGTCAAGGATACCCTTGACGTCCCCCGTACCAATCATTGAAAGTTGCACCCATCGAACGTTGCCCCCATTTCGCGAGGCGCCCGATGTACGCACGGTTTGGTCCTGCTCTCTTTTGTCTGACACTGTGGCTTGGATCGACGCTGTCGCCCATAGGCTGCACGGTTGCCGCCGCCGACCAAATCACAGCAGTGGTTCCAGCCCCTCAGACTCAAGCCTGGTGGACGGAACGGCATGAACGCGCCGTGGCCCGTCTGCAGCAGAGCCCGGTCGATCTCCTGTTCATTGGGGATTCCATTACGCAAGGATGGGAAGAAGCTGGACGCCGGGTATGGGAAACCTTTTATGGACGGCGTCGTGCAGCAAACCTGGGATTCAACGGCGACCAGACCAACAACGTACTCTGGCGGCTCCAGCATGGGGAGCTTGATGGGATCGCGCCCAAACTGGCGATCGTGATGATCGGCACCAACAACACGTCAGTACGGAAAGATCCTCCGGAACAGACCGCTGCCGGCATCCACGCGATTCTGACCACGTTGCACACGCGTCTGCCACAGACTAAAATCTTGCTGTTGGCGGTGTTTCCCAGAGGCTGGTCAGCCGACGAGCCGCTGCGGCTTGTGAATCAGGCCCTCAACGAACGACTACGGGCCTACGCCGATCAGCGCCAGGTATTGTTCCTCGATCTAGGCCCACGTTTTCTCGACAAGGCAGGACGACTCTCCGAGGAGGTCATGCCGGATGCCCTGCACCCCAGCGAGCGAGGCTACCGCCTATGGGCCGAGGGCATGGAACACCTGGTCAAACCTTTACTGCGCGAATGAGAACGGACCGGTGCAAGGGCCACACCTTATCCGGCCGGAAGAGCCGCGACGCGTTGGACCTCATCACATGATTGTTCGATTCATCACAAACCGGACTGGTTGCCGCCGATGGCGAACCACGTGTGCGTTGATGGGCCTCTCACTGTTCGTTGGCGGCTGTGCCCTCCAACAGGAGATCTCGCGTACGCCGCGGACGGCGGTCGAACAACTGCTGCTGACGGGAGCCGTCGATCAAGCCTTGACGAATCTCACGCTGACGCTCCCGCCGCAGGCCGATCTGCACCTGGAAGTCAGCGGGTTTTACATCGATCGCGGGCGATTGACGATGCGGGACCAAACCTCGGGTACGGTGCAGGATCCCACCCCGGATTCCTTCTTCGTTCAAAATACGGTCGCGGTGGCGCTCGGCCGGATGGGTTATCGTATTCGACATCGCGACGATCATCCTGCCTACCTCGTCCGTGTAGCCATTGAATCGCTCGGCACCATGCAAGGCCTGACGTTTGTCGGCATGCCGCCCATCCAAAGCGTCATCATACCCTTTGCCCTTCCTGAGCTGACGCTGTATAAGCTTCAGGCCCAAAGCGGCTACGCGAGATTCCACCTCGATGTCTTCGAGAACCTCACCGGCGCTTACAAGGGATCCTCTGCCACGATCATCGGACGCACCCACTACGATCAATACACAGCCCTGTTCTACATCACCTGGATTAGGACAGACCTCACCGCGCCGCCATAACGGAAATCGCGAGCCCTTGCTTCCGTTCGAGCCTCCATGGCGAAGGCCTCCGCTCGAATCCGGATCAATCACCCGCCCTGCGCCCGCCTCAGGTCGCAGCTCAGAGTCAAGGGCACCGGTTGGTGAACTCATCTTCCCAATGTTGCTGAGAAATACCGTTCGTGACGCGACACGCCGTCATATTGCGAGCTAGAGGTGGGGACTAGACGCTGCAACAACGGAGGAGACATCCCCTTGCGGGAAGAGAGGCGAGGAGGAGCTACGGTTTCTTCTTTTTCTTGTCGGACGGATTGTCGGAGAAAAGCAACCAGGCAAGGACGACGAAACCAATCGCCACCCCAGTTACAGCCAGCCATGTACCGAGTTTATCCATTAGCTCCTCGTCTGTGGAAGTCCTTGTAGCGCAGCCAGAGTGGGTTTGTCGAGCCGCTTTATTTTCAACTGCTCATCCACTGCCACTAACTTGGCCGACCCTTCGACTACGAGACGCCCGCTACTCCGTTCCCGCAGGACATGCGCGAAGGTAAAGGAGGCTTGACTCACCGCCGCCATCGTCGTCTCGATGACCAGCGTCTCACCATACCGCGCCGGCGATCGATAGTCGAGTTCGGCATGGACCACCATAAACTGCGTCCCCACGTCTCGTAACTCTGCAACCGACAGGCCCCGCTCTTCGAGATAGTGGGTACGCGCCCGCTCGAAATACTTCAGATAGTTGGCGTAGTACACCACCCCGCCGCAGTCGGTGTCTTCGTAGTAGATTCTAATTTCCATGGGAGCGAATGGTGTAGACAAGAGCTTATGGCGTATGGCCGGAACGACCGGAGTAGATGGCAAATGCCTTATCGCAAAAGCGCTTTCTTCACTCCAGTGCGTTCCGGAATGCATTGATGCTCTTTGCCAGCTTCTGACCTTCATCGTACAACGCCTTGTGTTCAAGGTCGGCAATATATGCTTGCTCCGCCGCGAGACAGGACGCAGCCACGACTTCGACCGTCGAACCTAGGGCAATTTCCAGATGATAGTCAAAAGCCTTTTTAGAGCTCTTGGCCGAACCTTCGGCAATATTGAGGCAAATGGAATTCACGGCTCTGTTCATCTGAGATCTTAATCCATAGTCCTCGTGGCGAGGGAATTTCGCCGTCGCCAAATATACTTTCGAAGCGTAATTTTTTGCCTTCTTCCATATATTGAGCGTTTCAAACCTGAATGACACTTCTTGCACTCAACCTTTCGACTTCGGTGCGCGACAATTCAGCGCAGTCATCCGTTCCCTTAACCGCCCCGATCTCCCCCCTCCTAGCCATAAGCTATAAGCCATATGCTCTTTAGAGGTTAAGATTCGGAAACTTCGGCAGCGAGGACTCACTCACGCTGGTGAGTTTCATCACCACATCGGAGAACTGCTGTACGCGTTCGGCTTTGATCGCCTCAAACCCGTGGCCCAGCACGGCATGGTTGGCGGCATCGAGGAGCGGCTTCATCTTGGGCCAATCGCGGAGAAACGCCTGCCCCATCTGATCACCCAGGCCGGCCAATGCCCGGAACTGGCTCTGCAACGGGAGCTTATACTTCCCGTCCACATCGTCCAGGTAACAGGTGCGGCAGGTGTCCCGCATCGCCTCGGGCAATTGCTCCGGCTGCACATCCCAGGTCTTGATCTTGTACTGCTTGAAGAGTTGCCGCTGAGCGCAGGCTTCCATCGCGCGCATGAGTGCCACCATGGCCCGCTCATAATCATGGTCCACGTGGGCGCGACGATGGGCATGTGCGAGCAGATCGAGCACGACCCCTTCCTTCACGTCGGCGGGATCCAGTACCAGCTTTTCCAAAAATCCGTTATTGGCTTTAATGAACGGCAGAAGCGCCTTTAACCCGGGCGGCCCACCCCAGAGCGACGCCATGTCCAGCGCCTTCAGCGAGGTCTTCAGTTTGTCCCAGGCCTGGCGGTAATGAAACTGCTCCCACAACCCATACCCCGACGACAATTCCCCCAAGGCTCGATAGAGGGGTTTCTGCCCACCGCTCACGCGAGCTTCCAGCGTATGAAACAAGGTCGCGGCGGCCCTGAACGAACCGTGATTGAACGCCTCGCTGGCCTCCCGGCGCACCACCACTGCCGACTCATCCCAGGGATTGCCTTGCAGCCAATACTTGGTCAGGCCGCCGATCGCGATCGCTTCACCCTCTTCGCGACCCACCGCATCAACCAGACTGATGACTCGCGATGTCCAAGGTTGACTGACCGTCGCCAGCGCCGCGGCCATGGCGGGGGTCGCTCCCGTCAAATCGACCACGACCTCACCCACCTGCACAGCCCAATTGCGAAACAGGTCGTGAATGGTTCGTGACAAGGCCTGATGACAGACCATCACGTCGGCCGGATCGGGTGTCACCACCCAGTCCCAGCGCTTCGGCATCTGTTGCACCAGCGGTTGCACCGCCTCCTCGACCTGCGTTTTCGCAGATTCCGGCACAAAAAAGCAGAGCAATTCCGGCTGCAGTCGATTGATGACATAGGCGGCGAGCGCCGGTGCGTCGGTGAAGGCGAGGATGAGCGCTTTGACAGGAGTATCCGCAGGCATGACGGCGAACTATACCACTGCACTCCTGCTGCTTCAATGAACGGGGGTTTGCCGGTAGTGTGGTCAGGGCCAAATGGTTTGTTACTTAGGGCGTTGATATGTTCGCTGGGGGCAATAACTCGTTCGCGAAGGGGCACACTGAACTGGACTGTTTTGAAAATTTATTGTGACCTGTTTGGCAGACTACGAGCTTTCAGCAGCCTCCTGCATGACGAAATGGCGACAGGGCGAAAACTTGAGGCCAGGTTCGTTGTCGACTACTGCTTTGCCCAATGCACGGCTATCCAGAAGTCCCGAATGGCTTTGTCGCTGAACTCGAACGTGTGCTCGCCGATTGCGCTGGCCGGCAGTTCGCCGGTGGCCACCGCCCCCGATACCAGCAGATCAGTGGCAGCACCCGTGAGCGGGAACTCCTTATTCGTTCCCGCTGCTAGACGTGCCTGGAGTGGCGCGCCTGGCGCCCCGTCGCTTCGGCGTGCCCACAGTTGCATGGCCTTCATCGGACCCAAGCGGTCCTTGCTCCAGAGCGGGAAGTGTTCCTTGTGCAGTGACAGACTGAGCGCGAACTTGCCATTGGCCCGGGCGGGGGCCCCGAGAAACTTCGCCCATTCGGCAGGGAATTCTTCGCGCATCGAGAACAATCGCACCGAGCCGAATGATGTGCCGACGTCAATACGAGCCTTCAGCGCCTCCATCGCGGCGTCGCGCAACGGCTTGCCGCCTTCACGGGCTGTAAAACGCACATGCAAGACGACGTCGGCAATTGTGGCGTAATCAGAGGACTGGGGATCTTTTTTGCGCGGATCGGCCGACAACCTCACCTGCCACGTGCTGATGGCCCCGCTGTACTCAAAAGGCAGATAGCGCTCGTCACGAAGGTTGGGCTCGAACAATCCGCTGTCGTTCTGCGCCGAGCTGGTGACGATGGATTGTACGCTACCCAGGTGGTCGCTAAAACGGGGGTCGGTGGTATCGGCTCGCTCATATCCATCGCCCACTAAAGACGATACGCGCGTAGAGCTACGAAGCAACGTCAGTGTGCAAGCGAGGCTGGCGTAGGGCCCACTCACGCAAGGAATGCTCAGCGAAACCGATTTCAGGCGCCGGAAGTAGTGCCCGGGTCCATCCAGATCAAATAGCGATTCAGGCAATTGGATTGTGCATGAGCCCGTGCTGCGCAGCTCGACCAGCGCGCGTGGGTCCAGTTGCAGCAGACTCACATGCTTGGTCAGCTCATACTCACGCTGGTTCTGCTCATGGTAGGCCATCTCCATGCGCTTGATGTCCAGCAGCAGGCGCTCGCCAGCCAGCAACCCCTCTTTGCCGGCCTGGTAATCGAACTTCAGATAACTCAGGCCGGGTTGGCCGAGTTCATGCTGAAGCGCCCGCTCGGCCTTTCGCGCAACGTCGAAGGCAAACTGGAAAGCTCGTGCGTGCAAGCCCCTGAGCTCTCGCTTCATCCAGGCATACAAGGGCTTGTTGGTCTTCTTGCCATCGCTGCTCATACCCTCGCTATTGAGGAACCGTTCGATCTCGTCGGCATGCTCCATCTGCTTGCGGTGGTTGCGCAGTTCCATCTCGGCAACGGCCTCGCGGATCTGCGCGGCACGGATCTGCTTAAAGACCTGATTGATCTCGCCGACAGCGAGGTTGCTCTGAAATGCCCAGTCCTGCTCACGGCGGGCATAGCTGCCGATACGGGCAGCCTTTCCAGCCTCATATGAGTTCCGTCCCGCGGAAGATGTCGCTCCATCAGCCGCCATAGACAGCTGAGTCGAAAGAGCACGCCCACCAAACTGAATGGCTGCACCCACACCCATCGGTTGGGCCTGAGCCCCAAGCTCGGGTATCAAGCTCAAGAATTTCGCAATCATGCTGAGCGAAGCGCCTTCTTCCTGTAACGATTGGGCTGTCTTCAGGCGAATCAATTCCTCACTCTCGTAGCTGCTGATGAATCGCCCACCGGACTCACCAAAATTCTGGACAATGTCCATATTCAAGTCTCGAACAGACAGCAGGGGCTCCTGCGTCACCAGACTCAACTTCTGCAGACTCTCTCGATCCAACTCCTCAAGTACCGGCAGCGACTTGGTGATGTCTTCCGCCTTCGCGCCTAGCTGCTGCTCGTAGTAGCTGTAACGCTGCACGGCCAGTGCCAGCGACTGGACAAGGCCCTCCTTCGCCTTGACTGCTTCCTGCCACTGGGCATACCGCACCTGCTCCACCATTTTCATCAGCACCTGCTCGTGCCGTGCACGCATCAAGGCCAACACCTCGCCTTCCTCCTTCTCCATTGCTGCGAGCTGCCCATTGCCGATAACCATGACTTGCTGCGCCAGCTCTGTGGCCTTCTGCAGCAAAACCGCGCATCGCACCAGGGGGAGCGGCTGGTTTACCCCATTGACGATGGCTCCCACGTCCAGCCCAGACGCTGCAGCACGGGCCAACAAGGCGGGATCGATTGGAGGTTCGAACAAGGCGAGTTGCCGGAACACCCCTTGGAGGTTCAGGCTGTTGCGGATCTTGAACAGCCGATCTGCGACCGTGTCCCAATAGGTCAGCAGCTTGTCGTTGCGCGGCACGCAGAAGTACAGCGCCTGACCCATGCTGCGCAGCGAGGCAACGCCCTGACTGCTGTTGGGTGGCGGCGGAGGCATCGTGGGCAATAGGTCGAATGGCAGTTCGGGTTCCAGATCGCGCAAGACCGAACCGAACAGTTCGAGATCGCCGCGCAGGTTATCGTAGGTCTGCGGCTTCACCCTGCCCTTGCGCGGTACGGCTTGCGGGCGTGGGCCAAGGATGTTGGCCGCCAGCACGTACAACATCATCGCCTCGTCGATTGCCTCACCCGTGTCCTGGCGGTACAGCGAGTCACCCCAATCAATCAGGTTGTCCAGGTAGGCCATCACCGTCTTGACCATATAGGCCTGCTGGCGCTGCCGCGCCACGGCGTGAGGCCGGAACGGCGTATTCATCCAGTCCTCAATGCTGCGCCGTGTGGCGTCCGCAATGGTCACGTCACCGTTTGCACCCTTGGCGAGGTTGACCAGCAGCTGTTCGACTGAGTGGGTCTCCAGGCTCAGGAACGGCAACACCTTCCAGAAGCGCTCGGGGGCCGGGCCATCGCTGTTGTCGGTGGGGTCGAACAGGATATGAAGCCACCGTTGCGCCTCGACGAAACGCCCGTTCTTGCTGAGGTGCATGGCCAGGGTCAGCGGCACATGAAAGAACAGCTCCCAGTTGTAGACCGAGTAGGCCCCGTGTGGGCTAAAATCCAACTCCTTAACCGGGTACGGCGACTTAACCTTACCTGTTGGCTGGTAAGCGGTGGCGCTAAAGATCTCCTCGAACAGCGCCGGGCGCGGCGCGCCATCGACGAGTTTTGCGTCAGTATCGGCGTTGAGCTTCGTCAGTCGTCCATTGGGCTCTCGCAGCCGCGCCCCATTGGGCAGGGCCACGTCGGTATTGGCCGCCGGCGCTGGCTTGAGGATTGATCCATCACTCAGCGTCAACAGGTGGCGGCCGGCGAAGCGCAAGACGACACCACTGGACTTCACCGTCATGGTGTTCTCGGGCAGAAGGAAGGCAAGCTTGCCGGCCAGTTCCACTCGCACGACGAACTCGGTGTCCAGGGCCTGAAGGCCAGCCGTCCCATGGCGCAGCAGGCGTTGCAGCATGGTCTGCACGTAGGGATGCTGGTGCAGGAAAAAGTTGTACGAGAGCTCGCGGTTGCGGCGGGAGTAGTGACGCGTTTCGCGCGTCTCTACGATGCGGGATTTCACATGCTCAAACTCCGAGTAGGCTTGGCCGTGGAACACGCGGTCCTTAATGAAGAGTTGAGGGTTCATAGCTGTGCTCTCCTTTGATTCAGCGCCTGCCAGGAATTGCAACCGATCCAGGGCCAGACCCAGCTCGCATCTCCTGACGCGACAGGGTGTCGCGAAGCTGGGCATTCAGCCCGCTCTTACCCATCATCACTACTTGTGTCCTGTCCAGCGCCGATTGTGACTGCGCCAGTTCGGTATCACTTGCAACCACAAGCTCGACCTGGTTGGTGTCAGTCTCGCTCGCCGGGTCCAGTGGGAGCACATCGCCAAACCTTGCCTTGTTCGGTCCTCCAACACCGCGATCCATCAGTTTCACGCCCAGTTGCCCCGTGTTGCCCAGCACCGCATTCTGATCGAACGTGAGTAACACCTTCGGATTCACCAACCAGTCCAATTCTGGCATTGGGTCGCCTTGGGTCTTCGGCATTGCGAATGGCACCTCATCGACTGGTGGTACTGGCAGTGGCCATTTCTTCTGGAACTGCGGAATGATCTTCACCTTGTCGTAGGGGTCGAATTCGAGGATCCCGGTGTCGTCGGTCACGGTGGTGCGCGTCACCCAGGTCTCCACGTCTTCCAACAGGGTCTCGCGAACCTCCGGCTGCACAAAGAAGGTGTGCCTATTGTCCTGGTAGAAGAAGGGTTGAATCAGTGCGACAACCTCAGTCAGACCACTATCCAATGCGGCCTTCGCGGCGACTGGATCCGAAGCGGACTTCACCTCATCCAGCGAAATACCCAGCGCTGCCAAGGCGTTGTTGCAGGCGAGTACTGTGTTAGCTGGAACCTGTTGCAGGATTGGCTCGGTTGGAACATCCGCAGCCTTCGTGGCGTCCGTACTCTTCTGTTTCGTGTACTGGACGTTGAGCGCGCCCTTCGCGCCGGCGCGACGGGTGGCTTGCACGGTACTGGCGCTGACGATGACATGCTGCGGTGGGGTTTCGAGAGCGCCTGGCTCCGGCGCCGCGTTACGCCCGGCCAGGTAGAAAGCGTGGTCGAAGCCACTCAGATGAATGAAGACACCACCTTCCACTTCATCCTTGGACTCCTTGCTGACGTGGATATAGGCCTCGCGCGGCTGGAACGTCACAGGCTTCATCTTACTTATCACAGGTACAAAGCCACCCGACTCGGCAGTGGTCCAGGAACCAGACTGGTATTGCGCCCAATGCAGTTGCAACTCAACCACTTTGTTCGCGCTCAGACTGGTGAGACCAGTCATCAAGTTGCCGAGGGTGGCGCCAGCGATGGTCGAACCGGAGGTCGTGGCGTCCATCGAAGGTTTTGGGTCAGCCTTCTCCAGGAACGTCACCCAGAACAGGAACAGACGCTCGCGCCAGACTACCGGCGCTAGGTGATCGCCCTGGATGCTTACGCCCACCGGTTCCCAGGTCGTCCAGCTGCCGTTGCGGCAGCGGCGATAGAAGTACTCGTGTGGCTGGCCGTAGGTGCGGCCGAAGACATGAAGGACACGCTGTGACGCGTCGGCGTGGTCTTCCAGGTGCATGGCCACCATATCCAGTCGTGCGATCTTGTCCAGCTGGCGCACATACTCCAGGAAGGCGTCCTCGACAAGGTCGTTGGACACATCACCCTGTAGCAAGGCACCTTCCAGGGTCTCGAACAAGGGCGTCTTGTCATCGCGGAACTCGGGCTCGAGCACATTTTCCGGAAACAGCCAGAGATTGCGATTACCGGCCCAGACTGGATTACGGCGCATCCATTCCCAACGCTTGGCGTCCAGAACAGAGGGATGGACCTGTGGCTCTAGGTTGAGGAAGCAGCGTTGAACGAACAACTGCACCGACGCGATCGCTAGGCGCACGCGCGATGTTTGCACCACGGGCTCCATGCCGGGGTCGATGAGGAAGTGTTCGTACAACTGCTCCAGGCGTTCGTAACCAAGCTTCTGCAGCGCATGCCCGACCAGAGCATCGCGCTGGCGCTGGCGAAGGCGGTCGAAGATGGGTTGTGCGACGCGAGGCCAGTTCAACTCACCGGCGCGAGCCCTTACGGCATCTTTCAGGTCGCGAGCGATCTCCGCACGGCGGGACTCTGCCACGCCTGGCTTCAGCAGGTCCGTGCAAGACGCCAAGGTTGCTACGGCAACGCCGAAACGATCGACAAGGCGCAGCGCCTCCCACAGCCTGCGCACCGCAGGGTCTGCGACAAAGGAGGGGGCGGCCCACAACGTCTCCGCCACAGTTTGGACATTGGCCTCAGTCCGGCCGGTCAGCCTTGCCAGGCGTGGATAGACTTCCCGAGTCAGTTTGTCGGCAGAGCCCAAAGCGTTGGCTTCGAAAACAGCGACAAGGTCATTCCCGGAGAGACGCAGATCGCGCTTGAGTCGGCTGAGCTGCAGCAGGTGCCGAAGACCGGCAAAACGTTGCACTGCCGCCGTGGTTTCAGCAGCGCCATCGTTCACCTTGCTGGTAGGCCAGGTGTTGAGGTCTAGGTTGCCGAATTCCGCGGCGTGAGTGCTCAGGTGGCGCAGTTCCACCTCATCGAGGCCAAGCGTGCGCATCACCACGAGCATCTTGTCGAGCAGTGCTACGGCGTGGGCCGCAGCATGCAGATCATCTGCGGCACGCAGCGTCAGTCGCGACAGTATGCCTTTTGGAAGACTCTCCCCCTGCAGCAACAGACGGGCATGGCCACCCGCCAACGCGCCCAGGCGCAATTCGAAGCGGTAGGGAACACCGGCTTTAAGTTCGACAAACTCCTGCAACACTGCACCATCTGCTGCTGCGGTGCCCGCGAGCAAGACGGCATCGGTGCGATGGGGAAACCGCAACTCGGCCGTGGCGTTCGCCTTGTCGAGTTCGATATGGAAGCGCCAGGCCCCGCTGGCCGGAACCTCCAGGCTGCCTTCGATCAGCCACGCGGTGGTGCCGGCGGGTGCCGCGGGGACCGCGGCGGTGTCAGCGTGTCTGGTCGGCTGGCTGCCGAGCACCTGGCCGTTGGCCGCCAAGTAGCGCACCGTCAGCCCCTGGCTTGCAAGAGCGGCCAACGGATCGAGCAGCGGACTCGCGGAATTCAGCACCACCTTGTCGGTCAACAGGCTTTCGACCACGCTGGTCTCGTCCCCGCTGCGCGCCGCCATCGTTTGCACGATGAATTGACGGACGAGGCGCTGCTGGAGGTAGGGCAGGAACGCCTGCGCCAGTCGCGCCCGGCGAGCCTTGAGTTGCAAGTCAGCAGCCTTGACGTCGTTCGCCGGCAACGGCATGAAGAGTGCGTCGAAATCCGCGCCGTCGAGAAATCCGGCTGCCGGTACGACGCCCGCTGCAGACCTGCCTAGGTGCTGGTTGAAGAAGTCACGCGACTGTTGCTGCACCTGTTGCAGTAGCCTGGCAAGCAGCGGCGATGGCACGTGCGCAGTCCCAGCCGCCGGCAGCGGATATCGGTTCATCAGAGCCGCTTTCTGGGCATCAAGCAAGACACCTCGAACACGCAGATACTGCGCGTTGCGCACGGAATCGCTCTTCGTCTCGACGATGCCCTCAGCACCAGCTAACGAACTGACGACAAAGGGGTTTTCGCCGGCGCCCAGCCTCTCGGTGGCCAGGTAGGTGATGGTGCCATTGAGCATCGACATGAAGGTACTAGCCACTTCAGGTGCCAATACCAAACCGAGTTTGGACAGCAATACTTCTTCGCTGATACCCCCGGGGTCGGCCGGCACGGCATGTTCAGCCCGGATGGCTTGCACACCGTCCGCTAGCCCTTTCAGCAATACCAGCATCTCACCATCGTCATCGGCCAAGAGTTTGGTGTTGCCCAGGCGGTGGCGTATCAGAGCGTCGACGTCTCCGACCTTCAGGCTGGCTGCCCCCAGCAAATCGGCCAGGTCCACAAATGCCAGCGTCTGCGAGAACGGGTGATCCTCGGCCAGGGTTGCCGGCGGATCGGCATGTAAGGCCTTGAACGGGTCCAGCCCACTCAGCTTGCGCAGCGTGAGGAGGTCGGCCACGGAGAGCTTCAGTGCTGTGGCCAGCAGCGCGTGACGGTACAATAGTGAGACATTGGACAGTGTCAACATCGCCTGAGGCGGCGCGTTGCCCGCGCCTGCGCGAAGCTGCATACCGGCATCGCTGAGCACCTGTTCGATGTCCGTCGCCGTCAGGCCCATGGCCCCTTGCAGTGTGACCATGTGGTCGATCAACGGCACATTCAGCGCAGTCAAGTATTCCCCAAGCGCATTCTCGAACGCCGCCGGTGCTTTGGCTGCGCCGCGACCAAGGAAGAGCTGTGCGTACAGTGGCTTGTCCCCGGTGGTCGGTATATCCGCCCAGAGTGTCAACAACTTCTGTCGCCCATTGGCGCCAGGCTTCAGACGTTCATCCAACGCCTTCACGTGCGCGAGGTACACCAGCGCGCTGGCTAACGGCTTCTTCTGCAGATTGGCATCCAAGCCGTCGAAAGGGGCGTTCCTGGGCACCAGCACCTGCAGAGCGCGATCAGTCTCTTCAACCGACCATCCGAGACGACGCCACAGCCGCACGAACAGGTTGATGCGAACCAGTTCGATTGGCATGACGCTGCTCTCGTCGGCATGCTGCAAGGTCGTCAGGTCAAAATTGCAACCGGCGTCGGGGTCGGCTAGGACCAACACCTTGCTAAAGTCGATCGCCAAGACCTTGGCCTTCAGCGTCGCAAGGTTGCTGCCCGACTCGGTAGCGAACTCTGTCAACCGCCGCTCGAAGGCCGCAATACCGTCCAGCTTCTTCCGTTGCTCGGGCGTGGGCACCGCAGGCGGAGGGGTCAGCGCTGTCACGTCAACCTTGTAGCGATAGGCATCACCTACGTTGAGCCTCGCCCGATACAGCACGGTGAGCTTGCTCAGTCCCGGGTTAACGAAGCCGGTCATCACCACTTGGGCAATCTCGCGGTAGCTCACCCCGAGCCTGCGCGATAGGGCCTTGGCCGATCGGAGCATGGCTGGTGCGTCCAGCACGAGTAGGTCTCCAGCAGCCGGAGGCGCAGTCCACGCCTTGGCAAAGACCACTTTGGTTCGGCCCGCACCACCAGACCCCGCGGCTCCGATAGCGGTGAGTGTGTTAACTTCGCCCGCCTCGGCATTGGCGCTGACGTCAAAGTAGCCGCAAGACATGCCCGGTGAGAGGCCGGAAACATCAGCATCTGCCAGACTCACTGACGCTTCTGGGGCATTGATGGGCGGTTGAATGGCTGCGCGCAAGGCAGGCCAGCCGAAGAGATCGTGCCAGGCGTCGTTGAGCAACGGCGCAGTCCGAGTGAACAGCGCCGTCTCGGCTGGCGAAAGCCCCAACGACTCCACAAATATCTCGGCGCGGCCGACTCCGCCGTTGATCCACAAATCATCCTGGCGGCGCAGTGCCTGCAGCACCTCGTGCAGCAGCGTATCGGCATGCGTGCAGAACTGGCGTGCCATCTCCAGCGACCGGTCGAACGGCAGCGACAGCGGATACTTCGCCTCGCGCAAGGCCTCGTAGGCGGCAGCAATCACGTTCTGCGGCTCGGCCAGCAATTCGGTCGTCTTGGCGTCACCTGTATCGCGCGCCGCCGTAGCGGCCAGTTGCCCATGCGCCGCGTGGTACTCAAGGATCTCGTTGACGAGGTCGATGTAAGGCAGCGCGGTATGCGTGTTCTCACATGTCAGCGCAAGGTGCGGCAGGTCGGGGCGACGCTGCACCAGCACGTCGTAGGGCTTCATTGCCTGACCAACCTGTGGCCCGCTGGCAAAGGTGTGTGGATAGGCGTTGCCGCCATGGGTGAGCTTCCACAGGGCCTGCGTGTTCGCCCAGGTCTGAGCGTCGATGTCGACGTACTGCAGAAGGTCCACCAAGTAGGCAGCCGGGCTCAGCACCGATTGGCAGTCCTGACACTCGCAGTAGTCCATGGAGCCGAACAGTGACTCCATCGTCGGCACGCGACGGATCAGGCTGACGCGATCGACATCACCAATTGGCAGCGGATTCGGAATCACCGTCGTGCCCGCCCCCCCAGAGGCACTTTGTGCCGCGCCGAACAGGCTGTAGACCACGCTGCTGACCTGCACCGCCCGCTCGTATACTTTGCGCGCAATGCCATCGGCCGGATCGACCTTGAAGATCTCGTAATACTCGGCATTGAAGGTCTTCTCGAAGTGCTCTTGCTTCAAGCCGGTCACGTCATGGGCGGACGGAAGGCCCATCTTTATCAGCGTGATCTGGACTTCGTCACTGGGGGAGATCGAGTAGGTGGCATGCAAGGCCTTGAGGTTTCTCGTCGCCGTGGCGTGCAATTCGGTGTCGGTAAGTCCTTGCTGCTCGAGGAAGGTGGAAACCGGCGTCTGCCCCAATCGATAGCCTCTGGCCGCGGAGCGCTCCAGCAGCTTCACTGTTTCATCATGGGCTTCGGCGAGGGCAAAGCGGGGGTCGCTGGACAATCGTGCCGTCAACACGTGAGTAGGATAGGCGCGATGCACCTTGCGCGCCGTGTCTGCGGCAAAGGCGTTGGCCCTGGCCAGTACGTCGGCTCCTTCGTAGGCTGACGGAATCAAGGCCGCCAACTTCTTCAGCCCTGCCTCACTCGGGTTGGCCCGGTCTTGCTGTGCAATTCCGGCTTCCTCAAACAACTCGTTGGCCCAAGCCCCGGCAGTGTAGAGCCCTTTGGCAGCCAGGACCGCCGGGTCATTCAGCCCCATCTTCATCAAGCGATCCGTCATTGCAGCACTGTTGCCGGCCAGGAAGGCGAGCTTGCCGTGCAGTTGCAGTGTCTTCACCTGGGCATCGGTGAATCCAGTCGCCGACGCCTTCTTCCACAAACTGTCAGCGTCGCCGCTATGCGCGAAGAACAGCGCGGCAAACTTCTTTTGCTCGACCTCGCTCAAGCCGGTGCTGGCCATCAGCTCGGCATAGCTCGATTGCGATCCCGGCGCCGCGTCGGCCAGGTTGGCCTTGGCCGCAAAGGCCGCGAACACCTTGGCCTGTGCCGTGATGGTGGCGTCATCGAGATCGATAACACCCGACTCTCGCGCCTTCTTCAGCCCTGGTTCAATGAGTTCGAAATTGACCGCAGCCAGCAACCGCTTGTCAGCGGGCAGGCCCACGCGCAGTAGGCCGTACAGCGCCTCGGCGGACATGCCGACCTCATCTGCAGAAGCTAGGCGCTGTGCCCAGCAATTTAACGCGAGTAACCGTGCATCCCAGCCGGTGCTGCGTGCCAACAAGGTGATGTCTTGTCGCTCGGCATTCTCCACCGCGTCTGCCAACTTCCCGATGGCCTCAATCTCAGCCACCACGGCGTCGCTCATGCGCTGATACTCCCCGGCGACCTTCACGCCATCGGCAGATACAATGAGTTCGAGGCGTCGGCGCTGTTCGGCAGTGACTGCGCCCAGCGGCTTGGTCAGCACCACTTCACTGTGATCGGCCTTCAACTGGCGTATCTCGAAATTGGCCGACGCGGCTTGCGGCGGATAGTCCAGCGTAAAGCGCCCGTCGCTCGCAGACACCGCCTCCGACAATTGGGTGCCCGTTCCGCCGAACGCGAGGCGATACAGACGCAAGGTGATACCCGGAGCCGGTTGGCGAGAAGGCCAGCGCACGATGCCTGCAAGCTGTTGCGGCACGGCCGGTGGTTCCACCACATCGGGAAGGCTCAGTTCTATCGTCTCCAGCGGCTTGGCCCGCGGGATCACCGGTGAGCTTGCGAGCGCCTTGCCGTCGCGGCTCTCCACGGTCACCTTCAAATTGACGGCGGGAACCCCCGGCAACAACTCGTAGCGGATCGTAAATCGGCCATCACTGTCGGTATGATCCTGGCCAAGGCGAATGGCGGCCGCACCACCTTCGTGGAAGGCCCGGACGAGAAGGCCGGCAATCTCGACCTTCGTGCCTCTCGTTGCGGGCTTCAGCATCCCCGCCACGATGCGCACGGTTGTATCCGGGGGTTTCGCATCGAGTACCCCCCACTCACGCAGCAACCTGTTCAGCGCGTTGGCGGTGCCCTCGTCCACCTCTCCATTGCCTTGCAGGCGATTCAGTTCCTGAAACTGTCGCAAAAGCTTCTGCGTCATGTCAGCGAATTTGCCCGCTGCACGCTCTCGTCGAAGTAGCGCGACGGCCTGGTCTCGCGACGGAGCATCGTTGGCCAGCAGAACTCCTCGATTCAGGCATTCCAGCAACGCATCTTGAAGGTCCGCGACGGCTGCGCGGTCAGCGCCTGGGGCCAAGGGAAAGATGATGGGGTTCATCGACAATCCTCCTTGCGTGAGATCCGATTCGCTGCTGGCGGTGCCCACCGCGAGGGTGTCGCGATTCGAGGCATTGACGGCTCCCTCATGGGCGCGGGCGTTGCGCGTCTGCCGCCTGAAGCAACTCGCGGGTTTCGACGTAGCTGGCCTTGGCGACGGCTTGCTGCAATGTCAGCCAATCGTGCCGGCGGTCCTTCTCTTTTCTGAGTCCACGCCCGACGGCTTCCATCAAATAGAAGCGCGTCGTGGCTACGGAACCATCGACCGTCCAAGTCGTATCGCTCAGGGTGCTGATAATACGCGCCCATACGCCGGTCTCCTCGTACACCTCGCGCACGGCTGTTACCCGGGGATTCTCTTCCGGTTCGATATGACCTTTCGGTAGAACCCATTGATTGGGATCGTCCTTGGCTTCGACAAGCAAATACTCGGCTCCCCCACTGCACATGCGATACACCACCCCGCCGGCATGGGTGGGGCTGTCCGCGGCGGGCAAGGCCTTGTCGAAGGCAACCTTGCCTTGGTTGCCTGTGAGCGTGATCACAGCCCAATAGGCTTGGTTGGTGGCCTTGTAGCGTTGCTCCATGTAGCGCCAGAATGCCAGCAACAGGAGGCCGAAGAGGATACCTGTGCCTATCAATCGCTGTGTGTCGTCAAAAGGCCATGTCATCGCCAGGACTGCCAACACGACGACGAAACAACGGAAGAACTTGGAGTCGGCCTCAAAGCGCTGAACGGCGGCTAAACTGTCAGGGTGCTCCTTAGCCAGAAGTGCCTTGGACCATTGGAAGGTATTGATCGCGTATTGAGCCTGCAGGGGTTTGAGCGCCTGCGCTTTGATCTTACCCACACAGATCACAGCGAGATCCTGTTCCTGTTTGAAGACGATCCAGCTAAATGCCCGCACAAACCAGGGTGAAAGCATCCCTCTATGTGCCAGCCGGATGATCTGCTTGTTCAACGACCTGCCCCTCAACCAGTCATACGGGAGGTCTAACCAGGAGCCCAATAGAAACACCAGATGACCGACCAAGTAGCCGGCAACAAGAAATGCGGCTACGCCTTTCGCGTCGCTCAGGTCCTGGTACCGGTTGCATCCCAAAATCACTGGTCCCACCTCGTCCATCAATAAATAGGTGAGCAGCGCGCCTGGCAACAGGATGGAGAAGAAGTCCATCAGGCCGATGAAAAATTTCTGTGGCTCGAAATTCATAGCTGTTTAGTCGTTGAGTGATTCATCACATCTAGGTGATAGGCTCGCTCCGTTTTCAATCAGAAGGCATTAGTCTAGCCCTTAAAGACATCCAGTAATTCTTTAAACGCAGTGAGACCCCCCTTTGCATACCATGGGAGGTCTTCCTTGAGATCCTTCGCACTACCACACACCGTTGATGCCCGGCCCAACCAATGCTTCAACGACGCCTTTGATTCCTCCGGCCCCGTCGTGGCTTGGACGACTTCCACCGCTCGCGGAAACGCCTCAAGTTCGAGCAGAAAGACCTGTTTGATTTCTGCTTGTTCAGACGATTCTCCCGGAGGTGTCCATCCCTTATTGAACTCCATCAGGAACTTCTCGCTTTGCACAAGATTGAGAACGGCATCCCGAAAAGGAAGGTACTGATCCAGAGGACGATCATCAGTCTGAGGGACAAGCAGAAGTGTGACACTCTTCACAAAGTTAATCCATGCAATCTGAATCGGTGCCCGATTCGTGTCGGCTGGCATGATGACCTCCACCTATTTGGTAACCCGGCTCGTCATAAGTTACATAAATTGAATTGCTCCAAGTCTTTCATCTCGCCTCTGAGCAGAGAGATGAGACGTGCGCCCGGCAGCAGGATGGAGAAGAAGTCCATCAGGCCGATGAAGAATTTTTGAGGGTCGAAATTCATAAGATCTTATGACTCACTGCCTCTGGCCTCTGCCCCCGCCAAGGATGACGCCATCAATTGTTTGGGAAACACCACCAGCAGCGCGTCTTGCAGATTGGCAACGGGGGCGCCGGTATCTCCGACGTTGATGGGGGCGAGAATCAATTGCATGACAAGCTCCTGAAGTTAATGAGTGACCCCATACCGCTGCGTATCCACATTTTCGAAGAATGCGGTTATGCTGACACCGTTCCGTCCCCCTTCTAGCTCTTGTGCATGTGCTCTATCACCTTCCGCAGGGCGCCTTTTGCATAGGCCCAGTTGTGGCACTTGAAGCTGCGGAGGTTGTCGATGGAGGCCTTGCACTGGGAGCACTTCAGTCCAGCAATTGCGCGCGGCGCTTCCGTGTTGACGAATTTCTGTTCACCGAGAATCACCTGCGCAATCATCTCCTGGTTGTGAACCGTTCCCAAGGCAGACGAGACAATATCGAACCAGTTGATCTCGCGCCGGCATTTCGAACAGCGTTTGCGGTCGCCACTCACCCAAAGAGGGGCCCCAATGGTGTTCGGCGCCATTCCGAGTACCGCTTCGATTTTCCGCACGTCCGCTTCAGCCGTGAGCCACTTGTGCTTCCCTGGAAGGGATTGCGGCGAGTCATAGACGGCTTTGAAGACCTTGTCGCTGACGGGGAACGTATTTCGTTGCTGCGATTTAGGTTGCATCGTATTTCTCCCGTTGTTCGACCGTTCAATAACTGACCTCGAGCACTTGCTTTCTGCCATCCTCGTACAGCATCCAGCGCATGTTCGCGCGAGTGATCTCGGGATTCCGACAGGGTGTCAGGCACCCTTCCTCCCGGTGCCTGACACCCTGTCCAGCTCAGACAGCGTCTGCTTCGGACGCCCGCGCCCTCGCACAGTCGGACCTAAATTCCACTGTGCGACCATCTGCTCCACGCACGCGGGGCTGCCACAGGGCTGTCCTTTCGTCACGCTTCTCCGCACCGCACTCAATTGCGCATCCGTCTAGCCTTCGTTCACCCAATCGAGCCAATGAGCAGGACGCGCCATCGGCCAGGCGCTCAGCGGGACAGCACCCTCATGCCGCCGACACGCCCCCGCGCTACTCCAGCCCCACTGCTCCGCTCGATCCACGAGGCCCGCCCGCACGGGGTTCCGTTCCGCATAGCGACAGACCATCAGCAGATACTCGCTCGTTTCGACCGGGAACGATTTGAAGCAACCTTGGTACACATGCCCCTCTCCGACCGTGTGGCGATGCTGATGCCACCGTTGCGTGTGGGTCAGCGTGAGCCAGTTCATAAATCGTGATAGATCGCCGTCCTTGCGCGGCCAGACGATGAGATGCCAGTGGTTGGGCATCACGCAATAGGCGAGGAGCCGCATGGCCACACGCGCACAGGCCTGTTCCAACACACGTATAAACGCGGCATAGTCCCCCTCGTCCTCAAACAGTGTCCGGCGGGCGTTGGCCCGATTGAGCACGTGAAACACCACGTCCCCCGCCGTCGGCCGCAACGGTCTCCCCATCAGCGCGCCTCACCGCGCTCCGGCTGAGTCAAACAAATGGTTCGTGGCACATTTTTCTTCCCTTACGAATAGATTTCTTCTCCCGGCCGCGACGGGTCTTCAATGTGTATTGAGCGGCACGTCAAACGAAGAATCGTCTCGAAGTAAGGAACACTCTCACTGACTGCGCCAATTGACATTTCAATGGCAATGCTGTCTGCACTCGCTTCCGTGACAAGAAAGCTGTTTATGGTATCGTTCGGGATATGCCCCTCGTTGTGCAGTTCAACACTACGAATGCCGTCAAAGACGAGATATCCGTCCGTGATGTCTTCCTTGGTATAGAAATTCCACTGCCCGCTTTCATCACGTATTCGGGAAATGCAGTCCACTTGCACTCGGACCCGGGAATTCCAGCAATCGATATTGATTGCTTTGCAAGCTCTGTCACCCAAATAGACACTCCTAGCAAAGTCAATTGGAGTCATATTGAATAGCGCCCCCTTCTCTAATAAATCGGCCAATGCGCGTCTTTACTGTTCCATGGAACAACTCGACCACTCGGGTCAATTGATGGGCCTTGCCCCTTCATTCCGGGACCACTACCCGGAAGGTGTCCGTGCCCGTGAGGCGTAGGATTGCCTGCATGCCCTTGTGGATTAAGCCGCTGGTAATTTGAACCGTTCGGGTAGCGCGTATGTGTATCTACGCCACCTTTCCCGGCCGGCACCGTGTCGCCGCCGGCCGGTTCAATCATCGCATTTCCTCTAGGATCCACCACAAAGCGGCCAACTGGATAACCAGTCGCTGGATCAACGGTTTGCCCAGGGCCGCGGGGTGTGGGTATTCTGACTGGCTCGCCAGGTGGTAAAGCACGCGGGGGCATTACCGGCTCTATAGGTTCAGGACCTGTTGAACCCGGTACCTCTACTGTTCCTGTGCGTGGTCCCGCAATGCTTCCGGCTGCGCGGCCACCCAGCCCTCCGCCTATTACCCCACCAAGTAACTCTCCTCCCATCTCGGCTCGGTCGCCGCTCGTAAGCTTTCTACCTGACAGATCTTCCCCAGTGATTATCTCTCCTAGAGTCAGACCCCCCATGCCGGCGCCACCGACCGCAATGGCTCCACCGACGAGGGCCAGCGTTCCTCCTGAGGCAATCATTGCGCCGACGACGAGTCCCGCGACCAGCCCGAACACTAAACCCTTGGCGAGGCCCTTACCAAACCGTTCTAGGTCACTTGGCGGTGCTTCTTTCGGTTGTTCCTCACCGGATGCCTCCCTCGTTTTTCCTGGCGGATCGACCACGATGACGTCGTCGTCAAAGGTAACCACGTCAGGTTCAATCAACTGACTTCTATCAACCCACCAAGTCTTGTTCTGCGCGTCCCATCTTGCGTCTCCTCGGTAGTGCAGCCCGAGTTCACCATACTGCTCCCTTATCGCTTCCTGCGATTCCTTGCCCGTCATCTCACCGGGCTTGACAATTACAGGATTAACAAGATCATCACCCGAAGTCGGTTTAAGACCCGTGCCATCCATAAGACACACAGGATTGCACCTGGTAAACAGGTATAGGTTGGCAGCATCCACGAGACCTCCCGGATCAGGGGATATCCAACGGGCTACCCACGACGCGTAGTATCTTGCCCCGTTGTAGTACAGGCCACTTTCCTCATCGCGCTCCTTGCCCGTATATCGATACCGCTTCGCCGTCTCCGTCTGGCTGCGCACCGCCTGATAGGTCGAGCTTCCATATGGCGCGTATTCTTCGTAGGAAATGATTTGCGCCTCGTCGTCCAATTCCAGGCTGGCTGAGCCGAGGTGGTTGCCGAACTGATAGCGAATGAGCTGTCGTGGCGCCTGGTCGGAGCCTGCCGTGTCCAGCGTGCGCGTCTCCACCAGGGCGATTCGCTGCTTGTCGTCCATCACGTGCAGCGTCTCGCGCTCCAGCGTGGCGGTGTTGGCACCGATGGGGCCGCCGTGTGTGCGGAAGATCTCAAAGCCGCCGAGGTAGATACGTTCTTCGGTGAGGCCAGGCGATTTCTCCCACACTTTGCGTATTCGCTGGCCTGAGGCGTCGTAGACGTAGAAGGCTGCGCCACCGCCACCCAGGTCGGTCTGACGCAACTGATCCTTGTAGTCCCAGTGCATGTTCGGCCCGGGCAGCCCACCACCCAGATGCGGCATGCGCAGGATGTCGCCGTGGGCGTCGTGCAGGTAGGCTTCCGGCTGCGGAGTGCTGCCCGCCGGGTTCACTGTGGTGTGGCTCAAGCGATTGCTGGTCTTGAGCAACATGCCTGGAGTCCCATCTTCGATCAAGCTGGTTTCGTTATAGGTGTAGCGCCGCGTCCAGCCCGCATGCGCCGGGTCGCTGCCGCGATGCTGCATCTGCAGAAAGTTGCCGACGGCGTCGTACACATAGCGCTCGATGTAGATGCCCATGGCCTTGAGCACGTTCGGGTGGTCTTGGCGGACGTGAAAGGCGTTGAATGCATCCGGAGCGGTTGGCGGCTTGCGTGGACTATCGGCAGCTTGTCCCAGTTGTCCAAGATGCTCCCGTCCTTGGGCCTGAATCAGCCGGTAGAGGGCGTCGTAGATGTAGTCGTTGCTCGGCTCGACGCGCTGGTTGCGGAAATATATGGTCTGCTGCGCGTCGTCTCGGATGTGGGTGATGTTGCCCGCAGGGTCATAGGTGTAGTGCAGGTTCTGCAAGCCGCAGCCCTTGCCTGCGGGCGGCTGCTCGGGTGCGGCGATGGTGGCTGGAGGTGGACTCAGGTTCTCGCAGTCGTCGGTGAAGGCCACGCCCTGGGCCGTCGCGGGATCCACGCCCCGGCGCGTGTAACGGTGCATCAGACGGAAGGTCTCGCGGTCGTAGCCGTAGGTGGTGCGAATAACCGTGGCGTCGCCTGTCTTGTAGTCGATAAGGGTGCGCTGGCCCTTCGCATCGTAGTCGATATCGGCCACGCCGACCGGCGATGGGGCGACGTTGTTGGGGTCCAGCAAGCCGGCCGGCTCGGCGGTACGTTCCAACCACACGTCCACCCGCTCCAGCAGATTGGCATCATTGAACCACGGCTGGATGACGTTGAACTTGTTGGGGTGCCCGGGCCGGGTCAGGCTACTGTGCGGCGCAATTGACTGAATGGGGCGATTGAGCGCGTCGTAGCGGGTGCTGCCCTGGAAGGTTTCGGCGTCGAGTTGAGGGTTCAGCAGCCAATCGGGAATTTCGTTGTGCTTGCTGATCAGACGCCGTGTACTGCGCAGTAGATTGCCCTTGAAGTCGTAGGCTTCGATAGGGCTGCCGTTGGCAGCTAGCCGTGCGTTAGTGGCGACGCCTGCGGAATCAAAGTGCCGGTAGATGCGGGTGCGCAGGTTAAGGTGCTGCGCCTCTGTTTCCTGGGCCGGCGTGGCGTTGAGGGGCGGCTCACCGTATTCGATTTTGTCGACCAAGATATCGCGGCCTAGCGTGCGTGAGTCTGAGTTGGGCTTGAGCGGATCGGCGTCGCTGAAGGTGCCTCGCACCGTCTGTTCTATCGGCCGGCGTAGCGCGTCGTACTTCGTCGTGAAGTTGTGGCCGCGGCTGTCCCATGCACGGATGGGCTTGCCGGACACGTCGTTCGCCATCCAACGCGCGCCGGCTTCCATGCTGAGCTGGTGGATGCGGTTGCCGAGCATGTCGTAGGCATAACGCATGACGACGCGGCCGAGCGGGTCGTCCACGACAACCGGATTCCCGGCTGCATCACGAGCCTCGGTATGTGTGACGGCATCGCGCACGGCGCGCTGGTTGCCTTCGATGTCCAGTTCGATGCGGGTGGCGAAGCTCTCTTCAGTACCGTCGAGGTCGTGGCCGACGCAGACTACGCGGTTGCGCGCAACGGTCAGGAATGGGCGACCCAACGCGTCCAAATGGGCCGTGGTCGGCGTATCGGCATGGGCTTCGGCGCGCAGGGCGGCGTTGCGCTCGTCTTGCCCAAAGGCAACACCGATACCGGTGCGCTGCGCATGCCAGGTCTGCCAAGGTTGAGCCGGATTGGCCGGCAATGCCTTAAAGTATTCGGCAACATAGCCGCCGATGTCGGGATCGGTTCGCGGGTCGCCAGTCTGTTGATTGCGCAGCGCGCTGGTGTCGTTGACGTCGTAGGTCGCCTGCTGCCAGGGGTCGAAGACGACTTTCTCGTACGTGTGGTTCGGGTGCAGGGTGGCGACGACCCGCTCGGCAGGGTCGTAGAACAGGACCGGACTGACGCCGACCGTGACTCCAAACTCAAAGCGGTGTGTGGCACTGAAGAAGGGCTCGTACTGCCGGACGGGCTTGCCTTTATTATTGAAGATGGTCCAGCCGCTCCCTACCCAGCGCGGGTTGACCGATAGGCCGCCATTGACGACCGGCCCGGGCTCCGCCTGGATCTTTTTCTGGATCTCGCGGCCAAAGCCGTCCGAATAGCTGAAGCTGATCTGGATCTTCAGGCCTTGTGGCGGCAACGGGCTGCTCGCGTGGGTTTCACGGGCGAGCGTGGCAGCACAGGCTGGTTGCCACTTGGTCGGGTCGTTCGGGTTTGCCTGCTGAGTGCGACGGAAGCGGTCCAGGTCGTAGGCAATGCGGGTGGTGGCATCCCTCAACAGCGCGGCTGCAGTGGCGTGCGGGTCAGCCACGTCAAAGAAGGCGTCGAGTTGGGTTTGCGTGAGGTCTATAACAAATCCAGTGAGCCGGTCACCCTCCACCCCTGCCGGAGACGGCTTCCCCATCACCGCCGTACCCACCACCATGCCGAGCGTGTCGAACGCGACTTCCGTCTGATTGCGGTTCGGGTCGCTGACGAGGCGCGGCTGCAAGACGCGGTAGTCGTTGACGTTCACCGTCATGCGGTTGCCGAGCGCATCGCGGGTTTCGACCATCAACAGGTCATGGGCGTCGAAGTCCACGAAGGCATCTTGACCGAAGGGATCGCGGTAGCGTCGCGGCAAGAAGAAATGCTGCCGAGCCTGCGCTAGTTCTGTAGCGGCGTTGTCAGCGGGATTGGCAGAGAAGAAGGACTGGCCGGACGGAATCCACCAGTGATCATCGGCATCGGTCGCGGGAAATCGCCCGTCGGCTTTCATTGTCTGGCTTGGGAGGTACCCGCCCCGGTTGCCGCCCTGTCCGCCAAGCACCCCTGGCCAATCAGGCAGTAAGGGTTCAGCCGCCTGTCCTTGACGCGGGCGCTGAAAGACCTGGGCAAGCAAGCCTGGAGTGAAGGCCAACTTGTAGCTCTCGCCTGACAACGCCAGCGGTTCAATTTCACCAAGCGGCAGAAAGCCGCTCAAGTCATCTCGTCGGTAGAGCGTGCGCAGGCACTCGATGGGGCGGCGGCGTTGGTTGCCGGAGGCTGTAGCCTCGTACGCGACTTCAGGGGCGGTGAACTTGTGCCGCAGACGGCTTGGCGCGGCAGCGTCTGACTCGACCAGATCCGAGGCTTGGAACCGGCCAGCCGCCCCGGTGGGTGTGTAGCCCGTCAACTCGAAGGTGATTGCCTCGCAAGGCAACGGGTTGCGGTGCGTGTCAATCGATTCGATCGCGTTGGTGACGTGGTTTGCGGTGTAGGTGAGCAGCGCCGTCGTCTGTCGTTTGCGATCCCAGTCCTCTGCCAGCGGTGAAGTGCGTCTGCCATAGCCGATGGCCGCCTGCTTGAGCACGTTGCCATAGTCGTCGGCCTCCAACGTCAGTGCGTGCTGGATGCGCGGATCGGTGGGATTGCGCTCGTAGTGGTAGCTGAGCGCTTCGCGCGCATGGGTGAAGAAAACGGCGTGGCGGTTGCCGCCCCTGGACTGCAAGGTCTGGATAGTGAAGTTCTGCTCGGTGACGGTGTAGGGCGTCCGGGCGCGTTGGATCTGTTGCGGCGTGGCACCTGGCTGATCTGCGTCATCCGCGTAGACTTCCTGGCGCAGCATGGAACCCTTGAGGGCGCGGCAGGCTTCGCGCTCCTCTTCGAAGGTCAGGCCGGAGGGAATGACCGTGTCAGGCAGCAGCGTTTGGACGTACGCCTCGAAAAGAACATCGTGGTTCGGGTCGCTCTTCTCAGGGGCACCGTAGTATTCGGTCGCAAAATGCCGACTGACCTCGTCGGTCTCGTCATAGACCCCCGTGTGGAACCAGGTCTTAGTGTGAACCGGCGGTACGTGCGAGGCGGCGGCGATGTTGTCGCCCTGCGGGAATGTTCCGCTGGCGGTAAGTGCGCCGATCTGCTCGGTATCCCACTGCTCGACCATGCCAAACCCGCGGAACTCGCGCTCTTCACCATCGAAGTAGCCGTGGTGATAGGCGTAGCGCGTGACGAAGCGATTGCGGCTGATGCGATCGTAGGTTTCAACGCGCTCGACCACATGCACCGGAAACGGCAGTCGCGTGATCCATGGTTTGCCGTCGCGCTTATCCTGCAGATAGGACTTGGTGGAGGGAGCGTAATCAACGCGAGTCTCGGCGCCGAGGTTGTTGCTCGTCTTGATCAGCAGATGAGGCTTCTGCCCGCCCATCAGGTTGACATAGCGCATCGGTCGTCGCGCATCGCCTGGCAGGGGCGACGACCAGACCAGGCAGGCGGTGCCGTTGCCGAGGAGGTCCGTGGGCACGATGCTTACGAGATCATCAACGCGAGGAAATACATTCAGCCGTTGTGGCTGGCTCCAGCCATTACCCGACTGGTTGAAGAACAGCCGCACGCCGTCACGGTGCAGGTAGATGATGTCGGTGGTCCCGCTGCCATCGATGTCGGCCAGGCGGATGCGCTTATGGTCGAACTGGTCCGGGTTGTCGAACCAGGGCGCATTGTCCATCGTCACCTTCGCGCCGAACCGGCCATACCCGAGATTGGGCCAGTAGCAGACTTCACCATTACGGATGCGGACGATGTCGGTGAGGCCGTCGCCGGAAAGGTCGGCCAAGTAAATGGATTGCGTGCCGTCGGCAAAGACGATGCGCGGCCCTTTTTCCTCATCCAACTCCTGGGCGACTCGCTTGGCAGGACCAAACCCGTCCTCTCCGAGCGACGAATGCCAGACCAGCGCCTCGTTCTCGGTGATCAGCACATCGGCATGGCCGTCGCCATCGAGATCCACGAACTTGAGATTGGGATCGCGCATGTCGCGGGTGAGCCGCGATGTGAATGGCCGGAACTGATCCCATCCCTCCGCTTCGTCATGTTCATGGAGGCCTGGCATGGGCCCATCCAACATCACAAGGTCGGGCTGGCCATCGCCGGCGAGATCCATGAACTGCGCGCCACCACTGAGGGTTAGATTGGGTTTGAGGGCGACGGTTTCGAGCGCCGAGAATTTCGCCCTCACGACTTCGCTGCCGCCCGGCAACTTGTCGGGGAGGGGGCTCCAATTGCGCTTGTAGAACCAGGTGCCGCTCTGCTCGCTCAGAATACCGGGAATGCCTTCCCCGTGCAGATCAGTCCATTGATAGACCCTGCCGTCCACGCCGATGGGCAGGTTTTCCAGGCTTTCAGAGTCCACTTCCTCTACGGTGTCCTGCACGATGGGCTCGGTGTATTCGAATTCGACGGGCGGCAGACTGCGGCGTGTGGAGGAGCCATCTTCCTGCTTCCACCCCGTCTGCACGACCTGCTTCAGGAAGCTGTAGACAGGCTTGGTGGCGAGACTGGTGTCGAGCTCGTCGTCGTAGGTGAAGTCGGTGCTGCGCACTACCCCGTGGTAGCCTGGTTGAGCCGCCCTGTCAGGACCCGCCGGCAGATCCGGGATGTGGTGCAGCATTAGCACCCTCTCACAGCGGCGGCAGGTGCGCACATCGAAGCCCGAGCGGTAGCTGGAACTGGCATCGGGGCGGTAGAGCCAGGACTTCTCTGGCTGGCCCGTGGGGTCGCCCTCATCCAGTTCCCCATAGTCAAATCGCACTTCGAATAGCCAGTCCGCGTCGGTGTCCGTCGGCGGATGGGGTAGATCGCCCAGGTACCGGGGTCGCTGGCCCTGAGCATCCAGCAGGGGTTTGAGGTTGCCGTACAGCACCCGCTGCAAGTAACGCTGGGCGGTGCGGCGCGCATCGGAGGCAAGGCCGCGGTTGAGTTGATGGGCCTGCGTGAACGGATCGGCTTGATCTGGCCGGGGTTGGTAGGCCCCGTCCTCTTTCTTGTAGAGATACCGAATACCGTTGCCCTTGTCGTCGCGCGATTCGCAGATCAACCAGGAGAAGATGCGGCTTGCATCGAGCGGGTCGGCAATGCGCGAATTCGCGTCATGGCCGTAGAGCGTGAGGATGTTGTCCTTGGAGATCGAACGCCAGAACACATCGGTCGCGTCGGTGGTGTTCGTCCAGCGCTCGATGCGGGCGAAGAGCCCTTCGATGCGTGGCCGGTAGCGGCGTACACGATACCCGTCGCGTTCATCTTCCTGCACGACGAGGCGGCCGGACGGATCTCGAACCCAGAACCCGTCCGCGTCTCGCTGAAATCCCGCGTGGCCAGCGACCCAGGTGCCGTCAGGGTCTTGCCGATACACCGGCACCGAGTCTTCCGCGCCGGAGAGGATGAAGACATCCGAATCAGTTGTGTCGAGATACTGCGGCAGCCCCTTATCGGTCTTGCGAGTGATTGAAGGAAGGGAAAGACTCCAGCCGAACCCAAACGGGCCGTTGCCGGCGCCAGAATCGTATGACAGGGACAGTTGTGGACCGAAGCCTGAACGGCCCGGCGAGGTCGCGATCGGTACCGTCATCGAACCAGTGCCGGTCACTGGATTGGCGGCAAATTTCTCGCCCATGCTACGGATGGCCCCGCCGCCCTTGGGCAAGTTGATAGCAGGCGGAGAGGTTTGGCCAGATTTTTCTGAGGAGCGGCCGTCACCGTTATCCTGCTTGCCCGCAACCATTCGCATGCCTCGAGTTTCGGTCAACAGTGCTCCACACCGTGCCCGAATCTCATGGATCGGTCAAGAGCATTAATTACGTGTATTTACATGATGGCTAACGCCAAATCAGAGGCTCGCATGTATATTGGGATAAATGATGATTCTGCCGAATGTAGGTCGACTCATTGCCCTCCGTCCCTTTCCATCATTGTGGACTTAGGATCGGTTCGGGCATGCGTAGCGAATCATCCGGACTCTTCACTGGCAAGTGGCGCACTCCTGTTCCGTGACAAGACGGTCCACGGACATCCTCGGCATCTAGCATTCGGAAAGGTATGGTGGTTAATCTGGATTTGATTGCTCTATTTCGTGATACATCGGCACGGGTCACGGGGTGCAGAATTTTCATCGCTTATGCAATTCGACCGAGATTCCAATACACAGCTGAGCAGGAAGCGAGTATCGTGGCGGCAATTCACATTAACTCTCTGGAGAACAAAGTAATGCCTCAAGCCTATGTTCTGCCGCCTATCGATCAACACGCCCTGAGTGTACCCGTGAACATACATAGCGCCTTCTCGCACAATCCTTGACGGTCCTGGGAAAGACGCTTAGACTTTCGCGTGAATCACGAGACAACCCCGCTGCTCGCGACGGCTGAGGAGGTGCGATGACCTGGTGGCTCTGGGCCTTTCTGGGACTGTTTCTGCTCGGCAGCGAGATCGTCACGCCCGGCGGGTTTTACATGTTGTTCTTCGGCATCGGGGCGCTGGTCGTGGGGGCGCTCGTCGGCCTGGGCATGATTCAGACTGAATGGATGTCCTGGCTCCTGTTTTCGGTCTTCTCCGTCGCCTCCCTGGTCATCCTTCGTCCTCCGCTCCGCCGTCTCATGACAGCCGATCGGGGCAACGCCTCATCGGTCGACACTATGAGCGGCGAAACCGCCATTGTTCTGGAGGACCTTCAACCCGGCGCCATGGGCAAAGCGGAATGCCGGGGCAGCACCTGGAATGCGCACAACGCCGGCGACAAGCCGCTGCTCAAAGGACAACGCAGCCTCGTGGATCGTGTAGACGGCATCACCCTGTGGATCAAACCTGAATGAGGTCGCACCATCATGGAGGATAGCGGAATGCCAGGCGGACTCTGGGTTGTCATTTTCCTTGCAGGCCTCGTCCTGCTCGTCATCTCAAAAACCGCGCGCGTCGTGCCGCAACAGAGCGCCTACGTCGTCGAGCGACTGGGCCGGTATTCGCGGACGCTCGGCGCGGGATTCCACATCCTGTGGCCATTCCTCGACACTGTGCAGTACAAACATTCGCTGAAAGAAACCGCCATCGATATTCCCGAACAGATCTGCATCACACGCGATAACGTGCAAGTCGGCGTCGATGGCATTTTATATTCCAAGGTGCTGGACCCGCAGCGAGCCTCTTACGGCATCAGCGACTATCGTTTCGCCATCACCCAGCTCGCCCAGACCGCACTCCGCAGCGAGATCGGAAAAATCGAACTCGACCGCACGTTTGAAGAACGCACCAACATCAACAGCCAGGTTGTGAATGAGCTGGACAAAGCCACGGAACCCTGGGGCGTGAAGGTGCTGCGATATGAGATCAAGAACATCACGCCGCCGAAAGACGTACTGGCGGCGATGGAAAAACAAATGCGGGCCGAACGGGAAAAGCGCGCCGTGATTCTGACCTCCGAAGGCGAACGTGACGCCGCCATCAACCAGGCGGAAGGCGAGAAGCAACAGGTCATCAAGGCCTCCGAGGCGAAGAAACAACAACAGATCAACGAGGCTGAGGGTGCCGCCTCCGCGATCATGGCCATCGCCAGTGCCACGGCCGATGGACTGCGCAAAGTCGCCGAATCCACGCAAATCCCCGGCGGCTACGAAGCCGTGCAACTGCGCGTCGCCGAGCAGTACATCACCAAGTTCGGGGAACTGGCGAAAGCCAGTAACACCCTCGTACTCCCCGCCAACGTCTCGGATGTCGGCTCGATGCTGACGCTGGCGATGAACATGATCACGAAACGGTCTTCCCCCACGCCTCCTGGAAAGTAAGCGATGCCTACGGTCGTTTGACAGTGACTCGGGGCTTCCCTACAATTCCGCACGATGAAAGAATTTGTCATCAAGGCCTTCGACGACAGCGCCGAGATCAAGCGGCGCTTCGTACGAGACCATGCCGATAAGATCGTGCAGGTCGCGCAACTCATGGGCCGCGCATTTCAGGCTGGGCATAAAGTCCTGCTCTTCGGTAACGGCGGCAGCGCCACCGATGCCGCACACATCGCCGCCGAGTTTGTCGGCCGGTATAAGCGCGAACGCGCTCCGTTGCCGGCCATTGCCCTCGCCACCGACATCGCGGCCATCACCTGTATCTCCAACGACTACGGCTTCGAGGAGCTCTTCGCTCGTCAGGTTCGTGCACACGGACAGCGGGGGGACGTGGCCCTCGCCATCAGCACCAGCGGCAACTCCCCCAATGTGCTGAAAGGCGTTGAGGCGGCCAAGTCCCTGGGCCTCACCACAATCGCGTGGACCGGCGGATCGGGCGGCAAACTAGCCGGCATGGTGGACCACGCCTTCGTCGTGCCCTCCGCGCTGACCGCCCGCATTCAGGAAAGTCACATCACGCTGGGCCATGTACTCTGCGAACTCATTGAGGATCACGTTCTTGCCAACCCGGCGTAAGCGTCCCACTGCAGTCTCCGCGCCTCCTGCGATCATCCGGCCGATCGATGCGTCGCGACTCAAGACCTATCCGCTCCAGCGTCGGCACAGCAAGGTACAAGTGTCGAACTTCGCCAAGGTCTGGACCAAGGGGCGCTCGTTCGCGCGCTTTCTCGATTCGCTCCCCGATATCCTGGCGGTCAAAACCTTGCGCGAAGTGGCGCAGGCCATTGCCAAAGCCCATCGCAACGGCAAGCCGGTGATTGTCGGCATGGGTGCCCATGTGGTGAAAGTGGGGCTGGGCCCGCTCCTGGTGGATCTGATGGAACGCGGCGTCGTGACCGCCCTGGCTATGAACGGCGCCGTCATCATCCATGACTTTGAATTGGCGTTCATGGGGCATACGTCCGAAGAAGTGGATGCTGAGATCGACTCCGGTCGATTCGGCATGGCGGAAGAAACCGGCCGCATGCTGAATGAAGCCATCACCCTGGGCATGAAAGAAGGTCAGGGGCTTGGCGAATCGCTCGGCTCTTACATCCATCGACGAAAACAACAGTTTCCTCATCGCGCCACCAGCCTGCTGGCCACCGGCTTCCGGCTGGGCCTTCCCGTCACCGTGCACGTGGCTGTGGGGACCGACATCATTCACATGCATCCGTCAGCCGACGGGGCCGCGATCGGGGCGGGTTCGCTGCTCGATTTTCGCCGCCTGGCAGCCGTGGTTTCCGAGATGGAAGGCGGGGTCTATCTCAATCTGGGATCTGCCGTGATTTTGCCAGAGGTGTTCCTGAAAGCCGTCTCGCTTGGGCGCAACCTCGGCCATCCATTGACCAACATCACCACGGTGAACATGGATTTCCTCACACACTATCGTCCCATGACCAACGTCGTCCGCCGCCCCACCCAGAAAGGCGGCAAGGGATACGCCCTCACGGGCCATCACGAGATCATGGTGCCGCTGTTGGCCGCCGCGGTCATTGAGGAACTGTCTGGCCGCTGACCCGGAGTGCTGAGCCCTGTCGCTCATTCGGCAGCTGAATCATCCCGTGAAGACCATGTCACCCTCTCACGAACCGCTGCTCGCCGTCTGGTCCGATCTCAACCGCCGCTACTTTCAAGGCGCCTTACCTCCAATTCCCATCGAGTGGAGCCGTCGACTGACCTCCTCAGCCGGAATGTTTACTTGCCGGCTTGGACCACGGCAACCGCTCGTGCGCACCGCCGAGGACCCAACCAGGCAGCGGCGCATCAGACTGTCGGCAGTGTTGCTCGCCGCCAACAACCCGGAGCCCAGCCACGAGACCGTCATGACCCTGGCGCACGAAATGATTCACCAATGGCAATACGATATCCTGAAACGCCGCCCGAATCATGGCGCCGATTTTCGTCGCATGATGGCCCGGATGAATCAAGACGGGCTGAGGATCACGATCTACCACTCGCTGGGCAAAGAAGTCGCCGCGCTGGCAAAGTATGCCTGGCGCTGCCAGCACTGCGGGTACATTTACCAACGACAGCGCCGGAGCATTCAACCACGACGCCATTTCTGCGGCTCCTGTCGAGGGCCACTCCGCGAGCTTCCAGCCGTGGCACCCATCACGATCGCGGAACCGGTCCACGCGACCGCCGCAAGCCTTCAACTCGGCTTGTGCTTCACCCCTGGCTAGGACATCAATGTCCGAACGTTGGCCCCGACAGATTCTTTTCGGCGACATCGACGCCATGTTTGCCTCGGCAGCCGTGCTGGCTGACCCATCGTTGAAAGGAAAGCCGGTGGCCGTCGGCGGGCCTCCGCCGCGCGGCATTATCGCCGCAGCGAGTTATGAAGTTCGCCGATTCGGAGTACGATCGGCCATGCCGACGATTCAGGCCATGCGGCTTTGCCCTCAACTCATCCTGGTGCCGCCAGACCGTCCGTTGTATCAACACCTCCACCGCCGGCTTCAGGACATCACCAGCCGGTTTTTCCCGGAAACCGAGTGGACGAGCATCGACGAGTTTTATACCGATACGACCAGATTACAAACCCGTCATCCCGATCCGCGCGAATTGGGGCAGGCGCTCAAAACCGACATTACCTGCACCACCGGCCTGACCTGTACCATTGCGCTGGCGTCCGGGAAGACCGTCGCTAAGATCGCTGCCGATGCACATAAACCCGATGGCCTCGCCGTGATTGAACCGGGCACAGAGGCCGCGTTTCTCGCCCCGCTCCCCATTCGCTCATTGCCGGGCATGGGCCCGAAATCCACCGAAGCCATCGAACGTCTGGGCCTTCACACCATCGGCGATCTGCTCCAACCCCGCTTCGAACAATCCCTCATCCGCCTGCTCGGTACGCGCCTAGCGGCGTTTCAATCACTGGCGCGCGGCCACGACTCCGATCCTGTGGTGGCCGATCGCGAAGCTAAAAGCGTGAGTCACGAAACCACCTTCGACGAAGACACCAATGATCCGGCCCTGCTGGAACCGATCATCCATGGATTTCTTGAAACCTTGGCCCACGATCTCCGGCTGGAGGGACTGGCCGCCGGGTCGTTCACGGTGAAACTGAAGGATTCGCACTTTCGCATCACCACACGACAACGCACATTCTCGTCGCCGGCGAACTACGATCCGGACATGTGGCCGGACATCCGCCTCGCCCTCGCCGACCTACTGCAGCCGCCGTCTCGCTATCGGCTGCTGGGCCTGGGCCTGTCGGATCTGGTTCCCGCTCCTGAACCCCTGTTCGACCGACGACAGCGTGACGCGGTTGCGATTCTTGACCGGTTGATCGAGCAACATGGCGCGGGAGTCGTTCGACTGGGAGGGCTTCCACACGACGGGGATAACTCGCGAAAGGACAGAGGACGCAAGAAACCATGAAGATCGATGTGATGAAGATCACATGGCAGGATCAAAGGCGAGCCTAGCGGCACACGTGAGACGAAACGCCGCCTGATCTTACAAGAGACCAACATGCTCACTCTGGTGCAGCCGGATTCAGCTGAACTCTGGGACATATCCCGTCGTCTCGTGGAGGAATATGCCGCGTCTCTAGGTATCGACCTAGGCTTCCAAGGCTTCGACCAGGAGCTTGATCACCTAGCAAGTGAATATGGTCCGCCTGACGGCGCTTTTCTCCTGGCAGGGCAGGGAGGCGCATTTGCGGGATGTGGGGGGCTTCGACGCTTTTCGCAATCTGCCTGTGAAATGAAACGGCTCTATGTCTTGCCCGCACACCAACATCGAGGAATTGGGCGCATGATCGCCGACGCCTTGATCAATCAGGCGAGAAACCTTGGATATAAACACATATTACTCGATACGCTCCCCTCAATGACGGACGCGCAGGCGCTGTATAGGTCACTTGGATTCGAACCGATAACCGAATACCGTTTCAATCCAGTGCCCGGTACCATTTTTCTAAAACTAGAGCTTTGACATCGTTGCCACCTGACTCTGCTAATAGGATAAGACGGGCATTGATTCGCGAGGCGGCCTCCCCCTAAGATGGGATTTTCTCGGATCGGCAGTGAATCCCATGGGCAAAAAAATCACCACGCAGCAGGAGCTTGCCGCACAGCTCGATGAGTGCCGTCGGCAGGGACAGCGGATCGTCTTCACGAACGGGTGCTTCGACCTGATGCACGTCGGTCATACCCGGTATCTGCAAGCCGCCCGCGATCTGGGTGATGTGCTGGTGGTCGGCGTGAATTCCGACGACTCCGTTCGCGCCCTGCACAAGGGCGCGGATCGTCCTATTGTGCCCGATGCCCAACGAGCCGAGGTTCTGGCTGCGTTAGCCTGCGTGGACTATGTGGTGATCTTCCCTGAGCCGGACCCAGGCTCTCTCATCGCAACCCTTCAGCCGGATATTCTCGTCAAAGGCGGAGACTGGTCCGTCGACCGCATTGTGGGACGCGAGACGGTCGAGGCTCGCGGCGGCCATGTCCAAACCATTCCTCTTGTCCCCGGAGTCTCGACGACCACTCTGGTGCAACGTATTCGCTCCACGACAGCCTAAGGATACTGTGCCGCCCCTGATCCCCCTACATCTGACTCAATGGCTCGCACCGGCGCGAGAAGCCCTTCGGAGCGGCTCGGGTAAACCCTGCCTCATGGGGCTGCATGGTTCGACTGCCGGCTTCGGCTTGGCTCTCCTCACACACAGTCTGCCGTCTCAGCCGCTGGCCGACCGTTCCTGGCTGATTGTCGCCAAAACCGATGACGAGGCAGAACGCCTCTATCGCGACACGCTATTCTTCAGAACGCTCTGCGGACAGTCCTGCGACGACCTGGCATTGTTCCCGAAATGGGAAACGCTGCCCTACGAATCGGCGGTTCCCCACATCGATCTGGTGGCCCGCCGCATGCAGACGCTCAACCGTCTCTGCACCACTGGACGCACCGTTCTGTTCACTTCCATTCCGGCCTTAACACAACGAGTGCTCCCGGCTCTGGTCTTCACCGACGCGATTCTGCAATTTCAACCGAATGGGTCCCTGGAGCGTGAGGTGCTTGTCTCCAGCCTCTTGCGGCTGGGCTACCGGAAGGGATCGGTGGTGGAAATTCCCGGCGAGTTCAGCATTCGCGGCGGGATCGTCGATATCTATTCGACCGCGTATGCCGACCCGCTGCGGGTGGAGTTTCTCGGCGACACGATCGAATCGATCCGCTTCTTCGATCCGGCCACACAAAAATCGACCGACAAGATCAAGCAAGCCTGGGTGCTGCCGGCCCGCGAATTGATTCGCGCCGAGGACGCACCCGATGCCCTCGCGCCTCTGGCTGCCGACGCCGAATGGCATGCGCCGTCCGTGTATGGAACCATGGACAGCCTCCTGGATTATTTTCCGCAACCGCCGGTGCTCGTCCTGGATCAGCCCAACACGCTGAAGGCCCACACGGAGGAATGTTGGCAGGCCATCGAAGAGGGATTCCTGCGCCACGAAGATCGCACGGATCCGAATCCCTACCCGACACCGGACCACCTGTACCTCACGTGGGATCAGATTCTGGCCGCCACCCACGGCTACGCCACACTCGCGCTGGAGCCGATCACCGCACCGGACGCAAGTTGGGAGCCGGTGCTCACCTGCCCGGCTCAAACACCGGCCAGTGTGGGACTCGGCCAACGCGGCACGGCATTCAGCCATACGCTGGAGGTGCTGGATCGTTTACGAGAAAGCGGGCCCGTTGTGCTGGTCGCCCGTAGCCAGGGACAGGTCGGGCGCCTGCTGGCGTTGTTTGGCGAGCATGATCGACCCGCGATGGAGTGGAAGCCTTCGGCCCTGTCCGCCGGTGGCGCGCAGAAGGCCCCGTTTTCGGTCTTGAACGGCGAGGTCTCGGCTGGTTTTCTTTCGCCCGATCTGCGGTTGGTGGTCCTGACCGAAGAGGAACTCTTCGCGAAGGGCGCCCGACACAAGCCGCAGCCCAAGAGCAAAGCCGCCACCTTCCTCTCCTCGCTGGAAGACCTGAACATCGGCGATTACGTCGTTCACATGCAGTACGGCATCGCGAAGTATCAGGGGCTGCGTCGACTCTCGGTGCAGGACTTCGATAGCGACTTTCTGGTGCTGGAATTCGCCGGGACCGACAAGCTCTATGTGCCGCTCGACCGGCTCAGCCAGGTCCAGCGTTACGCGGGAGCGGATGCCCACGTGCCCCGCCTGGACCGCCTGGGCGGCACCAGTTGGGCCAAGACGACCGCGCGGGTCAAAAAAGACATTGAAGAAATGGCGCACGAACTCGTCGATCTTTACGCCAACCGTGAGCTGGTCCATCGCACCTCGTACGGTAAAGACAGCATGCTCTACCACGAGTTCGAAGCGGCCTTCGAGTATGAAGAGACGCCCGATCAGCGCAAGGCGATCGAAGACATCGCCAACGACCTGGCCTCGACCAAACCGATGGATCGCCTCGTGTGCGGCGACGTGGGCTACGGCAAGACCGAAGTCGCAATGCGAGCCGCCTTCAAGGCCGTGGAGGAAAATAGACAAGTCGCCGTGCTGGTGCCGACCACGCTGCTCGCCCACCAGCATTACGATAACTTCGCCGAACGGTTTGCCCCTTTTCCAACTCGCGTCGCCTTGCTGTCACGGTTTCAATCTCCGAAGGATACAAAAGCGATTATCAAGGATACGGCAGCCGGCCTGGTCGATGTCCTCATCGGCACGCACCGGTTGCTCCAAAAAGACGTGACGTTCCGCAACCTCGGCTTGGTCATCATCGACGAGGAGCAATGGTTTGGTGTAAAGCACAAAGAACGGCTGAAACAGCTGCGCACCCAGGTCGATGTGTTGACCCTGACGGCGACGCCGATCCCACGCACATTACAAATGACCATGGCGAGCGTACGCGACCTCTCGATCATCGATACGCCCCCGTCGGGACGGCTGGCAATCCGCACCCAGGTTATTCGTTTCAGTGAAAAAGCGATTCGTGAGGCGATTCTTCGCGAACTCGGCCGGGGGGGACAAACCTACTTTGTCCACAATCGGGTGGAAACCATGGAGCGGATGGGCGCCTGGCTGCAGGAACTGGTACCGGAAGCGCGGATCGTGATGGCGCATGGCCAGATGGACTCGAAACCGCTCGAAGCCGTGATGCTGAAATTCTTTCACCGGGAGGCGGATATCCTGATTGCCTCCGCTATTATTCAATCAGGCATCGACGTGCCGACCGCCAACACCATTATCGTGAATCGCGCCGACACCTTCGGCTTGGCTCAGCTCTATCAACTCCGTGGCCGGGTCGGGCGAAGCGGCGAACAGGCCTACGCCTACTTCCTGGTACCGGATGAAGGCACGCTCTCGGACGACGCCCAGAAGCGACTGACCGCCATCCAGCAGTTTACCGAGCTCGGATCGGGCTTCCGCATTGCTGCGGCGGATCTTGAAATCCGCGGGGCCGGGAATCTGCTCGGCAAACAACAATCGGGCCACATCGCAGCGGTCGGACTCGATCTCTACCTGCAAATGGTAGAACAGGCCGTCCAGCGCCTGAAGGGCCAGGTGGTGGAAGAAGAGCCGGATCCCACGCTGCGTCTCAGCGTCTCCGCCTATATTCCCGAAGACTACGTGGCCGACAGCCACCAGCGCCTGTCGCTCTACAAACGACTGTCTTCCTGCGGACAACTCGGCGACCTCGCACTGATGCACGGAGAAATCGAAGACCGCTATGGACATCCGCCCGATCCAGTCGAACGCCTGTTCGAACTGATGCAAATCCGTCTGCTGGCCAAACAGCTCCGGCTGAGCTCTGTGGTCGAGCAACCACATGCGGTCGTAATCACCTTCGATCCGAAGGCCACGGTCTCCGAAACAGCCGTGCAGGCTCTGATGGACCGATACAAGAAACGGCTGCGGTTTCTGTCGCCGCTGTCTTTTGAACTCCAGATCCCGCATGAAGACTGGAGTTTGGTCTTCCCGGAACTCAACGCAATCTTGCAAACCCTCCACGTCTGTGGTACCAACAGTCAAGGGCCACGCACGGCCTCGACCTGACCTACGCAGAGGATGTTCCGCCCCGACCGCATGACGCTACCGCGCACACGACACATTGCATCCTGGCAGACACGATTGATCAGTGCCACGCTGGGTTTCTGCGCCCTCGGATCGTTGGCCGCCTGCACTGAACGACCGCAGGAAGAGCCGGTAATCGCCATGATCAACGGCCGATCCATCACCCAATCCGAATTCGACATCCGCTGGGAAGACCTTTCGCAAGCCACACGCACGCGTTACGAAAAGGACGGCGGAAAACGCCGCTTTCTAGACGAATTGATTATGCGCGAGTTGCTGATGCAGGAAGCGCGCAAGCAGGGGCTGGATCAGTCCGATGAGATTCGCGAAAAGACCCTGCGCTACCGCGAACAGTTGATTCTGGATGAGTTGCTCAAAGACCGCATCAAGACCAAGGTCGAAGTCAGCAAAGAAGAATTGGACGCCTACCTCGGGAAACATGCCAATCAACTCCTGGCCAATCCCAAGGTGCAAGTATCGATCATGCTGCTCCCGAACGTCTACGCGGCCAAAGATTTGAAACGGCAGGTCGAAGCCGGCGGCAACTTCACGCGATTCGCCCTCCGGTACTCCATCGACGAACGGAGCCGTGCCAAAGGCGGCGACCTGGGCCCCTATAAGAGAGGCCTGCTGGAACCGGAACTCGATGCACTGATCCCGTCGCTCCACCCCGGAGTCATCAGTGATCCGATCAAGACCGACAAGGGCTATTACCTCATGAAGGTCAGCCCTCTGGAACCCGAAATTCTTCAGGCAGACCAGGCCACCCGCGAACGACTCCGGCAGGAACTGTTGGCCGAGAAACGCCGGAAACGTCTGGATGATGTGTTTGCGGAACTTCGTACTGGTGCCACCATCCGCCTAGCCGACGCCGCTCGTTACGTGACCGATGAACCACCGAACCCGTAACGACCCGCGCACTCGCCTCCCGCAAACCTTCCGTCTTCAGCTGTTCGCGTTTTTCAGCTCCGGAACGCTCCCCTTCTGAAGCTCCGATTGTGTACAATCCAGCAACCCTATGAACGATCAATCGCTGTTCGCCTACACGTGCCTCCACGCCCGTCGGCTCTTCTCGACCTTGAAAGGAACGTCCTTCGCCGCACCCGTTCGTAGCGCAACCGGTGTCACAACCGGCGCGCTCTGTTTCTGCCTCTGCGTACTCTTCAGCCCAACCTCCAAGGCGGATGCCGCCAAACTGGAAGATCGCATTGTAGCAGTCGTCAATTCCGACCTGATCATGCTCTCGGAATTGAAACGCGACCTCCTGCCTGAGCAGGACCGGCTGCGCAAGCTTTACAAGGGCGATGACCTGGAGCGCCGCCTCAGCACGGCTGAGGCCATGGGCGTGACGAAAATGATCGAACGCAAACTGCAATTGCAGGCTGCGAAAAACAAAGGTGTGGATGTATCGGATCAGGAAGTCGTGCAGGCGGTCGAAGAGATGAAAAAGCAGGGGGAGGCCATCGACAGCGCCGACCCGAACACCGCGAAGAACGTCCGTGAGCAGTTGACCTTGATGCGGGTCGTCGACCGGGAAGTCCGCGGCCTGATTATGGTGGCCGTCTCAGAAATGAAACGGTATTACCAGGAGCACCAGGATCGGTTTGCCTACCCCGAGGAATACCAACTGAGCCAGATTCTGATCAAGCCGCGCACACCGGACGGCCTATCTGCCGCCCACGGACGAGCCGAAGCGCTCCTGGCGACCCTCAAGCAGGGAGAATCGTTCGAGGATCTGGCCTTGCGCTTTTCCGATGGAGTAGATGCCTCACGTGGAGGACGGTTAGGCCTGGTTCGACAAGGGGAGTTGATCCCCGCGCTGGAGCAGGCGCTGACCTCGGTGGACGTGGGAAAGATCACGGGCATTGTAGAAACGGCGGAGGGACTTCACATTGTGCGGGTCGACGATAAAAAGCCGCGGCAGTTTCGCCCCTTTGAACAGGTGAAGACCGAAATCCAATCACTCGTGTTTCAACAAAAAACCGAGGATCAGTACCAGATCTGGATGGCCGAGTTGAAAAACAAAGCCTACATCGAGATCAAGTTCTAAACTGCGTACGAATCTCCCCCCACAAGGCGTCCCGCCCCTCATGGGTTTCAGCCGAGTACAGCACAATCGGGACTTCCGGCCCCAGTCCGCAGGCCGTTCGCACGGTGGCGAGGCTGGGCGCCCGCTCACTCTGCCGCAATTTATCGGCTTTCGTCAGGACGATGATCATTCCACACCCGAGGGACTGGACCCACTGTACCGTCAGCACATCCTGCGGCATCCACACTCGCGCCTCGATCAACAGGATCACGGCGCCGAGGGACTGTCGCTGCTCGAGATACTGCTCGATCATCGGGCCCCACTGCGCCCGCATGGTCTTGGACACCTTGGCGTACCCGTATCCCGGCAAATCCACCAGCGACAGCAGGGAGAGCTTCGGATCCGATGTGCGGACCGTGAAAAAATTCACGGCGCGTGTTTTCCCCGGCGTCTTACTGACCTTCGCCAGCTTCTTGCGATGGAGCAAAGAATTGATCAACGACGACTTGCCGACATTCGATCGCCCGACGAACGCGATCTCCGGCAACCGGTCGGGAGGAAACTGTTCTGGAGACACCGAACTTTTGATAAACTCAGCGCTGAGTAGTTTCATGGTGGTCAACCGCGTACCGTCATGCGGGATGTACGTTCACCTCCGGAAACACGAGCCGGACCGGCGGAACACCTCGTGTCCTCATAGATAGAGTGTTGGGAATGAGCAAGTCAACTGGCAGTCTGTTCGGCCGCATCCTGTTGTGGGGAACCATCCTGGTCGGGCTTCCCGCGGCGGCCTTGGGATTGTATTGGCTGGTGACACTGCCGGATGTCTCCCACCTGGCCAAACATCACCCCGCGGAAACGGCCTTGATGGAGGCACGGCGGGCCCAGGCCAAGGAGCAAGGTCGTGCGCTACATCCGCAATTGGTCTGGGTGCCGTTGTCACGAATCGCCCCCGCACTCCAACGAGCCGTGGTGGCGGCAGAGGACGCCTCGTTCTTCGCTCACGAGGGGTTCGATTGGGAAGGCATCAAAGATGCCGCGCTGTATAACCTGGAGGTCGGTGAATTCAAACGCGGCGGCAGTACCATCACCCAACAGCTGGCAAAGAATCTCTACCTCTCGTCGGAACGCTCCCTACTGCGCAAAGCCCGCGAAGCACTCATCACTCGATCCTTGGAGCACCATTTGACGAAAGAACGGATTCTCGAATTGTATCTGAATGTCGCCGAATGGGGGCAGGGCGTGTTTGGCGCAGAAGCGGCGGCGCGACACCATTTCGGAAAATCAGCCAAGGAACTGACAATCGACGAAGCCGCTCTGTTGGCGGCGATTCTGCCCTCCCCGCGCCGTTATGACCCGATCCGCCATACCGCCTACTTAAATCGCCGCCAACACCACATCGTCCGATGGCTGGAACGGGGCAACGGACGCAGGGCCAGCTCACTCACGACGAATCGACAGACGCCCGACCCGCACGACGTCGCGCCTCCTGAAGACTGAGCCACACGTGCATCAACCCCGTCTTCACGTTGCGGGGGAGGGTCCTCGCTACTCGGAATCCCCGACCGCCGACACATCTCGTTCCCCGAAAATCGCGGACTCGTGCCGATAGTATTTGAATTCGAGAAGATTCCGGGAAGGATCTTGGAGAAAGAAGGTGTGATGTTCGATGCGCGTACCGGCAAACCGCTGCCGGGGCTGTTGGTAAAACGTCAGGCCCTTCGTCTTGGCGCGATCGGCCAACGCCTGCCACTCCTCTTCCAGCGTCAGGACAAGGCCGAAGTGACGAGGATAGACACCCTTCTGGGGAATGATTGGATCGGTCGAGAGATGCGCAACGAGCTGATGCCCAGCCAGCCCGAACGTGACGGCGGTGGAGGATTCCCGACCTAGCACACAACCGAGACCATCGATGTAAAATTGCTTGGCGACGGCCAGATCGTGGACAGGAAAGGCGAGGTGAAAGAGTGCGGGCATAGACTGATACCTCTGATCACTGTATCAGCCTTCTACGAGACTAGGCAAACCGACCCTTCACGTGCGGGCGGCCATCACGCCCGATCACCCCGGCCACCATATTGGGTGTACTGTGTCGAATGGCAAACCGACCATCCGCTGAGAGTACCAGCACCCCGGCCGCACCCTGAATACGTTCTACCACTTTCCGAAGCACCCGGTTCGCCGAGACCAGCGGACTCAAGCCACTGGCCAGTAAATCGGTGATCTCCTTCGCAACCGCCACTCGAATGATGCTCTCCCCTAATCCCGTCATGGAGACCGCCCCGGCCTCATTATCGGCATAGACCCCGCACCCGATCAACGGCGTATCGCCGACCCGGCCAGGCAACATCACATCCACCCCGCCGGTTGATGCGCCAGCGGCGACCGTGCCGGCGAGATCCAAGGCCACTGCGCCCACGGTTTCCTTTCCCAAGCTCCGTGCGCGGAGGCGGCCCGTCTGCATGATTGCCTGATGCAAGCGCAACGTGTGCTTCAACCCGGCACGAGGCCGCAACTCCTTCGGCTGTGGCCGCGCCGTTCGCTTTGCACGGGGCACACGCTCCAACCCGAAATAGTCCGCAAAGCGGGACGCTGGTTGCCCGACCAGCAATACATGCGCCGTCTTTTCCATCACCAGCCGCGCGGCGGTAATGGGGTGGACGATGCCCTCGATGGAGGCCACAGCCCCCGCCCGCAGGCCGCGCCCTTCCATAATCGAGGCATCCATACGCCGCACCCCGTCAAGCTGACGGTTCGAGCCTCGCCCCGCATTGAACAACCCTGACTCCTCCAGCAGGCGAATGGCTTCTTCCACCACAGATAGCGCCGGGGTACCGGCCATGAGCAGCCGGTGGCCTTCCTTCAGGGCAGCCTCGGCACAAGCCGCTTGAGCGACGGTCATGGCGCGGCGTCCCGCGCCACCGTGAATGAGCAGGATCGGTCGTGATGGTTTCAATTCAGCAGGATATCTTTCACTCGTCGGCAGGCAGGGTCTTGCATACGATCCAAGTCTGACCGGACAAACCCCAGTCCGGTCACACAGAGCTCGAAATTTTCCGACAGCTTCCGGAATAACGGAGAATCCTGCTCAGGGTCGTAGCTGCCGTACTCGGCGACCAACCCGTACGAGCGTTTGCCCGTCTTCACGTAATCCACCAGAAAATCTTTATGGTAGATGCGGCCCACGCTCTTGAGGCGACGGAGATACTCGGGAAACAGGCCGGTCATGAAGAGTGTGAAGTCGCCGATATGCCGGTGCACTTCGCGCTCCCGCTCAAAGGATTGCGCTTCCAACAGCACTTCGGATTCGAACAGCATCTCGACGACGGAATCGACGGCGCGGCCCTGCGTATTCTGAATTTTGTAGAGTTGGTCGGTGTGAGCGAATTCGACGAGCAGGTTGGAGACGTACTCGGTGACATTCAGATCGGGCCACCCGAGGTGTTCAGTGAAGCTTTTTTCCGTCAACGCTCCGAAGAGCTGACGGAGTGGATGGCTGCGAGAAACGGGACTTCCCATCTCGACCTCCCGGGCAATCCCTGCCCTTTTAAAATAGTATAGCAGACCATGCTCAACCCAAGCGGACTTTCTCCCTGACTCCTTATCGGCATCTCCCTTCAAGACTTGAGAGGGAGCGTCGACGCTCCCCGTCGGCTGTCTAACAGGAACGTCACCGGACCGTCGTTGAGCAATTCCACGTGCATGTGCGCCCCGAACATCCCGGTTTCCACTGTCAGGCCACCCGCCCGGAGCCGACTGACCATCTCCTCGTACAATACTCGCGCATCCTCCGGTGGCGCAGCTAGGTCGAACCCTGGCCGTCGTCCCTTGCTGGTATCGCCGAGCAGCGTAAACTGCGAAACGATGAGTAACGCCCCGCCAACCTCGGTGAGTGTACGATTCATCCTGCCGTGATCGTCACCGAAGATCCGCAGGCTCGGGAGCTTCTCAACGAGATAGGACAGGTCACGTTCGTCATCACCTTTCGCGACACCCACCAATACCAGTAGTCCAGCCCCGATCCGGCCCACAACCTGCCCCTCCACCGCAACTGACGCGCGGAGAACTCGTTGAATGACGGCCTTCATGTATCATCCTTCCAGCCCAACAACCAGCGACAACTTATTGCGCATTCCGCAACTGAGCCAGGGTGCCTTCCAAACTTAGCAGGCGACGCTTCAATGGCAGTCCGCAAGAAAACCCACCGAGCGAACCATCATGCGAGATGATCCGGTGGCAGGGCACCACGATGGGGACCGGGTTGGCCCCGAGCGCCATCCCCACCGCCCTGGCATACTGCTTCCCGCCCACACGCATGGCCACCCATTGATAGGACCGTACCCGACCGTAGGGAATCCGCGTGATCGCCCTCCAAACTTTCCTTTGAAACGGTGTGCCGGCCGAACAATCGATAGGAAAAGAAAACTCGCGACGCGTGCCCGCAATATAAGCCAGGAGCTGCGCTCGCGCCTCTTCCACGATAGATGCGGCTTCGTCATTGTTTTCTGCCGGTTGCTGCCGGACAGCACGATCCTGGGAGGACAAATTAATGGAGGTGACGCCCTTCTCGGAGGCCGTGATCGTCACCTGCCCCCAAGGCGTCTCAAATGTGCTCGTGTATGTCATATCAGGCCGCTCCAAACTTCTTAGCGACACGTCCGAATTTCCGTTTTACCATTCCTAACACCACATCCAATTCCTCTGATCCAAGCATGATATGTACCCCAAGATATCCGATCACGCTGGCTCCGATTCCACCAAACAAGACTGCGGATTTCAGAACCCACGCACCATCCTGATCCCATAGAGAGGCACTTGCCACCCAGAGGCACATCGCCGTCACCGGAATACAGGCTCCCAGCACGCGACACGCCGACCGTACAATCGAGCCCCAATCGACACGCCCCAGACGCCGGTGCAACACGGCCACCAGAATACTCCCGTTCAGCATGGACGCCAGCGCCGTGGCCAGCGCCAGCCCCGCGGCATCCAGCAGCGTCATCAGCCACAAAGACAACAGAATATTCGCCCCGACCGCAATCCCTGCAGTGATCGCCGGTGTTCGCGTATCCTGGAGAGAATAAAATGCCGACACGATGATACGCACTCCGGCGAAGGCCCACAACCCGACGGCATAACAGAGGAGCGCCGTCGCCGTCGCCAGCGTATCGGCCTTGGTAAACGACCCATGCTCGAATACCAGATGCACAATCGGATGCCGTAAGAGAATCAGTCCCACCATCGCCGGCAGAATGATGAAAAAAATCATTCTGAGCCCAAATCCGATCGTCGTCCGCAACTCATCCAACGCCCCACGGGAGGCCTGCGCGGAGAGCGTCGGAAGAATCGCCGTCGCGAGCGCCACACCGAAAATGCCGAGTGGAAATTGAATGAGCCGCATGCCGTAAAACAAATAGGTCGGTCCGCCGGCAAAATACGACGCCAAAATCGTGCTCACGGTGATATTGATCTGCGTCACCGACAACCCGAGCAACGATGGCACCATCAGCCACCCGATACGTCTTACGCCCGGATGGCCGGGCTGGAACCGGAAGCCGAACAACATCCCGCGGCCTTTTAAGCCCGGCAGCTGCATCGCAAATTGCGCCACCCCTCCGACCACGATGCCGATGGCCACGCCGATGATGGGCTCCGACAACCAGGGCGCAAGGAACACCATGCAGGCAATGGTGAAAATATTGAAAAAGACCGGCGAGAAGGCCGGCGCCGCAAAAGCGCGCAGCGAATTCAGAATCCCCATCGCCAAGGCGGCCAGGCTGATAAAGATCAGATAGGGAAACATCATCTGCGTCAGCAGCGTCGTCAGCGCCAGCTTGTCCGGACTCCCGTGGAAACCCGGGGCAAGAAGCCAGACAATCCCGGGCGCCGCTAGAATACCCACCAGGGTCACTGCAGTGACGATCGTCAGCAGCGTCGTGAAGGTAGCGCTGGCCAGCTCCCAGGCATCCCGCTTAGTCTTGAGGGTGTGGTATTCGGTAAAGACCGGAATAAAGGCGGCGGACATCGACCCTTCGGCAAACAGCTCTCTCAATAAATTGGGGACGCGGTACGCGACAAAGAATGCGTCGGCTGCCGGCGTGGCGCCAAAGAGTCGCGCCAACACCATGTCGCGGACAAAACCGAGGATGCGACTGGACAAGGTCGCCACGCCGATAAGGCCCGCCGCCTTGACGACGGAACGGGTTTCATCCGGAACTGGTCGAGATGGTTCAACGGACACGGCGGGATCCGACATTACTGGGGATTGTAGCGAAACTGGAGGAAGCCGTCTATTGTCCGGTAATACCCGACAGTCAGGTATCTTGGATCACCCGATCCGACAGCTCATTGGGGTTGTCGCCGGCACGTGCAGGACAGGCCTGAGCGAGCAACCTTCCGCTGGCGTCGATGCCGCAGCAGAGACCGCCTGCGAGATCGCCGACCTTCAGTCGTTCGACCACCACCGCAACAACTTCCTGCCACTGCTCGCTGGTGATCCGATCACGCAAGGATTGGTCTACCAACACAGAGACCTGCCGTTCGAGTAAGGACACCAGCAGTAGAACTCCTGTGTGCTCGCGGGTCTGCGCGAGACCATGCTGAGCAAACGCCAATTTCGCCCGCAACTGCACCTTCTGATACATCCGCTCGCGGGATGTAAAAAGTCGCAACACCGGAGGCCATGTCCCGGCCAAGGATCCGAGGACATAGGCCACCATGGTCCCCCCAAGCAACCAGAAGGCATTCGCGGCATGCCACCCCCAAGGAAGCCAGGCGGTTTCAATCGTCAGCAGCGCCGTCAGAACAAGGACCGCGCTCAATAATCCGGCCCGATGCTGTGCCTCGCGATACACACCGGATCGCCCGACGATCATCGGCACAATTTCAGCACTGGTTCGTTGCTCGGCCGCCTGCACGGCCGCCTCGACCCGCGCTCGCTCCTCATCCGTCAGCACCGGCCCTCTACCAGTCGCCACTGGCGCCTCCTCCTCCGAAATCGCCGCCACCGCCGGAAAAGCCGCCTGATCCTCCGAACGATCCGCCGAAACCGCCACCGCCCCAGCCGCCTTGTTGTGTGCTGAACCAGGTGCCATCGAATGGACTGCCATTTCTCCGCCGTCCCGGCCCAGGTCCCTGCCCCACCCCACTCAGCAGACCGACCAGAACTAGGCTCACGGCCCCGGCAATCAAAGCCGGTGTCACCCATGGGGCAGCGAGAAACGAAAGGCCTCCCCCGACAACAGGCCCCACCACCCGATTGGCGCGCGAGAAGAAGAGACCGACGACGATTCCCAGGATCACCGCGAAGGCAACATTGGCAAAGGTATCACTCGAAGAAGGAGTAGCGGCCGGATGTTCGGGTGCACTGTAGGTCCCTTCAATCGTACGCAAGATGGCTTGGACCCCGGCAGTGACGCCGGCCGGAACATCGCCGGCTCGAAATCGGGGGACAATCTCGTTTCGGATAATCTGGGCCGACCGCGCATCGGTCAGCATCCCTTCAAGCCCGTAGCCGACTTCCAGACGAATGTGTCGATCCTTGATCGACACGAGAAGCAAGACGCCGTTGTCGGACCCCTTGCGGCCCAACTTCCACGCAGTGGCCACTCGATGGGAAAAGTCAAACAGCGGCTCGCCCTCCAACGATGGAATGATGAGGACCGCCACCTGATTGGACGTCTTGGCTTCGTGCGCCGCCAGATCGGCGGTGAGTCGCTCGACTACGGCCGGCGGGAGGACATGCGCCTGATCCACGATGCGACCACTGAGCGGCGGCACATCCAGCGCTACGGCTGGAAGGCTGGCCACCCCTGTGAGCCACAGCCATCCGACGAGGAGCCCCCACCCTGCTCGGCCCATCATCCGCATCGCAATCGTTCCCTGCCTCACGAGATCGACGTTAGAACTTCACTTCCGGTGGCTTGGCAACCGCCTTTTCGTCGGCCACGGTAAAATTAGCCTTCTCATCCAGATGCAGAAGGAACTTGGCCGTGAGATTCGTGGGGAAAAAACGAACCATCTTATTGAATTCCGCAACCTTGTCGATATACCGCTTGCGGGCCACGGTGATGCGATTCTCCGTGCCTTCGAGTTGGCTCTGCAGATCACGGAAGCCCTGATCCGCCTTGAGGTTGGGATAATTCTCGGCCAAGGCAAGCAACCGCCCCAACGCACTCGACAGCCCCTGTTGCGCCTCTTGGAATTTTTTGAACGCGGCTTCGTCCTTGAGCAACTCCGGCGTCACTTGAATGCTGGTGGCCTTCGCACGAGCCGCCACAACGCTTTCCAGCGTATCTTTCTCGTGCGCGGCATATCCCTTCACCGTATTCACCAGATTCGGAATCAAATCAGCCCGCCTCTGGTACTGGTTGATCACCTCGCTCCAAGCCGCCTTGGTATCCTCATCAAGACCTTGCAAGTCGTTATAGCCGCAGCCGGAGAGGATAAGGATTGCAGCAAACAGCACGACTCCGCTCATTGAACGCATCAGTGACATCACCATACTTTCCTCCTTCGCGCTGGCTTTCACAGGCCATGCATCTTCAAGACCTAAGGCTTTCACCCGAGAAGTCAATCGTTGACGTAAATTGCGGGTATCGATCGCTGCACAAGCTTGCTATACTCACCTCGTATCGCTCATTACGGCTCAATGGAAACCGGCATGGCACTCGATCGTTCCACCAATACCCCTGGAGGATTCCAGGTCCGACACCGCTCTCTGGGAGTGTTTCAGGGCAGTTCCATCGGCCTAGCCTTTTGGCATCCATCATCACATATGCCCGAGTACGGCCTTTGTCGATTTGCTACCGAAGCCAACGCCCAAGAGTATGTCGATTTCCTGTCCTCACCCGCCTGCACTGAACCCTTGAACCCTGAAGACCTCCTCGTGGAACCCTTCGACCATTCCGAACACGACCGCCTCCTGATCGAGTATCCCCAGGCTTCCGCCTGGGAAACACCACTCTAACAGAAACGCCGAACAAAACGCCGCCTCCGCACGAGGGCCTTTATTCGCTCAGGCCAAGGCCGACATGCGGTGATTCGTGCGACGCGACCTGCAGTGGCTCGCGCGCGAGCTGGTGCGACTGCCAAAGAAATTAGGTGGAGGGACTCACGTCGACAGATTCGGTCTTGGCGTGTACGAATGTAAGGAGGCGTTTGTTGTCTTGTGCCGATCGGAGAAACTTGAACACAATACCGCGCGAGCTCACGGAACGCACCATCGCGGCGACTTCGAGCGGAGTCTGCTCATTCTCAATCGCGATCTGAAGATAAAAAATATCGTCCACATGCACCGGCGTCTGGCTCTCGATAATGCACCCGCCCATCGAAATATCCAACACCGTTCCTTCGCCCCGCACCTTTCCGCCTGAAAACGACAAGAAGAGGTGAACAGGAATCCGCAGGTGCTGACGGCGATCAAGCATCTGCGCCGGATAGCTGCGTCCTAGCCGAAAGGCCTGAAAACGGAAACTACAGGACTGACAATGAAACGGGGCAATGCAGGCGAGCGCCTGCACCCGTTCTCTCAACGTAGTGCAGCGCGACCGAAATACATTGTGTTCGCCACACTGCGGGCAAATTAGGGGCAGAGCCATGTGAATGATCGGCGCCTCTCACCGTTGCTTACGTTGATGCACCATCGTCTGTACGCCTGTGCCGGACTGTTCAGACAACACTTATACTCATGACTGACACCACACAGACCCACAGTCATGCCGTGGACTAGCGGATGCACAACGTCACTTCAATCGATAAAGGATGGGTGGCATTCTGTCAAGAAACTCGGCGGTTCCGTCCGGAATGCAGGGGGCTTGTCAGATTTTCTGTGTGTGAGGCGGGTTCGCTTCACGCCACACTTGGATTGAACCGCTCTGCATACAGGATGGGGAATTGATTCATCGCCGCCTTCCAGTCCCGCGTCGCCCGGCTCCAGCCGGCAGTAATGTTGCGCAGAGCCAGCCACAGCAATTGGGGGCAGCCCGGTGGATTTCTTCATCGCGGAGCCTCTCTGCCCGGCGTTCCGGAAAGCGCTCAGCAGAAAAGGCTCAAAGGGAACGCTCGTCTGCCTCTAACAAATCGGCGGCGGCGAGCCGGTCTGTAATCGATTGCCGCAGGGCGGCCAATTCGTTGAGCAGGTGGCGAATCGAGAGCGCTAGATCAGGGACTGGATCGCGGTGCTCAAACTTCAACGCGGCTTGTTCGAGCATCAGCGCGAGTGCCCGCGGGGTCGATGCTCCGAGCATCGCGCAGTTTCCGCCGAGCACATGTAACTGCTTTGCGGCGGCCGACCAGCACGACTCGGCGACGGCTTGTTCCAGCAAGCGGGAGCATTTGAGGGAGTCCTGAAGCAGGGCATTGAGGTACGAGATGTACTTCTCCTCTTTGCCGGGAATCAATCCCATCGCCTCCGCGAGGTTCAGGCCGGGCACGTTGCCGAGGGCTGCCACGAAAGCCGCCGCTCTCTTCGCCCGACTCTGCTCCCCTTCAGGTGCTGCTCCGGATGCAAGGCTCGTGGGTTGCGGCTGCTGGGGCGCGTGCTGGGGTGTGAGCCACTGGACCATGATGTTCCATAAGCCGGCTGGCTGAAACGGTTTGGTCACGAGATCGTTCATGCCGGTCTGGAGACACTGCCGTCGTGTGTCCGGCAGCGCATAGGCCGTGATGGCAATGATGGGCAACTGCGCCCACTCGGGGCGGCTGCGGATCTGTGTCGTCGCGGTGAACCCATCCATGATGGGCATTTGCCAATCCATTAACACTACGGCGTACGGGTCCTGTTCGCTGGCCGCCAGTTCAAGCCGGACGAGCGCTTTTTCGCCGTTCTCCGCCGTATCGACTCTCAAGCCGGCATGCTCGAGCAATCCAACGGCGACTTCGCGGATCAGCGGCGCATCGTCCACGACCAAGATTCGCGCTCCGCGAAATGGCGTCAGTTGGGCGAGTGCTTCGGCATCCTCGAGGGCCTGCGGCGCATAGTCCTCGTGTTGCACATGTCCGAGACGAGCCGCGACCGCCTCCAGCAATTGAAAGGACAGCACCGGCTTTGTCATGCGGTGTGGGAAATCTGCTGCCAGGCCGGCGACAGCCGTATTACGATGCGGGAGCAGCAGCAGTGTTCGGTCCGCCCCCACGCGTTTCATGTGCCGTTCCCAGCGTAACAGCTCATACGTGACCGGTCCTGATGAGGGGTAGGAGATGATCAGCACATCTGGCGGTGGGCCCTGCGCGTCCAGGATCGCGAGCGCCTCTTGATCCGATCGCAGAGCCGTGACCGCCATGCCCCATTCACTCAGGTTGTTGGCCAGGGACTCGCGAACTGCGTCATGCGGCTCTACCAACAGCACCGAGTGGCCGCGCACGGCATCGGTTAATGCGCTTCTGGTGGCGTCGGGTCCCACCTCACAGGGGACCGTCAGCCAGAAGGTGGATCCTTGCCCAGGCACGCTGTGGACGCCACAGCTGCCGCCCATGAGTGTCGCATAGCGCTTGCTAATGGCTAAGCCTAAGCCGGTGGTGCCCATACGACGGGGCAGGTCGACGTTGAGTTGTTGGTAGTCTTGGAACAGCGTGCTGTGCAGGGCGGGGTCGATGCCTGATCCGGTATCGCGCACGGCAAATCGCATGAGGACGCGATGGTCCTCGCGGCTGTCGACCGACACGGAGACTTCGATTTCGCCCCGGTCTGTATGGCGCAAGGCATTCGTGAGGTAGTTCAGCAGCACCTGGCTGATACGCAGGGCATCTCCCACGAGACCGCGTGGTACCGCCTGGTCGATCCGCCAGAGGAGTGCGAGCTGTTTCATGGTCGCGCGGTCGATCGTCTGGTCGACGAGAATCCGGAAAACTTGGTCGAGAAGAAACTCTGTCCGCTCGGCGGGGATTTTCCCCGATTCGAGCTGGGAAAAGTTGAGAATCTCATCCAGGATTTTCATCAGATGATGACTGGAATGCTGAATCTTTTTGAGGCTGCTACGCAACCGGTCCGGGGTATTTTCACAGGCGGCCAGATCGACCATGCCGATGATGGCGCTCATGGGCGTACGAATCTCATGGCTCATATGAGCGAGAAAGTCCATCTTGGCCTGTGCAATTTTTTCCGTGGCGTCTCGCGCCGCCAGTAAGGCCTGTTCCCGTTTATGCAGCTGGTCGTTGGCCTCCAAGAGGGCGACGGTCCGTTCCTGCACCCGTTGTTCGAGATGCGTATACAGCTCTGCGTTTTCAATGGCATTGGCGGCTTGGATGCCCAGCCAGGTGAGCACTTCCTGTCGGGCGGGCCAGGAGGCTTTGGATAGGTGGGTATATTCCAGATAGAGCGCGCGCCGTGCCGGTGTGCGGCGGTCGATCGTCTGGCAGAGGAGCGACGCGGCCCGCGCGCGTTTGAAATGCGTCGCATCGTCGAATTGCCATCTGTTCTGGTCCGCGTCGGAGACGGGTTGGCTCGACGGACGATCCAGTGCGATGCTGTTCCCACTGTTCAGCACATAGCGAACCAACTCCTCTGGGAGCCGGCTGGAGGTATGGATCCCACGGGCATGTTCGATGGTGAGGAGATCATTGGAATACTGCACGATGGCCCCGCGGTCGGCGCCGGACAATTCCAGAATCAACTTGAGCAAGTTGGGCAGCAAGGTTGCCAGATCCACATGGTAACTGATGGCCCGCATGGCGCGGACCACGGCTTGGGCATTCACCGCGTCAAGGATGCGGTCTTCCTCGCGCGTGAGCGGATCCACGCCCAGCGCGAGCAGCCGAAGAGCGACTCGGTGCTGAAGCGCATAGGCTTGTGCCAGGGCATACCCGTCATGCGCGTCGAGGAGCGGCTGCACGTATTGCGAGACGGGCGCCTGTTGCTGTTCCAGCCAGTCGGCCAAACGTTCGTTGAAATACGCTTCCTCGATGAGAAACCCGCCGCGTCCCGCCGCGGTCACCGCCTCGCGATAGGCCTGGGTGGCGGCGTGAGCCTGTCCGTCTACACGCGCCGCTTCGCCGCGCAAAAAGCACGCGTAGTGCGCGACGTTCTCCTCGGCCGCCGCTAAAAACGTGTTCATCTCTTCGATGGCGTGCGCTAATTCCGTCCGGTACTGCGCAGGCCGGCCGGGGAGAGTCGCCAAGCCGGCACAGGCCACCCCGCGCCAGAAGCGGATGGCCCGATGCGGGATAAAAGGGGGCGACGCGGCAAGTTCGTCGGAATCGGCGGCGTCCAGCACCTCTTGCCAGCATCCGGCCAACCCCAGCAATGGCACACGGGCGCCCTGCCACAATCCTAAGACCATCGGCATGTCCCGATAACGCGCGGTAAACTCGCCCTCGTCGACAAATGCGCCATCGAGCGACGTGAGGGACGTTGTCTCGCCGCGTAAGGCGGCGGCAGCGCCGGCATAGCATTGGGTAAACCCCACGATGACCTCCATGGCCGGGAAGGGTTTGCAATGCGCGACGACACGCGCATGGGCCGCCAGCACCTGGTGTGTGCCACGCCCCATGGCATAGAGGGCGATGGTGATAATATTGAGCAGATACCCGCCATAAATGGGATCGTGCGCACGGCGTGTCAGGATGAGGGCGTCCTCTGCCACCGTCAGGATATCCTCGATATGGGCACTCCAATGCAGGATGAACCAGGCGTGATGGACGCGCATGCGACCGAACGCCCATCCATCTTGCCCGTGCTGCTCCCACAGATTCAGCGCGATGGTCGCCAGTGCTGTGGCCTCGGCATAGGCTGCCCGCCGTCGAATCAACCCTTGGCCGAGCAGGGTATACATCAATGGCGACAGGGAGGTGCGGCCATGTGTCAGGCTGATATTGGTGCCGATGATACCCAAGAGACCCAGAAGCGGAGAGTTGGTAATCGTCGTGGCATCACCCATGGCGCCGATTAGTCGGTGGATCTGCTCAGCGATGGGGTCCTGTGCCGGTGGCAGGTTGAGCAAAAACTGGTGACGGTCCGTTTCACCGACGTGGGCATAGAATCGTGAGACTTCGCGGTCGAACATACTGTGGATATGGTCGGTATCATCCAGAGCCGGCACGAGGATGCCGACTTCTGCCAAGGCGTGGCATCCAACCGTCAGGCCTTCCGTCATCTGGCTTGATTGGCACAGATGGATCGTCTGCCGAATGCGGATGCGAATCCGGTCGAATGGCGTCTGCGCGTGGGCCAGCAGCGTCCGGACTTCGTGCTGGAATGGCTCTTCCAGACTTAAGACCGAACAGGTTTCGGCGAGCGAGAGGTGGAGCTGGTAGGCCAGCGCAGCGTGCGTCGTCCAGACGTGCTCCGGCAGGCAGGTTTCTCCAGCCCGCAGGTACAAGAGTTTGGCATCGTAGGCTAAGGATGCGCGAGCCCGCTTCGCGGCGAGCAGATTGAGGTGGGCTACGTCCAGCCGCAGTGCGGGATCCGTCACCAAGGGGAGGGCCAGGTTGAGCTGGTCCACGATGCTGAAGACGGCATCGCGCACCGCGTCAGGGGGGAGCATCCGCCAGATGCTGAGACCGATGGTGTGATGCAGTTGCTGTGCGCTGTCGCGATCACAGAGGGCGTAGGCGGTTTGGCGGACGCGGTCATGGGCAAACCGAAACTCATGCGCCTGATCCGTATCGGCGATGGGGAGCACGAGTTCATCCTGGAGTGCCGGAGCCAGTGTCACCAAGACCTGATCCGCAGGGAGGCTCAGCACCTGTGCGAGCAGCGCCAGGGAGAAGCGTTTGCCGATGCAGGCCGCGGCCGCCATCGTGTCGCGTGTGAGGGCTGGATACGCATCCAGACGCTCTCGCAAGAGCGCCACAACACCGCGCTGGTTATCTTCTGTTCCTGTGGCGCCGTGCCGCCACTGCCATCGCCACTGCCATCGATTGCGCGACAGGTCGTACACGAGTTCTCGCTTACGAACCATGTGGGTAATGAACTGCCGGACAAAGAAAGGATTCCCCTGTGTGTGCGTTCTCACATATCGGGCCAGATTGTCCGGTTCCTCAAGGCGATGCAGCGAATCCGTGATCAGTTGGGAGAGATCCTCTTCTTTCAATGGCCGCAGGGTCAATTCAGCAACGAGCGACTGGTTGGGACGAATGTCCGCAATCAGCTGGGCGAGCGGATGGTGCTGATCGACTTCATTGTCCCGATAGGCTCCGATGAGTAACAAATGGGCCCCTACGGCGTCATGGACGAACGTGCGGATGAGCGCCAGGGAGGACAGATCGGCCCATTGAAGGTCATCGAGAAAGAGCACCAGCGGATGCGAGGCGCTGGCGAACACCTTGAGCAAGGCGGTGAATAACGTATTGAACCTGGACTTGGCCGCGGCGTCAGTGAGTTCTGGCACTGGCGGCTGGGGGCCGATCAGCTGGACCAGTTCCGGCAGCACATTGGTCAGGACGACTCCGTCGCCGCCTAGAATCTCCGTGATTCGTTCGCGCCAGACCGCGATGTCGGTCTGTGTGCCGGAGAGGATTCGGCGCAGCAAGCCTCGAAAGGCTTCGACGATTGCGGAGTAGGGCGTCTCATGATGGTATTGATCGTACTTGCCCTCAACGATCGTGCCGCCCACCGCGGTCACATGCGGGAGGATGGCCCACACGAGTGCTGATTTTCCGATTCCGGAATAGCCTGATACCAGCCCGAGCACGACTGTCCCCTGAACTGCGCGCGCATAGATGTCTTTCAGGGCAGCGATGTCGGACTCGCGCCCATAGAGTTTTGGGCTGATCAAAAATTGAGAACCCCGTTCGAATTGTCCCAATTCAAACGGAGCGAGTGTCTCAGCGGCCAGCAGCATTCGCTCACAGTGAGTCAAATCATGCAGGAGGCTGGCGGCTGAGGCGTACCGTGCTTCCGGAGCCTTCGCCAGCAGCCGCAGGACCATGTCGCTCAGCGGTTGAGGAACCGGCGCCCAGAGCGACAGCGGCTTGGGCATCATGGCCAGATGCTGGTATGCGAGATCGAGGGGATTATCTTGGCGGAAGGGCGGATGCCCGCCCAGTATCTCGTACAGGATCACACCGAGCGAATAGAGATCGCTCCGGGCATCGATATCGGGCAACTTGCCGATCTGTTCCGGCGACAGATACCGCATCGATTCGAGCAGCGGGGTCGAGGCTGGTACCATCACGATCGTGACGGCACCTTGGTGATCTTCCTGGAAACACTGAGGATGCAAGCCTCCGCGCTCCCTCGTCGCCAGGTGATGCTGTCGGAGCGCGGTTGTCCAGGCGATCATCCGGCGCACGGTGCGCAAGAGCGCAGCAGGCGACAACTCTTTCTCAGGATGTGTCGTGATGATGAAGCCTCCGGTTGAAGACTTGTCCCTAGGAGAGGCCGACCTGAATAATGTTCAAAGAAATACCTCAATCTAATAAATATTACTAGAGTCGTAATTCATGCTGTTCTTGTCTTATCCAGGGCGAGCCTGGCTCGGTGTGCTTTCGCAGGATCTCTTGTGCCATTTTGGTGCACACAAAAGGTTTGGGCTGGGCATTGCGCTGGATGACTTTTCAACAGCAGGCTAGTTGTGTGAGCGAGGTGCAACGTCAAGCAACGACCCCATCTCTTCCCCACACTTATGGAGGCCATGGCCTATCCGAGAATCGTCAAGAAAGATTAAGCCTTTGTCCCTGTGCTCTTATGGGACTGATCTCCCGCGGTCATAGGAACTGCTCCGAACTACGGATTAAAGATTGAGTAATGAAGGAACGGCCTACTGAGGGAACGCTCAGTAGGCCGTTCTCTTTTTCGGTGCAACGGTAGATTCGTTCGGGCAGATCAAATGCGACGGCCTGCTCGCTTCGTGATCATCTCCCACTCGTATGAGACGTACCTGACCATCACGCCTCTCATCACAGCCCAAAATTTGGACAGAATACTTCACTTCCATTCCGAATTTGTCTAAACCAAAAAGTGAAGGCCCTGATATTGCTGGGAAATCAGGATTAAATGGTTTTAACATCTCACTAACACCTCTTTAATCTGGCGTTGCTACTCTCTCACTCACATGGGCACGGCCTTTACACCATCAGTAAGGGCACAATCCTAAGGAGGTGGCAACCATGACATGCGGACGATGCAAAGGATTAATGGTCGATGAGTGGCGACCGGACTTTTCACCGGAAACGTTTGTGTGGCGCTGCATTAATTGCGGATCGATCGTCGATCCCCTCATCGAACAAAATCGCCGGACTCGGCTTGCTGAACAATTATTACTGGAGCCAGTCGAAGTGTTGCGGTAATACGCCGGCGGCAGGGTCAAAGTGACGACCGCGGCACTCGACATACGAGTCAAACCTTCCCTGCGGGCCGTGCCCGCAGGGAAGACAAGGCAATAGGTTCAGTACAGCACACTGAACCGCTCTCTGAAAGGAGAGGCCGTCCTGAGGGCTCGATGAACGGCCTGCTAGAGTGAGAAGTCAGCCCAGAGCACGGTGTGGTCAGAAGGATCCGTCGCGCGACGCGGTTCTAAATCGACATCGACCTGCTGACACCTTTGAGCCAAGGGCGAGGTCGCAAGAATATGGTCGATCCGCCACCCTTTATTGGCGGCAAGAGCACTGGGCGCACGGTAGTCAAAAAACGTGAACTGCTGGCGATCTGGATACAGTTTGCAGAAGACATCTTCGAAGCCCCACGCAACCGTCTTCCCATAGGCCTTGCGCGCGTCTTCGTGGTAGCAAACATGTTTCAGATGTTTCTCCGGGCTGTGGACATCAATGGGTCTTGGGGCCACATTCATGTCTCCACACCAGATCGCCGGCTCCTTCGGGGACAAATGAGCTTCGAAATGCTTGCGCAAGCGCTCATACCATCCAAGTTTGTATTGATACTTGGGTGAGTCGATCTCGAAACCTTGGGGAACGTACGTGTTGATAATGGGTATGCCCTGAATCACCACTCGCAAGAGACGCGCATCCTCCACGTCTCCCCCGTCGTCGAACCCGTACCAGACGCCTTCCGGCTTTGTACGACTGAGAATCGCAACCCCATTGTATGCTTTCATGCCGCGGAAGGTGATTTCGTAACCGGAGGCGGCAAGCGCTGTTAGCGGGAATTCGCTGTCCTGAACCTTCGTTTCCTGCAGACAGAGCACATCGGGCTGATGGCGTTCAATCCATTGCAGCACAATGGGGAGTCGCTTGCGGAGCGAGTTGACGTTGAAGGTTGCGACTTTCATGCGGCGGGGCTGATTCTAGCAGAGCCAACTCGTCGCAACAACTGAGCCCCACAGAACAACACGGCCTGTGATCGGACACTTCCCGATCACAGGCCGTTCTTATCGAGTCTCAGCGCGATTCAGCGTCCGATCGACATCAGTTCCGCACAGCATCCGCCAGGTCATTCTTCACCCCACCGGCCTCGTGGGCCATATCGTCAGCGGCTCCCCTCATCTCGCTCGCCTTCGCATGAGCCGCATCTCGCTTTGCTTTCCCTTTGGCCTTGAGCTGCTCCTTCTTCGCCTTCATGTCGGCTTTGGCCTGTTTTTTCTTAGCTTTGGCCTCATCCCGCTTTGATTTCATCTCGCTCTTCATGGACTCTCTCTTGGCCTTGAGATCACTCGACAGATCCTGCTTTTCTGCATTCAGATCATTCGACAGCCCGCTCATATCCTGCTTCATCCCCTCGGACATCTTTCCCAACCCCGACTCATCAGCCATGGCAAGCGAACTCATCCCGACAAACGCAGCGGCAACTATTACAGCGATTGACCTTCTCATCGACTGCCCCCCTTGGTTGAAATATACTGCCCGGCTCCACGTCGAAGCGACCAGCGTGCAGGATTTATCAATACCCTGAAGGGAGACGTTTGCCAATTGTTTCCTATTTTTACGCAGCTGAGCATTCGCGCCGGCGTTCGGCAACTCACACGTTCAGCAGATCGGTGGCTCACTGAAGATGCGGATAAGGATCGGCAGGACGTTACTGCCGCACCGCATTGAGATAGCGTCGGAGAATCGCCTGTTCGACCCGCGACCGCCCGCGATCAGGTGCCGGAAACCGCAGCACAAGATGAATACGCCCGGGCTCAGGGAGTTGAATCGTAATGCGTGGCTCTGGGGAGGGCGCTTCCAGGAGGTTTGTTTGCTCCAGCAATTTCATCTGTCGACCCATTTGATCCATGAAGGAAGCACATTCGGCCTTGGCGGCATTGAGCAATGCTTGCTCGGCCGCTCGCCAATCATCCGTGCTCTGAAGGGGAACCGACAACACGTAGAGGCCATATTCCTGCGAGGGACTTTCCTTGATCAAGGGACTTCCAAACAAAAGACTGTTGGGGAACACCACGATTCGGCCGGTATAGAGATGCGACGTCTGACCCGGCCCGATTTCCAACAGCTTCGTCGCAAACACATCGTACTCCAACACGACGCCTCGATAGATTCCCAACTGGATACGATCCCCGACGCCGTAGACCCCTCCGCCGATACGCAACGCCGCGCCGCTCCAACACAGAATCAATTCCTTGGTCGCCAAGACCACCGTCGCCGCCAAGGCGACCAGAGAAACGGCGAAGGCATCCAACTCGTGGGCCCAGATCACCACAAGTCCAACAAACAGTCCCAGAACCATGCTGTTGCGAGTCGTGACGATCCACCGTCGCTTGGCGTCGATGGTGAGCGTGTGATTACCTTTGATCCAACGGACCAGAACCGTCCGTACAATGAGGAGAATAAGGAGGAGAAGAATCGACTTCAGCAGGTCGAAGAAGACGCTGGACCCGATAACCGGCAACAATTCTCGCATCGTGTTGTTCGAACCACGTTATTGCGACGCGGTCTCATCCTCACTGGCACGCGGGACACATTCTTCTCGCTTCCAATCTTTGAGCTGCTTGGCCTCATCGAACGAAAGCGTATATCGGTAGCAATAGAGCGGCTCACGGTACGGTTCATCACTGCCGGCCAGACTCTTTCCGAATGGGGAGGGCGAGGGAGGAGCCTTGGTCTTCTTGCCGGCCGCGAGGTTGCCGGGATCCCACGGGTGCACCTCTCGATCCCCCATGGGTACGCGGTAGGTCCACACCGTATCACCACCCAGCACCGGTGTCTTCGTAGTACTCGGAGGTCCGAACTTCTCTGAGATATCGTCTTGGGTGAGCTTCTTTACTCCCTTATCCAAATATCGATCCCGCCAGGGTCCACCGCAGCCGGACAGTGCGACTACACAGAGAAGGAGCACGAGAGTCTGTCCACGACCTAGGCACGTCATCGTCTTGTCTGTGCTACGTATCACCGGGCTACCGTTCCACATCACGCTGTTCCCGACCCCACCGAATGGAGCAATACATCGCGTACCCCTGAGCCATCATTCCGGTGACGAGTAGGCCCAACGCCGTTTGCAGCCAGATGGTATGGGGAAATTCCAACCCGTAAATGCCAAGCATGAACCCCGCGGCAATAAACACAATGCCCATCCCGCGAGCAATCAATGCGTTCGTTGGCAAATCAGACATCAATCATCCCTAAGCCCCTACGAATCAATACGCTACACCGACATATCCCATCGGTTCAACTCTTTGCCGCTTCGCCGTCACGACTTCGTTTTGGCCCGAATGGCGCCGGCTCTCGCCTCCAACCGCTCTGCCTCTGCGGCTCGCCCCGATTTACGCAGCGCGCCGGCATAGTCCTCAAGATTCTTGGCCACATCAGCATGGTCCGACCCCAACTGTGTCTCCCGAATGGCCAAGGCCCGCGCAAACAAGTCCCCCGCCTGTGCTCCGTCACCTTGAGCCAGGTACATCGCGGCCAAATTGCTCAGCGCGAGCGCTACCTCAAGATGGTCCCGGCCCAGGAGCTTCTCTTTGATCGCAAGTGCGCGCGTTAAGAGTCTTTGGGCATCAGCGTATTGTCCGTGCTTCCGATGCAAAACGCCAAGATTATTCAACATGGCCGCCACATCAAGATGGGTCTCACCGTACACATCCTGGTAAATCTTGAGCGCCTCCAGATACACGGGTTCAGCCTCGACGAACTTCCCCTGCGCGCTATACGCTTGTGCCAAATGAGCCAAGGTCACTGCCACCCGCCGATCATGCAAACCGAACTCTTCTGCCTTCTGAACGGCGGCAGAAAAAATCTTTTCCGCCTGCTCATACTCACCTCGTTGCAAGGCCGATTCGCCGGCCTGCATCGCCGCATCCCACGTCTGTTGCCCGCAGGCCAGAGTCACCAGCAGCAGAAGCGACCATGCGCCGGCGGCAACGGGTCGCTTCATGCTCGCCCCATCTGCTCGACAATGGACTCAGCGGGATACGTCACGATCTCCGCGAGCGTCGGATGATAGTGGGGAATGCGCAGCAGATCCTGTGCGGTTCCATGAAAATACATCACCGCGATCAGCTCATGGATCAGTTCGCCCGCCTCCGGCCCCACAATCTGAGCGCCCAGCAACGCGCCGTCGTCCGGGCAACAGAGCAGCTTCACAAATCCATGCGCCGCGCCCATACACATGGCTTTCCCATGGTCGGCAAACGGATAGGACGCCGTCAGATACGGAATCGCCTCGTCGTGGCACTGCCGTTCGCTCATTCCCGCCACCGCAACCTGCGGTTCGGTGAAGACGACTTCCGTGTCCAACCGGTGATCGATCACCCGCGCGGGCTCATTCGGATGCGTCGCGTTGAATGCTGCCGTTTCGCCTTGCTGAATCGCCAGATGCACGATGGGAGTGAGATCGTTGACATCACCTACGGCAAAGATGTGCGGCTGTGACGTCCGCATATCCCCGCCAACCACCAGCCGGCCATCAACCATACGTACTCCGGCGGCCTCCAGATTGAGCCCTTTCAGGTTGGGGCGACGACCGAGGGCTTGCAAAATAGTCTCGGCCGATCGCGTGTGGACAACACCACCTTGCAGAAAATGCACGGTCCTCTCAGATGGGGTGGAGGTCACACGTTGGAATGACACGCCGGTAATGACATCAATCCCCTCGCCCCGAAAAGCCTCCGCCAGCGCCTGACCGATATCTTCATCCATATCGGACAACAACGTCGTGCCACGTTGCAACATGGTGACCTTCGTTCCAATACGCGCAAAAAATTGCGCAAACTCGACGGCGACCAGGCCTCCACCCAACACCAGGAGCGACACCGGCGGGCGACGAACATCGAGCATCTCATCGCTGGTCAGGTAGCCGGCCTCGTCCAACCCTGGAATAGCCACGTTGGCCGCGCTCGACCCAGTGGCAATAACGAATGTGCCGCCTCGAATTTGAACCTCTCCGGCACGAATATCGTGCGGGGAGAGGAACTCGGCGCGGGACTCATATAAGGTGAACCGCGGGTCTCGTAGCGCGGCGATGCGATAGTCCGCAAACTCTTGAACCAATCGGTTCTTGCGATCGACGATGGCGGAGAGATCTGCTTGGGCAGTGACCGGATTCAGTCCGAACTCACGCGCACGCTTCATCAGAGCCATGATCTCAGCCGAGCGCAGAATCGTTTTGGTCGGCATGCACCCCCGCAGAATGCACAGTCCCCCGAGCGGACCCTGATCCACGATGGCCACATCGGCGCCCGCATCGCGAGCCGTCCGAGCAGCAGCATAACCGGCCGATCCGCCCCCGATGACTACGACATCGTGTCGCCGTTCAGGCATGTGAGAGAGTTGTGATGACATTCCCGGTCCGATAGACTATCTCGCAGGCACGAATTTGTAAGGATACACTATGATGAAACCGGGTCGCTATCGTCACTACAAAGGGAATGACTATGAGGTGCTGGGCGTGGCTCGGCATTCCGAAACCGAGGAGAAATATGTCGTCTATCGGCAGCTCTACGGAGCAGGCGAACTGTGGATCAGACCGCTGGGCATGTTTCTCGAGTCTGTGACCGTCGGCGAGACCGTTGTCCCTCGATTCCGGCGGTTAGAGGAAGGTCCAGCGTGAGAACGTCGCGGCCTGTCCCTGGCGACGCCCGGCTGCGTCGATGACGCTCCATACAATCGCGCTTTCGATCAGGAACCGTCGCCCGCTGTGTGAAATTCTGACCCCGCGGTAATTGTCCACATACCCCTTCGCGCGCGCACGTTCGAGCATCCACTCTCGCTCGGCACGATTCACAGCTTCTGCCGTCAGGCGGGACGGAGTTTGCAACAACAACTCCCACGTGGTCTCCCACAAGGTCAGCGCGAGATGCGATCCGTAATTCAGGATCGGATCCTCCTGCGTGCCGTGTGAGACCACCACAACAGGCGCCATGAACAACGCATGCGCCTGCTCCTCAGGCCCTCCGGTCCGTGGCATCAACTCCCGCCCGACCCAGTGGCGATAACTGTTCAAGAGCAGTTGGGACCATTCGACGACCGACGGCTGACTCCACACCTGACTCGGATCGTCCATGGCCCCCTCAACGGAATAGGTCGACGCGATATATTTCACGTATGACTGACTTGCCGGTACTAGCACGCCGCCCCGTTCCATGCCAAGCAGGTTATGCAGCGCGTTTTCTCAAATGACGAACAAACAACGCCTGCCCGGTACTTCCCATCAAAGTCATGACCAAATCGCCGCGTTGCAGGACGGTCCCGTCCGCCATCGCCTCAGCCTGTTGTGTGATGACCTTGCAAGCCCAGGTCTCTACCGTCTCATCGTGCGCCTTTGCCTTGAGGAGAACGCGGCCTTTTCCCTCAACTCGATACATCATGTCCGACGGCACAGCCTCAAACAGCTGGTCCGGATCGCCCGAGATGGGCCGGAGAGAGTGGGCCGACTTGGCCCCGCCCTGCTGGGAGTAGTGAAAGACCTGATAAGGAAATAAATACGGGGCTTGTGGGTTTCGGAACCGATACGATGAGTCGAAGGCGACCAGTTGCCAATTTCCGAGCAGATCCTCTGCCGCGCAGGCCCGAGAAGACGGCCCGTGACCGGCGAGCCCGATTCGTGGCAGCGACTTTGCCACAGCATGGTCTTTGGCCTCGACCGGACACCAACTCATCACACCCAGACAACCCGCCACAATACACACTCCGATCCATCGTGCCATAGGCTCCTCCGTCTCAGGAATGATCTCTCCGAACCCATGCCCGCGACCTGCCGTAAGACAAGCCTAGCAGAGGATCGGAGTTCGTCAGAAATTTAGCGGTATTAGGGTTCTTTTTGTCCGTCTGCCGCCGGGGATGGGGCGGGAAGCGCTTTGGGTGCGCGTGGCAGCACACGATACTCGATCAACCGGCAAGTACAGAACGAAACCTGCCGCCATTCGGCAGTAATTTTCACGATCGCCGATCCGCAGATCGTGCACCCCAGCGCCCGGGGATCACGCTTGATCGTCCAGCGGGGAATCGTGATGCGTTCGGCGTCGACCGGTTCCTGTTCCATGCAGGCTCTATCGGTCCGCCGTTTTAAAATCTAAAGAGGCAATTTCTTCCGGCCCCCCTTTGCCCTTGATGCCACAGGCCTGCTCGCATATATAATAGGCCCGCATCGGTACTGCGCCTTCCATCACTGCAAGCGCGCAGGTTTACAAGGAGTATCGCCATGGCTGCACAGACATTATTCGAAAAAATCTGGAACGACCACGTGGTTCGAGCGGAACCAGACGGAACCACGTTGCTCTATATCGACCGCCACTTAGTGCATGAAGTGACCTCTCCGCAGGCGTTTGAAGGGTTGGCCGTGGCAGGCCGGACCCCACGCAGACCGGGCGCCGCGCTGGCCGTCCCCGACCATAACGTCCCGACGACCGATCGCCGCGTGGCCATCGCCGACCCGATCAGCGCAAAACAAATTCAGACGTTGGACGATAATTGCCACACATTCGGCATCACGATGTTCGGCATGAACGATATTCGACAGGGTGTGGTCCATGTCATCGGCCCTGAGCAGGGGTTCACGCTGCCGGGCATGACGATCGTCTGCGGCGATTCACACACCTCGACCCATGGAGCCTTCGGAGCGCTGGCGTTCGGTATCGGCACCAGCGAGGTCGAACATGTGCTGGCCACGCAATGCCTGGTTCAGAAACGCCCCAAAACCATGGAAGTCCGCGTCGACGGGCAGCTGTCGCCCCGCTGCTCCGCCAAGGATGTCATTCTGGCCATCATCGGAAAAATCGGCACGGCCGGCGGAACCGGGTACGTGATCGAGTACACTGGATCGGCTATTCGCGCGCTCAGCATGGAAGGCCGTATGACCCTCTGCAACATGTCCATCGAGGGCGGAGCCCGCGCCGGCATGGTGGCACCTGACGAGACGACCTTTGCCTATATCAACGGCCGCCCGATGGCTCCGAAGGGTGCCCTCTGGGATCAAGCCGTGACGGCGTGGCGACACCTCGTCACCGATCCCGGCGCGAAGTATGACGCCGTCGTGGAGTTGCAGGCGGAAACGATCGCACCACAAGTTACCTGGGGCACCAGCCCGGGGATGGTCACCGGAGTGGACGGGAACGTGCCGGACCCTCGCACCATGGGAGACGACAAACTCCGCCAGGCGACGGAACGAGCCCTCGAATACATGGCGTTGCTGCCCGGCATGCCGATCCGCGACATCAAGATCGACAAGGTGTTCATCGGATCCTGTACCAACTCCAGGATTGAAGACCTCCGCCTGGCCGCTTCCTTCGCCAAGGGCAAAAAAGTCGCCAGTACCGTGCACGCCATGGTGGTCCCGGGATCGGGGCTGGTGAAGCAACAGGCGGAACAAGAAGGACTGGATCGTATCTTCAAGGAATCGGGATTCGAATGGCGGGAAGCGGGCTGCAGCATGTGCCTGGCGATGAACGCCGACGTCCTGCAACCGGGAGAACGATGCGCCTCGACCAGCAACCGGAACTTCGAAGGGCGCCAGGGGGCCGGTGGACGGACTCATCTGGTCTCGCCGGCGATGGCCGTGGCCGCCGCCGTCGAAGGACATTTCGTCGATATCCGTCACTGGTCATAAGCCAGCACACATTCCGCAACTGACAACGGCACGATAGCGTCGGCCCCCGTCAGCCGCGAAGCAGAAGAGGACACCTATGGACGCATTCACAACTTTGACAGGCCTGGTCGCTCCGTTGGACCGGCTCAATGTCGACACCGATCAGATCATTCCGAAACAGTTTTTAAAGACCATCAAGCGAACCGGCCTGCGGGAAGGACTGTTTTACGATTGGCGGCGGCGGAAGGATGGCTCGCAGGATCCCGCCTTCTTCCTCAACCAGCCCCGCTATCACAACGCCACGATGCTGCTGGCGCGCGACAACTTCGGCTGCGGATCATCACGCGAACACGCGCCATGGGCGCTGCTCGACCAAGGGTTTCGTTGCGTCCTCGCCCCGAGCTTCGCGGATATTTTCTACAACAACTGCTTTCAAAACGGTATTCTCCCCGTGGTGCTGACAGGACCTCAAATCCAAACCCTGTTCGAAGGCGTCACAGACCGCGAAGGCTATCAGCTGACGGTCGACCTGGCGGCGCAACAAGTCACGGCGCCGGACGGCGCGACCTACCATTTCGAGATCGATCCGTTCCGAAAAGATTGTCTGTACCGAGGATTGGACGCGATCGGCCTCACGCTCCAACAGGCCGGTCACATCACGGAATATGAACAACGCCGTCGTACACAAGCCCCCTGGCTGTTTCAAGACGTGCGCTAACCATCGGGAAAGGAGCGCCCTATGACGTGGTGGGAAACCATTCTGTTTCCTGTGGCCTGGCTGTGGAGACCGAAACTTCTCTTCACGTTGCTCTTTTTCGGCGGCGCCGCCTATCTCTTGGTCATCTTCAATTGGAGCTACTCCGACGGAGATCGCGCGGGCTATCTCCAAAAGCTGTCTCGAAAGGGATGGGTGTGCAAAACGCAGGAGGGCGAGCTGGCCATGACAACCGTGCCTGGCGTGGCCCCGCTCTTATGGACGTTTACGGTGTGGGATGAGGGCGTAGCCAAGAAACTCGATGGGCAAATGGGTAAACGAGTGGTCCTCCATTACAAAGAGTACCGGTATCTTCCCACCACCTGTTTCGGAGAGACGACCTACTTCGTGGATCGCGTCGAGATCTTGGACTAACCGTGGCCGTTCGCGAGTCGCTAGAGCCACTTCTTCTGCTTGAAAAAATACAGCATGGCCATTCCGGTGGTCGCCATGACGCCGAGTACGGCCGGATATCCCCAGGGTGATTTCAATTCCGGCATGTGCTCGAAATTCATCCCGTAGATACTCGCGATAAAACTGAGCGGCATGAAAATCGTCGTGATGATCGTCAGCACTTTCATGACGCCGTTCAAGCGATAACTCACGCTGGATAAATACACTTCCATCATGGACGACACCATTTCACGCAACGTCTCGATCGTATCGCCGATCTGAATGATGTGGTCATAGACATCGCGGAAAAAGACCTTCGTCGACCCCTGCAGAAATTGCCCGTCCGAACGCGACAAATTGTTCATAACATCCCGGAGCGGCCAGACGGAGCGACGCAGAAACAGCAGTTGCCGCTTGAGGCCGTGGATATCGCGCAATGTCTCTGGGCCGGGGTTTGTGACGCACAAATCCTGGAGCGCCTCAATTCGTTCACCCAGCGTCTCCAGAATGACGAAATACCGGTCCACAATCGAATCCATCAGCGCGTACAAGAGATAATCCGCGCCGGCATGACGTAACCGGCCTTTTCCGTTCCGCAACCGCTCTTTCACACCTTGAAAGACATCCCCGCCGTTCTCTTGAAAGGACAGGAGAAAGTTCTCACTGAATACCAGACTGACCTGCTCGACGTTGATGTCTCCCTCCCGGTCCCCTTCATACAGCATCTTGAGCACGACATACCCGTATGAGCCATAGTCGTCGAGTTTCGGGCGTTGGTCGGTATTCGCGATATCTTCCAGCAGCAAGGGATGGAGGCCGAACATTTTCCCGAAGGTCTCCAGCACATCCATCTTGTGGATGCCACCGACGTCCACCCATCGAACCGTCGGCTCCCCGGTCATCACGATCTCGTCCGGCTTCGACACCGTCCGCTCTTGGAACTGTCCCTCGCCGTATTCGTACACCGAGATCGTGACCGTCTCGGACTTTTTTTCACCGATATGGACCAGTGTGCCGGGCGGCAAGCCCGCCTTGCGGGAATGTTTGTGCTTCAGCTTCATCGCTCTGCCAGCTTGTACGCGGAACAGGCAAGAGGGTCAAGAGCGGACTCGGCGCCAAGCCACTCCGGACTTTGCTCCCGAACCAAGACCTGGTACGGTAAAGACATACAACCACCACCTTTCCCTAGGAACCGGGAGCTCGCATGACGATGGATCGTGAACTCAGCATCTTGTCGGAAGCCCTGAGGCAAGCCGGGCGTGAAGCACTCCGATTCGCGGCCATCGGATTCGACACCTACACCAAGCCGGATCGGTCACCCGTCACCTCTGCCGACCTGGCGGTCAATCAGATCCTGCGAGACAGCTTGTCGTCGGCGTTTCCTGAAGACGGATGGTTGTCCGAGGAAACAGAGGATACCGAGGAGCGACTCAGCAGGGACCGCGTCTGGATTGTCGATCCGATCGACGGAACGCGCTCATTTGTGCGGGGCCTGCCTGAGTTTTGCCTGTCAGTGGCCCTGGTTGAGCATGGCGTGCCGGTCGTCGCAGCGATCTTCAATCCGGCCACCGGTGAGTGTTTTTCGGCCATTCGCGGACGCGGCATTCGCATCGACCGCCAGTCCGATGCCGGCCAGCCTCCGTTTACTCCCCCTGAGCGGCCACTTGCCCTTGTGAATCCATGGGAACACCGGGTCGGCCGCTTCCGGACCCTTGAGCCCCATCTACATTGCCGTCCGATCGGATCGATTGCCTATGCCCTCGCGTTAGTCGCCGCCGGGCAGGCCGATGCCGCCGTGACGTTGGACGGGGGCAATGAGTGGGACATCGCCGCCGGCGTTCTGTTGATCGAAGAAAGCGGAGGGCGCGCCACCACGGCCACAGGCCATCCGTTTACGTTTAACCGCGCCGATCCCAGGGTGACAGGCACGTTGGCCATCGGTACAGCCCTGACCTCGCCGGCGCGCACACACCTGATGCAACTCAGTGCCGAGCGTACCGCTCTTCGCACCCCCCTCCCTTGACCCTTTCAACCGCGATCGCTTCTCTGTACGATGTCCGCCTGGCAGACACCATGGAGGTTTCCCATGAACGTGGCCTTGTTAGGCACAGGGTTGCTGGGGCAGGCGGTGGCGGAACGGCTGCATGCTACCGGTCATCACCTATCGGCCTATAATCGTACTCCTGAAAAAACCCTGGCGCTGCAGCAACAGGGTATTCACATCGCCTTAACGGCGGGAGAAGCGATCGCCGCTACAGACGTGGTCGTCCTCATGCTGGCAGACGCGACGGCCATTCGTGCCGTGCTGCTCGATCCCTCAACCAGCCAGGCACTTCGCAATCGCACGATCATTCAAATGGGGACAATCGGTCCGTCGGAAAGTGGTTCGATCGGAGAAGACATCGAGCGCTTGGGGGGACAATACCTGGAAGCGCCGGTGCTAGGAAGCATCGCCGAAGCCAAATCGGGCACCCTCCTGATCATGGTCGGAGCGACTCCGGAGCAGTTTGTCACCTGGTCACCGCTCCTGCATGCCCTCAGTTCGGACGTGCGCCTGATCGGCCCGGTGGGAAAAGCCGCCGTGATGAAGCTCGCGCTGAATCAACTCATTGCCGCAGAAACGGCGGCCTTCGCCCTGAGTCTTGGACTGGTTCGTCGAGGCGGGGTGGAGGTGGATACCTTTATGGCCGTGTTGCGAAAAAGCGCCCTCTATGCGCCGACGTTCGAGAAGAAGTTGCCTCGACTCGCGGAACGCAACTATGCCCGGCCAAACTTTTCGACCCGACACCTGTTGAAAGATGTGGAGTTAACCCTTGCCGCCGCAGACACCGCACAGCTCTCCCCAGGCGGACTCCCGGGGGTCCGATCACTGCTCCTCGACACCATTGCCATGGGGCTAGGCGATGTGGACTACTCAGCGCTCTATGAACGGGTAGATCCTGCAACGAGTGGGTCACCGGATAACCTAGGACAGTAGGTCACTGCACTGCTAGGGAGAGGAAGGCGCGGAGCGTGATCCTTGGTTCTCAACGATCGATTGCACCTTCAGCACGTGAAACCGCCCTCCGGGATTGGTTGGAGCAGTATCACCCTCGATGCGTGTATACCACCAGCGACCTTCGCCTTCTGAATAGTCGGACGATAAGGTGATCTCAAATCCCCCTTCCCGATTATTCTCTCGTTGAGCCCAGGCCCCCGTCCAGTGGCGGTCGGACAAGATGTCAGTTCGAAACCGCCCATCCTTAAAATCGTAAAAGCCATTGCCGAATTGGTCCAACCTCAACGGCACCACCATCCCGCTTTCTTCGTATTCCCATTCTCCTGCAAGAACCGCATGCTCCGCCCGATGCAAGGAGATTTCCCCCGACGAGGGCTCCGGCCAGGTCGCTTCTGGTGGCCGTGACGCATGACCACACCCTTGCAGCGCCAGCGCCACAAGACCGATCGACATGAATGCCAAATTTGTAGACTTGATCGCGTGAATCCCAGGTCTGTCCATATACGCTCTTCCTTCGGTGCTTTCTCGGAACAAAAAACATATCACGCAAACTCACTTGCCTCAAGTCTCTGACGCATTTTGGCTCATTTCAACCACTCATCGGTCGCGTCCAAACTTGCAACAGACAGCACGGCAATACGGACGTCGAGCTGGTCGTCGGCAGATCTCGCCCCAGCCCTCCCTGACGTAGAACGTATGTATGAATCCTAGGGGCCTCAAGGTCGAATCCCGTTGACCGATAAAGAGAAGGTAGGAAAGGCTTGCCTGGCACACTGCGCCGGCACAAACGGGTTCTGTAGACCGATGCCCAAGAGCACCCACGAACCATCTGACCGCAGACGAAATTGATCGCACGATGAGTACCGCTCCGTTCCCCGACAACGAACCCCAACGGATCGAAGCCCTCATGCGGTATGAGATCCTCGATACCGATCCGGAAACGAACTTTGATGATCTCGTGCAGCTGGCCGCGGGGCTCTGCGAAACGCCGATCGCGCTGATCAGCCTGGTTGATCCACTGCGGCAATGGTTCAAGGCGAAGGTGGGAATCGCGACCTGTGAGACCTCGCGCGATCTGGCATTCTGCGCCCATGCCATCCTCCAGCGCGATATCCTGGAAGTCCCGGATGCACTCGAAGACGAACGGTTTGCAACCAACCCCCTCGTGACAGGAGAGCCCTTCATTCGGTTTTACGCCGGCGCGCCACTCATCAGCACGGAAGGGTATAGCCTCGGCACGCTGTGCGTGATCGATCGGACACCTCGTCATCTGACGACGAACCAGCGGCAGACCCTGGCCATCCTCGGACGGCAAGTCCTCAGTCAGCTTGAGTTACGCTTGCGGAATCTTCAACTGGCGAGAACCCTGGCCGCCCAAAAACAATTCGAAGCGCTCCACACACGGATACTCTTCGCCTTTGACCACGCCATGGAGGGGATCGCCCTCCTGGATCAATCCGGGCGCTACGCCTACATGAACCGAGCGCATGCGAACATCTACGGCTACGACACCGCCGAACTGATCGGGAAATCGTGGAAACATCTCTACGCACCCGAATGGACCGCGAAGATCGAGACCGTATTCTTCCCTCTCCTCATGAAATCGGGGCATTGGCATGGGGAAACGACCGGCATGAAGAAGCTGGGAGACAGTATCTCCACTGAAGTCTCCTTCGTCCTCCTCCCTACCCAAGACAATCAAGAGGTGTGGCTCCTCTGCACCTGCCGAGATCAAACAATACAGAAGGCGGCTCGGGATAAGATTCTCGACACCCAAGCGCGGCTCCAGGCAGTACTCGATTCCGCCACAGAAATCGCCATCATCGCAATGAACCCTGAAGG